>NZ_BAUC01000023.1 GCF_000474215.1 Edwardsiella hoshinae NBRC 105699 = ATCC 33379 | reverse complement strand
ATGTGAGAACTATGGCTTGTGGCTCCCCCTCGGTTTCGTTGCTCTCTGGGTAAGCCGGCGCAAAGAACCATGCCTCCGTTTTTATCCCAACGGCCTTTTGCGGCTGTATGACGAAATGTGGCGACATGATCTGTACGTCGAGCGGATTAAATACATCTAGCATATGGGCCGTGCAACGTACTTTTTACTTGCATGGGAGCTTCATTTGCGGTGATTTCGCCCTGTAGTTCATAACTGACATACCAATTCTGTAGCTCTGTCTGGCGAATACGTGCTGCTTCCTCATGCAATATTCCATCCGTTCGTTATAGGAGGGGCGGCAAGGGAGAGCGCGAATAACCCGATGATGACACTCAACAGGCGATGCGTCGTGAGAGTGGGGTGGAGCACAAACCTGTGAACAACAGCAGGAGCCTGTGCCGGGTAGCCCTCCCGATAACGACGGTAGGATACTGCTAAGTATAGGCGAGGGGGGATGGCAGTCGGTGGCACGGGTAAGAAGGCGGCCTCCCACAGGAGGCCTGATCAGCGCTTACAAGATGCGGCTAATGAGACGATCGACACGGATGCGACGTAGGCGGCGGATCAGCTTACGTACTTTTAACGGATAGTGTTGGATATTCTCCAGCTCTTCATAGCTGCGAACGACTTGGGTATGGCGGCGGATACATGCCAGCTCTTCCTGACGCTGATGCTGGATTTCACCCAGGGGATCATGGATCAGGATGGCATTTTCCAGATCCAGACGCCAAGCGCGCGGGTTGAGATTGTTGCCGGTGATCAGTTGCCAGCGATCGTCGACCCACATCCCCTTGAGATGATAGGTGTTGTCGTCATCACGCCACAGACGCACAGTGAGCTGACCATTATCGACGTAGGGCTGCAAGCGACTGATGAAGCGGCGCAGGTTGATCTCATAGAGATAAGGGAGTGCACCGATGATTTTGAACGGTTCATTCTCTGGGATGAAGAAGTCGTTAGCCCTCTTGTCTCCCACGATGATTTCCACCTGTTTTCCCTGACGTAATAGCGAGATGATGTCACGAACCAGTAATGCAGGCAGGTTAAAGTAAGGAGTACAAAGGGTCAGCTTGTGCTCGGTACTACAGATCAGATGATGAATCGTTCTGTTCAGAATGTTTTGCTTGCCCAGCCCGGCCAACGGGGTCACCGCGAGTTCGCCGTTTCCTGCCTCAGCAGGGATACGGTAGCCGCTGTCGCGCAGCGTATGGCGGAATTGACGCGTTTCGTTGCGGATCTCTGGGCTCTTCGGACGATCGCAACGATCCAGTCGCTGTACGGCGGGATCGCTCAGCAGCGTGGACTGTACAAATTGGCACATCACTCCGGCCAGACGCGGGTTACGGATAAAGTGGTAACGATCGTAACGGTATTTGTCATGGCGATGTAGATAGACATCGTTCAGACTGGCACCGCTGTAGATCACCCGATCATCAATGATGAATCCTTTTAGATGCAGTACTCCCAAGGCTTCGCGGGTGTTGACCGGAACGCCATAGATCGGCACGATGACGTCGGGATGTTCGCTGGCCATGCTGCAGTACCAGTCGGCATTGGTGTTACTGGCCTCGGCACCGATGCGGCCTCGCTGGGCGCGATGCCAGTCGACCAGAACGAAAATCTCTAACTGCGGGCGCTGACGTTTGGCCTGATAAAGCGCGTTCAACACATCCCGGCCACCGTCATCATTTTCCAGATACAGCGCAACCAGATAGATCCGCTGGGTCGCTTGACCAATGGCCTCAAGCAACGCCTGGCGGAAATCCGCCGGGGCAAACAGCGTTTCCACCTCGCCGACCTGTTGCGGGAGTTTTGGCAGCTGGGCAAGGTGTTGTTGATGTCTGGCTCGCTTAAATTTGGACAACATCACAGTGCGCTTCTTCTCTTGTCATAGTGCAGCGCGGCAGTCGCACACGCTCAGTTTAACCAACGGAATCGGACGATAATAACACTAGTTTTATCTGGTTGCGTATGTTTTGCCACGATTTGCCGAAATTGTCTCAGCATTTTTCTCTGTCTTGCGTTGCATCCGTCGTCAGGGGGAGAGAAAGATTGACGATGCCATCCTCTAACAGAATTTCCACCTTAAATCCCACTTTACGCGCTAGGGCGATCATGCCGCGATTGGTCGGCATGGTGATCCCTAGCAAGCGTTGTAGCTGGCGCTGGCGGGCATAGCGGATCAGCTTATCCAGTAGAATGAATCCCAAGCCGAGACCTTTACGATCGCTGCGTACCAGTACGGCGAATTCTGCTTCGATGCTGTCGGGATCGATCAGCGCGCGGGTCACGCCGAGGATTGCCTCTCCCTCCGAGTTGTTTTGCACGGCCACAAAAGCCATCTCCCGCTCGTAGTCGATCTGCGTCATTTTAGCGAGATCTTCGTGGGTAAACTCATTGATCTCACTAAAGTAACGGTAATAGAGATCCTCTTTGCTGACGCGCTGAATGAACTGCTGCAATAGCGGCTCATCTTCCGGCAGGATCGGCCGTAACAGGCAAGGACTGCCATTGCGTAAGGTTACAGCCTCTCGCAATTGATGCGGGTAGGGGCAGATGGCTAGGCGCGCGGGCACCGCATCAAGGGGGGCCAGGTGGAGTGTGGCATCCAATAGGGTAAAGGCACCGCCGTTGGCGAGTAACGGATCGATGTCTAAACGCTGAATGGCAGGACAGTCGACAATCAGGTTTGATACTTGCACCAGCACCTGGCTTAGACCGGCGACATCCCGATCCGTCAATGGTGTACGGCGGCGAATTTGACCCTTTTTCTGTGCCTGTACGATCAGGTAACGCGCCAGATTCATGTTGAGCGGCGGTAGCGCGGCAGCGGCGTCACGTTGGGTGTCCCACGGCGTGCCACCTTCGCCTAGCAGGATCAATGGCCCGAACACCGCGTCGTTTTCGACGCAGATGCGCAACTCCTGCGCCCCGATACGATTGGCGCTGCTCTGCACCAACAGGCCGAAGATGCGCGCCTGGGGGTATGCTTGACGGGCCCGATCGAAGATGGCGTTGGCGGCCTGTTCGACTTCCCGTGCATTGCGCAGGTAGAGCATAACCCCCTGGATCGCCGAGTTATGAGCGATATCCGGCGAACGTAGCTTGAGGGCGACGGGGTAGCCGACGCGTTCGGCGATGTGCACCGCCTCGGTGCTGTCATTGGCGATCCAGCCGGGGAGGGTCTCCAGACCGTAACATGCCAGGATATCGCGCACTTCATGGGTATCGAGGCGGGTGAGGCCATCGGCTTGCGCTTGTGTCAGCAGGCGGTGAGCCAGGGCGCTATTGACTGGCAGTCCCGCCGGTAGTGCTGGCGTCTCCATCAACTGCTTCTGGTTACGCCGGTACTCCACCATGTGCATGAAGGCCGTGACGGCACCTTCTGGCGTGCGATAGGTCGGGATGCCGGCTTCGCTAAAGCGGCGGCGTGCCTCTTGCGAGGTGCTCTCACCGCTCCAGTTGGTCATCAACGTGATGTGTTTGGCGCGAGGGTGCACGCGCAGCGTCTCGATCAGGGCCTGTGCGGTCTCGGTTGCTGGCGCGGCGGCGCTGGGAGCGTGCTGGATCAGCAGGGCATCGTAGCAATGGCTGTCGAGCACCCGTTGTAGTGTGGCGCGGTAACGCGTTGGGGTGGCGTCATCACGCAGGTCGATAGGACCTCGCAAATAGACATCTCCCGTCAGCTCGCCAGACAGCGCGTTACGTAACGTGTCATCCGTCTCGGCGGGGTGGCCGTTACGCCGTTGTAACTCGTCTAACGCCATCGCGATCGGCGCGGCGCCGTTGCCAATTATCAGCAATCGTTCACCGCGTAAGGGACGCATATGGCTAAGGGTCTCGACGGCAGAAAAGAGCTCATGGGTGTTCTGTACCCGGAGTAGACCGGCGCGTTGAATGGCGGCGTCATAGGCGATGTCGAGCCCGGCCGCCTCGCCAAGAACCTGACGCGCCTGAGGCGATCGTCCGCTTTTGATCACCAGGATCGGCTTATTGCGTGCCGCGCTTCGCGCGGCAGAGAGGAAACGCCGGGCATCGTGTAGATGCTCCAGATAGAGAAGGATTGCGCCAGTCTTCGCATCTCGCGCTAAATAATCCAGTAACTCGTCGACGTCGCTATCCAGACCATCGCCTAATGCTACGAATAGCGAGAAGCCGATCTCACGCTGGCGCGCCCAGTCGAGAATGGTGTTGGAGACTGCCGCCGATTGAGAGATGAAGGCCAAGCGGCCCGGTAAGATCGGTACCGGTGAGAAACTGGCATTCAGCTTTTGCCAGGGGGCCAGTAACCCCAGACTATTGGGGCCGAGCAAACGCACGCCGTGCTGTTGGGCGCACTGCTTTAGCATCTGAGCTTGACTCGCCGGTGAGGCGAGGACGATCGCCGCCCGGCAGCCCTTGGCGCCCAGTTCGGCGATCAGTGTCAAATTGCGCTGGGGGTTAACGCACAGGATAGCGAGATCCGGTACGCCCGGTAACGCATCGATCGACGGATAGGCTAATACACCGCACACGGCCTGGTAGCGAGGATTGACGGGCATGACTGGACCGGAGAAGCCTCCGCGCAACAGGTTCTGCATGACCAAATAGCCATTGCGACCGATTTGATTGGAAGCGCCGATGACGGCGATGGATTTGGGACGTAGCAGGGATTCGAGACTGCGTTGACTCATGCCATCCTCCTGTACGGGGGAAGCCCTCTGGCGGGCGTGTTAAAACGCACGGGATGGCATGATAGTAGAGGTTTTATTCCACCTGTGCAGCGTTTCCGCTTGGAGGGTGCGATTTGCCTAGCAAATATTGCTGCCGGAAATGGGTGAAATGCTGGCGTAACCCCTGCGCGGCGGGTTGGTCGCCGGCCAGACTCAGTAGCGCCGCCGCAACTTCGGCGGTGCAATACTGCTCCGGGCGCTGCGCCTCGCGTAGTAGGTAACCGGGAGCCTGCGCCATATTGATGGAGAGAACCGGGAAGCCGTCCAGGTAGGGGCTCTTGCGGAACATCTTACGCGCCTCGGGCCAGGTGCCGTCCAGCATGATGAACAGCGGGCGGCGTTCGGCCTCGATGGCGACCTGGGTGACGACGCGTTGCGGCTCGGCATAGCTACCGGGGAAGATGACGTAGGGCTGATAGTGCGGATCGGCAAGGAGCGCCAGAAGCGTAGGATCCGGTTGGGTACGCGACCAGCTATAGGCCAGGGTATCCGGTAACACGTCAGCGATGAGGCGCCCGGTATTACTCGGTTTTAGCGGCTCGGTATCGTACATCATCAGGCAGAAACGGCTATGTGCCGGGTAGCTCGTCAGGGTTGCGCACAGACAGTGCTTCTTAGGTAGCAGACAACGCTGACAGCGTTGTACACGGCAACCGCGGGCGTGAAATGGCCGGGTCGACTGGCGTAGACGCTCGGCCCGCAGGCGGAGTACGGCATTGGGGGACATGATTATCTCGGGAGGATGCACAAAGACGTCATTCTAAACAAGCCCTACTCTCGGGTACAGCGTTAAGCGGCCCGGATGGCTCCGGGCCGTGTATTATTAGGGCTGTTTCGCCAGTTGCTCGTCAAGCCAGGCATCGAATGGCGCCTGTGGCATGGCACCGTTAAGCATGTCGACCAATTGACCGTTGCGGTACAGCATAATAGTCGGAATGCTACGGATGCGGAAACGCGTGCTGAGCGCCGGTTGATCTTCGGTGTTTACCTTCAGGCAGCGTATCTGTCCGGCCCGCTCGGCGGCGACGGCGGCGAAGATCGGAGCGAACGCTTGGCATGGACTGCACCACGGTGCCCAGAAGTCGATCAGAAGCGGCATCTCGTCTTGCAGGAGACGATCCAATGTTTCACCCTTGGCCTCAATGACCTTGCCGTCGAAGAGCGGCTGGGCACAGCGTCCGCACTTCGCCTGCTCATTGCGGCGTTCATCAGGGACACGGTTGATGGTATGGCAGGCAGGACAAACAGTATTCATGATTACCCTCGGAGAGAAAACAGTGAAACGTCAGCTATCATAATCAGCGATGTTTCATAGATGTTAATCATTATTATTCTGAATGTTCTTTAGCACAATCAGATTTATTCAATGACTATAATAGACTAGGGCTTTTATCCTAGGCGTATGGTAACGCGTACTCACATCAGGTAATCTTCGCGCCCTGCGCGTAGGTGGAGAAAGCAATGAACGATTCTTTGAATGGTAAGAACGGTAAGGTAAAAGTGATGTACGTCCGCGATGCGGATACGACGGACGCGCGTTCGTCACGGACATCGGGTAAGGGACGCCAGGGACAGAGTGGACGCGGTGAGCGGGCTGAGCGTAGTCGTGGCGATCGCACCGATCGTCCGCGCCACGAACGCGGCGGACGCCCGGCGCGCGCGGATAAGCCGAGCGCTGAACGTTCGCCGTGGCGTACGGTTGCGCTGGGGGATAGCCCGGCTCAGGTCAGCGATCATGGTGGCATCAGCGGTAAGAGCTTTATCGACCCGGAACAACTGCGCCGCCAGCGGGCTGAAGAGACGCGCGTTTATGGTGAGAACGCTTGCCAGGCGCTATTTGCTAGCCGTCCAGAGGCGATCGTCCGCGCCTGGTTCCTGCAATCGGTTACCCCTCGCTTCCGTGAAGCACTGCGCTGGATGGCGGCCAACCGCAAGGCTTATCATGTGGTCGATGATGCGGAACTGACCAAGGCATCCGGTACCGATCATCACGGCGGCGTCTGCTTCCTGATCAAGAAACGTCGTGCGCTCGACGTTCAGCAGTATTTGGCCTCACAGGCTGAGCAAGCGGTCGATTGTGTACTGGCGCTGGAGAGTGTCGCCAACCCGCATAACCTGGGCGGCATCATGCGCACCTGCGCTCATTTTGGCATCCGTGGCATCATGGCACCGGAAAGCATGGCGCTAGAGTCGGGTGCCGCGGTACGGACCGCCGAAGGGGGCGCCGAGCATGTTCAGGCCATCGATGCCGAGGACTTTGCCGCGACGCTGGATACCTTTCGGCGCGCCGGTTATACCATTGTGACGACGTCGAGCCACAAGGGAACGACGCAGCTGCATCGTGCAACATTGCCGGCCAAGATCGTGCTGGTGGTCGGTCATGAAGGGGATGGTCTGTCTGACGGTACCCTGCACCAGGGGGACTTGAGCATCTCCATCGGGGGAACCGGTAGTGTCGAGAGTCTGAATGTCTCGGTGGCGACCGGGATTATGCTGGCCGAATGGTGGCGGCAGAACACACGTTAAGCGTGGCTTCAGATAGCGAAAAGGCCGGGTAATCCGGCCTTTTGTTTGCTGTATCGTATCCGATGCTGCCGATTACTCTTCTAGATCGCCGCAGAAACGATATCCTTCGCCGTGAATGGTGGCGATGATTTCTGGTGTATCCGGTGTCGATTCGAAGTGCTTACGGATACGGCGGATGGTGACATCTACCGTACGATCGTGCGGCTTCAACTCGCGGCCGGTCATTTTCTTCAGCAGTTCGGCACGAGATTGGATCTTGCCCGGATTCTCGCAGAAGTGCAGCATGGCGCGGAACTCGCTACGCGGCAGTTTATACTGCTCGCCGTCTGGGCTGACCAAAGAGCGGCTGTTGATATCCAGTTCCCAACCGTTGAAGCGATAGTGTTCAACGCTTTTGCGTTCTTCGCTGCCGCTGCCCAGATTCATGGTACGGGAGAGTAGGTTACGGGCGCGGATGGTCAGTTCACGCGGGTTAAACGGTTTAGTGATGTAATCGTCGGCACCGATTTCCAGGCCGAGGATCTTATCCACTTCGTTATCGCGACCGGTCAGGAACATCAGTGCGACATTCGCCTGCTCACGCAATTCGCGTGCCAGCAGCAGGCCGTTTTTCCCAGGCAGGTTGATGTCCATGATGACCAGATTGATGTCGAATTCAGACAGAATCTGATGCATCTCGGCACCATCATTGGCTTCATGAACGATATAACCTTCCGCTTCGAAAATACTTTTTAACGTATTGCGAGTGACGAGTTCGTCCTCGACGATCAGAATGTGCGGGGTCTGCATGTTTTGCTACCTAAAATTGCCAACAAAATAGAAAAATAGGGGGTGTACAGCAGTCCGGGAACCCAGATCACCAAATATGGGCGGTTCAACCGCGGGGCTCTAGTGACTAAAGTACGTAAACTCGTTCTTGATGCACTTTCCATCAACGTCAACAACATCGCTAGGTTGGTCAGGGGGTGTCACTCCCTACAGCCCCGGTGGTGCCAAAAGCGGCGCACATCCTAACCCTATTAACAGCAATATAACAGCGCATGTGTCAAATGCCACCTAACAAAACTATCCTTTGTTGACATATATCAAGTCCAATTGTAGCACGTTAACAGATTTGTGAAAAACACTTACAAGTTTGCAAGCTTAATGCCTCTCGGATAGCGATTTCTCCAGAATGTTCGAACGGGTATGGCCCGATGAATAAATGGAGTTTTTTGGTTTTCGGTCATAAGTAAACGCATGAATATAATAACAATATTTATTTGTTTTTTCTGAAAATTGCATTTCGATGTTAATGAGTAAAATTTTTTGCATAGAACGTTATTTAACAAATGGAAACGTTATTTTTTGTTAAGAATATGTGGTAAAAATGCGGCGTAGAAAAATGATGTTTGGCGGGGTAGAGTGTGCGCTTCGGTAAAAAATAGGCACTGAATATGCAAATTCATATTGTACTGGTCGCTCCGGCCAGGGCGGAAAATGTCGGCGCGGCGGCGCGGGCGATGAAAACCATGGGCTTTACCTCGTTGCGTATCGTGGATAGCCAGGTGGACCACGAACCGGCTGCTCGTTGGGTGGCACATGGGGCCGGCGACATTCTGGATAACGCCTGTCATTTTGCCACCTTGGAACAAGCGCTAGCGGATGTTGAGTTCAGCGTGGCCTCAACGGCGCGCAGTCGCGCCCGTTTCCATTACTACTGCACGCCGCAGGAATTAGTCGATATCTTGCAGGAAAAGCAGCAGTGGATGGCTAGCTGTGCGTTGGTTTTTGGTCGTGAGGACTCCGGCCTGACGAATGATGAGTTGGCGCAGGTGGACTTGTTGACCGGGGTGCCGATGGCGGCTGATTACCCTTCGTTGAACCTGGGGCAGGCCGTGATGGTCTTCTGCTATCAACTCTCCTCGTTGATGCAGGTACAAGCAGCATCAGAGGCGGCGGCACAAGGAGATCAACTGGCAGCCTTACGGAGGCGAACGACGCGTCTACTGAAGACGCTGGGAGTCGAGGGTGATAGCAAACTGAGCGATTGGCTTGACCAACGGCTCGGTCTGCTGGCACAACGCGATACTGCTATGCTGCATCGTTTGCTGCACGACATCGAATCCGCCTTAGATAATGCGGCGGTGCCGAAGAAATACTAAAAAGGATAATCCTTGGCTATTTAGTGTGTTGAGTTGTGATATGTGGTGAGGATGCGCTGATAAACCATAATTTTATTCTAATTATTTTGATTTATTGGTTTTTAAAACTGCTAAAAATTGGCTGCGATCGATATCACAAAATAGAAATAGGTTGACTCACCGTTGGCTTTGCTTTAACCAATATAGGGCAGACACAGGAATAACTTGGACAGACTATGCGTAACTTCGGCCTGAATATCATCACTACAATTACCACCACCGGTACGACCAGTAACGGGGCGGGCTGACGCATACAGAAAAGTGAAAACGAAAAAGCCCGCACTGTACAGTGCGGGCTTTTTTTTCGGCCAAATTCGGAGAGAGTCAGATGAAAGTATTAAAGTTCGGCGGAACATCGGTTGCCAACGCCCAGCGCGTGCTCAGCGTAGCCGACATTTTGGAAAATAACGCCGCCCAAGGACAGGTCGCCGCCGTGCTGTCTGCTCCGGCTCGTATCACTAACCACTTGGTTGCCCTGATCGAGCGCACTATTGTCGGCCAAGATGTGCAACCGATCCTCGGTGAAGCCGAGAAGATTTTTACCGATCTGCTTGATGGCTTGGCTCTGGCGCAGCCGGGATTCGATGCCGCGTCGTTGCGTCTACGGGTGAGTCAGGAATTCGGCCAGATCCGCCAGGTATTGCACGGCATTTCCTTGTTAGGGCAGTGTCCGGATAGCGTTAACGCAGCCTTGATCTGTCGCGGTGAAAAACTCTCTATCGCCATCATGGCCGCACTGCTACAAGCACGCGGCCGACATGTCAGTGTTATCGATCCGGTCAGTCATCTGCTGGCGCGCGGCGGCTATCTTGAGTCGAGCGTCGATATCGCCGAATCCAGTCGCCGTATCGCCGCACTGGGCATCCCTGGCGACAGCGTGATCCTGATGGCTGGCTTTACCGCAGGCAATGAACAGGGTGAGCTGGTGGTTTTGGGGCGTAACGGCTCTGACTATTCCGCGGCGGTGTTGGCCGCCTGTCTGCATGCCGAGTGTTGTGAGATCTGGACTGATGTCGACGGTGTATATACCTGCGATCCTCGCCTGGTGCCCGATGCCCGTTTGCTGGATGCCATGTCCTATCAGGAGGCGATGGAGCTCTCCTATTTCGGTGCCAAGGTGTTACACCCGCGCACCATTTCCCCCATCGCTCAGTTCCAGATCCCCTGCCTGATTAAGAACACCGCCAATCCGCAAGCGCCTGGAACCCTGATCGGGGCGCAGCGTGGCGATGCGGCGCTGCCGGTCAAGGGGATCACCCATCTGAACAATATGGCGATGATCAACGTCTCCGGGCCGGGAATGAAGGGGATGATTGGCATGGCGGCGCGCGTCTTCGCCGAGATGTCGCGTAGCGGCATCTCGGTGGTACTGATCACCCAATCTTCCTCGGAGTACAGCATCAGCTTCTGTGTCCCGCAGCGTGAGTTGCAGCGGGCCTGCCAGGCGTTACAGGAAGCGTTCTATCTGGAGCTGAAGGATGGTTTGTTGGAGCCGTTAGATGTGACGGAGCATCTGGCTATCATCTCGGTGGTCGGTGATGGCATGCGTACCTTGAGAGGTATCTCGGCGAAGTTCTTTTCGGCGTTGGCGCGAGCCAATATCAATATCGTAGCCATCGCGCAAGGCTCGTCGGAGCGCTCCATCTCCGTGGTGGTCAGTAACGACGTCGCAACCACCGCCGTGCGGGTAACGCATCAGATGCTGTTTAATACCGATCAAGTGATCGAGGTCTTTGTGATTGGCGTCGGCGGCGTCGGCGGCGCGCTGCTGGCGCAGATAGAGCGCCAACAAGCCTGGTTGAAGAGCAAGCACATCGATCTGCGGGTGTGCGGCATCGCTAACTCGAAAGCGTTACTGACCAATGTGCACGGTATCGACATGGCACAGTGGCATGCGGCGTTGGCACAGGCGTCGGAGCCGTTTAATTTGGGTCGGTTGATCCGTCTGGTGAATGATTACCATCTGCTCAATCCGGTGATCGTCGACTGTACTTCCAGTCAGACGCTGGCTGATCAGTATGCTGACTTCTTAGCGAACGGTTTCCATGTGGTGACGCCGAACAAGAAGGCGAATACCGCCTCGATGGATTATTACCATCTGTTGCGTCAGCGGGCAGCGGGTAGCCGGCGTAAGTTCCTGTATGACACCAACGTGGGAGCGGGGCTGCCGGTGATCGAGAATCTGCAAAACTTGTTGAGCGCCGGCGATGAGCTCCAGCGTTTCAGCGGCATCTTGTCTGGTTCACTCTCGTTTATCTTTGGCCGTCTGGAAGACGGGGCAACGCTCTCTCAGGCTACCGTCGAGGCTCGCCAATTAGGTTATACCGAGCCGGATCCACGCGATGATCTCTCGGGTATGGATGTGGCACGCAAACTGCTGATCCTGGCTCGTGAAGCGGGTTATACCCTGGAGCTGGATGATATCCATGTTGAACCGGTACTGCCGGCAAGCTTTGATGCGAGCGGAGAGGTCGACGTTTTCCTGCATAACCTGACGCGTCTAGACGACGACTTTGCTGCTCGGGTGTCGGCGGCGCGTGCGCATGGTTGCGTGCTGCGCTACGTCGGCGAAATCGATCAAGGCCGCTGTGTGGTCCGTATCGCCGAGGTGGATGGCAATGATGCACTGTATAAGGTGAAGAATGGCGAGAATGCCTTGGCGTTTTATAGCCGCTATTATCAGCCGCTGCCGCTGGTACTGCGCGGTTACGGCGCCGGCAATGAGGTGACGGCCGCCGGTGTGTTCGCTGATCTGCTGCGCACCCTGTCATGGAAACTGGGGGTATAACATGGTGACAATCTATGCGCCGGCCTCGATCGGCAACATTAGCGTCGGTTTCGACGTGTTGGGGGCGGCGGTCACGCCGCTGGATGGCAGCTTATTGGGCGACTGCGTGAGCGTCGCGGCCAGCGATCGTTTTTCCCTGGCGTGTCGTGGCCGTTTCGTCGCTAGCCTGCCGATGCGTGAACAAGAGAATATTGTCTATCAGTGTTGGCAACGTTTTTGCGCAGTAACAGGACGCGAGCTGGCCGTCGAGATGGTGCTGGAAAAGAACATGCCGATCGGCTCTGGGTTAGGCTCCAGTGCCTGCTCGGTCGTGGCCGCTTTGGCGGCGTTGAATCGGTTCGCTGGTGACCCCCTTTCGCCACAGCAATTACTGACTTTGATGGGGGAGCTGGAGGGGCGTATCTCCGGTAGCATACATTACGATAACGTCGCTCCCTGTTATCTGGGCGGCGTGCAACTGATGGTTGAGGCCCAGGGGATCATCAGTCAGCCTGTGCCCTGTTTCGCTGACTGGCTCTGGGTGATGGCCTATCCGGGGATCAAGGTGTCCACCGCCGAGGCGCGCGCCATTCTGCCGCCTCACTATGCCCGCGCCGACTGTGTACGTCACGGGCGCAATCTGGCTGGTTTTATTCATGCCTGTCACACGCGTCAACCACAGTTGGCTGCCGCCTTGATGCAGGATGTGATCGCCGAACCTTACCGCAGCGGCCTGCTACCCGGTTTCATTGAAGCGCGTCAGGCGGCGGAAGGCCTTGGTGCACTAGCGTGCGGTATCTCGGGATCGGGGCCGACGCTATTCGCGGTGTGCGACGATCAGGCTGTTGCCCAACAGGTGGCGCACTGGTTGGCACAACACTATCTGCAAAACGAGCAGGGATTCGTTCATATTTGCCGTTTGGATACGGCGGGCGCACGACAACTGGGATAAACCATGAAACTGTACAATCTGAAAGATCACAACGAGCAGGTTAACTTTGCCCAGGCGTTGCTCCAGGGACTGGGTCGTCAACAGGGGTTATTTTTTCCTCATACGTTGCCGTCGTTTGAACGATGCGAGATCGATGCCTTACTGGCACAGGATTTTGTGACGCGCAGCGCCCACATCTTGGCCGCCTATTTGGGGGATGAGTTCCCCTTCGATACCATCTTGGCGCGGGTAGGCGCCGCCTTCACTTTTCCTGCGCCGGTTGTGCCGGTGAGCGAAGATATTGCGGCGTTGGAGCTGTTTCATGGCCCGACGCTGGCCTTTAAAGATTTCGGCGGGCGCTTTATGGCGCAGATGTTGCAGCAGGTGGCGGGCGATCGACCGGTCACCATCTTGACGGCGACCTCGGGCGATACCGGAGCTGCCGTTGCCCACGCTTTCTACGGCCTGGATAACGTGCAGGTGGTGATCCTCTATCCGTACGGCAAGATCAGCCCGTTGCAGGAGAAGCTGTTCTGTACTCTGGGCGGCAATATCCGCACCGTGGCGATCGAGGGGGACTTCGATGCTTGTCAGGCGTTGGTCAAGCAGGCGTTCGATGATGTGGCGTTGCGTGAGCGACTCGGCTTGAATTCGGCGAACTCGATCAACATCAGCCGGTTACTGGCACAGATCTGTTACTACTTTGAAGCGGTGGCGCAACTGCCACAAGCGGCACGCAATCAGTTGGTGATCGCGGTGCCGAGCGGCAACTTTGGCGATCTAACTGCCGGATTGTTGGCCCAGTCGTTGGGGCTGCCAGTGAAGCGTTTCATTGCCGCCACCAATGCCAACGACACGGTGCCGCGTTTCTTAGCCAGTGGCGTTTGGCAGCCGCACGCCACGCTGGCGACGCTCTCCAACGCGATGGATGTCAGCCGTCCCAATAACTGGCCGCGTGTCGAAGAGTTGTTCCGCCGCCGCGAGTGGCCGTTGGGCTCCTTGGGGTATGGGACATTGAATGACGCGCAGACCGAGGAGGCGATGCGGGCATTGGCCGCGCTGGGGTATGTCAGTGAGCCGCACGCGGCCATCGCTTATCAGGTGCTGCGCGCGAACCTCGCTCCCGGTGAGTATGGTTTGTTCCTGGGGACGGCGCACCCGGCTAAGTTTGCCGAGTCGGTGGAGCGCATCTTGGCGCGCGCGTTGCCGTTGCCGCCGGCCTTGGCCGAGCGTGCCGCGCTGCCGCTATTATCACAGACGTTGCCTGCCGACTTTTCTCGCTTGCGCCGTTTTCTCTTGGCCGATGAATAAGACCTCTCGCCCCGACTGAGTGCGGGGGCGAGACACTTCGCGGGGAGAGGCATTTTAGTGGCGGCGTTGGAACAGAAGTTCTCGACCCAGCCGGCCCTGGCTCTCCCCGGCAAAATAGTAGCCCTCGAGATCGAAGCTTTTCAGCTGTTCTACATCTTGGAGTCGTTGCTTGATGATAAAGCGACTCATCAGCCCGCGCGCTTTCTTGGCGTAGAAGCTGATAACTTTAAAGCTGCCGTTTTTTTCATCCATGAAGATGGGTTTGATCACCTCACCCGCCAGGATGCGGGGATTGACCGCCTTAAAGTACTCGTCCGACGCCAGGTTGATCAGTACCCGATCGCCTTGTTGTTGTAACTGCTGGTTCAATTGGTGGGTGATTTTATCACCCCAGAAGGCATACAGGTCGTTACCATAGGGGGTGGTCAGCCGGGTCCCCATCTCCAGACGATAGGGCATCATCAGATCCAGCGGGCGCAGTAGGCCGTACAGCCCGGAAAGCATGCACAGCTGCTGTTGGGCGAAGTCGAAATCTGCCTCGCTAAAGTCTTCCGCCTGGAGTCCGCTATACACATCACCTTTAAATGCGAGCACCGCCTGGCGGGCATTATCTGGGGTAAAATGGGGTTGCCATTCGGCGAAGCGCGCGGCATTCAACCCGGCCAGCTTGTCGCTGATCTTCATCAGCGAGGCCAACTGCGCTGGCGTGAGGGTACGAACCGTCTGCATCAGGATCTCAGCTTGCGCCAGCATCAAGGGTTGCGTATAGCGTTGTGTGGCGAGCGGGGTGCGGTAATCCAGCGTTTTAGCGGGAGAGATAATCGTCAGCATGGCGGCATCCTACAAGAAAGAAAAGAGAAACGTCGTCTACTGTAGCAAACTGGCGTGCAGGTAGGAAAAATTGCTGTGATAGGGCGCAGGGGAGTCGCCTCCCCCGCCGGCATTACTTACGTGCGGGTTTTTCCCAGATCCCCGCTTCGACTTGCTGTTGGATCTCGGGATATTTACTGAGATCTAAGGTCGGCACCAGTCCCAAGCGACGCTGGTGGTTATAATCACGGGCCAGTTTAAAGGCGACGCCTGATAGCAGCAGGATGGCGATCAGATTGGTGATTGCCATCAGGGCCATCGAGAGATCAGCCATCTTCCATACTAACGGCAGCTCCGCCAAGGCGCCAAACATCACCATACCCAGCGCTCCTAGACGTAGGAAGATCAAGCCACTAGGGTGATTATGCTCCAGGAAGATCAGGTTACTTTCAGCATAGGCATAGTTGGCGATGATCGACGTGAAGGCGAAGAAGAAGATCGCCACCGCGATGAAGATCCCCCCCCAGTCGCCGACGGCCGACGAGAGTGCCCGTTGGGTGAGTTCGATACCGCTGATGGTGCCTGGTGCCGCGTCCAATACGCCAGAAGAGAGGATGATGGCGGCGGTGGCGCTACAGATCACTAGCGTATCCATGAACACTCCGAGCATCTGTACGTAGCCCTGAGACGCGGGATGAGGTGGATAAGGCGTGGCGGAGGCCGCGGCGTTCGGTGCCGAGCCCATGCCTGCCTCGTTGGAGAACAAGCCGCGTTGGATCCCCTGGGTCATCGCCTGGGATATACCATAGCCGACGGCGCCAGCGGCGGCTTCTTGGAGGCCAAACGCACTCTTGAGCACCAGCATCAGTACTTCCGGCAGACGGGCGATGTTATGCCCCATAACCCAGAAAGCCAGCAGCAGATAGGTGATGGCCATCACCGGCACGATCAGTTCGGCGGTACGGGCTATCGAGCGTAGACCACCGAAGATCACCACGCCGCAGATCACCACCAAGGTCATGCCAACATACAGCGGTGAAATGTGGAAGGCGACGGCGGTTGCCTGAGCGATGGAGTTGGCTTGTACTGCGTTGAATACCAAGCCGAAAGCAACCAACAGGAATAGGGAGAAGAGCACCCCCATCCAACGCATGCCGAGTCCTTTTTCCATATAGTAGGCCGGCCCACCGCGGAAGTTACCCTGATCGTCGCGTGTCTTGTAGAGCTGGGCCAACGTACTTTCGATGAAAGAGGTAGCCATACCGATCAAGGCGATGATCCACATCCAGAAGATCGCGCCCGGCCCACCGGCGGTCAGCGCGATGGCGACTCCAGTTAGATTACCGGTACCGACGCGTGCAGCCAGACTCGTGCACAGTGCCTGAAAGGAGGAGATACCACCGCTGTCGGCTTTATTGCTGTTTTTTAAGACAGAAAACATATGACCGAAGTGGCGAAACTGAATAAACCCGGTGCGGAACGTGAAATACAGGCCGGCACCGATCAATAGATAGATCAGTACTGAGCCCCATAAGATGTTGTTGATAAAACTAATGAGATCCGTCAATGCGTAGTCCTCTCTTATTATGTCTTTCCCTGATGATACGACGTCGCCACTCGTCCGTTGCGCAACGCTGTGTGGCACCGTATCGGTAAGGCGGCAAGAATGTAGCATGATTTTTAACAACTAGGGCAGAATATTCGCGTTAACGCTTGCCTTAGGGTGACTGTCAACAGGGAAACGGTTGCGATGCAATTTCCTTGATGGATGGGGGAAAAACGGCGCATTTACTGGGATGTTTCCTCCATTGCGCAACGCAAACAGCGTGTTATCATCAGACCAGGCACGTCACAAGCTCATGCTCAATTTGTTAGCACCTTCGCCTTTGCGCAAGGCGATGCCCCTGATTACAGTGTGGCGGAGTGGCCATAGATTAAGAGGGGGAGATAACAATTGGCGTATCAAGCTGGTTAATACACCAAAATGGGAACGCTAAAAATGACCGATAAACTGACCTCCCTACGTCAACTGACTACTGTGGTCGCTGATACCGGCGATATCGCCGCGATGAAGCAGTACCAACCGCAGGATGCCACGACGAACCCTTCTCTGATCCTCAACGCTGCGCAGATCCCCGAGTACCGCAAGCTGATCGATGACGCCATCGCTTGGGCACGTAGCCAGAGTGGCGATCGCGCACAGCAGATCGTGGACGCCTCCGATAAACTGGCGGTGAATATCGGTCTGGAAATCCTGAAGCTGATCCCGGGCCGTATCTCCACCGAAGTTGATGCTCGCCTCTCTTATGACACCGAAGCCAGCGTGGCCAAGGCGAAGCGCCTGATCAAGCTGTATAACGATGCCGGTATTAGCAACGATCGTATCCTGATCAAACTGGCCTCCACCTGGCAGGGCATCCGTGCCGCCGAGCGTCTGGAGAAAGAGGGCATCAATTGTAACCTGACGCTGCTGTTCTCCTTCGCTCAGGCGCGTGCATGTGCCGAAGCGGGCGTTTACCTGATTTCGCCGTTCGTTGGTCGTATCCTCGACTGGTATAAGGCGAATAGCGGTAAGAGCGAGTTTGCCGCGGCGGAAGATCCGGGCGTCATCTCTGTAACCGAAATCTATAACTACTATAAGCAGCATGGTTATGAGACGGTGGTGATGGGCGCTAGTTTCCGTAACGTCGGCGAGATCTTGGAACTGGCAGGGTGCGACCGCCTGACCATCTCGCCGTCGCTGCTCAAGGAACTGTCAGAAAGCGCCGGTAGCGTCGAGCGTAAGCTTGTCTATCAGGGGGAGATTAAGGCGCGCCCGGCACGCATGAGCGAAGCCGAGTTCTACTGGCAGCATAATCAAGATCCGATGGCGGTAGAAAAACTGGCCGACGGTATCCGCAAATTCGCCGTGGATCAAGGTAAACTGGAAAGCATGATCGACGCACTACTGTAAGTGGGTCTGGTTTACCAATGAGCCCCCCGGCCGCGTAGGCGCCCGGGGGGTTATTTTTTATCGGCCGGTTAGGGGTTCGGCAACGAGCGTACTGCCGGTATAGCGAGTGCAGCGAGGGGAATATGATACAGCTTAATGATCGTGGCCTGTTTCGTCAGCAGGCGCTGATCGACGGTGTCTGGTGTGATGCTGATAACGGTGCCACCATCACTGTCGTCAATCCGGCGAATAGTGAGGTTATCGGCCGAGTACCGCAGATGGGGCGTGACGAGACCCGGCGAGCGATCGATGCCGCAGCTCGGGCCTTGCCAGCCTGGCGAGGGCATACTGCCAAGGCCAGGGCGCAGATCTTACGTCGTTGGTTTGATCTGATCCTGGTTCATCAGGAGGATCTGGCGCGTTTGATGACCTTGGAGCAGGGTAAGCCGCTGGCTGAATCACGCGGCGAGATCGCCTATGCCGCCTCTTTCATCGAATGGTTTGCCGAGGAGGCGAAGCGTGTTTATGGCGACACCATCCCGGCTCCGCAAGGGGATAAGCGTTTATTGGTCCTGAAACAGCCTATCGGAGTGACGGCGGCGATCACGCCGTGGAACTTCCCGGCGGCGATGATCACCCGCAAGGCAGGGCCGGCATTGGCCGCCGGCTGTACCATGGTACTTAAGCCAGCCAGCCAAACACCCTATTCCGCTCTGGCGTTGGCAGAGTTAGCGTTACGCGCCGGGGTGCCGCAGGGGGTGTTTAGCGTGGTGACCGGTGCCGCGGGCGAGGTGGGCGCCGAGCTGACCGCCAATCCGCAAGTGCGTAAGTTGAGCTTCACCGGCTCAACGGAGATCGGGCGACAGTTGATGGCACAGTGTGCGCATGACATCAAGAAGGTTTCTCTCGAGTTGGGAGGCAACGCGCCGTTCATCGTGTTCGACGACGCGGATCTGGATCAAGCGGTGGCGGGGGCATTGGCCAGTAAGTTCCGTAATGCCGGACAGACCTGTGTCTGTGCCAACCGCCTGTATATTCAACAGGGGATCTATGATCGTTTCGCCGAGAAGCTGATCCAGGCAGTGCAGGCACTACGCGTCGGCGATGGCTTGGAGGAGGGGGTGACGGTAGGGCCTCTGATTGACCAGCGGGCGCGCGCGAAGGTTGAAGCGCATATCGCCGATGCTGTCGCGCGCGGTGCCCGCATCGCCTGCGGCGGGACGGTCGATAGCCACGGTGAGAACTTCTTCACGCCGACCGTGCTGCTGGATGTGCCGGTTGATGCCTTGGTGGCGCGTGAGGAGACCTTCGGCCCGCTGGCGCCGTTGTTCCGCTTCCGCGATGAGGATGAGGCGATCGCCTTGGCCAATGCGACTGAGTTTGGCCTGGCCTCCTACTTTTACACCCGTGACCTGGGACGGGTGTTCCGCGTCGGCGAGGCACTGGAGTATGGCATCGTCGGCGTTAACAGCGGTCTGATCTCGAATGAGATGGCGCCTTTCGGCGGCGTGAAGTCGTCGGGATTGGGGCGCGAAGGATCGAAGTACGGTATCGACGATTATCTGGAGATTAAATACCTTTGTCTGGGGCTCTAAGCGGGTGTACTGCTGGCGAGTGCCGGCGTGTTTGATGCTTGCTGGCAGCTTTCTTTGCCGTTTCACGCCGGTAATGGCAGCGATAAACTTTGCCTCTTCGCTGCGATGGCGCTAACGTTTTTCCAGAGCGTCAGTTACGACACAGTACATTGCCGATAGAGGAGTATGCGTCATGTGGAGAAAGCATTTCGCCGCCATCTTTCTGGATATGGACGGCGCGTTGCTCGACAGCGATAGTCACGCCGAACAGGTATGGGAGCAGTGGGCGCAGCAGCGGCGTATCGACCGCGCCCTATTGCGTCCGCGCATCTATAGCCAACGCGTGCAGGAGACCCTGCGCCAATTGGCGCCCGCTTATAGCGATCGGGCCGAATGTCTGCGTCTGGAGCAGGCGCTGTTGGCGGCAGTGCGTCAGCAACGTAGCGCGTTGCGTCAGGATGCGGCGGCGTGGTTGCGGGGACTGGGTGAGCTC
The DNA here is from genome assembly GCF_000474215.1 of Edwardsiella hoshinae NBRC 105699 = ATCC 33379. Classification (GTDB taxonomy): domain Bacteria; phylum Pseudomonadota; class Gammaproteobacteria; order Enterobacterales; family Enterobacteriaceae; genus Edwardsiella; species Edwardsiella hoshinae. Next base: position 133,300 of record NZ_BAUC01000023.1, on the reverse strand, counting down.
CCTTGGGGGGTAGTCACCCAGGCTGGGCAGCAACGTGCCGCCGAGCAGATTGCACATAGCGGTATGCCGCGCCCGCCGTTGGTGGTCGGGGCGGAACAGGTGAGCTGCGGGCGGCCGGATCCAGAGCCTTACCTCCAGGCCGCGAGTCACTATGGCTTGGATCCGCGCGATTGTCTGGTGATCGAAAGCGATGAGGCGGGAATTCGCGCCGCTCAGGCGGCGGGTATGACGGTGATCGCCCTCAGTTACCGTCGTCCGCGTCACTCTTTGCAGCGTGCGGATGTGGTGATCGGCGGTTGGCGTAGTATCATCCTGCATCCACAGCCGGAAGGCATCGTCGTTGAGGTTATTGCATGAATACACTACGCATAGGTTTGGTATCGATCTCCGATAGGGCATCTAACGGTGTCTACCAGGATCAAGGCATTCCGGCGCTGGAGGCGTGGTTGGCCGCAGCACTGGCGACACCCTATAGCCTGGAGACACGCTTGATCCCCGATGAACAGTTATTGATCGAGCAAACGCTGTGTGAGCTGGTGGATGAGCAGCGTTGCCATTTGGTGTTGACCACCGGTGGTACCGGTCCAGCGCGGCGCGACGTGACACCGGACGCGACACTGGCGGTTGCCGATCGCGAGATGCCGGGCTTCGGCGAACAGATGCGCCAAATTAGCCTGAACTTCGTGCCGACGGCGATCCTGTCGCGTCAGGTCGGTGTGATCCGCAAGCAAGCGTTAATCATTAATCTGCCGGGGCAGCCTAAGTCGATCCGCGAGACGCTGGAGGGGCTGAAGGATGAGTCTGGGCAGACGCGGGTCGCAGGGATCTTTGCCAGTGTGCCTTACTGCATTCAGTTGTTAGATGGTCCCTATGTGGAGACGCATAGCGAAGTCATAGCAGCATTTCGGCCAAAAAACGCCCGTCGCGAAACAATCAACTGAAGTTACAGTCATTGCAAGATAAGATTCAGAATGACTGGTATGTATACGACTAACGTTATATCTCTATTTTTGCAACACAACATGATTAATAAGTGTCAAAAAAATAGGGCCGTAATGACATATGGAATTGTACAATCACCGTCAGTTGAATCCGCAGGACTATAAAACGCTAGCGCTGGCCGCTCTTGGCGGGGCGCTAGAGTTTTATGACTTCATCATCTTCGTGTTTTTCGCCGCCGTAGTCGGCGCGCTATTTTTCCCGTCGGATATGCCGGATTGGCTGCGCTTGGTGCAGACCTTCGGCATTTTCGCCGCCGGGTATCTGGCGCGTCCGCTCGGCGGGATCGTCATGGCGCATTTCGGCGATCGTATTGGCCGCAAGCGCATGTTCTCTCTCAGTATTCTGTTGATGGCGTTACCGACGTTAGCGATGGGGATGCTGCCGACCTATCAAACCCTCGGTATCGCGGCACCGTTGTTGCTGTTGTTGATGCGTGTGTTACAGGGGGCTGCTATCGGTGGCGAGGTGCCCGGTGCCTGGGTGTTTGTCGCCGAGCATGTTCCTCCGCAACGCATTGGTTTCGCCTGCGGTGTGCTGACGGCCGGCCTGACTTTCGGCATTCTGCTCGGATCGTTGGTGGCGACGGGACTGAACAGTTGGCTGACGCCGCAGGCGATCCAGGATGGTGGCTGGCGTATTCCCTTCTTCCTTGGCGGGGTATTTGGGCTGATGGCGATGTATCTACGTCGTTGGTTGCAGGAGACGCCCGTCTTCCTAGAGATGCAGGCGCGCCGCACCCTGGCCGAGGAGTTGCCGCTAAAGCGCGTGGTACGAGACCACCGGCGCTCGGTGGTGGTCTCGATGCTGCTGACCTGGTTACTCTCTGCCGGTATCGTCGTGGTGATCCTGATGACGCCTAGCTTGTTGCAGACACAGTATGGTTTACCCGCCGCATTGACCCTACAGGCGAACAGTATCGCCATCCTCACCTTGACTCTGGGTTGTATTGTGGCGGGTTCGCTGGCAGATCGCTTAGGGGCCGGGTGGTTGTTTATCGCAGGTAGCTTGCTGCTGGGCGTGTGTAGTTGGCAATTCTTTAGTCATCTATCGCCGCAGATCGCGGTGGAGCAACTGTTCTGGCGTTACGCTCTAGCCGGTTTCAGTGTCGGCCTGGTTGGGGCGGTGCCTTTCGTGATGGTCTGCGCCTTTCCCGCCGAGGTCCGTTTTAGTGGCATCTCCTTTTCCTATAATCTGGCTTATGCCATATTCGGCGGCTTGACGCCGATCGCCGTGACGCTCTTACTGACCCTGACACCGCTGGCAGCAGGATGGTATGTTCTGGCGCTTTCATTGTTGGGGGTAGCATTAGGCGGCTACTTCCTGCGTATGCCTTGGCGGGCGGTATCGCGTCAGCGAGGCTTCGTGCGCTAGTCTACGCGGCGCATTCAGCGATAAAAAAGGCTTCCTAAGGGAAGCCTGTACTTTTATGAGGAATCAGCCTTAATCAGGCATGCTTGGCACCGATAGGCAGGAGGTCGCGACCGTACTGCTCATTGATCACCTCGGCCATCGCCAAGTAGATGGCGCTGGCGCCGCAGATGATGCCTTCGATGCCGGCGATGTGCAGTACACTGGCGTTAGCGGTGATGTTGCCATAAGCCAACAAGAAGAACAGCACGGTCAGGCTGGCGAAGACAAACTGCAATACCCGATTGCCGCGCAGGGTGCCGAAAAACATGAACAGTGTGAAGACGCCCCATAGCGCCAGGTAGGCGCCGAGCGACAGGGCATCGGTCGCTTCGGCTAGGCCCATCTTCGGCAGCGTCAGCAGCGCCACCAGAGTCAGCCAGAAGGAACCATAGGCGGTAAAAGCGGTGAGTCCAAAGGTATTGCCTTTCTTATATTCCAGCAATCCGGCCAAGATCTGAGCGATACCGCCAAAGAAGATCCCCATAGCCAAAATAACGGAAGTTAGTGGAAAGAGCCCCGCGTTGTGCAGGTTCAGCAAGACGGTAGTCATCCCAAAACCCATCAGACCCAGAGGGCCGGGATTTGCCAACTTGTTGGTGTGCATAAAGCCTCTGTAATAATAGAATGTAGAAACAGGCGAACGCCTGTAGGTACGTGCGCCGAGCCGCCCAGACCGGCCGCTTTTCTCGAGCGCGCGGCATAATAAAGAGGCATCGGACAAGAAACAATCTCTAGCAATAAAAAATCCATTTTTTTTGCATCCGCCCCCTTGATGCGCATTAGAGCGACCCCATCTTAGTAACATCGAAGTTGTTACCCTGTTCGGCAAATGTAGTGAGAACGGTGGTTGAAAGGCGAAAAATCGCCCCCACTTAAGGTAACAACGAGCTTGAAAACCGAATTTTTAGTGGAGACGTTCGATGGGTAAAATCATTGGTATCGACCTGGGTACAACTAACTCTTGTGTAGCAATCATGGATGGCGGCCAGCCTCGTGTACTGGAAAACGCCGAAGGCGACCGTACCACGCCTTCTATCATCGCCTATACGCAGGATGGCGAAGTGCTGGTAGGTCAGCCGGCCAAACGCCAGGCGGTCACCAACCCGCAGAATACGCTGTTTGCGATCAAACGTTTGATCGGTCGTCGTTTTGAAGACGCCGAAGCGCAGCGTGATAAAGACATCATGCCCTATAAGATCGTGGCCGCCGACAATGGCGACGCGTGGGTAGAAGTGAAAGGTCAGAAAATCGCGCCGCCGCAGATCTCTGCCGAAGTACTGAAGAAAATGAAGAAGACGGCGGAAGATTTCCTGGGCGAGCCGGTTACTGAAGCTGTTATCACCGTCCCGGCCTACTTCAACGATGCGCAGCGTCAGGCAACGAAAGATGCCGGCCGTATCGCCGGGCTGGATGTAAAACGTATCATCAACGAACCGACCGCTGCTGCACTGGCCTACGGGTTGGATAAAGGCGCCGGTAACCGTACTATCGCGGTCTATGACCTGGGTGGCGGTACCTTCGATATCTCCATCATCGAAATCGACGATGTCGATGGTGAGAAGACTTTCGAAGTTCTGGCAACCAACGGGGATACTCATCTGGGTGGGGAAGACTTCGATAGCCGCTTGATTAACTACCTGGTTGACGAGTTTAAGAAAGAGCAGGGTATCGACCTGCGTAATGACCCGCTGGCGATGCAGCGTCTGAAAGAAGCCGCTGAGAAGGCGAAGATCGAACTCTCTTCCGCTCAGCAGACCGACGTCAACCTGCCGTACATCACCGCAGACGCCACCGGTCCTAAACACATGAACATCAAGGTGACCCGTGCCAAATTGGAGTCTTTGGTCGAAGATCTGGTTGCACGCTCCATGGAACCGCTGAAGGTAGCCTTGAAAGATGCCGGTCTGTCTGTTTCCGACATCGATGATGTGATCCTGGTCGGTGGTCAGACACGTATGCCGATGGTTCAGAAGCAGGTTGCCGATTTCTTCGGTAAAGAGCCGCGTAAAGACGTAAACCCGGACGAAGCTGTGGCTATCGGCGCCGCGGTACAGGGTGGCGTATTGGCCGGTGATGTGAAAGATGTGTTGTTGCTTGACGTAACGCCGCTGTCACTGGGTATCGAAACCATGGGTGGGGTAATGACCTCCCTGATTTCGAAGAACACCACGATTCCGACCAAGCATAGCCAGGTGTTCTCTACCGCCGAAGACAACCAGTCTGCCGTGACCATCCATGTCCTACAGGGTGAGCGTAAGCGTGCGGCAGATAACAAGTCTCTGGGGCAGTTTAACCTGGATGGTATTCAGCCGGCTCCGCGCGGTATGCCGCAGATCGAAGTCACTTTCGATATCGATGCCGACGGTATCTTGCACGTTTCCGCTAAGGATAAGAACAGCGGTCGCGAGCAGAACATCACCATCAAGGCCTCTTCTGGTCTGAGCGAAGACGAGATTAAGCAGATGGTTCGCGACGCGGAAGCCAACGCTGAGGCTGACCGTAAGTTCGAAGAGCTGGTACAGGTCCGTAACCAAGCCGATCAGCTGGTACACGGTACCCGTAAGCTGGTTGAGGAAGCGGGCGATAAACTGCCGGCCTCCGATAAGAGCGCTATCGAGGATGCCGTGAAGGCGTTGGAAGCGGCCAGCAAGGGTGAGGATAAGGCTGAGATCGAAGCTAAGATCCAGGCCCTGGTTCAGGCTTCCGCTAAGTTGCAAGAACTGGCGCAGCAGCAGGCTCAGGCCGGTGAAGCGCAGGCAGACACCAGCGCCAAGAAAGACGACGACGTGGTCGATGCCGAGTTCGAAGAAGTGAAAGATAAAAAATAATCGCCCTTAAGCGGGCATGGTAACGGCGGCGAATGCCGCCGTTATTCACCGGCACGGGCGTCGAGGAAACTCAACGCCCGTGCCTCTATGTTAGGGGCAAAGTAATCGAGATGGCGAAGAAAGACTACTATGAGATTTTGGGCGTATCCCGTGAAGCGGATGAGCGCGAAATCAAGAAAGCCTATAAACGCCTGGCCATGAAGTATCACCCTGACCGTAATCAGGGAGATAAAGAGGCTGAGGATAAGTTTAAGGAAATCAAAGAAGCCTATGAGATCCTGACCGATGCTCAGAAGCGTGCGGCCTATGACCAGTACGGTCATGCGGCCTTCGAGCAGGGCGGCATGGGGGGCGGGGCCGGCGGTTTCGGCGCCGGGGCCGACTTTAGCGACATCTTCGGCGATGTATTCGGTGACATCTTTGGCGGCGGCCGCCGTCAGCGGGCGGCCCGTGGCGCAGATTTGCGTTACAACATGGATCTGACCTTAGAAGAGGCGGTACGTGGCGTCACCAAAGAGATCCGCATCCCGACCTTAGTCGAGTGTGATGTTTGCCATGGCAGCGGCGCGAAGAAAGGCAGTGAGCCGATCACATGCCCGACCTGCCATGGCGCGGGTCAGGTACAGATGCGTCAGGGTTTCTTTACCGTACAGCAGCCTTGCCCACACTGTCATGGCCGCGGCACTATCATCAAGGATCCTTGCACTAAGTGTCATGGACATGGTCGGATTGAAAAATCCAAGACGTTGTCGGTCAAGATCCCGGCAGGGGTCGATACGGGTGACCGTATTCGCCTGGCGGGGGAAGGGGAGGCCGGGGAGAACGGCGCGCCAGCCGGCGATCTGTATGTACAGGTACAGGTGAAGGCGCACCCGATCTTCGAGCGTGAAGACAACAATCTGTTCTGTGAGGTACCGATCAACTTCGCCATGGCGGCATTGGGCGGTGAGATCGAGGTACCGACGTTAGATGGCCGGGTCAAGTTGAAGATCCCAGCAGAAACCCAGACCGGCAAGATGTTCCGTATGCGGGGCAAAGGGGTGAAATCGGTACGGGGTGGCGCGCAAGGCGATCTGCTGTGCCGGGTGGTAGTCGAGACCCCGGTCAACCTGAACGAGAAGCAGAAGCAGTTGCTGCGTGAACTGGAGGAAAGCTTCGGCGGCCCGACCAGCGATAAAAATAGTCCACGCTCTAAGCGCTTCTTTGATGGCGTGAAGAAATTTTTTGACGATCTAACGCGCTAAATCAGTCAGTTGCCGCATGAAATCTCCCTGTACCGCTGAGGCGTACGGGGATTTTTTTATCCAACGATGTGAATTCAATTCGTTAATGATGTTATCTTTTCGTCATGCATTTCATTTTTTTCGAATAATATGTGAAAAATAAATTACTTTTTTCGAGCTATGAGAGGGAGTATTCTACCGCCAGAGTTTTTCTATTTAAGTTGCTTGGATGAGTGCAATGATAAAGAGTTTGCAACGTTTTGTCGGCAGTGATGCCTTTGGCGGGGTCATCCTGATCATCGCCGCCGCGTTGGCAATGGTCTTGGCCAACACGGAGTGGACTAGCCATATCTATCAGGCGTTCCTTAACACGCCGGTCGAGGTACGGGTAGGTAGTCTGCATATCAATAAAAATATGTTGCTGTGGGTCAATGATGCTTTGATGGCAATCTTCTTCCTGATGATTGGCCTTGAGGTGAAGCGTGAGTTGGTCTGTGGCTCATTAGCCAGTGCGCGCCAGGCGGCTTTCCCGGTGATTGCCGCCCTCGGTGGGATGGTGGTGCCGGCGCTGATTTATCTGCTCTTTAACGGTCAGGATGCGGTGGCCAGCACGGGGTGGGCTATCCCGGCGGCGACGGATATTGCGTTCGCTTTAGGGGTGCTGGCGCTGTTGGGCAATCGTGTCCCATTGGCGCTGAAGGTCTTTTTGTTGGCCTTGGCGATTATCGATGACCTGGGCGCTATCATCATCATCGCGCTGTTCTATACCAGCGATCTGTCTATCTTGTCGCTGGCGGTGGCCGGAGCGGCGATCGTGGTATTGGCGTTGCTGAATCTGTTTAACGTACGCCGCATTGGGCTCTATGTCCTGGTTGGCGTGATCCTGTGGACGGCGGTGTTGAAGTCCGGGGTACATGCGACATTGGCAGGGGTCGTGATCGGTTTCTTCATTCCGCTGAAAGAGCAGAATGGTTCGTCGCCGGCACGTACCTTGGAGCATGCCTTGCACCCTTGGGTGGCTTACATGATTCTGCCGTTGTTCGCTTTTGCCAACGCCGGGGTTTCGTTGGATGGGGTGACCTTTTCCGGCCTGTTCTCGCTGTTACCGCTTGGGGTGATCGCGGGCCTGTTTATCGGTAAGCCGTTGGGGATTAGTTTGTTCTGCTGGCTGGCGGTGAAGATGAAGTGGGCCAGCTTACCGCAGGGGACGACGTTCAAAGAGATCATCGCGGTTGGCGTGCTGTGCGGCATCGGGTTTACCATGTCGATTTTCATCGCCTCGCTGGCCTTCGGTGATGCGGATCCGGCGCTGGCCGTTTTCTCTCGCCTGGGTATACTGCTGGGCTCGTCGCTGGCGGCGATCGTCGGTTATCTGCTGTTGCGGCGGGTGTTACCGGCTCAGAAAGCCAACGCCTGATGGCGCAAGGATAGCGCTGTACCTAAACTGCGGGGTCGCTTTTGCGACCCCGCTCTCGTATAGGAGGTGATGACGTGTGGTTCCCGATTTATTGATGGCATCATATTACTCTGTGTTATTGCTAGACTTAAGATACCTTTTCTGCCGCTATGCGGATAGTCGTCTGGCGGTTTGTGGTGGCAACTCATTTAGGAGAGCGCAGCAGTGCGTTTGTCACATATAAATTTCAATCATCTCTATTACTTCTGGCAGGTGTGTAAAGAGGGATCGGTGGTCGGGGCCGCCGAGGCGCTGTTCCTGACCCCTCAAACCATTACCGGCCAGATTAAGGCGTTGGAAGAGCGCCTTGGCGGGAAGTTATTCAAACGCCAGGGGCGCGGTCTGGTACCCTCTGAGCTGGGGCAACTGGTATTCCGCTATGCGGATCGGATGTTTATGCTTAGCCAAGAGATGCTGGACATTGTGAATTACCGCAAAGAGTCTAGCATGTTGTTCGATGTCGGCGTCGCCGATGCGTTGTCGAAACGCTTGGTCAGTCAGGTGTTGGAGACGGCGGTGGCTGACCACGAGCAGATCCATCTACGTTGTTTCGAGTCGACCCATGAACTGCTGTTAGAACAGTTGAGTCAGCATAAGTTGGATATGATCTTATCGGACTGTCCGGTAGACTCTAGCCAGCAGGAGGGCTTGTTCTCGGTTAAACTCGGCGAGTGTGGTGTCAGCTTCTTTTGTCGTCAGCCGTTACCGGAGATGCCGTTTCCGACGTGTCTTGAGCAGCGTAAGTTACTGATTCCGGGGCGTCGTTCGATGCTCGGACGTAAATTATTGAACTGGTTTAATAGCCAGGGGCTACAGGTGCAGATCCTCGGAGAGTTCGACGATGCGGCGTTGATGAAGGCTTTTGGTCTGTATCATGATGCCATCTTTGTGGCGCCGTCGATCTATGCGCAAGATATGTACGCTAACGTGCAGGATAATATCCGAGAGGTTGGGCGCATCGACAACGTGCAGGAGGAGTACTACGTGATCTTCGCCGAGCGGATGATCCAACATCCGGCGGTACAGCGGGTGTGTAACAAGGACTTCTCGGCGCTGTTCAGCCGCTAGCGGACAGGTACAGGCAATAAAAAAACCGGCCGAGGCCGGTTTTTTTATCACGCTTACAACGTAAGGCAGATTACTGCATTGCGTTGATCTGAGCGGTCAGATTAGCTTTATGACGTGCAGCTTTATTCTTGTGGATCAGGCCTTTGCTTGCCTGACGGTCAACGATCGGCTGCATTTCATTGTAAGCAGCCTGTGCTGCTGCTTTGTCGCCGGTAGCGATAGCTGCGTATACTTTCTTGATGAAAGTACGCATCATGGAACGACGGCTAGCATTGTGCTTGCGACGCTTTTCAGACTGAACGGCGCGTTTCTTAGCTGATTTGATATTAGCCAAGGTCCAACTCCCAAAATATTCTATAGAGGACAATTCAAAGGCCGAGGAATATGCCCTTTCAGCCTTCTTTTGTCAATGGATTTGTGCAAATAAGCGCCGCATATACTGGCGACACCCGTGCGTTTCAATGGCGCCGAATTTTACCAGCTTTGTTGTGTGGAATACAGCGTTTCGCACTATTTTTCCCATCTTGTCGTGCGCCGCGCGCAACGAGGAAGAAAAAAGGCGCCGCTAAGGGACGATGTTGGGGGAAAAAGCCGCATTCATGTATTTAATCGTAGCCTTAACTCCGGTATGGTGATTCTATCCCGTTAAACACCTAACAATCGCCGGTTAACCTTAGTCGCTGTACAAGGTATAATCCGTCGATTTTCACTGTTTTGAGCCTGATATGGAGCTAATTCGCGGCATTCATAACCTGCGCGCGCGGCATCGTGGCTGCGTGCTGACCATCGGTAACTTCGACGGCGTGCACCAGGGGCACCGGGCTTTGTTGGCGCGATTGCGTCAGGAGGGCGAGCGTCTGGGGCTGCCGGTGATGGTGATGATCTTCGAACCGCAGCCGTTGGAGATGTTTGCGCCGCAGAATGCGCCGGCTCGACTGACTCGGTTGCGCGATAAGTGTCGCTACCTGGCCGAGGCTGGCGTCGATGCCGTACTGTGCGTGCGTTTCGACCGCCAGTTCGCTGCCCATTCGGCTCATTATTTCGTGAAACACCTGCTGGTCGATCGCCTCGGGGTGAAGTTTCTGATGATTGGCGACGATTTTCGCTTCGGCGCGGGGCGTGAGGGCGATTACCGCCTGCTACAGGCGGCGGGTAGAACGTATGGGTTCACCGTGGCCAATAGTCTCAGCTTCTGCGTCGGCGATCTGCGTGTCAGCAGTACCGCCGTGCGTCAGGCTTTACGTCATGATGATCTGGCGTTGGCGGAAACCCTGCTCGGCCACCCTTACTGCATCGCTGGCCGAGTGGTGCATGGCGATGCCTTGGGGCGAACCATCGGTTTCCCTACCGCTAATCTGCCGTTGAAACGGCTGGTCGCGCCGGTAAAGGGTGTCTACGCCGTGGATGTTTATGGACTGTGGCCCACGCCGCTGCCCGGTGTGGCGAATATCGGAACCCGTCCGACTGTCGCTGGCATCCGCCAGCAATTAGAGGTTCATTTGCTCGATGTGACAATGGATCTCTATGGGCGCCACATTGATGTGGTGCTCCGCGCAAAACTGCGTAACGAACAGCGTTTTGATTCGCTTGATGCACTAAAGCGGCAAATCGCCCAAGATGTGGTGGCTGCCCGCAAGTTTTTTGGGCTGACAACACCGGTCCAGAGCCTGATGGCTCAATCCCAATAGCCGAAAACGGAACCGAAATCGAAGATGAGTGACTACAAGAATACCCTGAATTTGCCGGAAACAGGGTTCCCGATGCGCGGCGATCTGGCCAAGCGCGAACCTGGCATGCTGCAACATTGGTATGAGCAGGATCTGTACGGGATGATCCGTAATGCTAAGAAAGGCAAGAAAAGCTTCATTCTGCATGATGGCCCTCCGTATGCGAACGGCAGCATTCATATCGGTCACTCAGTCAACAAGATTCTGAAAGATATTATTATCAAGTCCAAGGGGCTTTCCGGTTATGACTCCCCCTATATCCCGGGTTGGGATTGTCATGGTCTGCCGATCGAACTGAAAGTCGAACAACTGATCGGCAAGCCCGGGGAGAAGTACAGCGCCGCCGAGTTCCGTGAGCAGTGCCGCGCCTACGCCGCCGAACAGGTCGCTGGACAGAAGGCAGACTTTATCCGTCTTGGGGTGCTGGGCGACTGGGATCATCCTTACCTGACTATGGACTATGGCACCGAGGCCAATATCATTCGCGCCCTGGCGCGCATTGTGGATAACGGCCACCTGATGAAAGGGGCGAAGCCGGTACACTGGTGTCCGGATTGTGCCTCCTCGCTGGCGGAAGCTGAAGTCGAATACTACGACAAAGTATCGCCGTCCATCGATGTGCGCTTCAGCGCCGTGGATAAGGCGCTGGTACTGGAGAAATTCGGCGTGCAGCAGGTTGAGGGCCCGGTGAATGTCGTCATCTGGACTACCACCCCCTGGACTCTGCCTGCTAACCGTGCCGTGGCGTTGCATCCGGAGTTGGAGTACCAGCTGGTACAGATCGAAGGTGAATGCCTGATCTTGGCGGCCGAGCTGGTCGACAGCGTGATGAAGCGCGCGGGTATCGCTCACTGGCAGGTGTTGGGTAGCTGCAAAGGGGCCGATCTGGAACTGTTGCGCTTCCAGCATCCCTTCATGGCTTTCGCTGTGCCGATCATCATGGGCGAGCATGTCACCCTGGATGCTGGTACCGGTGCCGTACACACAGCACCGGGCCATGGCCCGGATGACTATGTCGTCGGCCAGAAATATGGTTTGGAGATCGCGAACCCGGTCGGCAGCAATGGTTGCTATCTGCCGGGCACGCATCCGGAGTTGGATGGACTGTTTGTCTTCAAAGCTAACGATGTGGTGGTGGCGATGCTACAGCGTAGCGGCGCCTTGCTGCATGTCGAGAAGCTGACTCACAGCTACCCATGCTGCTGGCGCCATAAAACTCCGATTATCTTCCGTGCCACACCGCAGTGGTTCATCAGCATGGATCGTCAGGGGTTGCGTCGCCAGTCGCTGGCCGAGATCGATCGTATCGAACAGCAGGGGCTGGAGCAGAACAACCTCAGTGGCTGGATCCCGGCCTGGGGCAAGGCGCGCATCGAATCGATGGTCGCCAACCGTCCAGACTGGTGTATCTCACGTCAGCGCACCTGGGGGGTGCCGATGGCCATGCTGGTCCACAAAGAGACGCAAGAGCTGCATCCGCGCACCACGGAGCTGATGGAGGCGGTCGCTCAGCGTGTCGAGCAGTCTGGCATTCAGGCTTGGTGGGATCTGGATATTCGTGACTTGTTGGGTGACGAGGCCGATCAGTACGAGAAGGTACCGGATACCTTGGACGTCTGGTTCGATTCTGGCTCGACCAGCTACTCGGTGGTGGATGCCCGCCCGGAGTTTGCAGGCCATAGCCCAGATATGTACCTGGAGGGTTCCGACCAGCATCGCGGCTGGTTTATGTCCTCGCTGATGATCGCCGTAGCGATGAAGGGTAAGGCCCCTTACCGCCAGGTGTTGACGCATGGTTTCACCGTCGACGGTCAGGGACGCAAGATGTCCAAGTCGGTCGGCAACGTGGTCAGCCCCCAGCAGGTAATGAACAAGCTGGGCGGTGATATTCTGCGCCTGTGGGTAGCGTCGACCGATTACACCGGCGAGATGGCCGTTTCCGATGAGATCCTCAAGCGCTCTGCCGATGCCTATCGTCGCATCCGTAACACCGCGCGCTTCTTGTTGGCCAACCTGAACGGTTTCGATCCGCGCAAAGACATGGTGAAGCCGGAGGAGATGGTGGTTCTGGATCGCTGGGCGGTCGGTTGTGCTAAGCAAGCGCAGGACGAAATCATCGCAGCCTATGAAAATTACGATTTCCATGAGGTGGTACAGCGTCTGATGCAGTTCTGCTCTGTCGAGATGGGATCTTTCTATCTGGATATCATCAAGGATCGTCAGTACACCGCCAAATCCGATTCGGTGGCGCGTCGCAGTTGCCAGACCGCGTTGTACCACATCGCCGAGGCGTTGGTACGCTGGATGGCTCCGATCCTTTCCTTCACTGCCGATGAGATCTGGGGCTATCTGCCGGGCGAACGTGCGCAGTTTGTGTTTACCGAGGAGTGGTATCAAGGGCTGTTCAGTCTGGAGAGCAGCGAGCCGATGAATGACGCCTTCTGGGCGGCGTTGCTGAAGGTGCGTGGCGAGGTCAATAAGGTTATCGAGCAGGCGCGTAACGACAAGAAAGTTGGTGGCTCGCTGGAGGCGGCGATCACCTTGTATGCCGATGAGGCATTGGCAGAGCAGTTGAACAGCTTGCACGATGAGCTGCGTTTCGTGTTGATCACCTCGGCGGCGCGCGTACAACCGCTGGCGCAGGCTCCTGCGGATGCCGTCGCCAGCGAATTGGCCGGGCTGAAAGTGGGCTTGAGCAAGGCGTCTGGCAGTAAGTGCCCGCGTTGCTGGCACTATTCCGATGCTATCGGTGCGGATGCCGCGCATCCGCAGCTGTGTCCGCGTTGTGTCACCAATGTGGCCGGCCAGGGCGAAGAGCGTAAGTTTGCATGATGCGGCGGCCTCTTCTTTCAACCGGACTGCGTTGGCTGTGGGTGGTTGTCGCGGTGCTGATTGTGGATTTGGGCAGTAAACAGCTGATCCTCCAGCATTTTATGCTGGGGGAAACCCTGCCACTGTTCCCGTCACTGAACCTGCACTACGCACGTAACTACGGTGCCGCATTTAGCTTCTTGGCGGACAGCGGCGGTTGGCAGCGCTGGTTCTTTGCCGCTATTGCTATTGCCATTTGTCTGGCGCTGTTGGTGATGATGTACCGTAACGCGGCGAGCGCGCGTCTGAACAACATCGCCTATGCGCTGATCATCGGGGGGGCCTTGGGTAACCTGTTCGATCGTTTGTGGCACGGTTTTGTGGTCGATATGATCGATTTCTATGTCGGTAATTGGCACTTCGCTACCTTTAACTTGGCCGATACCGCCATCTGTATCGGGGCGGCCTTGGTGGTATTGGAAGGCTTTCTGCCAGCGCACAACAAGGAAAAGTCGTGATGCAGCAAGCCCCGCGTGCACTGTTGGTACACTTTACGCTGACGCTGGAGGATGGCTCCCTGGCGGAGTCGTCGCGTGAACGTGGCCAGCCGGCCTTGTTCCGCTTCGGTGATGGCAGCTTGTCGCCAGCGCTAGAGGCCGAGTTAGCATCCTGTGTCGCCGGTGATCGCCGTTGCTTCACGCTAGCGCCTACCGATGCGTTCGGCGAGCGTAGCGATGATCTGGTGCAGTTCTTCCCTTTGGGGCAATTCCGTGACAGCGGCGAACCACAGGCCGGAATGGTGATCCTGTTTAGCGCCGCCGATGGTGCTCAGATGCCGGGTCTGGTGCGCGAGGTCACCGGCGAGTCGGTGACCGTCGATTTCAACCATCCGCTGGCGGGGCGGCCGGTGACCTTCGATATCGAGGTGCTGGAGCGCGATCCCCAGCAAGAGGTGAAGCATGAACATCCTGTTGGCTAATCCACGCGGCTTTTGTGCCGGCGTGGATCGGGCGATTAGCATCGTGGAGCGGGCGCTGGCGATTTACGGTGCGCCGATCTATGTGCGGCATGAGGTGGTGCATAACCGTTTCGTGGTCAATAGTCTGCGTGAACGCGGCGCGGTGTTTATTGAGGCGATCAGCGAAGTGCCTGATGGGGCGATCTTGATCTTCTCCGCGCATGGCGTCTCTCAGGCGGTGCGCGCCGAAGCCAAGGCGCGTAACCTGACTATGCTGTTCGACGCCACCTGTCCATTGGTGACGAAGGTGCACATGGAAGTGGCGCGAGCTAGCCGGCGCGGCACCGAGGCGATCCTGATCGGTCATGCTGGTCACCCGGAGGTCGAAGGTACCATGGGGCAGTACAGCAATCCTCAAGGGGGGATGTATCTGGTCGAGGCACCGGAGGATGTTTGGCGTTTGCAGGTCAAAGATGAAGGTAATCTTTGTTTTATGACCCAGACGACATTGTCGGTTGATGATACGTCGGCCGTGATCGATGCCCTACGGGCGCGCTTCCCGGCGATCGTCGGACCGCGCAAGGACGATATCTGTTACGCCACGACCAATCGCCAAGAGGCGGTGCGTTCGTTGGCGGCACAGGCGGATGTGGTACTGGTCGTCGGATCGAAGAACTCTTCCAACTCTAATCGTCTGGCTGAATTGGCCCGTCGGGCGGGGAAATCGGCCTACCTGATCGACAGTGCGGCGGACATCGATGAGCGCTGGCTAAGCGGCGTGGCCTGTGTCGGTGTGACGGCTGGCGCTTCCGCCCCGGAAGTCTTGGTGCGCGAGGTCGTCGCGCGTCTCCAAGCGTTAGGTGGCGTGCTGGCGCAGGAGATGCAAGGACGCGAGGAGAACATCGTATTCGAAGTCCCGCGTGAGCTACGCATCGAAACGCAGCAGGTTGACTAACGACAGCGGGATGCCGGCGTGTGAGAATGAGAACGGGGCGCCGAGGCGCCCCGTTTTTTTGTCTTCATCTACCGTCAGAGCGGAAGCGTGACGGTGGGTTTAACGCATATTGGTCGGCGCGGTCAGGCGCGCCTCGCCAATTTTGTGTTGCAGAATGAAGTAACCGGCATAGGCGGGAGACGCGTGAGGTGGGATGTCGAGTTTCGCCACATTTAGCGCATACACCGTGATCTGGTAATTATGCGGTTTGGCGCCCGGCGGTGGACAGGCACCACCGAAGCCGTCATAGCCAAAGTCGTTACGTAGTTGGATGGCTCCCTTGGGGAGATCTTTACTGCCCTTCTCGCCGACATTCTGTGCCAAGCTATGCGTTGAGGCCGGAATATCGACCATTACCCAATGCCACCAACCACTGCCCGTAGGGGCGTCGGGATCATACATGGTAACAGCGAAACTCTTGGTTCCGGCGGGGATATCGCCCCAACTTAAGGCCGGTGAGATGTTCTTTCCGCTGCACCCCCAGGCGTTAAAGATCTGGGCTTTTTGCAGCGACTGACCGTTCTCCACCGTTGGACTGCTGAGCGTCATCGCTTGTGCGCTCATGCTTAACCCGCCGGCGACCAGCAGGCATACCAGTGCTTTCTTTGCAAACATACACGGTCTCCCATGGATTGTGTGGTAGTGCTTGGTTTGTTCTCTTCGCGTCTTGAGCATAGACGCTGTGCGGGGAACCACCAGTTTATCGTGTGACTTTTGTGGGGACGTCGAGGAGCTATCGCAACGCTCCCGCGCAGGCGGATGACTGCGCGGGAGGAGAAGGTTAAGACGAAGAGTCGTCCGTCGCCCGCTGGCAGGCATCGACGGCACGTACGATGGCCTGATAGCCGGTGCAACGGCATAGGTTACCGGATAGACCGCGGCGGATCTCCTCATGGGTCAGCGGGCGGCTACGCGGCTTGGCCAATAGCGCATGGGTTGCCACCACTAAGCCGGGGGTGCAGAAACCGCATTGAACCGCGCCGGCATCGACATAGGCTTGCTGTACCGGCGATAGCCCCTGTGGCTTGCCCAGCCCCTCGGCGGTGACGATCTGTTTGCCGTCGGCCCACAACGCCAGATAGAGGCAGCTATCGGTCGCTATGCCATCGATCAGGACGCTACAGGCACCACATTCGCCGACACAGCAGCCTTGTTTGACGCTGGTCAGGCCATGCTCACGCAGCAGTTCCAGAAGGGACATGGCCGGCGAGACGCAGAACTGATAGCGTTTACCGTTGATCTGACAACTGATTTCAACCCATTCTTTGACATTCATGCAATCTCTCCTCCCGCACGCTGTACGGCCAGGGTGATGGCTCGCTGCGCTAAGGTACGGATCAGGTGTAAACGGAATTCCTTTTCTGCGCGCCAGGACGAGCGCGGCGAGACATCGCGGGCCACGGCCTCACTCACCGCCGCCAGTGTCTGGCGGCTCAGAGGTTGGTCGATGGCGCAAGACTCTGCCTGCGGACAGCGGATCGGTGTCGGCGCCGCGACGCCATAGGCCAGGCGTAGCTCGCTGAAGCGCCCGTCCGCGATGCGGCACAACGCCGCGCAGCCGATAGTGGCGATATCCATGGCTCCCCGCATGGCGTACTTGATGTAGGCGCTGCCGCAGTCGCGGTGATCGGCGGGATGGAAGTGGAAAGCCAACAGGATCTCGCCTGGCGTCAGGGCGACTTTGCCCGGGCCGGTATGGAAGCCATCGATTGGGCGTAGGATGACGCCGTTGGGCGTTAGGATCTCAAGTTGAGCTTTGAGCGCCACGCTGGGGGCCGCAGAGTCGGCGCTGGTGGCGCCGTTACAGATGTTGCCGCCATAGGTGGCGACGTTACGGATCTGTGGGCCGGCGATGGTGGCGGCGGCTTCGGCCAACATCGGCAGGCGTGCCTGGATCAGCGGATGTTCGATAAGTTGGCTGAAGGTGGTGCCGGAACCGATACGCAGGGTGCCATCTTCCAGTTCGCGGATACCGCAGAGCTCGGCTAAGCCGTGGATATCGACGATGTGGGCATAGTGTGCGTTGTGATGATGCAACTGGATCAGCACATCGGTGCCGCCAGCGAGCAGACGGCTGTCCGGGTAGGCCAGCATCAGTTCGCTGGCGTGGCGCGCGCTGGTGGCGCGTAGATAGCGTTGAATATCATACATGAAGCATTACTCCCTGATCAGTCCGGCCTGCACAAACTCGCGATACAGCGTTTTCGGGGTGAGCGGCAGTGCGTTGATCGCGACGCCGGTCGCCATGCGGATCGCGTTACGGATAGCCGGTCCCGGCGAGATGATCGGGGGCTCACCCAACGCCTTATGACCATAGGCCGACTGCGGCTCGTAGGTCTCGACGAAGGCACACTCCAGATCCGGCAGATCGACGCAGGTGGGGAACTTGTAATCGAGCAGATTGGGGTTGCGGACGACGCCGCTGTGTTCGTCGATGATCATCTCTTCGAATAACGCCCAACCGATCCCCATGCCCATGCCGCCATGAACCTGTCCCTCGGCCAGTTGCGGGTTGAGAATACGCCCGGAGTCATGCAGGTTCAGGATACGGTTGATGGTGACCTGACACAGATCGATGTCGACACTGAGATCGACGAAAGTGCAGCCGAAGGCTGGCGGGTTGGTGGTGGTCTTATGCGAGACCTCCGCCAGGATCTGTGCGCCGATCTCCTGGTGATAGTAGGCCTGCATCGACACGTCGGCGACACTCATCAACACCTGTTCTGGTTGCATCGCCATGACCACATTGCCATCACGCAGAGTCAGTCCCCACTCGGGCTGGTGACTGAGTAACGCGGCGTGCGCCAGGATCTTCTGACGTAGCTGCTCGGCTGCCTGGCGGATAGCGGGGGCCGCGACATAACTCTGCCGTGAGGCGAAAGCCCCGGGATCGAAGGCGGTGATATCGGTGTCTTGTGTCGAGATGACCCGGATCTGTGTAAACGGGATCCCCAGGGTTTCCGCCGCCATCTGGGCGAAGACTGTGTCGGAACCTTGGCCGATTTCGGTGGCGCCGATCTGCAAGTTCACCGTACCGTCCTGATTGAGCAGCATGCGCGCGCCAGCGATCTCAACACCGACCGGATAGGTATTGGAGCCATAACTGAAACAGGCGACACCGATACCGCGCCGCAGGCGTGCATCCGCATCTTGGGCCAGGCAAGCGGCTCGGCGCTGATCCCATTCGAACAGGGTACGTCCTTTCTCAAGACATTCGCTCAGACCGGCGCTGTAGATGGTCTTACCGTTGACGGGGTTGCGATCGCCTTGGCGGGCGACGTTACGTAGACGCACCTCTAGCGGATCTAATCCCAGGCTGACGGCAGCATCATCCATCAGGCACTCCAGGGCGAAATCGACCTGTGGCGCGCCATAGCCCCGCATCGCCCCGGCGGCGGGAAGGTTGGTGTATACCGTGTCGGCGCAATAACCGAAAGCACTGCGTGGGTAGAGGTAGCTGATCTTATTGGCCCCGGCGGCGGCGATGGAGTGCCCATGCGAGGCATAGGCGCCGGTATTGGACAAGACATTCAGCCGGTAGCCCAGCAATTGCCCATCGCGCTGCATGCCTAAACGTGCATCGATACTGAAGGCGTGGCGAGTGCGCGTAGCGACAAAGCACTCTTCGCGGCTCAGGCTGACTTTCACCGGCTTACCACCAAGGCGTAGCGTCAGGAAGGCCGCCATCGGCTCCTCCAATACATCCTGCTTATTACCGAAGCCACCACCGATGTAGGGTTTGATCACGCGAACATGTGACCAGGGCAAGCTGAGGGCCTGAGCGACGGTACGACGCACGATCTGGGGGATCTGGGTACTGGATACGATGACCACATGGCCGGGTTGCTCCATGTAGGCATAGCAAGTGACGCCTTCCATATGGCAGTGCTGCACCACCGGAGTCTCGTAATGCCCCGCGAATTGCCGCTCGGCGGCGGCGATACGCGCATCCGGCTCGCCGGCGTCGATCTCGCTGTGACGCAACAGATTTCCGTTAGGATGGAGCGCAGGCGCCCCCTCGGCTAAGGCGGCTTGTGGCCGCGTCAGTACCGGCAACGCTTCATAGCTGACCTGCACCCGTGCCGCGGCGCGCTCGGCGCTCAACAGATCGCGTGCCACCACGATAGCGACACCGTCGCCGAAGTGGCGTACATGGTCGGTAAGCAGATGACGATCGGCGACGTCGTGTTTCGCGGGATCCAGAGACCAGGCGTGCCCGGCGGTGGGAAAGGGCGTCTGCGGGACGTCATAACAGGTGAAGATGGCCTCGACACCCGGCATCGCAGCGGCCTCGCGGGTATCGATGGCAGTAACCTTGCCGTGGGCGATGCGGCTGCGAACATAACAGGCGTGGAGCATGCCGGGCATCATCATATCATCGGTATAACGTGCCTGTCCGGTGACCTTGGCTTCGGCATCAACCCGCCGTAGCGGTGATCCTAAAGACATAGTGTTCTCCTGTGAGGAAATAAGCCTGGGGGGATGGTTCAAAGCAGCAAGATATGCGCCAGACTCCTTGATAATAGGGGAGATATCCTCATAACTGTGAGTCAGATCGAGATATACCCGGAAAATTATGATGCCCTAAGGCGGGAAAAAACGGGCTGTATATCACTTTGAGAGTGATAAGGGGGTATTTTTGATAGTTTTTCTCTCAAAGTGATAGCATTATCATGCTTCGTTATAGGGTGTGATTTGCATAATTATGCGTATTGATTCTGGCTGTTGCTTACCGGTGCGGCGTGGGGGGAATGGCGAGTGAACTTTCTAATGATAGGCGATTTCCACTGGCTCGCGGCGCAGAGTGTCGCTAACCTGCAAGAGCGCGTTAGCGCCGCGCGATCCGGCATGTGACCATGTCAATGGCGTGATGCGTAAGACAACAACGAGGGATACTGACGATGGTAGAACAGATTCGGGTGGCCGTGGCGGGAGCCGGCGGCCGTATGGGCCGTCAGCTGATCGCGGCGGCGCAGGCGATGCCTGGCGTGACGTTAACTGCCGCCTTAGAGCGTGAGGGATCGAGTCTGCTAGGTTGTGACGCGGGTGAGTTAGCCGGTTGCGGTGCATTGGGCGTGGTGGTGGAGAGCGCCTTGGCGCGTGTCGTCGATCAGTTTGATGTTTTGATTGATTTTACCCGTCCACAGGCGACCCTGGCGCATTTGGATTTCTGTCGGATGCACGGTAAGGCGATGGTGATCGGTACCACCGGTTTTAGTGGGGCTGAGAAAGCGATGATCAGTGCGGCAGCACAGACGAGTGCCATCGTCTTCGCTGCCAATTTTAGCGTCGGTGTCAATGTGATGCTGCGTTTGTTGGCGAAGGCGAGCCAAGTGATGGGCGACTATTGCGATATCGAGATCGTGGAAGCGCATCATCGTCATAAGGTCGATGCGCCTTCTGGGACGGCATTGGCAATGGGGGAAACCATCGCCGCCACCTTGGGTCATAGTCTCGCCAGCTGCGCGGTGTACAGTCGCCAGGGGCAGACTGGGGAGCGTATTCCCGGTAGCATCGGTTTTGCCACCGTGCGGGCTGGCGATATCGTCGGCGAGCATACGGCGATCTTTGCCGATATCGGTGAACGCTTAGAGATCACGCATAAAGCCTCTAGCCGGATGACCTTTGCCAACGGTGCGTTGCGTGCGGCCCAGTGGGTAGTACAGCAACCTGCCGGTTTATATGATATGTGTGATGTTTTGGCGTTAGATACCTTGTAAATGCCCGATTAAGGCATAATTTATTGCGTGGTTTATTTTATTAAGGTGATGAAAATAATGATTTTTTATCACCTTTTTGTTTTCATGCGCCTTATTTTTCTTTTTATCGATAATGTCGCTAATTGTTTCACTCTTCTGTTTTTTATCCCCCGCCAAACCGTGTGTGCCTTGATTTTTTCAGTGAAAAAACGCATTATAGCGTCATTGCCTTTAATATGTGTCTTTGGCAACCGTTTTCTACTTTCCTAATAAATGTGTTTTTGAGCGCTTCGCTTAAAAAACACATCCAACATCGTAAAAAAACATAAAAAACTCGTCTTTCATCTGGACAATGCCCGGGTGCGTCATTAGAATGCGCGCAATTTGTCAGAAATTCGCCGCAATGAGCACGTTGCCCATTGATTCAGATGACGATGTCTGAATTAATATGCAGTCATTGTGATTGGATATTACTTTGGAGGGTGTTTTGATTAAGTCAGCGCTTTTGGTTCTGGAAGACGGAACCCAGTTTCACGGCAGGTCGATCGGAGCGGATGGATCGGCTGTGGGGGAAGTGGTCTTCAATACCTCGATGACCGGTTACCAAGAAATCCTCACCGACCCCTCCTATTCCCGTCAGATCGTTACCCTTACTTATCCCCATATTGGCAATGTCGGCACTAACGCCGCCGATGAGGAATCCTCTGCCGTACATGCCCAGGGGCTGATCGTGCGTGACCTGCCGCTGATAGCCAGTAATTTCCGTAGTCAGGAGAGCCTCTCCGACTACTTGCGTCGTCATCAGGTGGTCGCCATCGCCGATATTGATACGCGTAAGCTGACCCGCCTGCTGCGCGAGAAAGGGGCGCAGAATGGTTGTATCATCACGGCCGAACCCGGGTGTGAGCCGGATGCCGCGTTGGCGCTGATGCAAGCGCAAGCCTTCCCTGGTCTGAAGGGGATGGATTTAGCCAAAGAGGTTACCACGCCGCAGCCCTATGCGTGGTGTCAGGGCAGTTGGACCTTGAACGAAGGCCTGCTGGCACTGCGCGACGCCGCGGCGCTGCCCTACCATGTGGTGGCCTATGACTTTGGCGTCAAGCGCAACATCCTACGTATGCTGGTGGATCGCGGCTGCCGTTTGACGGTTGTTCCGGCACAGACGCCAGCACAAGCGGTGCTGGCGCTTAACCCGGATGGCATTTTCCTCTCCAACGGCCCTGGCGACCCGGCGCCGTGTACCTATGCCATTGAGGCTATCGCTACTTTCCTGCGTGGTGAGATCCCGCTGTTCGGTATCTGTCTGGGGCATCAGCTGTTGGCGTTGGCCAGTGGCGCTCAGACGGTGAAGATGAAGTTCGGCCACCACGGCGGTAACCATCCGGTGAAGGATCTGGATCATGACCGAGTGATGATCACGGCGCAAAACCACGGCTTCGCCGTCGATGAAGCGACGCTACCGGCGACACTGCGTGCGACCCATAAGTCGCTGTTCGATGGCTCGCTACAAGGTATCCATCGTACCGACCGTCCGGCCTTCAGCTTCCAGGGCCATCCAGAGGCTAGCCCCGGACCGCATGATGCCGCGCCGCTGTTCGACCACTTTATCGCATTGATTGAAAACTACCGCCGTAGCGCTAAGTAATCAGGGAGCCTGAACAACCATGCCAAAACGTACTGATATTAAAAGCATCCTGATCCTGGGCGCCGGCCCGATCGTCATCGGCCAGGCGTGTGAATTCGATTACTCCGGCGCACAGGCCTGCAAGGCGCTGCGTGAAGAGGGCTATCGTGTCATCCTGGTCAACTCAAATCCGGCTACCATCATGACCGATCCGGAGATGGCCGACGCCACCTACATAGAGCCGATCCATTGGGAGGTGGTGCGTAAGATTATCGAGAAAGAGCGTCCGGACGCGGTGCTACCCACCATGGGGGGGCAGACGGCGTTGAACTGTGCGTTGGAGCTGGAGCGCCAAGGGGTGTTGGCCGAGTTTGGCGTCACCATGATCGGCGCGACCGCCGATGCCATCGATAAGGCCGAGGATCGCCGACGCTTCGATCAGGCGATGAAAAAAATTGGTTTGGATACCGCGCGCTCCGGCATCGCCCATAGTATGGAAGAGGCTTTGGCGGTGGCTGAGCAGGTGGGTTTCCCCTGTATCATTCGGCCCTCGTTCACCATGGGCGGTACAGGCGGCGGCATTGCTTATAACCGCGAAGAGTTTGAAGAGATCTGTGAGCGCGGTCTGGATCTATCACCGACCAACGAGTTGCTGATCGACGAGTCGTTGATCGGATGGAAAGAGTATGAGATGGAGGTGGTGCGCGATAAGAACGACAATTGCATCATCATCTGCTCCATCGAAAACCTCGACCCGATGGGGATCCACACTGGGGATTCGATCACCGTCGCCCCGGCACAGACCCTGACGGATAAAGAGTATCAAATCATGCGTAACGCCTCGATGGCGGTACTGCGTGAGATCGGTGTCGAAACCGGTGGCTCCAACGTGCAGTTCGCGGTCAATCCGAAAAATGGGCGGTTGATCGTCATCGAAATGAACCCGCGCGTATCGCGCTCCTCCGCGCTGGCCTCCAAGGCGACCGGTTTTCCCATCGCCAAGGTCGCCGCCAAACTGGCGGTGGGGTACACCTTAGATGAGCTGATGAATGATATCACCGGTGGCCGCACCCCGGCCTCTTTCGAGCCCTCTATCGACTACGTGGTTACCAAGATCCCGCGTTTTAACTTCGAGAAGTTCGCCGGCGCCAACGATCGTCTGACCACGCAGATGAAATCGGTGGGGGAGGTGATGGCCATCGGTCGTACCCAGCAGGAGTCGCTTCAAAAGGCGCTGCGTGGCTTGGAGGTGGGCGCGAGTGGCTTCGATCCCAAGGTTAATCTGGACGATCCGCAGGCGCTGACCAAGATCCGCCGCGAGCTGAAGGATGCCGGTGCCGAGCGTATCTGGTATATCGCCGATGCCTTCCGCGCAGGTCTGTCAGTGGATGGGGTGTTTAACCTCACTAACATTGATCGCTGGTTCTTGGTGCAGATCGAGGAACTGGTACGCCTGGAAGAGCGGGTCGCCGAGGTCGGTATCAACGGCCTGAACGCGCCTTTCCTGCGCCAACTGAAGCGCAAGGGGTTCGCCGATGCACGTTTGGCTCGTCTGGCCGGCGTGGCGGAGAGTGAAATTCGCAAGCTGCGTCATAAGCTGGGGCTGCATCCGGTGTATAAGCGCGTCGATACCTGCGCCGCCGAGTTTGCCACCGATACTGCCTATATGTACTCCACCTATGAGGAGGAGTGTGAAGCCAATCCGCACCACGATCGGCCGAAGATCATGGTGTTGGGCGGTGGGCCGAATCGTATTGGTCAGGGGATCGAGTTCGACTACTGCTGTGTGCATGCGGCGCTGGCCCTGCGCGAAGATGGTTACGAGACCATCATGGTCAACTGTAACCCAGAGACCGTCTCCACGGACTACGATACCTCCGACCGTCTCTACTTTGAGCCGGTAACGCTGGAGGACGTGCTGGAGATCGTCGCCGTCGAACAGCCGCAAGGGGTGATCGTGCAGTATGGCGGACAGACGCCGCTGAAACTGGCGCGGGCGCTGGAGGCGGCCGGGGTGCCGGTTATCGGCACCAGCCCGGATGCCATCGACCGAGCCGAAGACCGCGAGCGCTTTCAACAGGCCGTCAATCGTTTGGGGCTGAAGCAACCGGCCAATGCTACGGTGACCGCTATCGAGCAGGCGGTGGAGAAGGGGGCCCAGATCGGTTATCCGTTGGTGGTGCGCCCCTCCTATGTCCTCGGCGGACGGGCGATGGAAATCGTTTACGATGAGAGCGATCTGCGCCGTTACTTCCAGACCGCAGTCAGCGTTTCCAACGATGCGCCGGTGCTGCTGGATCATTTCCTGGATGATGCCGTTGAGGTGGATGTCGATGCCATCTGCGACGGTGAGCAGGTGTTGATCGGCGGTATCATGGAGCACATCGAACAGGCGGGGGTGCACTCCGGTGACTCCGCCTGCTCGCTGCCAGCCTATACCCTGAGCGCGGAGATTCAAGATGAGTTACGCCGCCAGGCGGAGAAACTGGCGATGGAGCTGTGTGTGCGCGGTCTGATGAACGTACAGTTCGCCGTTAAGGATAACGAAGTGTACCTGATCGAGGTGAACCCGCGCGCCGCTCGCACTGTCCCGTTCGTCTCCAAGGCGACCGGTGTCCCGCTGGCCAAGGTGGCGGCCCGAGTGATGGTAGGCCAGACACTGGCGCAACAAGGCGTCACCGAAGAAGTGATCCCGCCGTACTATTCGGTCAAGGAGGTGGTGCTGCCGTTCAACAAGTTCCCCGGCGTCGACCCGATCCTCGGGCCGGAGATGCGCTCTACCGGCGAGGTGATGGGGGTTGGCCGAACCTTTGCCGAGGCTTTCGCCAAGGCGATGCTCGGCAGCCAATCCCAGGTGAAAAAGCCGGGCCGTGCCCTGCTGTCGGTACGCGAAGGGGACAAGCACCGGGTGGTGGATCTGGCGGCCAAGCTGCTCAAGCAGGGCTTCGAGCTGGATGCGACCCATGGTACCGCCGTGGTATTGGGAGAGGCCGGGATCAACCCGCGTCTGGTCAATAAGGTTCACGAGGGGCGCCCGCACATTCAGGATCGCATTAAGAATGGCGAGTATACTTACATCGTGAATACCACCGCCGGACGTCAGGCGATCGAGGACTCTAAGCTGATCCGTCGCAGCGCACTACAGTATAAGGTGCACTATGACACCACGTTGAATGGCGGTTTCGCCACGGCGATGGCGCTTAATGCCGACCCGACCGAACAGGTGGTTTCGCTACAGGAGATGCACGCGCGTCTACAGTAACGTCAACGCAGCTTTACGAGGCCCGGCATTGCTGGGCCTTTTTCATTCGCGCATCGATTCGTTGCGAGGGATGGGCGCAATAGGTTACGCCACCTGTGCCATTGTGGCACAATAAATCGCCATGGCGAGGTGAGGGTCGAGCCATGGTAACCCCGTGTCCACGATCACAACGGATACGGAGCGATGATAAGGCGGCCCGGACAGGAGTCGATTGTGGAGTATGATCACCAGCGGGAAGTGACCCGTTTGTGTATTTACTGTGCCCTTTTTTTACTACAACATGGCGCGGAAAGCATGTTAGTCGAGCAGCTTTCTACCCGCCTGGGGTTGGCGCTGGGCGTGGATAGTGTCGAGAGCTCTATTTCGGCCAACGCGGTGGTGCTCACCACCATAAAGGAGGGACGTTGCCTGACGTCAACGCGTAAGAATATCGATCGCGGCATTAACATGCATGTGGTGACGGAGGTGCAGCATATTGTGATCATGGTAGAGCACCAACTGTTAGATATTCGCGATGTGCGTAAACGCTTCGAGCATATTCGTCCGCTGCGCTATCCGCGAGCGTTGGTGGTACTGATGGTAGGACTATCCTGTGCCTGTTTCTGTAAGCTCAACGGAGGCGGATGGGACGGTTCACTGGTCGCGTTTTTTGCCAGTGCGGTGGCAATGTACTTCCGCCAGGTGATGACGCATCGCCAATTAAATCCCCTGATTAATTTTTGCTTCACCGCCTTTATCGCTACTTCAGTCTCTGGCGGACTGCTGCAACTCTCCGCCTTTTCACAGACATCGGTGATTGCGATGGCGGCCAGTACCCTGTTGCTGGTGCCGGGTTTTCCCCTGATCAATGCCGTGGCGGATATGTTTAAGGGGCACGTCAATACCGGCCTGGCGCGTTGGGCGATGGCGACCTTACTGACGCTCGCGACCTGTCTGGGGGTGGTGATGGCGTTGTCGCTGTGGGGACTACAAGGGTGGGCATGATGACGCTGTTGTTGCAACTGCTACAGGATATGCTATTGGCGGCGGTGCCGGCACTTGGCTTCGCCATGGTGTTCAACGTGCCGACGCGGGCACTGGGTTACTGCGCGCTCTTAGGAGCCATCGGTCATGGTGCGCGTTGGTTCATGATGACCCTAGGGATGAACATCGAGTGGGCCTCATTGTTGGCGGCGATCCTGATCGGTATCATCGGCATTCAGTGGTCGCGCTGGTTGCTGGCGCACCCAAAAGTCTTTACCGTGGCGGCGGTGATCCCGATGTTCCCCGGGATCTATGCCTACCGGGCGATGATCGCAGTGGTGGAGATCTCTCATACCGGCTACAGTGAACCGTTGTTCGCCAATGTGGTGACCAACTTCCTTAAGGCGTCGTTTATCGTTGGCGCGCTCT
Source organism: Edwardsiella hoshinae NBRC 105699 = ATCC 33379 (assembly GCF_000474215.1). Classification (GTDB taxonomy): domain Bacteria; phylum Pseudomonadota; class Gammaproteobacteria; order Enterobacterales; family Enterobacteriaceae; genus Edwardsiella; species Edwardsiella hoshinae. The sequence goes on along the minus strand of NZ_BAUC01000023.1, from coordinate 105,846 downwards.
CTGTGGGTCTGTCACTACCGGGAATATGGCTATATCGTAAGCGCCCCGGGGTGTAAACGGCGCGATGCACCCTGGCAAGATTTTAGCGGGGTAGGGGAAAAATCCCTCACCTGGGCTATCGACGCTGCTATGCCCTTTCCGTATAGTGTGCGCACTTTTTCTCCCAGACAGGACAGACAAGCATGATTATCAGCCTGATCGCCGCGCTGAGCGCGGATCGCGTGATCGGCATGGAGAACGCGATGCCATGGCATTTACCCGCCGATCTCGCCTGGTTTAAGCGTAATACGCTGGCAAAACCGGTGGTAATGGGACGTAAGACCTACGAGTCTATCGGTCGCCCGCTGCCGGGGCGACATAATATCGTGTTGAGCCATTGGCCAGGCCAGGATGCGCGGGTGACGTGGGTGAGTACGCCACAGGCCGCTTTGGCGGCGGCGGCGGGGGCGGACGAGGTGATGATCATCGGTGGCGGTACCCTTTACCAGCAATTCTTGCCGCTGGCGTCTCGCCTCTATCTGACCCATGTGGATGCCGATGTCGCCGGGGATACTTACTTCCCCGATTATGCCTCGGAGGAGTGGCAGACTCGCTTTAGCGAGTTTCACGATGCGGATGGCGATAACACGCATCCCTATTGCTTCGAGATCCTCGAACGGCGTTAATCGAGAGATAATTGCCCTGTGTTGACGCGCCCCCGCGAGAGATGGGGCGCGAGTTGCGCTTAAGCTCTCTTGTCATGACGTGCAGCACGCTGTGAGGGCACATGGAAATAACGCCCATCCTCCCAACGCAGCGCGGTCAGCGTTCCCCCCCAACAGCAACCCGTATCTAGGGCGTAGACCTGTGCGGGGGTACCCCGGCCTTCCAATGATGCCCAGTGGCCGAAGGCGATACGGTAACCTGCCGCCAACACCGGACTGTCGAGATCGAACCAGGGACGCAACGGTGCTGGCGCTTCGCCTGGCGCATCCTTACAGATCATGTCCAGTTCGCCGCCCGGGAAGCAGTAACGCATGCGGGTGAAGGCGTTGGTACTGAAACGGAGGCGAGCCAGTCCGCTGAGAGATTCGCTCCAATTATTCGGCATGTCGCCGTACATGGCGTTCAGGAAATAGGGATAGCTGTCGCTGGCCAGCACTGCTTCCACCTCGCGCGCGCAGCGTTGGGCGCAGGCCAGATCCCATTGCGGGCTGATACCCGCGTGCGCCATCACTAAGCGTAATGACTCATCGACCTGCAACACCGGCTGGCGACGTAGCCAGTTGATCAGGCTGTCGGCGTCGTCGGCGGCTAGCAGCGGGCTCAGCTTATCCTTGGGTTTGTTGCGACTGATGCCCGCGTAAACCGCCAGCAGATGCAGATCGTGATTGCCTAGCACCAGGCGTACACTGTCGCCGAGGGATTTGACATAGCGCAGCACCGCCAGTGAGTCGGGGCCGCGGGCCACCAAATCGCCGGTCAGCCACAAGGTATCACGGGTGGGATCGAAGTCCGCCAGAGACAGCAGGTCGCGCAGTTCCTGGTAGCAGCCATGAACGTCGCCAATAAGCAGTGTCGACATAAATTAGTTAATCAGACTCGGGATGGCTAGACGGAATACCGGGATGGCGATACGGAAGATCTGCCCGTGATGGTCGACCATTTCGTAATGCCCCTCCATGGTTCCGCAGGGGGTTTCGATGATAGCGCCGCTGGTGTACTGAAACTCGCCACTGGGCAGGATCAGCGGCTGTTCGCCGATGACTCCTTCGCCCTGGACTTCAGTTTGGCGACCGTTACCATTGGTTATCAACCAATAACGGCGCAGGAGCTGTACGTTAAAACGCCCTAGGTTACGCAGCGTCACCGTGTAGGCGAAGACGAAGCGCGCCTCTTCCGGCAGAGACTGCGATGCGGCATAGACACTCTGTACCTGGACGGTAATACGCGGGGTGTCGATCATAACGTAAGGCTCCTGTTTGCACGGTTACTGGACCGGAGGATGCTCACACAGCCAGTTAGCCAGCCGGCAATACTCTGCCACGGATAGCGTCTCTGCTCTGCGTGCGGGATCGATTCCCAGCGCGCTGAGTTGTTCGGCGCTAAACAGATGGCCCAGGCTATTGCGGATGGTCTTACGCCGCTGGTTAAAGGCCTCGGTGGTGATACGGCTCAACACCCGTACATCGCTAACCGGATGGGGCAGTTCGCGGTGCGGGATCAGACGAACCACGGCGGAATCCACTTTCGGTGCGGGACGGAAGGCTGAGGGCGGCACCTCCAATACCGGGATCACCTGGCAATAGTATTGCGCCATCACGCTCAGTCGGCCATAGGTTTTGCTATCTGGCCCGGCAACTAAACGGTTAACGACCTCTTTTTGCAGCATAAAATGCATATCGCCGATGGCGGCGGCGTAGCTGAATAGATGGAACATCAGCGGCGTGGAGATGTTATACGGCAGGTTGCCGAAGACACGCAGAGGCTGGCCGGCTTCACGTGCCATCTCACCGAAGTCGACGCTCATGGCGTCTTGCTGGCGAATGGTCAGCTTGCGGCTGATAAACGGATGGGTCGACAGGCGTTCGGCCAGATCGCGATCCAGCTCGATGACGGTCATCTTATCCATCCGATCGGCAACGGGCTCGGTCAGGGCACCGAGTCCTGGGCCGATTTCGACCACCGCCTGACCTGGCTGTGGATTGATGGCGGACACGATGCTGTCGATCACGAACTGATCGGTCAGGAAGTTCTGTCCAAAACGCTTGCGGGCCAAATGCCCCTGGTGAACTCGACTATTCATTGCTGTGGTTGGTCATCTCTATGGCAAGATTTAATGCGGTAATAAAACTGCCGGGTTGTGCCTGGCCGCTGGCGGCGAGATCCAGCGCGGTGCCGTGATCTACCGAAGTACGGATAAATGGCAAGCCCAGCGTGATGTTGACGGCGTGGCCGAAGCCTTGGAACTTGAGCACCGGCAAGCCTTGATCGTGATACATCGCCAATACGGCGTCGGCCTGATCCAGGTACTTGGGTTGAAACAGTGTGTCAGCGGGAAGTGGCCCGACGAGATCCAGGCCACGGGCGCGTAGGTGCTCAAGAGTCGGGATGATCACCTCCAGCTCTTCGCGCCCCATATGCCCGCCTTCGCCGGCGTGGGGATTGAGCCCACACACGTAGATGCGCGGCTGGTGAATACCGAATTTATTGCGTAGATCACTATCCAGAATGGTGATCACTTCGCTCAGTGTCTGCGGGGTGATGGCGGCGGGCACGGCCTGCAATGGCAGATGGGTGGTGGCCAACGCCACCCGCAGGCGTTCGCTAGCCAGCATCATCACGACTCGCGCGCAACCGCTGCGCTCGGCAAAAAACTCGGTATGGCCCGTAAACGGCACGCCGGCATCGTTGATGATCCCTTTATGCACCGGCCCGGTGACCAGGGCGGCGAACTCACCGTTCAGACAACCATCACAGGCACGCGCCAATGTGGCGACGACATAGTGGCCGTTGACGACATTGAGTATGCCAGGGACGACATCGCCGTCCAGCGGCACAGGCAGAACCGTCAGGGTACCGGGTTGCTGCGCTTGCGCGGGGTGATTCGGCTCATAGTCACGCAGGGTTAAGGGCACGCCGAGTAGACGCGCCCGAGCCAGCAATAACACCGGATCGGCGCAGACCACCAATTCGACCGGCCAGGCGTGCTGCGCCAGCAGGACGAGCAGATCCGGGCCGACCCCGGCGGGCTCGCCGGGGGTGATGACGATGCGACGCGTCGGTGTCATGAGATTACTGTGCTCCGTTGGCGTTATTGCCGAGGATCTTCACATAGGCGGCGGCGCGTTGCTCTTGCAGCCAGCTCTGTGCCTCTTCGGCGAACTTCCGGTTGAATAGGATGCGATAGGCTCGTTCTTTCTGTGCCTCGTCGGTCCGGTCGACTTGACGCGTTCCTAGCAGTTGGATCAGATGCCAGCCGAAGTTGGAGTGCACCGGTTGGCTGATCTCACCCTTATTCAGTTTCATCAGAGCGTCACGGAAGGCGGGGTCATACATCGACGGTACCGCCCAGCCGAGATCCCCGCCTTTCTGGGCGCTACCAGGATCTTCGGAATACTGTTTGGCGGCCTGTTCGAAGGTGATTTGGCCCGACTTGATCTGGGCCGCCAGCGCCGCTAACTTGGCATGTGCCTGCGCATCGCTCATCACCGGCGAGGTGCGTAGCAGGATGTGGCGGGCATGTACCTCGGTAACGGAGACGTTAGCTTGATCGCCACGCAGATCGTTGACGCGCAGGATATGGAAGCCGACACCAGAGCGGATCGGCCCGATGATGTCGCCTTTCTTGGCGTTTTGCAGGGCTTCGGCAAACAGGGTCGGCAACTCTTGCAGACGACCCCAGCCCATCTCACCGCCTTTCAGCGCCTGGGGATCGGCGGAGTAGGTAGCCGCCAGCTTGGCGAAGTCGGCACCGTGGTGTAGTTGCTGTACCAGCGATTCGGCTTGTTGCTGTGCTTCGCTGACTTGTTGCTGCGTCGGGTTCTCCGGCAGCGGGATCAGAATATGGCTCAGATTGACGGCGGTCTCACCGCTATTCTGGTTGCTGATTTGCTTGGCCAGGGCGTCAACTTCTTGCGGTAAGATGGTGACGCGGCGGCGCACTTCGTTGTTGCGCACTTCGCTGATCAGCATCTCTTTGCGGATCTGGGCGCGGTAAGACTTATAGTCGAGCCCATCGGCGGCCAGGCGGCTACGCAGCTGTTGCGGCGTCAGATGGTTCTGCGCGGCGATGCCGTTGATGGCGTTGTCCAGCTCGCTGTCGGAGACTTCCAACCCCATACGTTTGGCCATCTGTAGCTGAATGTTGTCCATGATCAGGCGTTCGAGGATCTGATGACGCAACGTCGCATCGTCCGGTAACTGTTGGCCGGCCTGCTGTGCGTTGAGTTTCACCGATTTCATCATGCCATCGACGTCGCTTTCCAGGACCACACCGTTGTCTACGATAGCCACGACTTTATCGACGACTTGGGGGGCCGCAAAGGCGGTATTAGCGCACAGCACCACGCCGAGGATCAGCGTTCTCCAGTTCTTCATAACTATCCTATAGTAGTAATCCGCCTCTGGCGGGTTTCAAGTTTACCTTACTGCCAGCCCTGCATGGCTAACGGTATTATCTGCATTTTTCTACCGTTAGACCACGCGCGGCGCCAAATGTTAGAAGGCGCGTTGATACGGGAGGATACCGGTACGCAGCATCTCTTCCGCACCCAGGCTGTAGTTCTGGTTCATGCCACGTAGGGAAAAGCGGAGCGAGAACCGATTATCGTATTTACTGCTCTGAGTCGTGTTGTCCCAGCTGTTGATCTTCCGTTCATAAGTGACGCCCAGCGACCAGCAGCAGGTGTTGTACTGCACCCCGGCGATGGCGTCGGCGGACTGTTTCGCTTTGGTGTCATAATAGTAACCGGCAACCGCCGCCCAACGCTCCGCTAATGGCAGGCTACCGATGATCCCGGCCTGGCTGATCCCTTGGTTATAGATGGCGTTGTTGGCATAACGCGGCAGCATGGAGGTAATGTACTCTGGGCTGGCATAACGATAGCTCAGCTGCAACACGCTTTCGGCATCTTTGCGGTACTCCATTACCGCGTTACCCAGCGCCACGCTGTTTAGGCGGGTATCGTACTGCAACCCGCCCCGCAGTCGCCAATTATCGGTCAGTTTGAGATAACTGTCGCCGGCCCACACCAGGCTGCCGGTATTCTCATGGCGATCGATATTGGTGGTTTCATCGCCGGTGCGTGCTGGCGAGAAATAGTAGATCTGACCGATAGAGGCGTTGAAGCGTTCATTCTGTTGATCGTCATACAAGCGAGTGGTCAGACCGGTGGTGACCTGATTGGCCGAGGCGATGCGATCCAGCCCACTGTAGCTACGATCGCGGAACAGGCCGGTATAGTCGGTTTGCAGCAGCGTAGAATCGTAAGCGTAGATATCGCTCTGGTTGCGATACGGAATATACAGATACTGGGCGCGAGGCTCCAGCGTCTGGGTATAGCCGCTGAACAGTGCGGCATCACGCTCGAAAACCATCTTGCCGTCGAGTTTAAACTCTGGCATTACCCGATTTATCGAGTCCTTCAGCAGCGGGAAGTTCTTGGGTTTCGGTATATCCTGTTGGTAGTGGGTCGCCAGCAGTTTGACTTCCGTATTCAGGCTAGCCCAGCGGTTAGCGAGCGGGAGCGACAGTGTCGGTTCGGCGTGGTAGCGATCCGCCTCCGGCATGTCAGGGTTTTCGTTGGTGAACTTGACCGCCTGGCCATACAGGGTGAAATCGAACGGTCCCAGATCGTTTTTGTAGTAGTTCAGATCCAACTGGGGCTGGGTACGGTAGGCGTTAATGTCCCCGGCATTGGCGAACACTTGGAACTGGGTGGTCGATAGGGTGGCGTTCCAGTTGGTTTCCGCATAGCCCAGAGAGAATTTCTGGGTGGCGTAACCGCTGGTACTGGAGCCATAGGCCGAGTTGAGATCGGTAAAGTAGTAAGGATCGCTGACCTTGGTGTAGTCGACGCCGAAACGCCAATGGTTGAGCACACCGCTGTGACGCCAGTAGAACAGCCAGCGATCACGGTTTTGCAGATCCGCCAGGGCCTGACCGGTGATGCCCTGTTCTTTACGGTCTTGCTGGAACTGACGATCGTTACCCAGCCAGTCGAACTCGATCAATCCCATGCCGAATTCGCTCAGGTAGCGGAATTCGTTTTGCAGCTGTAGCCCGCGCTTTTGCATATAGTGCGGAGTGATGGTGGCGTCAGCCTGCGGGGCAATGTTCCAGTACCAGGGTAAAGAGAACTCCAACCCATCACCGTTGGAGTAGTTGACGTTGGGGATCAAGAAGCCGGAGCGGCGTTTGCTGCCGGTCGGGAACTGGAGATAAGGACTATAGAATATCGGTACCGGGCCCACTTTAAAGCGAGCGTTCCAGATTTCAGCAACCTGCTCTTGGCGATCCTGAATGATTTCGGAGCCGGCGATGCTCCAGCTATTGTCGCCTGGCAAGCAAGAGGTAAAGGTGCCGTTTTCCAGAATGGTGTAACGATTGGCGGCGCGCGTCTTCATCAGATCGGCGTCGCCGCGCCCTTGGCGCCCGACGAACTGGTAATCGCCACGCCAGACGTTGGTATCTTTATTATTCAGGTTAGACCAGGCACTTGGACCCTGTAGGCGGATCTGGTTATCCGCGTAGTTGACGTTACCGGTCGCGGTGATGGTTCGCAGCGGGTCGGGTTGTCCACGGATGGCCTTCTGATCCAACTGTACCCGATCGGCGGTCAGGGTACTGTTTCCCTGCTGAATGTCGACGTTACCCTGGAACAGGGCGTTATCCGGGTAGTTGGCCTCGCTCTTATCAGCGGTGATATGCACCGGCAACTCGTTGATATCGCCAGAAACCAGTGGTTTGTCATACGTGGGTACGCCGACCAAGCACTGCTCGGCGAGAGAAGCCAGCGCCTGCTGACTGTAGAGCGCTGACCAGACGAGGGTGGCTATCAGCGTGGGTATACTTTTTTTCATACGCGGTGTCAGGAATTCCGTCATCAGGGGCGTCTTGCCGCAATCGGTCAGAGACTATCTTACCCGCCAGCGTGGCGCTAGTGCTAAATTGGGGCACAGCGATGCCGCTGCCATTAGGCGTCCGAATAAATGACAGGTATGATAAAGCAAATTATGTCCCACGACATGATGAATTGAGGACGATATGCGCTATTGGGGTAAATTAGTAGGGGTGCTGCTGGGCCTGATGTCCGGGATCGGTTTCTGGGGCGTGGTACTGGGTTTTCTGGTCGGCCATATGTTCGATAAGTCGCGCGAGATCAAACGGCGTGGCTATTTCACCAACCAGCAACAGCGCCAGGAGCTGTTTTTCCGTACCACCTTTCAGGTTATGGGGCATCTGACCAAGTCGAAAGGACGGGTGACGGAAGCAGATATCCAAGTCGCCTCCATGTTCATGGATCGCCTGAATCTGCATGGTGAGGCCCGTATGATGGCGCAGCAAGCCTTTCGTGAGGGCAAGGCGTCGGGTTACCCGTTGCGTGAACGCCTGCGCGAGCTGCGTAGCGTCTGCTTCGGCCGTATCGACTTGATTCGCATCTTTTTGGAGATCCAGTTGCAGGCGGCTTTCGCCGACGGTCAACTGCATCCGAACGAGCGGGCCGTCTTGTATGTGATCGCCGAGGAGTTGGGTTTCTCACGCGCCCAGTTCGACCAATTCCTGGGAATGATGGAGGGGGGACGTCAGTTCGGTGGCGGCTACCAGCAAGCGGGCGGCCAACAAGGGTATTATCAGCAGCAAGGCGACTTCTACGCGCCGCCGCAGGGGCCTACGCTGGAGGATGCTTGCAAGGTATTGGGGGTGGCGCCCAGTGCCGACGCCACGACGATTAAGCGAGCCTACCGCAAGCTGATGAGCGAGCACCATCCCGATAAGCTGGTGGCGAAGGGATTGCCGCCGGAGATGATGGAGCTGGCTAAGCAGAAGGCGCAGGAGATCCAGGCCGCCTATGATCTGATCAAAAAAGAGAAAGGATTTAAATAGTGGCGCGGGCTAGCGCTGCCGCGAGCGTGTGATGATGGCCCGCCTTAGCGGGCCATTTTTTTTGCAGCATGTCGTGCAGCCTAGAAGTCCGCTTCGCAGCGGAAATGCATCGGGGTGGCGAAGGCGGGATGGACGATGCGCAGCTCTTGAGCATGTAGCAGCAGGCGAGGCGCTAACGCCAATGCCTGCGGCGGAGCATAGAAGCCATCACCGAGGATCGGATGGCCGATAGCTAACAGATGAACGCGCAATTGGTGCGAACGTCCCGTGATCGGGGTCAGCAGGAGACGCGCGGTTCCGTCGCCGTCACGCGCCAGTACCCGATACGCGGTTTGTGCCGGTTTGCCCTGTTCAAAGCAGACCTTCTGCTTAGGGCGGTTTGGCCAGTCGCAGATCAGCGGCAGATCGATGAGACCTTCATCCTGAGCCGGGTGTCCCCATACGCGGGCGACATAGTGTTTCTGCGGCTCGCGTTCGCGGAATTGGCGTTTGAGTTCACGTTCGGCCTCCTTGGTCAGTGCCACCACCAGCACACCACTGGTGGCCATATCTAAACGGTGGACCGATTCGGCGGTGGGATATTGCGCCTGAATACGCGTCATGATGCTGTCTTGGTGTGCGGGCAGGCGACCGGGTACCGACAACAACCCGCTGGGCTTGTTTAGCACGATGATATGCGCGTCCTGGTACAGCACGTGTAGCCAGGGCTCGCGCGGTGGATCATAGCGTTCAAGCGCTGGTGTAGCGCTGGGCAGCAACATGCCGCCCACAGCAGTAGGCCGGCCCATTACTGGTGCGACACCACGATGAGGCGCAAGGCGTCCAGGCGCCAGCTAGCCTGATCCAACGTTTCCAACACCTTACGCCGGGTGAACTCCAGCGTTTCTAGCTCATCGTCGCGGATGTTGGGGTTGACCGCCTTCAACGACTCCAGGCGGGTCAGTTCGGCGCTCAGCGCCTCGTCGGCCTCTCGTTTGGCTTCGGCGATCAGCTGTTGGGCCTGTTCGCCGATCAGTGTCTCGCCCACTTGCAACATGGCATGTACGTTAGGTTGCACCGCGTTGACCAGCTTGCTGGCGGTATGGCGATTGACGGCGTTCAACTGGCGGTTGAAGCTTTCAAACTCCACCTGCGCAGCCAGGTTATTGCCCTTGGCATCCAGCAGCATGCGCACTGGGGTCGGTGGCAGGAAACGGGTCAGTTGCAACTGCTTCGGCGCCTGGGCCTCGACCACATACACCGCTTCCAGCAGCAGCGTACCGACCGGTAGCGCCTTATTTTTCAGCAGAGAGACGGCGCTGGATCCGGTATCGCCGGAGAGAATGAGATCCAGGCCGTTGCGCATCAGTGGGTGTTCCCAACTGAGAAATTGGGCATCCTCGCGAGACAGCGCCTGTTCGCGGTCGAAAGTCACGGTGCATCCATCCTGCGGTAGACCGGGGAAGTCAGGCACCAGCATGTGATCGGAGGGGGTCAGGACGATCAGATTGTCGCTGCGGTCTTCTTGATTGATACCAACGATGTCGAACAGGTTGAGGGCAAAGTTAACCAGGTTGACGTCGTTGTCCTGCGCCGCGATAGCTTCGGCCAACGCTTGCGCCGCTTCGCCGCCGTTGGAATGCATCTCCAACAGGCGGTCACGTCCCTGTTCCAACTGTGCCTTCAGCGCGTCGTGTTCGGCACGGCAGGTTTTGAGGAAGTCGTCGAAGCCATCCAACTGAGCCGGTTTAGCCAGGTAGCCCAGCAGCGTGTCGTAGTAGCGGTCGTAGATGGTACGACCGGTGGGGCAGGTGTGCTCGAAGGCATCCAGTCCCTGGTGATACCACTGTGTTAAAACCGACTGGGCGGTGTTTTCCAGACAAGGCACATAGATTTGGATGTCACGCGCCTGGCCGATGCGGTCTAGGCGACCGATGCGTTGCTCCAGTAGATCCGGGTTAAACGGCAGGTCGAACATGACCAGTTGATTGGCGAACTGGAAGTTACGCCCCTCAGAGCCGATCTCTGAGCAAAGCAGAACCTGCGCGCCCTCTTCCTGGGAGGCGAAATAGGCAGCGGCGCGATCGCGCTCGAGCAATGACATGCCCTCATGGAAGACGGCGGCACGAATGCCTTCGCGCTCACGCAACAACTGCTCCAGGTGGACGGCTGTGGCGGCCTGGGCACAGATCACCAACACCTTCTCGTCACGCTGGGCCAGCAGGAAGTCGAGCAACCACTCGGCGCGCGGATCGAAGTTCCACCAGGTGGCGTTTTCGCCCTCAAATTCTTGGTAGATCCGCTCAGGATAGAGCATGTCGTTGGCCTGGGCTTCTGGGCTCTTTTTGCTCCCCATGATGCCGGAAACCTTGATCGCCGTCTGGTACTGGGCCGGTAGCGGCAGGGTGATTTGGTGCAGGGTACGCTGGGGGAATCCCTTGACGCCCTGGCGGGTGTTACGGAATAGCACACGGCTGGTACCGTGGCGATCCATCAACATGCGCACCAGCTCGCTGCGCGCCTGCTGGCTGCCAGTGCCGCCGGCGTTAGCTGCCTTCAATAGCGGTTCGATATCTTGCTCAGCCACCATCTCGCTCAGCATGTTCAGCGCCTCCGGCTGGAGGTGGCCGTCGTTGAGCAGCAGCGTAACGGCATCCGCGACAGGACGGTAGCGTTGCTGTTCATCGACAAATTGAGCGTAGTCGTGGAAACGGTTGGCATCCAGCAGACGTAGGCGGGCGAAGTGGCTCTCTTGGCCTAACTGCTCTGGGGTAGCGGTCAACAGCAGTACCCCGGGGATCTGCTCGGCTAACTGTTCGATAACCTGATATTCGCGGCTGGGGGCCTGTTCGCTCCAGGCCAGATGATGCGCCTCGTCGACGACCAGCAAGTCCCAGCCGGCGTCGGCCAGTTGCTCTAGTCGTTGCTTGCTGCGGCGCACGAAGTCCAGGGAGCAGATCACCAGCTGTTCGGTTTCGAACGGATTGCTGCTGTCTTGGGCGGCTTCGGCGTAGCGTTCGTCATCGAACAACGCCACGCGGAGGTTAAAGCGGCGCAGCATCTCGACCAACCATTGATGTTGCAGGCTTTCCGGTACCACGATCAGTACCCGTTCGGCACGACCATTAAGCAGTTGTTGATGGATAATCATGCCAGCTTCGATAGTTTTCCCCAAGCCAACCTCGTCCGCCAGCAGGACGCGCGGCGCATGACGTTGACCGACATCGCGAGCGATGTGCAGCTGGTGCGGGATCAGACTGGCGCGCATGCCGCGCAAGCCACTGGTCGGCAGGCGGAATTGCTCGCTCTGGTATTTCCGCGCCCGGTAGCGCAAGGCAAAACGATCCATACGATCGATCTGCCCGGCGAACAGACGATCTTGCGGTTTGCTGAAGGTCAGGCGGCTATCAAGTAACACTTCGCGCACTGCAATGGGACTGTCACCGTTATCGCAACGCTTGCCGATGTAGGTCAACAGGCCGTCTTGCTCCTGTACCTCTTCGATGCACAGCTGCCAGCCTTCATGAGTAGTGATGGTGTCTCCCGGATTGAACATCACGCGGGTGATGGGGGAGTCATTGCGGGCATACAGACGGTTTTCGCCGGTCGCGGGGAACAGTAGCGTGACCATGCGCGCATCCAATGCGACCACAGTACCCAATCCCAGCTCGCTTTCCGTATCGCTGATCCAGCGTTGACCTAAAGTAAAAGGCATAGATTATCGACTCAACTTTTCGTTCTTGGTTTACATAATGATCGGGTGGCTATCTCAATGGACGCATTGGTCGCCCAGGCCGATTGGGATAGATTCCGAGACTCCCGTCGTGCGGCGGGTGCCTGCATAATTTAGGTATAAACCAACCGCATCACGGCCTGGCGGCAGTGAAGTCGGCGTTGTCGTGGGGAAAGGGCGTTATGGTAATGGATGGCGTCGCATTCGTCACCCCCTGTGTGGGAAGATTCTTATTATTCCGTCGCGTTAGAACAGCCCCAACTGACCGGTTAACTCGGTCGCGAAGTCGGTACCGAGAAAGGGCAAGATAGCATCGGCCACCGGCTGGAGTTGGCGCTCCAAGTAGTGCTGATAATCGATGGGCGCGTCGATGCACTCTAATGGTTGCGGCCCGTTGCGGGTGATGACATAGCCGATCCAGCCGCCCTGCTGATACTGTAATGGCCGCCCGAGGCGACGGTTGTAGTCGTCGGCCAGTCGGGCGGCACGAACGTGAGGCGGCACATGACGCTGGTAGTCGGCGAGCGGGCGACGCAGACGTTTGCGGTAGATTAGTTGCTCATCCAGTTCGCCTGCGAGCAGACGGGTGCTATAGGTGCGGATGATGTCGCGGTAGGGCTGTTCGAGGAAGATGCGCTGGTAGAGCGCCTGCTGAAATTGCTGAGCTAACGGTGTCCAGTCGCTGCGTACCGTCTCCAGTCCCTTGAATACCAACCGCTCGCCGCATAGCCCGGCGTAACGTTTCTTACTGCCGAGATCGGCGCCGCGCAGGGTGGGCATCAGAAAGCGGCGATAGTGGCACTCGTACTCCAACTCTAGCGCGCTGTCTAGCCCATACTCCTGCTGTAAATGTGCCTGCCACCAGGCGTTGACCTGGGCGCACAGCCGTCGACCGATGGTTTCGGCCTGAGCCTCGTCGTGTGCCCGTCCCAGCCAGACGAAGGTCGAGTCGGTGTCGCCATAGATCACCGCATAGCCTTGCTCTTCGATCAGGCGTCGTGTTTGGCGCATGATCTCGTGACCGCGCAGGGTAATCGAGGAGGCGAGACGCGGGTCGAAGAAACGGCAGGCCTCGGTTCCCAGTACTCCGTAGAAGGCATTCATCAGGATCTTTAACGCCTGAGCCAGCGGTGCGTTACCCTGCCGCTTGGCCGCGTCACGTCCGAGCCAGAGACGGCGTACGATATCCGGCAAGGCGTGTTGGCTGCGGGAGAAGCGGGCGCCGAGGAAACCGGGCACGCTGTGGGCCTCGTCTGCTGTCTGATGACCGGCGATCAAGCCGACAGGATCGATGAGGAAGGAGCGGATGATCGCCGGATACAGGCTTTTGTAATCCAACACGATCACCGAGTCATATAACCCGGGCCGCGATGCCATGACAAAGCCGCCGGGGCTGGCTTGAGGGGCGATCTCGCCCGTTGAGGGCGCGACGAACCCCAGTCGATGCATGCGTGGTAGATAGAGATGGTAGAAGGCGGCGACTGAGCCGCCGTGACGATCGGCCGGTAGCCCCGTGACGCTGGCTCGTTCCAACAGAAAGGGAAGCAGGGCTGTGTGGGCGAAGATACGCGTTACCAGCTCGCAATCCTTGAGGTTGTAGTGTGCCAGTGCCGGTTTATCTTGGCGGAAGCGCCGCTCGATCTCGGCCAAGCGCTGGTAGGGGTCATCCAGCGCCTTGCCCTCGCCCAATAGGGTTTGTGCCACGCTATCGAGACTGTAGGAGGGGAAGTGCCAGAAGGCGCTCTTCAGCGCTTCGATGCCGTCGATGATCAGGCGTCCGGGGGCTGAGGCGAAGAAATGCCCAGCCTTGAAGCCATGTTCGCGCCAGGTTAACGGTGTGGCGTCACGGCCCAGATTGAGCGGAATGCCATAGCGTTCGGCGTGGCGTTGCAGGACGCGCAGATCGAACTGTACCAGATTCCAGCCGATGATCGCGTCGGGATCGTGCTCGGCCAGCCAACGGTTGAGCGCCTCGATCAGGGCGGGGCGGCTGGCGACGTAGGTTAGGGTAAAATCAAGAGCCGTCGCATCGCCGTTAGGTGGCCCTAGCATATAGACGATACGCTGGCCGCAACCATGCAGGCCGATCGAATAGAGCTCGCCCTGCGGGCTGGTCTCGATATCCAACGATACGCTGCGCAGCGTTGGCCGATAGTCGGGATGTGGCTTGATTCGCACGGGCGACGCGCCGTTCGTCGTATCCCCCGGCGGCGTGAACCATAGCGGAGCGCAGATGAAACGCTCCATCAGATAGCGATCGGCGGGACGAATATCGGCTTCCAATAGGTGAATGTCCTGTTCTGCTAGGCGGCGTTCGAGTTGTTGGAGTTGGCGATAACTGTGGCAATAGAGCGCCAGCACCGCTTGATGATGGAAGTCGCGCAGCGCGACCGGGCGGAGCGTGCACTGAGGATGGTCGCGCAGTAATGGCGCGGCTTTGGCCTGTTGCGCCGCGGGCAGAAAGGCGACCGCCGATTGCGGCGCTAGTGTAATGCGGCGTGGCCCATCCGGCGTCGCCAGCCATAGGGTGATGCTGACGCCCTGTGGCGTATCGTGCCAATGACGGGTAAGGATAAAACCAGGTTGTGCGCTGTTCACACGGCAGACTCCCAGAGCGGCGATGTTGGCGCCGCGATACGTTAATTTTGCCGGGGCTCTCGTGGGCTGTCCAATGGCATGGACAGCAGTCGTGTCACGTCGGCGCCTCGCATCCCAGCAGACGTGCCGCGGGCACGCGACCGGCCAGTAACGCGCTGGTACTACCGTCGTAGGCGATGTGACCGTCATCGATGATCAGCGCGCGCGGAGCGATGCGTTGTGCGTCGTCCAGATTATGCGAGACCATTAACAGCGTCAGATGCTGCTGCGTACATACCTGGTCGAGTAGGAGCAACATTTCCGCGCGTAGGGCGGGGTCGAGTGCAGAGAAGGGCTCATCCAGTAGCAGGATCGGCTGATGTCGTAGCAGGCAACGAGCCAGCGCGGCGCGCTGGCGTTGTCCGCCAGAGAGTTGCCCGGGCAGACGCGTCAAGTAGGCGCCGATGCCGACTTGCTCGGCGATCGCCGCCAACTGGCGGCGCTGCTCGGCGTTCAAACGCAGACCGGCGTCCAAGCCTAGCCCCAAGTTTTGGGCGAGGGTTAGATGGGCGAACAGGTTATTATCTTGAAATAGCATCGACACCGGACGGCGTGCAGGGGGGATCAGGCGGCAGTCGTGACCGTCGAGTAAGAGGCGACCGTCACGCGGCGTCAGGAAACCGGCGATCAGGCTCAGTAGGGTGCTTTTCCCCGCCCCGCTAGGGCCAAGAATGGCGATACGCTCACCGGCGGCGGCGTGTAGCGTAAAGCGCAAGGTCTGCTGCTGATAGTGGTAGGTCAGATCATCTAGGTGAATCATGGCGATGTTCTCCCCGCGGGCAAGCGCTCCAACAGGCTAAAGAGTAGTAGACAGACCGACAACAGCACTAGGGCGGTAACGGCTCCATCGGCGCTACGGTAAGCCCCGAGCTGTTGATAAAGGTAAAAGGGCAAGGTGCGGAATTGCTCGTTGCCGAACAGCGCGATGACACCAAAATCGCCTAACGATAGGACGCAAGCGAAGGCCAGCGCCTGTGCCAACGGGCGGCGTAGGGCGCGCAATTCGATCCAGCGCAGGCGGTTGAGCCCGGCGATGCGCAGCGACAGACATAGCGTATCGTAGCGCTCGGCCAGATCGCGCATTGGATACTCCAGCACTTTCATGGCGTAGGGAATAGCCATCAACGCATTGGTCACCATCACCAGTAAGGCCGGGGAGTCTGGTAGACCGACGCTGGCGTTGAGCAACAGAAAGAAACCGGTGGCCAGTACGATCCCCGGCATCGCTAGAATCAGCATACCGCACAGCTCCATGCCCTGTGCCCGCCAGCGCTGTCCGCGCAGAGTAAGCTCACGGCTACTCCACAGCAACATCATGGTCAGGGTGAGCGCCAACACTCCCGTCCCCAAGGCGATATAAAGCGACGTCCATAGCGCTTGCCACAGGGCGGGCTGGTACAGGACGCTTGCGAATGCTTGGTTTACGCCATCCGCCACCACCGCCAGTAGCGGCGGCAGCAGCAACAGCAGGGCGAGGCCGATGGTCAGCGCATCGCCGAGCTTTCGCCAGCCCGAGTCGCGGCCATCACGCCAGACCAGGCGTTGGCTGTATCCGACAGGTAGGACACCGGATAAGCGCTGACTCAACAGGACTAGCCCCAGACAACAGCCCAATTGCAACAGCGCCAACTGAGCGGCCCGCGCCGGATCGTAGTCATAGCTTAACGCTTGGTAGATGGCCAACTCGATGGTGGTGGCCCGAGGACCACCGCCGAGAGCGAGTACCGTGGCGAAACTGGAGAAGCAGAGCATGAAGATCAGCGCCCCGGCAGGGGGCAGTTGGCGGCGTAGATAGGGCCACTCGACCCAACGTAGGATCTGCCAGGAGGACATGCCGAGTTGGGCTGCCAGTTGGCGCTGCTCGACGGGAATGGCCTCTTGCGCCTGAAGCAGCAGGCGGGTCGCCAGCGGTAAGTTGAAAAAGACGTGCGCCAACAGGATCCCCGTGAGTCCGTAGGGACTGAACGTGTAGTCGAGTCCCAGCATGTGGCAGAGTCGAGCCAGCCAGCCTTGGCGTCCATAGACGCTCAGTAACCCGAACACCGCGACTAACACTGGCAGCACTAATGTCATGGCGCACAGGCGCAACAACAGGGTACGGCCAGGGAAACGGCGGCGGAACAGGGCTCGAGAGAGCGCAATGGCTGGCAGCAGTGACAGCAGCGTCGAGAGTGTCGCTTGCCAGAAACTGAAGCGCACCACATGCCACAGATAAGCGTCCTGCCACCATGCACGGGGGGGGCTGGTCGGGGCACTGTGCCATAAGGCGCCGAACGCGAACAGCGCCACCGCTAACAACAGCGTGGCAGCCACCATCCCCGGCCATAGCCAGGTGGGGATCAGCGGCTCAGGGCGTTTTGCCATGAGCGGATCCAAGCGGCGCGATGTTGGGCGACCTCATCGGGAGTAAAGCTGAGCGCGGTCTGCGGTTTGGCTAGGGCCGCGAAGGCTGGCGGCAGCGGTACCGCCGTAACCGGATACATCCAGTTGCCGGTCGGGATAGCCTGTTGGAAGGCGGGGGTGGTGATAAACTGCATGAACTGTCGCGCCAGTGCCGGCTGCGCGCTGTGTTTCAGCATGCCGGCTACTTCAACCTGGAGATAATTCCCCTCAGCGAATGGAGCCGCGGCGTAGCGCTCGGTATGCTCTTCGATGATGTGATAGGCCGGTGAGGTGGTATAGCTCAGCACCATATCGGCTTCTCCCTTCAGGAACAAACCGTAGGCCTCGCTCCAGCCTTTGGTGACGGTAACGGTCTTTTGGGCCAGTTTTTGCCAGGCGTTAGGTGCCTGATCGCCATACACCTTTTGCATCCAGAGTAGCAGGCCTAATCCTGGGGTACTGGTACGCGGGTCCTGGTAGATGACGCGCCACTTCTGTGGCCCTTCGACCAGTTGTTTCAAACTGGTGGGCGGGGTCTTTACTTTCTGGCGATCATAGACGAAGGCGAAGTAGCCGTAGTCGTAAGGGACAAAGGTGGTATCGTGCCAACCGCCTGGTACCGTCAGCGCCTGGGTATCGACTTGGCTGGGGGTAAACAGTCCGCTTTGTTGCGCGGCAGTCAATAGGTTGTTATCCAAGCCGAGAACCACATCGGCCGGGCTGGCCTTGCCTTCCATGCGCAGACGATTGAGGATGGCGACCCCATCGGCCAGGGGCACCAGTTTTAGCTCGCATTGGCAAGATTGTTCGAAGGCGTGTTTGATCTTCGGCCCTGGCCCCCAATCGGCGGCGAATGAGTCATAGGTATAGACCGTGAGGACAGGTTTATCGGCGGCGTGCGCCAGTAGTGGTGCGACTAACAGGGCCAGAAGTGGCCAGATTTTGTGTAACACTTTGCACTCCCTCAGATGGTGGCAAAGGTCTTTGAGCAGCAGCAGGCTCTCTCAAATCCCTCCGCCGGTATTAACCGGATCAGGTTCGACGGGTATGCTCTCAGCCCGCAGCGATGGCGGACACCCCGTTGAGACAGGCGCTTATTGTAAAGAGCGGGTGCGGGTTTAGAAAGTCGTTTGTTAACGGGTGGGCGACGGGGGATGCTCTGGCGGGGCAAACCAGGCGGATTTAAAGTCAAACCAGCCGAGGGTATTCATGCGTACGCCGCGCATGCTGTGCTGGCCGTGTAATTTGAGCCAGTGATGGAATAGGGGGTGGAGCAGATGGCGTTGAATTAATTGTTGGCTCCATTCGGCCATCGCGAGACGCTGTTCCCGCCAACGGCGCGCCTCTTCGGTCAGATCCTGCCCGGTACAGTGGGCGAGCAGCGGCATCTCGTACAGCATGGCAAAGATGGAAAACTCCAGCGGCAGATAAAAGTTGGCGCTGCCCAGCCATAGATCGCTGTTGGCTTCCCCTTGATGCCAACGCGTATAGTCGATCTCTTGCATCTCCAGCGTGACCCCTTGTGCGTTGAGCAGCGGTTGTAGGGCCTGATAGATGGCGTGAAACTCGGAGTGATCGCGGTAGACGGTGATGCGTAGATGGGTCAGTTGCGGTGGTTTAGGCGTGTGGCCAAGCTGGGTATTGTGATGCCAGCGCGGCAGTAAGCCGTAAGCAGGCGACCAATAACGCTGATGCAACGGGCTGGCGTTATTGAGCAAGGCGATGGGGCTTATCGTCTGGCATAACCAGGCGCGGATCGCGGGATCGCGCAGTTGTGCGCTGCGCTGGTCGAACAGCATAAAGTAGCACCCCTCCTCCAGCCGGCTCTCCAGCTCGTCTCCGCCGCCTTCTTCGGCCTGGAGTTGTACCCCGGCGTGTATCAGCGCCTCGGAGATCTCCGGTAACACCCAGATGTTGACCTCATCGATCAACGCCCGATAGCCGAAGTAGGCATCGAAAGCGCGGATCTTCAACTGGGATGGCGTATTACGTACCACCTGATAGGGACCGGTGCCACTCGGGAGACGCGCGAAGTCCGCCATCTGCTGCCACTCCTGCGGCAGGATCATCGCCGGCACGCTGCCGACCAGCCAAGGTAGCCAGGCATCGGCCTCGTGTAGATGGATGTCGATCACGTGGGGCGTGGGTGAGATCACCTGGGCGATGTGACGAAACAGCGCCAGTGGACGCAGACGCTCCAGCGAGGCGATGACATCCGCCATGGTGAGCTCCCGTCCGTGGTGGAAATGAATCGCCGGGCGCAGGTAGAAGCGCCAGTGGCGGGGGGTGAGCGCCTGCCAGTGATGGGCGAGATCGGGCTCGAGTTCCCCGTTTTCCTCATTTATATGCGTCAGACCACTGAAGATCTGACGCGCCAGGTGAGTCTCCGAACGGCGTAGCGGCGAGGCGGGCAGCAGGCCGAGGAGGGGACGATAATAGAGGATGCGTAGAATATGGCGTCCCTGGCGGAAGCTGCGTCCCAGTTGAGCCAACAGCATCTGGCGCGCGCTGTCGCGATCGCCGACCAGCTGTACCAACTGCTCGAAATGATCTTGCTCCATCAGTTCCTCGGCGCGCAGTTGCTGCATCTCTAGAGCGCTGCGCTGGAAACTGAGGTGGGAGTGCTTACCCCGGCCACTGGCGGCTTGCCAGCGTAACCAACCCTGTTGTTGCATGGTATTGAGCAAGGTACGCACGTGGCGTCGCGAGCAACTGAGCGCTTCGGCCAACTGTGCCAGGGTGGTGTGACAACTTTGCCCCTGACAGTGTTGCCACAGGCGGATGAATTGGTGTTGCAGCCGGGGTGTCGACATAAATGAGGATCTCTTAGTTAAAAGTCATCCATTTTTCTTTCCTCATATTAGGCAGATAATGACCACAGATGAAAGAGGCTATCTCTCCGACATCGAAGAGTGTTTCTGAGTAAAGGTGCTTTTCACCGGCCGACGATCGTGGATCGTCGGCATTTTTCTGTTCGGGGCGAGCAGTTGGCAGATAAAAATGTGCCGTACTTCATATGCCCTTCTCCTACCTGCGCTTTTTTCATCGTCGCTATCGTGAACGCGGCTATGCTAACGCGACACTCGCCCGATGGCTGGATAGGTTGCGGCCGGGCGTGTCCATCGAATCGACAATAAAAAAGTATAAGGATGGCCTCGCATGGAAAAAATGGAGCGACTCACGCCGTTAAAACCGTTACCTGCATTGATCGCGTTAGTTATCGGCTTGACGATCTGGTTTATTATTCCCGTCCCCGCAGGGGTGAGCCCAAACGCCTGGCAGCTGTTGGCCCTCTTCGTCGGCACCATCGCCGCCATTATCGGTAAGGCGTTACCCATCGGCGCCGTTTCGGTAGTGGCCATCGCCTTAGTGGCGCTGACCGGAGTCACTAATCCCGGCAAGCCTGCGGCGGCGTTGAATGATGCGCTGAGCGGTTTTTCCAATTCGTTGATCTGGCTTATCGGTATTTCGATCATGGTGTCACAGAGCCTGAACAAGACCGGGTTGGGCGAGCGCATCGGTTATTGGTTCATCGCGCTGTGCGGCAAGCGGACACTCGGCATCGCCTATGGTCTGGCATTGGCGGAGACGTCGTTAGCGCCGGTGACCCCGAGTAATACCGCTCGTGGCGGCGGCATTATTCATCCTATCATGCGCTCCATCGCCGACAACTTTGCCTCGCATCCACGCCCTGGATCGACAGAGAAGATCGGCCGTTATCTCTCTTTGGTTAACTACAACATTAACCCGATCACCTCGGCGATGTTTATCACCGCTACGGCACCCAATCCATTGATTGTCAATCTCATCGCTAAAGGAACGGGCCATGAGTTTGAGTTATCGTGGGGCGCCTGGGCATTGGCGGCATTACTGCCTGCGCTGCTGTCACTGCTGCTGATGCCGCTGGTGGTCTACTGGCTCTATCCACCACAGATCCGTCATACCCCCGATGCGCCGGGCTTCGCACGAGAACGTCTCCGGGCGTTGGGGCCGATTTCCTTGGCGGAGAAGATCACCCTGGCGGTATTTATCCTGTTGTTGGTGCTCTGGGCCGATATTCCCGCTTGGCTGTTAGGCGCAGGCTGGTCGGTCAACGCTACCACCGCCGCTTTCATTGGCCTGGCTATTCTGCTGTGTAGCGGGGTGCTCAGCTGGGATGACTTGCTGAAGTGTAAAGGTGCCTGGGACACGGTGGTGTGGTTTGCCGCGTTGGTGATGATGGCGATGTTCCTTGGCAAACTCGGCTTGATAGCCTGGCTTTCGCAGAGTGTCGGCCTGTTGATCGATGGTCTGGGGATGCATTGGGTCGGTGCGATGGTATTGTTGACCTTGGTCTATGTGTACGCGCACTACTTTTTTGCGAGTACCACGGCGCATATTACCGCCATGTTTGCCGCCTTCTTCGCCGCCGGTTTGGCGTTGGGGGTACCGCCGGCACTGTTCGCCTTGATCCTGGCGTTCTCTTCATCGTTGATGATGTCGCTGACGCATTACGGTACCGGTACCGCACCGATCATCTTTGGATCTGGCTATGTCACGCTAGGCGAATGGTGGAAGACCGGTTTCATTCTCAGCGTGGTGAACCTGACGCTGTGGCTGAGCGTCGGTAGCCTATGGTGGCATTGGCTGGGCTACTGGTAATCGAGCTGGCTATCGAGGGGAACGCTGGACGCGGTATGAGGCCGGCGGGTCGGGTTTCCGGCCCGCCGTGCGCTTAACGCAAGAAGGTGGGACGGCGCGCCTCATAGGCGGCGATGTCCGCCTCATGTTGTAACGTTAGGCCGATGCTATCCAGACCATGGGTCAGGCAGTGGCGCTGGAACGGATCCAGACTGAAGGGGTAATGCTGTCCCCCTGCCTGTAACGTCTGCCGTGCCAAATCAACGCTGAAGGCGATACCCGGTGCCGCGTGGACCAGGGCGAACAGCGTGTCGATTTGCGTTTGGTTAAGCGTGATGGGCAGCAGCTGGCTGTTAAAGGCGTTACCGTAGAAAATGTCAGCGAAGCTGGGGGCGATGATCACCCGAAAGCCGTAGTCACTCAGCGCCCAAGGAGCGTGCTCGCGCGAGGAGCCACAACCAAAGTTTTCCCGCGTTAACAGGATGCTGCCCTGGCGGTAAGGTGCCTGATTGAGGATGAAGTCGGGATTCGGACGTTCGCCAGCGGCGTCGAGAAAACGCCAGTCATGGAACAGATGGCGGCCGAATCCGCTGCGCGTCACCTTTTGCAGGAACTGCTTGGGAATGATGGCGTCGGTATCCACATTGGCGGCGTCCAGCGGCACCACGATGCCGGTGTGAAGAATGAATTCAGTCATGGTTCCCCTCCTGGAACTGGCGGATGTCAGCGAAGTGGCCGCAGATGGCGGCAGCGGCGGCCATGGCCGGGCTGACCAGATGCGTGCGTCCGCCACGCCCTTGGCGTCCCTCGAAGTTCCGGTTGCTGGTCGAGGCACAGCGTTCGCCCGCGGCCAAACGGTCATTGTTCATTGCCAGGCACATGGAGCAGCCCGGCAGGCGCCATTCGAAACCCGCCGAGGTGAAAATCACGTCTAACCCTTCGGCCTCGGCTTGGGCTTTGACTGGTCCGGAGCCAGGTACCACCATGGCTTGTACCCCCGGTGCGACTCGGCGCCCGCGGGCAATAGCGGCGGCGGCGCGCAGATCTTCGATGCGTGAGTTGGTACAAGAACCGATGAACACGCGATCGACGGCGACCTCACTCATGCGTACGCCGGGTTGCAGATCCATATATGCTAACGCCTTACGAGCCGAGGCGCGGGCGACCGGATCGGCCAGCGTGTCGGGGTGGGGGATTGGCGTATCGATGGCGATTACCTGACCGGGGTTGGTGCCCCAGGTTACCTGCGGGGCGATATCGCGGGCTTGTAGGGTGACGACACGATCATAATGCGCATCCGCATCCGATCGCAGCGTGCGCCAATACTCGACCGCCTGTCGCCACTGCTCGCCGCGCGGGGCGAACGGTTTACCGTGCAGATAAGCGAAGGTGGTGTCGTCTGGAGCGACCAGACCTGCCTTGGCGCCCAGCTCGATGGCCATGTTGCACAGGGTCATGCGCCCCTCCATCGACAGTGCCTCCACCGCCGGGCCACAGAATTCCACGACATAGCCGGTGCCGCCCGCGTGACCGAGGTGGCCGATCACCGCCAGCACCAGATCTTTGGCACTGATCCCGACGGCGCTGTGGCCCTCGATGGCGATCTTCATGGTACGTGCCCGTCCCTGCTTCAGGGTCTGGGTGGCTAAGACATGCTCTACCTCGGAGGTGCCGATGCCAAACGCCAGCGCGCCAAAGGCACCGTGAGTCGCGGTATGGGAGTCGCCGCAGACGATGGTGCTGCCCGGTAGCGTCATCCCTTGTTCTGGCCCAATCACATGGACGATCCCTTGGTAGGGATGGTGCAGATCGTACAGTTGAACGCCGAACTCGCGACAGTTGGCGATCAAGGTCTCCATTTGGATGCGCGCCATCTCGCCGCAGGCATGAATATCTCGGCTCTGGGTAGAGACGTTATGATCCATGGTAGCGAAAGTCTGTTCTGGGCACCGTACCCGACGTCCCTTGGCGCGCAGGCCGTCGAAGGCCTGCGGTGAGGTGACTTCATGGATCAGATGGCGATCGATATACAGTAACGGGGTCTCTCCTTCGCCCTGGCGAACCAGGTGAGCGTCATACAGTTTTTGGTACAGCGTCTGACCCATGATTAGGCCTCCTGAGTAATCAGCCGGGCGATGGCATCACCCATCTCGTCGGTGCTGGCCGCCGCACCGCGGGTGATCAGATCGGCACAGGCGATGCCTTGGCTCAACGCGCGGTTGACCGCGTGCTCAATGGCGGTGGCGGCGGCGGGGGCCGCCAGGCTATGGCGCAACAGCAGCGCTAACGACAGGATCTGGGCGATGGGATTGGCCACATTCTTCCCAGCGATGTCCGGTGCCGAACCGCCTGCGGGTTCATACAGGCCGAACCCCTGTTCGTTCAAGCTGGCGGAGGGCAACATCCCCATCGAACCGGTTAGCATGGCGCACTCGTCGGAGAGAATATCGCCGAACAGGTTACTGCACAGCAGTACGTCGAATTGGCTGGGATCTTTGATCAGTTGCATGGTGGCGTTGTCGATATACAGATGATTTAACGTCACCTGGGGGTAATCTCGGGCGATCTCGCTGACCACTTCGCGCCATAACAACGAGCTTTGCAACACGTTAGCCTTATCGATGGAGGTCACTCGGTGACGGCGCGTGGTTGCTGCCTCGAAGGCCAGCCGGGCGATGCGCTCGATCTCGAAGCGGTAGTAGACCTCGGTATCGAAGGCTCGCTGATGCATCCCTTGTCCCTCGCGGCCTTTCGGCTGGCCGAAGTAGATACCTCCGGTCAGCTCACGCACGCACAGAATGTCGAAGCCACGCGCGGCGATATCGGCGCGCAGTGGGCACAAGGCCTCCAGACCGGGGTAGAGGCGCGCCGGGCGCAGGTTACAGAACAGTTTAAAGTGTTTTCGCAGCGGCAACAGCGCACCACGTTCCGGTTGTTCGGCCGGTGGCAGATGTTCCCAACGAGGTCCGCCGACGGAGCCGAACAGGATGGCGTCGGCTTGCTCGCAGCCGCGCAGCGTGGCGGCAGGCAGTGGGGTGCCATGACGATCGATGGCAATACCGCCGATGTCATACTCGCTGGTGGTGATGCGCAGGCCGAAGCGGCTACGGATGGCGTCCATGACTTTATGGGCCTGCGCCATGACTTCGGGGCCGATGCCGTCGCCGGGCAATACGGCAATGTGGTGGTGATGGCTCATCGTTACAGGGCTTCCTTAGTTGTCTGCGTGGCGGAATGGGCGGCGGCATGCAGGCGTTGGCGTTCCTGCTCGACCTGACGCGCGCGCCAGATGTGGTTCAATACATGGATCAACGCTTGGGCGGAGGAGTCGACAATGTCGGTGGTCAGGCCGACACCGTGGAAACGTCGGCCTTGATGTTCGGCGACGATATCCACTTGCCCCAGAGCGTCGCGCCCTTGTCCCTTGGCCGATAACTGATATTTCACGATATCGAGCGGAATGTCGGTGATACGGGTGATCGCTTGGTAGACAGCGTCGACCGGGCCGTTGCCGGTCGCGGCTTCGGCGCGGATTTCATCGCCGCAGATCAGTCGTACCGAAGCGGTGGCCAGCACACTGCTGCCCGATTGCACGCTGAAGTATTCCAGACGAAAGTGATCGGCGTCTTCCTGCTGGCGGTCGATGAAGGCTAATGCCTCCAGATCGTAGTCGAAGACCTGACCTTTTTTGTCCGCTAGGCGCAAGAAGGCGTGGTACAGCCGCTCCAGATCGAAGTCGTTCCCCTCGCGGTAACCCATCGCCTCCATACGGTGCTTGACGGCGGCACGCCCGGAACGGGAGGTCAGGTTTAACTGGGTCTGCGGCAGACCAATCGACTCGGGAGTCATGATTTCGTAGTTTTCTCGGTTCTTCAGTACGCCGTCTTGATGAATGCCAGAGGAGTGAGCGAAAGCGTTGGCGCCGACCACCGCTTTATTGGCCGGGATCGGCATGTTGCACAGCTGACTCACCAGTTGACTGGTGCGGTAGATCTCCTGGTGATGAATGGCGGTATGCACCTGCAACAGGTCGGCGCGGGTTCGGATCGCCATGATCACCTCTTCCAACGCGCAGTTGCCGGCGCGTTCGCCGATCCCGTTCAACGTGCCCTCCACCTGGCGCGCACCAGCCTGGATCGCGCTGATTGAGTTGGCGCAGGCCATCCCCAGATCGTCGTGGCAGTGCACGGAGATCACTGCCTGATCGATGTTCGGTACACGTTCGAACAGGGTATGGATGATAGTGCCGAACTGATAGGGGGTGGTATAGCCTACCGTATCGGGAATGTTGATGGTCTTAGCGCCAGCGGTAATGGCGGCTTCGACGATGCGGCACAGGTTATCGATGGGCGTGCGCCCGGCATCCTCGCAGGAAAACTCGACGTCGTCGGTGTAGCGTCGTGCGTGTTGGATCGCCTGGCGCGCCATGGCGATGGCGTCATCAAATGAACGGCGTAGCTTGGACTCCAGATGCAGGGTCGAGGTGGCCAGGAAGGTGTGGATTCGGAAGGCCTCGGCGGCGCGTAACGCTTCGGCTGCCGCGTCGATATCGGCCTCCACGCAACGCGCCAAGGCGCAGACCCGGCTGTGCTTGATCTGCTGGGCGATGGCGCGTACGGAGTCGAAGTCGCCGGGGGAGGAGACGGGGAAACCGACCTCCATCACGTCGACGCCCATGCGTTCCAAGGCCAGGGCGATTTGCAGTTTCTCTTTTACGCTCAGGCTGGCTTGCAGGGCCTGTTCACCGTCGCGCAGCGTGGTATCGAAAATAATTACCTGTTGGCTCATCGTTCCATTCCTCGTGAGAGTTCCCTGTGGTAAAGCGCCGCGCAGTGTTTTTACTAAAAAAAAACCCGCGCTGTTGCGCGGGCTGGTGGATCGGGGGTGAGAAACTTAGTGGTAACCTCCGCCCATACGCCATCCGCGCAATGCCGCTGCGAGAATAAGTAGTAGTAGGTTCTGGCGTATGAACATCATCATGTTACCCATTCATTGTGAATCATCGATTGATATAAAGTGATACTGGATAGTTTTTGCCTTGTCAACACATCGCTGCCGCGTGGCGGTGTGGGCCAGCGCGGCGTCGACAAGAGGTTATTTTGCCTAATTGGATAAAACCAGGATGATACATTGTGCTCTGACTCGTTTTTTTAATCGAGGACGGTAAAGAATATAAATAATTTGTAAATGTGTTTAGTAAATAATAGAAAAATTCTGAATAAATAATCCGAAATAATTTAACGGTACTTTCTTAATAATTAAGTACAGCTACACTATTAATCTATAGAATATTTGTTGGATAAGTTATTGTAGATATTTTTCTTATATTATAGACTGACAGTCATAATCATATCTAATGACTTATTTTTTAGAATAATTAGACAAAATAAGTTTATATCCGGCGCCTGCGCCGGTAGAACCAGGGTAAACGCGCAGGGAGGTTGCAATGACAGAGACGGAACATGAGAATCAGATGCCCTCGGCAGAGGGACATCCTAGCGCGGAGAATAGTCTGCGTAATGTCGATCTCAATCTATTGACCGTGTTCGACGCAGTGATGCAGGTACAGAGTATTACCCGCGCGGCACGGTCGCTAAATATGACCCAACCCGCCGTAAGCAATGCGGTAGCTCGCCTGAAACTGATGTTTAATGATGAGCTGTTTATGCGCTATGGGCGTGGTATCCGCCCGACGAATCGGGCTTATCAACTGTTTGGGCCGGTTCGTCAAGCGTTACAGATCGTGCGTAATGAGTTGCCGGGAGCCCGCTTTAAACCGGAGAGCAGTGAACGCCTGTTTCATATTTCCATTACCAGTCCCGTGGATATATTACTAACGGCCAAGCTGTTTAAACAGATAAAACAGTATGCGCCGCGGGTGCAAGTCAACTTTGATTCGTTAGTGAATGAGCAGATCGAGCGTAAATTACGCTATCAGGAGAGTGATTTTCTGATCGATTATCAGGATCTGCCGGGTGATGAATTTTGCTGTGAGGCGCTGTTTGAGGATAAGTTTGTATTGGCGGTCGCCCAAGCGCATCCCCGCATCGGTGCGGAATGTACGCTACGCAACTTATTGCTGGAGTCACATGCCGTGGTCAGCATTAATCAGTTCTCCAGCGTCAGTCGCTTTTTTTATGCGCATACCGATCTATTTCGCCAGATGGCCTACCAGGGGACAGACTTAAGCAGCGTATTAAGCATGGTGTCGAAGACGGAGATGGTGGCGATCGCCCCAAGTTGGATGGTGGAGCAATATGCCGATTATCTCAAGATCCGAGCGGTTACGCTGGTGGATATCGAGACGCGGCGCACCTGTTTCTTCAATTGGCATCGGGCTTCCGAGCGCGATAGCGCCCACGTTTGGCTGCACCAGTTGATGAGTGAATTCGGGCAACGCTATCGCGGGTAAGCACATGGGCAGCAATCGCTGCCCTACGCGCATTATATAGAGGATTATTCCGGTCATTATCCATAAGACCTTATCGAAGAATCATCGCAGGTGATGAGCGAAAATCTATGGCTGCGCACACGTTTCCAGGCGATAACGGTTGATTCATGCACAGGAAACGGTAGACTGCGCGCGAATTTAGTGCACACCTGTAAGCTGAAATCGGCCTAATTAGGTGGGCGTATATCGCGGCAGAACCGCGTTCTTACGATGAATGGACCGAATGATCAAAGCGTTAGAGAATTATCACCTGGTAGCACGTATTCAAGGATTGATTAGCAATTCACCCGATCGCATCGCATTGCGTGATTGGTCGCCAACGGCCGATATCGCCTATCGTTGGTGTGACGTGGGGACGCAGGTTTCACGTCTGGCCCGCGCGCTGCTGGCATGGGGCGTTGAGGTACAAGAACGGGTAGCTATCTTCGCCCATAACTCGGTGGCGTGGTCGCTGGCTGATCTGGCTATCCTCCATCTGCGTGCGGTGACGGTGCCGATCTATGCGACCAACACGGCGGCTCAGGCGGCCTATATCCTTAACGATGCCAGTGTGCGCATCTTGTTTGTCGATGGCCAAACGCAATATGACGCGGCGTTGGCATTGCGTCGCAACTGCCCACAGTTGCGCCATATTATCGTGCTGTCGCGCACAACCGATCTCCGTGGTTGCGAGATAGCTTGCCATCTGGCTGAGTTGACGTCCGTGGAGCATGAGCGCTATGCCGAGCCATTGGCGCATCGTATCAACGGAGCGACGCTCGACGATCTGTTTACCTTGATCTACACCTCCGGCACTACGGGGGAGCCGAAGGGGGTGATGCTGGATTACCGTAACTTGGCGGCGCAGCTTTACTTGCACGATGCCCGCTTGAACGTCAGCGCTCAGGATGTCTCACTCTGCTTCCTACCTCTCTCCCATGTTTTCGAACGAGCCTGGAGTTTCTATGTCATGCATAGCGGGGCACAGAATGTGTATCTGCATGATACCAATCTGGTGCGTGAGGCGATGCAGGCGGTGCGTCCGACCATGATGTGCGCGGTCCCCCGCTTCTATGAAAAGATCTTTAGCGCGGTGCAGGCCAAGGTTGCCCAGGCGCCTTGGCTGCGCCGTCAGCTGTTCCGCTGGGCGGTGTGGTGCGGTGAGCAACGTTTTCTCCGTGAGCGCGCTGGGCGTCCGTTAAGTGGCGTCATGGCCGCGATGCACCGTGCCGCCGATCGTCTGGTGCTCAGCAAACTGCGAGACATCCTTGGTGGGCGGGTACGCTTCTTGCCGGCAGCCGGTGCTAAGTTGGACGATCAGGTGATCTTGTTCTTCCAGGCGCTGGGGTTGAACATCAAGTATGGCTACGGAATGACCGAAACCTGTGCCACCGTTTCTTGTTGGGAAGAGCAGGATTTCCGGTTTGGCTCTATTGGCCGTCCATTGCCTGGCGTCGAGGTGCGTATCGGTGAAGAGAACGAGATCCAGGTGCGTGGTCCGATCGTGATGCGTGGCTATTTCAATAAGCCGCAAGAGACCGCGCAGACCTTCACCGCAGATGGCTGGTTGAAGACCGGTGATGCGGGGGCATTGGATGCACAAGGCAATTTGTTCATCACCGAGCGCTTGAAGGATCTGATGAAGACCTCTAATGGCAAGTACATCGCCCCGCAATTGGTCGAAGGAACGCTGGCGCGCGATCGCTTCATCGAGCAGGTGGCGGTGATCGCTGATGCCCGTAAATTTGTCTCCGCGTTGATCGTGCCGTGTTTCGATGCGCTAGAAGAGTATGCGCGCTCGATCAACCTCAAGTATCACGATCGGCTCGAACTGTTGCGCCATAGCCATATCGTGGAGATGTTCGAGCTACGTCTGGCGGAGATGCAAAAAGAGTTAGCCAAGTTTGAACAGGTTAAGCGCTTCACTCTGTTGCCACAGGCTTTCTCTATGGAGCTGGGCGAGCTAACCCCGACGCTAAAACTGCGGCGTAAGATCATCCTGAGTCGTTATCATCAGGAGATCGAATCTATGTATTTGGAACATTAATCGCCGAGGGCATTGGCAAAATATCGGCCGATGCCCTCATGATTAACCTCTGAATTTCTCCTCCTTTTAGTCATAAGCAGACAATGCTTGCGCCGACTCTCAGTGTTTTATCTGTCCGATATCCCACACCACAGAGTTCTCTGCACTATGCGGCTTTTTCGCCCGACTTAGCGGTTTGCTCCCTCGGAAAAGTGACGTTAATGTAACCACATTGCGGCATGGCATGATCAGGGTGCCGCAGCGCGCGGCGGTAGTGCCGTCTTTGTTCAGCCACGCAGGCAGGAGTCACAGGCTATGGAGAGATTATCGGGAGCCGAGATGGTGGTTCGCTCGCTGATCGATCAGGGTGTTAAACACCTTTTTGGTTATCCGGGCGGTAGCGTATTGGATATTTATGATGCGTTGCACACCCTCGGCGGTATTGAGCACATCCTGGTGCGGCATGAACAGGGCGCGGTGCATATGGCCGATGGCTATGCTCGTGCAACGGGGCAAGTGGGCGTGGTACTGGTTACCTCTGGGCCGGGGGCAACCAATGCTATCACGGGTATCGCCACCGCCTATATGGATTCGGTGCCGTTGGTGGTGCTCTCTGGGCAGGTCGCCTCATCGCTAATCGGTAACGATGCCTTTCAAGAGTGCGATATGGTCGGTATTTCCCGGCCAGTAGTGAAGCACAGTTTTTTGGTAAAGCGCAGTGAAGATATTCCCAGCGTGCTGAAGAAAGCTTTCTATCTGGCCAGCAGCGGGCGACCGGGACCGGTGGTCGTCGACCTGCCCAAAGATATCCTCAATCCGGGGCAAAAATACCCCTATAGCTATCCGGATCAGGTGAGTATGCGTTCTTACAGCCCGACTTGCCAGGGGCATCGCGGTCAGATTAAGCGGGGATTACAGACATTGCTGGCGGCACGCCGTCCGGTGATCTATGCCGGTGGTGGGGTGATCAGCGCCGGGTGCCATACAGCGCTGCGTTCGCTGGCTCAGCAGCTCAACTTGCCGGTTGTTACCTCACTGATGGGGTTAGGGGCTTTCCCTGCCTCGCACCCGCAGAGTCTGGGGATGCTGGGGATGCACGGCACTTATGAGGCCAATATGGCTATGCATCATGCCGACGTGATCTTCGCCGTCGGAGTGCGTTTCGACGATCGTACCACCAATAATTTAGCCAAGTACTGTCCCGATGCCACGTTGGTGCATATCGATATCGATCCCAGTTCGATCTCCAAAAATGTTATGGCGGACGTGCCGATCGTCGGTGATGCCGGCGATGTGTTGGCGGGGGTGCTGACATTGTTGGCGCAGGGAGAGCATCAACAGGATTTCGACAGTGTGCGCGATTGGTGGCAGCAGATAGCCCAATGGCGTGAGCGTCAGTGCTTGCGTTATGAGTGTGATGGGCAACGGATCAAGCCACAACAGGTGATTGAGACACTGCACCGTCTGACAAACGGCGAAGCCTATGTGGCCTCGGACGTCGGCCAGCATCAGATGTTTGCCGCCCTCTATTACGGTTTCGATCAGCCTCGGCGCTGGATCAATTCGGGCGGCTTGGGCACCATGGGATTTGGTTTGCCCGCGGCACTCGGTGTGCGTCTGGCGTTGCCGCAGGCGACGGTGTTGTGCATCACCGGTGATGGCAGTATCCAGATGAATATTCAGGAATTATCGACGGCGTTACAGTACGATCTGCCAATCGTGGTGGTGAATCTGAATAATCGCTTCTTGGGGATGGTCAAGCAGTGGCAGGATATCATTTATGCGGGTCGCCATTCCCAATCCTATATGCAATCCTTGCCTGACTTCGTGCGCTTGGCTGAGGCCTACGGCCATGTCGGCATTGCTATCCGTCATCCGGACGAGTTGGAGGAGAAGCTGCGTGAGGCATTGGCGATCCGCGATCGTCTGGTCTTTGTCGACGTGACGGTGGATGAGACAGAGCATGTATACCCGATGCAGATCCGCGGTGGGGCGATGAATGAAATGTGGCTGAGCAAAACCCAAAGGAGCTAATCATGCGGCGGATTTTATCGGTATTGCTGGAGAATGAATCCGGCGCATTGTCGCGGGTGGTCGGGTTGTTTTCCCAGCGTGGTTACAACATCGAGAGCCTAACGGTGGCGCCGACGGATGACGCGACCTTGTCACGCATGACCATTCAGACTAAGGGGGATGCGCAGGTCTTGGAGCAGATCGAAAAACAGCTGCATAAGCTGGTAGATGTGTTGCGCGTTAGCGAATTGGTGCCGGGGGCTCATGTGGAGCGCGAGATCATGCTGGTGAAATTACGTGCTAGTGGTTATGGGCGTGAGGAGATCAAGCGTAGCACCGACATCTTCCGCGGTCAGATCGTTGATGTGACGGCCTCGCTGTATACGGTGCAATTGGCCGGTACCAGCGACAAACTGGATGCCTTTTTGGCGGCGTTGCGTGAGGTTGCTGAAATTGTTGAAGTCGCCCGTTCTGGCGTCGTCGGCGTAGCGCGAGGTGAGAAAATCATGCGCTGACAGGGCGTTGCTGTGCCATCCCAGGGAGTTTCGTGGCCCGGCTTTGTGTCGGGCCTCTTATTTTTCCATTTTTGCTGACGCCTTTCAGCCAAATGGGTTGCCCCGTGAGCGTTTATGCGCTTAGATCGTTAGATATTAAGCGAATACGTC
Organism: Edwardsiella hoshinae NBRC 105699 = ATCC 33379; assembly: GCF_000474215.1. GTDB lineage: Bacteria > Pseudomonadota > Gammaproteobacteria > Enterobacterales > Enterobacteriaceae > Edwardsiella > Edwardsiella hoshinae. The sequence goes on along the minus strand of NZ_BAUC01000023.1, from coordinate 72,774 downwards.
AAGGCATGCGCGGTCACCGAGAGGGGATTGCTTGTAAGGGGGAGAATGTGAAACTGGATGAAATTGCGCGTCTTGCCGGGGTCTCGCGCACTACCGCCAGCTATGTGATTAATGGTAAGGCTAAACAGTATCGCGTCAGCGACAAGACCGTCGAGAAGGTGATGGCGGTAGTCCGTGAGCATAATTACCATCCGAATGCGGTGGCGGCTGGATTACGCGCCGGGCGCACCCGTTCCATCGGACTGGTGATCCCGGATCTGGAGAATACTAGCTATACCCGTATCGCCAACTATTTGGAGCGCCAAGCGCGGCAGCGTGGTTATCAACTGTTGATCGCCTGCTCAGAGGATCAACCGGATAATGAAATGCGTTGTATCGAGCATCTGTTACAACGCCAGGTCGACGCGATCATCGTCTCGACGGCGTTGCCACCGGAGCATCCTTTCTATCAGCGCTGGGCTCAGGATCCGTTACCGATCATCGCGCTTGATCGTGCCCTTGATCCAGAGCATTTCATCAGTGTCGTCGGTGCCGACTTGGATGATGCAGAGATGCTGGCCGCCGAACTGCGTCGTTTCCCCGCGCAGTCGGTGCTGTACCTCGGTGCGCTACCGGAGCTTTCTGTCAGCTTCCTGCGTGAGCAGGGGTTCCGCAAGGCGTGGCAGGGGGATGAACGCCAGGTCAACTATCTGTATACCAACAGCTATGAGCGAGATGCCGCGGCGGCGGCATTTAGTCAATGGTTGCAACATCATGCGATGCCGCAAGCGTTATTCACCACCTCCTTCCCGCTCTTGCAAGGGGTGCTGGATGTGACACTGAAGAAGCAAGGACACTTGCCGAGCGATCTGGCCATCGCGACCTTTGGCGATAATGAACTACTGGATTTTCTGGATTGCCCGGTGCTGTCCGTTGGTCAGCGTCATCGCGATATTGCTGAGCGTGTATTGGAGCTGGTGTTGGCGAGTCTGGATGAGCCGAAAAAGCCGAAGCCTGGCTTGAGCCGAATGCGACGTATTCTGTTGCGGCGAGGGCGGTTAAACCGGCAATAAAATAGAATAAAAACCGGCTATTGCCGGTTTTTTTATGCATAGATATCGCGCGATATGTAGAGGGGCAGCGTGAGACGAGAACGGACCCCATGCCGAGTGAGAGCTGCGCCTGATACGATGTTGACCATAAATTGGTTTTTAATTCTATAAATGCATTTATTATTGATTTAAAAGTCTAAATTTTTCATCAATATTGGTTGATTATTTTGCTTATAAACTGTTTCTTAAATTTTCATGTGTGCTCTTTAAGTGGCGCATGTGTTAGAAATTATTTGTTAAGGGGAGGGCGAGGAATAGTCTTAAAAAATCAAGCTATTGCTCAAAATGAGAGCGAAAAAATATCGCGAGGGGCTTTGTATTTAGCGCGACGGAGCAAGGAGATAGACGGAGACAAGGGACAAAGAGAGCGATGATTAATTATTCTAACGTATTAATGGGAGAGAAAAAGGAGAACTGAAAAATCTGGAAAAATATTTAATAGAAGAAAGCGATTATTATTAGGCGTAAAGTAAGATAAAATGCGAGAGAATAAAATTGGCAGGAAAATTTTAATATAACATAGTGAAATTAAAAGATATTTTTAATTCTTGCGCTTGCTTGCTTTATTCAGAGTATTCCCGTTGCCAGGCCGTAATGTGAGTGGGTGATTTATGTGCAGATTGGTTAAAACGAGAGCTGTATTGCAAAAATTGAGTAAAGTTTATGAGGCGTTAGCGTGGTTCTTTTACGGTTATTGCCGTTGCCTGAATTGAAATTTCTACCATTTATCATGATGTTAATTTGTACACTCTATGCTCGGATTTTTCTTGCCTATTTTGTTTAAAAGAAGTGTTGACAAAAATATTGCCAAACCGCGCCCGCTCTGGCTTGACAAGGTTTTCCTCCCCTCCGTAAACTTCTTAACGTGGGAATTTGTGGGATAAAGTGGTGATATGGGGCGGCGAGGAGTTACTCCAGCATGTTTCGAGGTGCAACAACCATCAATCTCGACAGTAAGGGACGTCTGGCGGTGCCAACCCGCTACCGAGACCTGCTGATCGACGAGGCGCAAGGTCATATGGTTTGCACCATCGATCTCCATCACCCCTGCCTCCTGCTTTACCCCCTGCCACAGTGGGAAGTGATTGAACAGAAGTTATCCCGTCTGTCGAGTATGAACCCCGCTGAGCGTCGCGTGCAGCGTCTATTGCTGGGTCATGCCAGTGAATGTCAGATGGATGGTGCCGGGCGACTGTTGATCGCCGGCACGCTGCGGCAACATGCTGGGCTGCAAAAACAAGTGATGCTGGTGGGCCAGTTCAATAAATTTGAGCTGTGGGATGAAGAGACCTGGTATCAACAAGTCAGGGACGATATTGAAGCGGAACAGTCCGCAACGGAGATCCTCTCCGAGCGCTTACAGGATTTGTCGTTATAGTCATGTCGGAAAATTTTCAACACAAGACCGTGTTGCTTGATGAGGCGGTAGCAGGCCTTAATCTGCGCAGTGACGGTATCTACATTGATGGCACCTTTGGTCGTGGTGGTCATTCGCGTCTTATTCTCTCCCAATTGGGGGCGGAAGGGCGCCTCATCGCCATCGACCGCGATCCGCAGGCCATCGCTGCCGCTGCTCAGATTAATGATGCGCGTTTCTCCATCGTCCACGGTCCCTTTTCGGCACTGGCGGAGTATGTCGAGGAGCTCGGCTTGGTGGGCCGCATCGATGGCATCCTGCTCGATCTGGGCGTCTCCTCGCCGCAACTCGACGATCCGGAGCGTGGTTTCTCTTTTATGCGTGACGGGCCGTTGGATATGCGCATGGATCCCTCACGCGGTCTTTCCGCCGCCGACTGGCTGATGCAGGCGGAAGAGGAGGATATCGCTTGGGTGTTGAAGACCTTCGGCGAGGAGCGTTTTGCCAAGCGTATCGCCCGTGCCATCGTCGAGCGTAACCGGACGGAGGCACCGCTGACGCGCACGCGTGAGCTGGCGGCGTTAATTAGCGAGGCCAGCCCGTTTAAAGAGAAACATAAGCATCCGGCGACGCGCAGCTTCCAGGCGATCCGCATCTATATCAACAGCGAACTGGATGAGATCGAACGAGCGCTGGAAGGGGCCCTGACGGTCTTAGCGCCGGCGGGACGCCTGTCGGTGATCAGCTTCCATTCGTTGGAAGATCGTCTGGTAAAACGCTTCATGCGCCAGTATAGCCGAGGGCCGCAGGTACCGAAGGGGTTGCCATTGACCGAAGCACAGTTACAGGCGCAAGGCGGCCCACAATTGAAGGCGTTGGGTAAACGCATGCCGGGTGAACAGGAAGTGGCTGAAAACCCGCGCGCACGTAGCTCGGTGTTGCGTGTGGCGGAAAGGATCGCCCGATGATCGGTAACGAGCGCCATTCGCTGATCTCTATCATCGGCGGCGACTTATTACGTCACGGCAAGTTACCCGTACTGCTGTTTGTGGCGGTGTTAGTGTCGGCGCTGTTGGTGGTGACGACCACGCATAAGACGCGCCTGCTGACTGCTGAGCGCGAGCAGTTGGTGCTAGAGCGGGATGCGCTAGATATCGAATGGCGTAACCTGATTTTGGAGGAGAATGCGCTGGGCGACCATAGCCGGGTTGAGCGCATCGCCACGGAAAAACTGCATATGCAACATGTCGATCCGTCTCAGGAAAATATTGTTGTTCAACAGTGAATTAGCTGGATTATGGCGATCAGGTGATTAAGGAATAAATGAAAGCGGTACGAAAGATACGGCGTCAGGAGGAGCAAGCCAGCTTTGTGAGCTGGCGTTTTGCGTTGTTATGCGGCTGTATTCTCTTGGCATTGCTGGGGCTGCTGGCACGGGCGGCCTATCTCCAGGTCATCAGTCCCGAGCATTTGGTGCGAGAGGGCGATGCGCGTTCTTTGCGTACTCAAGCGATCCCGACGGCCCGCGGCATGATCAAGGATCGTGCCGGGCGTCCGTTGGCGGTCAGCGTACCGGTCAACGCCATTTGGGCCGATCCCAAGGAAGTCAACGCTCACGGCGGAATCACGTTGGATACCCGTTGGCAGGCATTGGCTGATGCGTTGGATATGCCGTTGGACAAAATGTCTGCCCGTATCAATGCCAACCCGCGCGGACGTTTCGTCTATTTGGCGCGCCAAGTCAATCCTGCGATGGGTGAATATATTCATAAGCTCCGTCTGCCGGGGATCTACCTGAAGCAGGAGTCGCGCCGCTATTATCCAGCAGGGCAAGTGACCGCCCACATCATTGGTGTGACCAACATCGACGGTCAGGGAATCGAAGGTGTCGAGAAGAGCTTCGATCGCTGGCTGACCGGGCAGCCGGGCGAACGCACGGTGCGTAAGGATCGTTTCGGTCGTGTGATCGAGGATGTTTCCTCGGTAGATAGCCAGGCGGCCCATAATCTGTCGCTGAGTATCGATGAGCGTTTGCAAGCCTTGGTATACCGCGAGTTGACCAATGCAGTGGCGTTTAACAAGGCCGAGTCGGGGACGGCGGTGTTAGTGGACGTTAACACCGGTGAGGTATTGGCGATGGCGAATAGCCCGTCCTATAACCCCAACAACCTGGCCGATACACCGCAAGAGGCAATGCGTAACCGTGCGATTACCGATATTTTCGAGCCGGGGTCGACCGTCAAACCGATGGTGGTGATGACCGCGTTACAACGAGGCATTGTGCGTGAGAACAGCGTGCTCAATACGCTACCGTATTATGTCAACGGCCATGAAATTAAAGATGTGGCGCGTTATGCAGAGCTGTCTATTACCGGGATTTTACAGAAGTCGAGTAACGTCGGCGTTTCTAAGCTGGCGTTAGCGATGCCGTCCTCGGCGCTGGTGGAGACTTACTCCGGCTTCGGGTTCGGAAAACCGACCAATTTGGGGTTGGTCGGGGAGAGCAGTGGCATATACCCAAATAAACAACGGTGGTCTGACATAGAGAGGGCCACCTTTTCTTTCGGATATGGGCTGATGGTAACGCCGTTACAGTTAGCACGTGTCTATGCAACCATCGGCAGCTTGGGTATCTATCGCCCTCTGTCGATCACCAAGGTGGATCCGCCAGTGCCAGGCGAGCGGGTTTTCCCCGCCGCGCTGGTACGTAGCGTGGTACACATGATGGAAAGCGTTGCGCTGCCCGGAGGGGGCGGCGTCAAGGCGGCAGTGAAAGGCTACCGGGTCGCCGTAAAGACCGGTACGGCCAAGAAGGTTGGGCCCGACGGGCGCTATGTGAATAAATACATCGCCTATACGGCAGGCATTGCGCCTGCCAGCAATCCCCAATTTGCTCTGGTTGTGGTGATCAACGATCCACAGGCGGGGAAATATTACGGTGGTGCGGTATCCGCGCCGGTCTTTGGCGCCATCATGGGCGGTGTACTGCGCACCATGAACGTTGAGCCGGATGCGTTGCCCACGGGTGATAAGAGCGAATTGGTGAACAACAAAAAAGAGGGTTCAGGTGGCAGATCGTAATTTACGCGCGCTTTTGGCTCCTTGGGTGGAACAGGCCCCGGAGCGCGCTTTGCGGGAAATGACATTGGACAGCCGCGTGGCGGCGGCCGGCGATCTGTTCGTGGCCGTGGTCGGTCATGCGGCAGACGGGCGCCGTTTCATCCCGCAGGCCATTGCACAGGGCGTAGCCGCCATCATTGCTGAGGCCGATGGGGTGGCCGAAGATGGGTGCGTGCGTGAGCAGCACGGGGTTCCGGTCGTCTATCTCAGCCGCCTCAATGAGCGTCTGTCGGCGCTGGCTGGGCGTTTTTATTGCCAACCGGGCGACGACGTGCAACTGATCGGGGTAACGGGGACCAACGGAAAAACCACTACCACCCAACTATTAGCGCAGTGGGCACAGCTGTTGGGCGCGCGAGGGGCGGTGATGGGGACGGTCGGTAACGGCCTGCTGGGACAGGTTTATCCCAGCGAGAACACCACCGGCTCCGCCGTTGAGGTACAGCATAGGCTGCGTAACCTGGCCGATGCCGGGGCGACGTTAGTGGCGATGGAGGTCTCCTCGCACGGTCTGGTACAAAACCGGGTGTTAGCGTTGCCTTTCGCCGCGTCGGTGTTTACCAATCTAAGCCGCGATCATCTGGATTATCACGGCGATATGGCGCAGTACGAGCAGGCGAAATGGCGCCTGTTTTCGACCCATCACAGCGGCGAGAAGATCATCAATGCTGACGACGAGGTCGGCCGGCGTTGGCTGGCCAAGCTACCCGATGCGGTTGCTGTCACCCTGACCGATGCCTTGCCGCAGGACTGGCCGGGACGTTGGCTCGCCGCGCGTAGCGTCACTTACCATGACGGTGGGGCCACTATCGACATCGACTCCAGTTGGGGAAGTGCGACCTTGCACAGTCGCCTGATGGGCGAATTCAACGTTAGCAACCTACTGGTGGCGCTGGCGACATTGCTGGCGCTCGGTTACCCGTTGGCGGCGCTGAGCGCCGTCTCTGGCCAGCTACAACCAGTCTGCGGCCGCATGGAGGTATTCCAGGCCGCTGGCAAACCGACGGTGGTGGTCGATTATGCCCATACGCCGGACGCGTTGGAAAAAGCACTGTTGGCCGCGCGCCTGCACTGCCAGGGGCAGTTGTGGTGCCTGTTTGGCTGTGGCGGTGATCGCGACACGGGGAAACGCCCGCTGATGGGCGCCATCGCCGAGCAGTATGCCGATCGTGTGGTGGTCACCGACGATAACCCGCGTAGCGAGGAGCCGCGTAGTATCATCAACGATATTCTGAGCGGCATGCTGGATCCGGGGAGCGTGCAGGCTATTCCGGGGCGTGCCGAGGCGGTAACCGCCGCCATCATGCAGGCCGCGCCACAAGATGTGATCCTAGTGGCGGGCAAGGGGCATGAGGATTACCAACTGGTCGGTAACCGTCGCCTGGATTACTCCGATCGGGTAACGGTGGCGCGTCTGTTGGGGGTGGTAGCATGATCGCGACGACATTGCGCACCCTCGCCGACGTCCTCGATGCGACGCTATACGGGGACGATGCCCCGATCACGGCGGTGACGACGGATACGCGCAAGCTGACGCCGGGTTGCCTGTTCATCGCCTTACAGGGCGAGCATTTTGATGGTCACGATTTTGCCGCCCGCGCTGGCGAGGGCGGGGCTGGCGCATTGCTGGTCAACCGTCGCCTGCCGCTTGCGTTGCCACAATTGGTAGTGGCGGATACGCGTCTGGCGCTGGGTCAACTGGGCGCTTGGGTGCGTAGCCAAGTGCCGGCGCGCGTCGTCGCGTTGACCGGTTCGTCGGGCAAGACCTCCGTCAAGGAGATGAGCGCGGCGATCCTGGCGCAGTGTGGCACGGTGTTATACACCGCCGGTAACCTGAACAATGATATCGGTGTGCCGCTGACACTGCTGCGCCTTGAGCCGCAGCACGACTTTGCGGTGATTGAACTGGGCGCTAACCATGTCGGCGAGATCGCTTACAGTGTGGCGCTGACTCGCCCACATAGCGCACTCGTTAATAACCTGGCGGCGGCCCATCTGGAGGGATTCGGTTCTCTGGCCGGGGTCGCGCGCGCCAAGGGCGAAATCTTTACCACCCTGCCCGCGCAGGGAACGGCGATCCTCAATGCCGACAGCAACGACTGGGATAATTGGCGCCAGACGCTGACCACGCAGCGCGTATGGCGCTTCTCGCCGCAAGGGGGAGACGACGTCGACTTCTACGCCAGCGAGGTGCGTAGCGCGGTGGATGGCACCCATTTTGTTCTGCATACCCCTGAGGGACAAATTGCCGTAACGCTGCCATTGCCAGGGCGACATAACATCGCCAATGCGTTGGCGGCGGCGGCACTGACCATGTCGGTCGGCGCCTCGCTGACGCAGGTACGTCAAGGGCTGGCGGGGTTACAGGCGGTACCGGGACGGTTGTATCCGATCCGACTGGGTGAGCAGCAACTGCTGTTGGATGACAGCTATAACGCTAACGTCGGCTCGATGAGTGCCGCCGCCGAGGTGTTGGGCAGCATGCCCGGCTACCGGGTGATGGTGGTCGGCGATATGGCCGAACTGGGCGCGGAGGCCGAGGCGTGCCACCGCCGTGTCGGCGAGGCGGCCCGTGCGGCGGGTATCGATAAGGTGCTGAGTGTCGGCGGGTTAAGCCGGCTGATCGGCGAGGCCAGTGGTTGTGGCGAACATTACATGGATCAAGGGGCCGTGATTGAGCGCCTGAAACACCTGTTATGCGAGCATGCGGCGATCACCATCTTAGTTAAAGGTTCACGTAGTGCCGCAATGGAGCAGGTAGTACGAGGCGTATCTGTGCAGGAAATGCAGGAGAATCAATCATGTTAGTCTGGCTGGCCGAGCATTTGGTCAAATATTTCTCGGGCTTTAACGTCTTTTCCTATTTGACGTTTCGAGCCATCGTCAGCTTGCTGACCGCACTGTTCATTTCGTTATGGATGGGCCCGCATCTGATCGCCTGGTTACAGAAATTACAGATCGGCCAGGTAGTGCGTAACGACGGGCCGGAGTCGCATTTCAGTAAGCGCGGTACCCCGACCATGGGGGGCCTGATGATCCTGACCTCGATTACCATCTCGGTATTGATGTGGGCCTATCCTTCTAATCCCTATGTCTGGTGCGTGTTGTTCGTACTACTGGGTTATGGCGTGGTCGGTTTTGTCGATGACTATCGCAAGGTCGTACGCAAGAATACCGATGGGCTGATCGCCCGTTGGAAGTATTTCTGGCAATCGGTGATCGCTCTGGTCGTGGCTTTCACCATGTACAGCATCGGGAAAGACACGCCTGCGACCCAACTGGTGGTGCCGTTCTTTAAAGACATCATGCCGCAGTTGGGGCTGTTGTATATCCTGCTGAGCTACTTTGTCATCGTCGGTACCAGTAACGCCGTCAACCTGACGGATGGCCTAGATGGCCTGGCCATCATGCCGACAGTCTTTGTCGCCGCGGGTATGGGGCTGGTTGCGTGGGCGACGGGTAACGTTAACTTCGCCGCTTACCTTCATATTCCTTATATTCGCTACGCCGGCGAACTGGTGATTGTGTGTACCGCCATCGTTGGGGCCGGGTTAGGGTTCCTGTGGTTCAATACTTATCCGGCCCAAGTCTTCATGGGCGATGTCGGTTCGCTGGCGCTGGGCGGCGCGTTGGGAACTATCGCCGTGTTGCTGCGCCAGGAGTTTTTGCTGGTGATCATGGGAGGGGTATTCGTGATGGAAACCCTGTCGGTGATCTTGCAGGTGGGCAGTTTTAAACTACGCGGCCAACGTATTTTCCGTATGGCCCCGATCCATCACCACTATGAACTGAAAGGCTGGCCGGAGCCGCGTGTAATCGTGCGTTTCTGGATCATTTCGCTGATGCTAGTGCTGATTGGACTGGCAACCTTGAAGGTACGTTAATATGGCTGACTATCAGGGTAAGAAGGTCGTTATCATCGGGCTGGGTTTGACCGGTCTGTCTTGTGTCGATTTCTTTATCGAACGCGGCGTCGTGCCGCGGGTGATCGATACCCGTCCGACGCCGCCGGGGCTGGACAAGTTGCCTGCGAGCGTCGAGCGTCATCTGGGCGGTATCGAGCAGTCCTGGCTGATGACCGCCGATCTGATTGTCGCCAGCCCGGGGATCGCGCTTTCGTCGCCGGCGTTGGATCAGGCGGCGCAGGCCGGTATCGAGATCGTCGGTGATATCGAGCTATTTTGCCGCGAGGCGCAGGCGCCAATCGTCGCCATCACCGGTTCTAACGGTAAAAGTACCGTGACGACGCTGGTTGGCGAGATGGCGCGGGCGGCTGGCTGGCAGGTCGGGGTGGGTGGCAATATCGGCGTGCCGGCCTTGACGCTACTGAAACACGAGTGCCGCCTGTATGTCCTTGAGCTCTCCAGCTTCCAGTTGGAGACCACCCAGAGCCTGAAGGCCGCGGCGGCCACCATCCTGAATGTTAGCGAAGACCATATGAATCGCTATCCCTTGGGGTTGCAGCAATACCGCGCCGCCAAGCTGCGGATCTATGAGCAGGCCCGCGCTTGCGTGGTCAATGCCGACGATGCCCTGACGATGCCGATTCACGGTGCTGACGCGCGCTGCGTTAGCTTTGGCGTCGATGTGGGCGATTACCACCTCAATCGCCAACAGGGGGAGATCTGGTTACGGGTGCGTGGCGAAAAGATCCTGAATACCAGCGAGATGCAGTTAACAGGGATGCATAATTATACCAACGCCCTAGCGGCGTTGGCGTTGGCCGACGCCGTTGGTCTGCCGCGGGCATCAAGCTTGAAGGCATTGACCACCTTCCGTGGGCTGGCGCACCGTTTCCAACTGGTGCTTGATCATAACGGGGTGCGTTGGATCAACGACTCCAAGGCGACCAATGTCGGCAGCACCGAGGCGGCGCTGAAGGGGTTGCATCTAAACGGTACCTTGCACCTGTTGCTGGGCGGCGATGGCAAGGCGGCGGATTTTACCCCGTTGTTACCCTATTTGCAGGGCGAGCGTATCCGCCTGTACTGCTTTGGCCGTGACGCTGCGCCGTTGATGCAACTACGTCCCGAGGTCTCTTTGCGTTTCGAGACCATGGAGCAGGCGATGCGCGCTATTGCGCCGCAGGTGCGTGCTGGCGATATGGTCTTGCTCTCGCCGGCCTGCGCCAGTCTGGATCAGTTTAAAAACTTTGAGCAGCGCGGCGATGAGTTCGCCCGCCTGGCAAGGGAGTTTGGCTGATGCGTTTGCGTCTCGCGCTACCTCGTCCGCGTCTGCCGCGTCTTTCCCTGCCGTTGATCGGCGGGGTAGCTCGCCTGCACGACTGGGTGATGGGCGTCAGAGAGTCGGATAATGCTGGAGCGGTATTGTATGATCGCACCTTGCTTTGGCTCACCTTTGGCTTGGCGGCGATGGGGTTCATCATGGTGACATCAGCCTCGATGCCCATCGGGCAGCGTTTGGCCGATGATCCGTTCCTGTTCGCTAAGCGTGACGCCCTCTATCTGACCTTGGCTTTCGGCCTCGCCATGGTGACGTTACGGGTGCCGATGGCGTTTTGGCAGCGTTGGAGCAATGCCATGCTGCTGTTGTCGTTGGTGATGTTACTAGTGGTGCTGGTGGTGGGTAGCTCGGTCAACGGCGCCTCGCGTTGGATCGCCTTGGGGCCGTTGCGTATCCAGCCTGCGGAGTTCTCCAAGTTGTCGTTGTTCTGTTACCTCGCCAGTTATTTGGTGCGTAAGGTTGACGAGGTACGTAACAACTTCTGGGGCTTCTGTAAGCCGATGGGAGTGATGGTGGTATTAGCCGTGCTACTGCTGGCGCAGCCGGATCTCGGCACGGTGGTGGTCCTGTTCGTCACCACGCTGGGGTTGCTGTTTCTTGCTGGTGCGAAGCTGTGGCAGTTTCTGGCGATCATCGGCTCAGGGATTTTTGCGGTGATCCTGTTGATCATCGCAGAACCCTACCGTATGCGGCGCGTAACCTCCTTCTGGAATCCCTGGGCCGATCCCTTTGGCAGTGGTTATCAGCTTACCCAGTCACTGATGGCCTTTGGGCGCGGTGAGTTTTGGGGGCAGGGGCTGGGTAACTCGGTGCAGAAGTTGGAGTACTTGCCCGAGGCGCACACCGACTTTATTTTCTCCATTCTCGGTGAAGAGCTCGGCTATTTCGGTGTGGTTCTTACCTTGTTAATGGTATTCTTCGTCGCTTTTCGCGCGATGTCTATCGGACGTCGTGCATTAGAGGCCGACCAGCGTTTCTCCGGTTTTCTGGCGTGCGCTATCGGGATCTGGTTTAGCTTTCAGGCGTTGGTTAACGTTGGGGCGGCGGCGGGCATGTTGCCGACCAAAGGGCTGACGTTGCCGTTGATCAGCTACGGTGGCTCCAGCCTGATTATTATGTCGACGGCGCTGGTGTTTTTGTTACGGATTGATTATGAGACCCGTCTGGCGAATGCCCAGGCGGTCGTTAAGGGGTCACGATGAGCGGTGCGGCGAATCATCAAGGAGCAAAACGCCTGATGGTCATGGCGGGAGGAACCGGGGGACATGTCTTTCCCGGTTTGGCCGTGGCGCACTATTTACAGGCTCAGGGATGGCAGATCCGCTGGTTAGGCACCGCGGATCGCATGGAGGCACAGTTAGTTCCGCAGCACGGCATTGAGATCGATTTTATTCGTATCTCCGGTCTACGCGGCAAGGGCATAAAAGCCCTGCTCGGAGCACCGTTTCGCATCGTGCGGGCGGTATGGCAGGCGCGTCGAATCATGCGGGCGTATCGACCTGATGCGGTCTTGGGGATGGGGGGGTACGTGTCTGGGCCGGGAGGTTTGGCCGCTTGGCTGTGTGGCATCCCGGTGGTGTTGCATGAGCAGAATGGCATCGCCGGTTTGACCAACCGGTGGTTGGCGAAGATCGCCAAGCGTGTGCTACAGGCATTTCCTGGTGCTTTCCCCGCTGCGCCGGTGGTCGGCAATCCGGTGCGTGAAGATGTGTTGGCGCTGCCGGCGCCAGCGCAGCGGCTAGCCGGACGCAGCGGACCGATCCGCGTGTTGGTGGTCGGTGGTAGCCAGGGCGCGCGCATCCTGAATCAGACCTTGCCCGCGGTGGCGGCTCGTTTGGGGGATCGCGTCACCCTATGGCATCAGACAGGCAAGGGCGCCCAGCAGACGGTCGAAGCGGCGTATCAGCAATTGGGCTTGCACGCGCATCGGGTAACTGAATTTATCGACGACATGGCGGCCGCGTATGCCTGGGCCGACGTCGTGGTGTGCCGCTCTGGCGCGTTGACGGTGAGCGAAATTGCCGCCGCAGGTTTGCCGGCGCTATTTGTGCCTTTTATGCATAAAGATCGACAGCAGTACTGGAATGCCGCCTCTTTGGCGCGTGCCGGTGCGGCTCGCATTATTGAGCAACCCGATTTCAACGTCGATGTGGTGGTGGAGACGTTGGCGGGTTGGGATCGTCCCACGTTGCTGTTGATGGCCGAGAAGGCCCGGGCAGCCGCCATCACCGATGCGACCCAACGAGTCGCTCAGGTGATCTGCGACGTGGCGCGTTAGTTAATCGCAACCGGGACGGCGAGCCGGCTCGGATAAAGTCAAAATGGATTACAGTGAATAAGACAGTGAATACTCAACAGCTTGCCAAACTGCGTACCATGGTGCCCGAGATGGGGCGTGTTCGCCACATACACTTTGTCGGTATCGGCGGCGCCGGTATGGGGGGCATTGCGGAGGTGCTGGCTAACGAGGGATACCAAATCAGCGGTTCCGATCTGGCCCCGAACGCGGTGACGCAACAACTGAGCGAACTGGGTGCGCAGATCTATTTTAATCACCGCCCTGAGAATGTGCGTGATGCCAGCGTGGTGGTGGTCTCCACCGCTATCGCCGCCGACAATCCGGAAATCATTGCCGCCCGAGAGGCTCGCATTCCGGTGATCCGCCGTGCCGAGATGTTGGCTGAGCTGATGCGTTTCCGCCACGGTATCGCGATCGCCGGTACTCACGGTAAGACCACCACCACGGCGATGGTGGCCAGTATTTATGCTGAGGCGGGGCTGGATCCGACCTTTGTTAATGGCGGTTTGGTGAAAGCGGCGGGGACACACGCGCGCCTCGGATCTAGCCGATATCTGATCGCCGAGGCCGATGAGAGTGATGCCTCTTTCCTCCATCTGCAACCGATGGTGGCGATCGTCACCAACATCGAAGCCGACCATATGGATACGTATCATGGCGACTTCGAAAATCTGAAACAGACCTTTATCAATTTCCTGCACAACCTGCCCTTCTACGGTCGAGCGGTATTGTGTATCGATGATCCGGTGATCCGTGAGTTGCTGCCGCGCGTCGGACGTCACGTGACGACTTATGGCTTCAGCGAGGATGCGGATGTTCGCATTGAGGAGTACCGCCAGCATGGGGCGCAGGGGAGCTTCTTCCTCTGTCGCCAGGATCGTCCACGTTTGGCGGTGACCCTAAATGCGCCGGGACGCCACAATGCGCTGAACGCCGCCGCCGCCGCCGCCGTGGCGATGGAAGAGGGCATCGATGATGAGGCGATCCTGCGGGCGCTGAGCGGGTTCCAAGGCACTGGGCGCCGTTTCGATTTTCTGGGGGAGTTCAGCCTACAACATGTCAATAATCAGCCGGGACAGGTGATGTTGGTGGATGATTATGGCCATCATCCGACCGAAGTGGAGGCGACCATCAAGGCGGCGCGTGCCGGTTGGCCGGAGCGGCGCTTGGTGATGGTGTTCCAGCCACACCGTTTTACCCGTACTCGTGATCTGTACGATGACTTCGCCAACGTGCTGTCGCAGGTGGATGTGTTACTGATGCTGGATGTCTATCCGGCGGGAGAAAGTCCGATCCCGGGGGCGGATAGCCGTTCGCTGTGCCGCACCATTCGTGGACGTGGCAAGCTGGATCCGGTGCTGGTCTCGGAGCCGGCAACCCTGGCACAGGTGTTAGCCCAGTTCCTACAAGACGGCGATCTGATCCTGACCCAGGGCGCCGGCAATATTGGCCGCGTGGCGCGTGTGTTGGCGGAATGTCGCCTGCAACCGTCCTCGACAACGGAGTAAGCGATGATGGCGGAAAAAGTAGCGGTATTGCTGGGCGGCACCTCGGCAGAACGTGAGGTCTCGCTCGAATCGGGCCAGGCAGTAGTGAATGGTCTGAAACAGGCCGGGATCGATGCTTATCCGGTTGATACGCGCGCCTTCCCTGCAACACAATTGCGTGACGCCGGTTTTACACGCGTCTTTATCGCGTTGCACGGACGTGGCGGCGAGGACGGCACCCTACAGGGGGTGCTGGAGTTTTTGCAATTGCCTTACACCGGTAGTGGCGTAATGGCCTCGGCATTAACCATGGATAAGCTACGCTCTAAACAGGTGTGGCAGGCGGCGGGACTGCCGGTCGCTCCCTATGTGGCGATCAGCCGTGAGCAGTTCGATGAAGGACTGACCATGGATACACTGCGTGCGATCAACGATCTCGGACTGCCGCTGATCGTCAAACCAAGCCGCGAAGGCTCCAGCGTAGGGATGAGCAAGGTGAGCGAGCCGTGCGAGTTCGACCCAGCGCTGGTCGAGGCGTTGCGTCACGACGACGAGATCCTGATCGAGAAGTGTCTGGTGGGGCCGGAGTATACCGTGGCGTTTATCGGCGATGAAATTTTACCGTCGATCCGTATCAAAGCGGCGGGGGAATTCTATGATTATGAGGCCAAGTACCTGTCGGATAAGACCGAATACTTCTGCCCCAGCGGCTTGAGCGCCGAGCAGGAACAGGCGTTGGCGGCGTTGGTGAAGCGGGCCTACCAGGCGTTAGGCTGTAGCGGCTGGGGCCGGGTGGATGTGATGCAGGACGAGTCCGGTCAATTTTGCCTCCTGGAGGTCAATACAGCACCGGGCATGACCAGCCACAGTCTGGTACCGATGGCGGCGCGTCAAGCCGGGATCAGTTTCTCGCAATTGGTGGTACGCATTTTGGAGTTAGCGGATTGATATGTCTCAGGCAGCCCTGAATTCGCGTGAGCCGAGCGGCTCGCCCCGTAGCCGTAACGCGCTGCGGCGTAGCAACGGGATGCGTCTGGCTGGGATGGTGTTTCTGCTGTTGGTATTGGCGGCTATCGCCTCGGGAGGGTGGATGGTGGTCAACTGGATGAAAGATGCCAGTCGGATGCCGATGTCCAAGCTCGTGGTGACCGGAGAGCGTCACTTTACGCGTAACGATGATATTCGCCAGGCCATTCTGGCGCTGGGCCCACCGGGGACCTTCATGACCCAGAATGTGGATGTGATCCAGCAGCAGATTGAGCGTTTACCGTGGATCAAGCAGGCCAGCGTGCGCAAGCAGTGGCCGAATGAGCTGAAAATCCACGTGGTGGAGTATGTCCCTGTGGCGCGTTGGAATGACTTGCGGTTGGTGGATAACGAGGGCAAGTCATTCAGCGTTCCGGCCGATAGAACCGGCAAACAGCCATTGCCGTTGTTGTATGGGCCGGAGGGCAGTGAAATGGATGTCCTGGAAGGTTATCGCGCGATGAGCAAGACGCTGGCGAAAGATAACTTTACGCTGAAAATGGTAGCGATGAGCGCGCGTCACTCCTGGCAACTGGGGTTGGCCGACGACATTCGCTTGGAGTTGGGCCGCGAGGATGTCGCCGGTCGCTTGGCTCGCTTCGAGGAGCTTTACCCGGCATTGCAACAGCAGGCCGAGGCCACGCATCAGCGTATCAGTTATGTGGATCTGCGTTATGACAGTGGCGCTGCGGTAGGCTGGGCGCCGGCGTACAGCGATACGCCGCCGTCCGGTGCGAATCAGCAACAGAATCAGCAACAGAATCAGGCACAGGCTAAACAACAATGATCAAGTCGACGGACAGAAAACTGGTAGTTGGGCTGGAGATCGGTACGGCAAAAGTCGCTGCGCTGGTAGGGGAGGTTCTGCCCGATGGCATGGTCAATATTATCGGCGTGGGCAGTTGCCCATCACGCGGCATGGATAAGGGCGGCGTTAACGATTTGGAGTCGGTGGTAAAATGCGTGCAGCGTACCATCGATCAGGCTGAGCTGATGGCCGATTGCCAGATCTCGTCGGTGTATCTGGCGCTCTCCGGCAAGCACATCAGTTGCCAGAACGAGATCGGTATGGTGCCGATCTCAGAGGAGGAGGTCACCCAGGAAGACGTGGAAAACGTGGTGCATACCGCAAAATCGGTGCGTGTCCGCGACGAACACCGCGTTTTACATGTGATTCCGCAGGAATACGCCATTGATTATCAGGAAGGAATTAAAAATCCGGTGGGACTGTCTGGCGTGCGTATGCAAGCCAAGGTCCACCTGATTACCTGTCATAATGATATGGCGAAAAATATTGTTAAGGCGGTGGAGCGCTGTGGGCTAAAGGTCGATCAGCTGATTTTCGCCGGCCTGGCCTCCAGCTATGCGGTCTTGACCGAGGATGAGCGCGAGCTCGGGGTCTGCGTGGTCGATATCGGCGGCGGCACCATGGATATGGCGGTCTATACCGGCGGAGCCTTGCGTCATACTAAGGTGATCCCTTACGCGGGCAACGTGGTAACCAGTGATATCGCCTATGCCTTCGGTACTCCCCCGACGGATGCCGAGGCGATTAAGGTGCGCTATGGCTGCGCTCTCGGCTCACTGGTAAGCAAAGACGAAAGTGTCGAGGTGCCGAGTGTGGGGGGACGCCCGCCGCGTAGCCTACAGCGTCAGACATTGGCCGAGGTGATCGAACCGCGTTATGCCGAGTTGTTGAACCTGGTGAACGATGAGCTGTTGCAGTTACAGGAGCAGTTGCGTCAACAGGGCGTGAAGCATCACTTGGCGGCGGGGATTGTGCTGACCGGTGGCGCCGCGCAGATCGAGGGATTGGCTGAATGCGCCCAGCGCGTATTCCATACCCAGGTGCGTATCGGGCAGCCGTTGAACATCACGGGCCTGACGGATTACGCTCAGGCGCCGTACTATTCCACGGCGGTTGGGTTGTTACATTACGGCAAAGAGACTCATCTGAGCGGTGAGGCTGAAGTCGAAAAGCGTGCCTCAGTTGGCAATTGGTTTAAGAAAATCAATGGCTGGTTGAGAAAAGAGTTTTAATGTTTGAAAAAAGGGATCATTCTACGCGTTAATGATTCCGCAGCGACAGGCACAAGACGGAGAGAAACTATGTTTGAACCAATGGAATTAACCAATGACGCGGTGATTAAAGTCATCGGCGTCGGCGGTGGCGGTGGTAACGCCGTTGAACACATGGTACGTGAGCGTATCGAAGGTGTTGAATTTTTTGCGGTGAATACCGATGCGCAGGCTCTGCGTAAGACGGCCGTTGGCCAGACTATCCAGATCGGTAGCGGTATTACTAAAGGACTGGGCGCGGGCGCCAATCCGGAAGTCGGACGTAACGCGGCGGAAGAGGATCGCGAAGCGCTGCGCTCAGCGTTGGATGGCGCTGATATGGTCTTCATCGCTGCCGGTATGGGCGGCGGTACGGGTACCGGTGCGGCACCGGTGGTGGCGGAAGTGGCGAAAGAGCTGGGTATCCTGACGGTCGCCGTGGTCACCAAGCCGTTTAATTTCGAAGGTAAACGCCGTATGGCCTTTGCTGAGCAGGGGATCGCCGAGCTGTCCAAGCACGTTGACTCGCTGATCACCATTCCTAACGACAAGCTGCTCAAAGTGTTGGGGCGCGGCATCTCGTTACTGGACGCGTTCGGGGCGGCTAACGATGTGCTGAAAGGTGCGGTGCAGGGTATCGCCGAGCTGATCACCCGTCCGGGGCTGATGAACGTCGACTTTGCCGACGTACGTACCGTGATGTCCGAGATGGGCTACGCCATGATGGGATCCGGTATGGCTAACGGGGAAGATCGTGCTGAAGAAGCGGCCGAGATGGCCATCTCTTCACCGCTGTTGGAAGATATCGACCTGTCAGGCGCGCGCGGCGTACTGGTCAACATCACCGCCGGCTTTGACTTGCGTCTGGATGAGTTTGAGACCGTGGGTAATACCATTCGCGCCTTCGCCTCGGACAACGCCACGGTGGTGATCGGGACCTCACTTGATCCAGATATGAATGATGAGCTGCGCGTAACCGTCGTGGCGACCGGTATCGGCATGGACAAGCGTCCGGAGATCACCTTGGTGTCCAATAAGCAGGGACAACAACCGGTGATCGACCAGCGCTACCAGCAGCACGGTTTGTCGCCGTTGCCGCAGGAGAGCAAGCCGGCTGCGGCGAAGGTCGTTAACGATCAGAGCGTGCCGAGTGGTAAAGAGTCTGACGATTACCTGGATATTCCGGCCTTCCTGCGTAAGCAGGCCGATTGAGTATTGGGGAACTCCGCTCTTTGTGCTAAACTGTCTCGCCACCTTTAATGTATAGTCATTATCATTTAGAGGTGGTTGGACGGATAAACACTGCGAGATAACACGATGATCAAACAACGGACCATAAAACGTATTGTTCAGGCGACCGGGGTCGGGCTACATACCGGCAAGAAAGTCACGCTGACCATGCGCCCGGCGGCAGCAAATACCGGGGTCATCTATCGTCGCACTGACTTGAATCCTCCGGTTGATTTCCCGGCCGATGCCAAATCGGTACGTGACACCATGCTCTGTACTTGCCTGGTTAACGAGCATGACGTGCGTATTTCCACTGTGGAACATCTGAACGCAGCCCTGGCTGGACTGGGGATCGATAACTTGGTTATCGAGGTCGATGCGGCAGAGATCCCCATTATGGACGGCAGCGCCGCGCCTTTCGTTTTCCTGTTGCTAGACGCCGGGATTGATGAGCTGAACTGCGCCAAGAAGTTCTTGCGCATCAAGCAGGCGGTACGGGTCGAGGACGGTGATAAGTGGGCCGAGCTGGCGCCTTATAATGGTTTTAGCCTGGATTTCACCATCGACTTTAACCATCCGGCCATCGATGCCAGCACGCAGCGCTACAGTCTGGACTTCTCCGCCGATTCGTTCGTGCGTCAGATCAGTCGAGCGCGAACTTTTGGTTTTATGCGTGACATCGAGTATCTACAGTCGCGTGGTCTGTGCCTGGGCGGTAGCTTCGATTGCGCTATCGTGGTTGATGATTATCGTGTCTTGAATGAAGATGGTCTGCGTTTTGAAGACGAGTTCGTGCGTCACAAAATGCTGGATGCCATCGGTGACCTGTTCATGTGTGGGCACAACATCATCGGTGCTTTCACCGCATTCAAGTCAGGCCATGCCCTGAACAACCGCTTGCTGCAAGCCGTTCTGGCTAAGCAAGAGGCTTGGGAGCTGGTGACGTTCGAAGATGGCGAGGAAATGCCGTTGGCATTCCGCGCGCCGTCCACCGTGTTGGCCTGACGGGTTTCCCTCAGGAGCGGCGGTTCTTATTGCGACTGGTTGCGTCGGTACTCTCTCCGGCCAATGCAGCCAGTCGTTCCAATTTCTTGCGTAATCCCTCCGGGCTTTGGCTCGCCAACCAACGTAGCTGCTGCGCGCTCTCAGTACTCAACGTCCGCATCATCACTGTTTCGGGTTCCTTCGCCTGGCATGGCGTGGCGTCCGATTGTGCATTTTTCCCACATTGGCGCATCAGGTCGGGATTAATCCTGGTGTCGATCGATGACAATGATGGTAAAATCTCAGCCCTGAGTGCGGAAAGTAGGCGGCTCTGCTCATAGCGTAGACGCATCAGCCAACTGGCGTTAGCCACTTCCAACACCAGAACGCCCTGGCGAAAGTTAGCGACGCGGCAGAACGGCTGTAGCGGCGTCGGCAACAGGGCTTGTACTGCCCGATCGAGTCGGAGTAATGCCACTGCGCGTTGCTGAACGTTTTTGAGGATGCCGTCGGCGGCGGCATTGTCATCCAGCAGGGTATCCAGGGATTGTGGGCGACTATCACGCATAAATACGGCTCCGCGGCTATATAGGGCTATTGATTCGGTACGGCATGTGATTGCTATTCTAAAGCGTTGGCGACAGTTTGGCAGACGTTATTTTTGGCCGCATCTCCTGTGGGGGATGGTGGCGGCGACGCTTGGCGTGCCGTCATGGGCCAATGCCGAGCAGCCACGCCCTTCGGCCCAGACCATCACGCTCCAGCGCCTGATCGCCGCACACCATAGCCACGCTACGCTGCAATTGTTCTCCGGCAAGCGGCGGGGGCATGGCGTCGACTACTGGCATCAATACGCCCTGCGCATCGCCATTCGCCAACTGAGCACGCCTTGCATCGCGCTCCGTAGCCTATCACCCGAACAGCAGTGTCAGCATCTGGTATTGCTCTCATCGCTTAGTTCGCTGCTGACCCGTCAACCGCCACGTTATGCGCCGCCCCGTCGTCAGATGCTGCCCCGTTATACGGTGCAGCCTACGATGCCGCTTCCCGCGCTCTGGCTGGCCCGTATCCAAGGGATCCGGGCAGGCCCCGGCGTCGCCGTCTAATTTAATTTCTTGCGTTTCTTTTTGTCCTATTTTGACCCGGGCAGCCGATGCTGCCCATGAGAGATTACATAATTATGTTAATTAAATTATTGACTAAGGTTTTTGGCAGCCGTAACGATCGTACCCTGCGTCGCATGCGTAAAGTGGTCGAACAGATCAATCGCATGGAGCCAGAGATGGAGCAACTCAGCGACGAGCAGCTCAAGGGCAAGA
This sequence comes from Edwardsiella hoshinae NBRC 105699 = ATCC 33379, assembly GCF_000474215.1. Taxonomy (GTDB): domain Bacteria; phylum Pseudomonadota; class Gammaproteobacteria; order Enterobacterales; family Enterobacteriaceae; genus Edwardsiella; species Edwardsiella hoshinae. The sequence continues at coordinate 51,559 of NZ_BAUC01000023.1, read as the reverse complement.
CCGCCGAGTTTCGTGAGCGTTTGGCGCAAGGCGCCACGCTGGAAAGCCTGCTACCGGAGGCCTTCGCCACCGTGCGCGAGGCCAGTAAGCGCGTATTCGGTATGCGCCACTTCGATGTGCAGTTGCTGGGCGGCATGGTGTTGAACGAGCGCTGCATCGCCGAGATGCGTACCGGTGAAGGTAAGACCCTGACCGCGACCCTGCCGGCCTACCTGAATGCCCTGACCGGTAAAGGGGTGCATGTGGTGACGGTCAACGACTACCTGGCACAGCGTGACGCCGAAAATAACCGTCCGTTGTTCGAGTTTCTCGGCCTGAGCGTCGGCATCAACCTGCCGGGGATGGCCGCGCCGGCCAAACGTGCCGCCTATGCCGCCGACATCACTTACGGCACCAACAACGAGTACGGTTTTGACTACCTGCGCGATAACATGGCGTTCAGCCCGGAAGAGCGCGTTCAACGTAAGCTGCACTATGCGCTGGTGGATGAGGTGGACTCCATCTTGATCGATGAGGCACGTACCCCGCTGATCATCTCCGGCCCCGCCGAGGACAGCTCCGAGTTGTATATCAAGGTCGACAAGCTGATCCCGCACCTGAAGCGCCAGGAGAAGGAGGATTCCGATACCTTCCAGGGCGACGGTCACTATTCTGTCGATGAAAAGACCCGTCAGGTCAACCTAACGGAGCGCGGTTTGGTGTTGATCGAAGAGTTGCTGGCTGGCGCCGGGATCATGGCTGAAGGTGAATCGCTGTACTCACCGGCTAACATCATGTTGATGCACCATGTTACGGCGGCCTTGCGCGCCCACGCGCTGTTTACCCGCGACGTCGACTACATCGTCAAAGAGGGCGAAGTGATCATCGTCGATGAGCATACCGGGCGTACCATGCAGGGGCGTCGTTGGTCCGATGGCTTGCATCAGGCGGTGGAAGCCAAAGAAGGTGTGCAGATCCAGAACGAGAACCAGACGTTGGCTTCCATCACCTTCCAGAATTACTTCCGTTTGTATGAGAAGCTGGCGGGGATGACGGGAACCGCCGATACCGAAGCCTTTGAATTCAGCTCGATCTACAAGTTGGACACCATCGTGGTGCCGACCAACCGCCCGATGATCCGTAAGGATCTGCCGGATCTGGTCTATATGACCGAGCAGGACAAGATCGCGGCGATCATCGAAGATATTCGCGAACGCACCGCCAACGGGCAGCCAGTACTGGTGGGGACCGTCTCGATCGAGAAGTCGGAGACTGTCTCCCATGAGCTGAAGAAGGCCGGCATCGCCCATAACGTGTTGAACGCTAAGTTCCACGCCAAAGAGGCGGATATCGTGGCTCAGGCCGGCCAGCCGGGGGCGGTGACCATCGCCACCAACATGGCCGGTCGTGGTACCGATATCATGCTGGGGGGAAGCTGGCAGGCTGAAGTCGCCGAGCTGGAGGCACCGACCCAGGCGCAGATCGACGCTATCAAGGCGGCATGGCAGGAGCGGCACGATGCGGTGTTAGCCGCCGGTGGGTTGCACATCATCGGTACCGAGCGTCACGAATCGCGCCGTATCGATAACCAGTTGCGTGGGCGTTCTGGCCGTCAGGGCGATGCGGGCTCTTCCCGTTTCTATCTGTCACTGGAAGACTCGCTGATGCGTATCTTCGCCTCCGATCGTGTGGCTAACATGATGCGTAAGTTGGGGATGAAGCCGGGCGAGGCCATCGAGCACCCATGGGTAACGAAGGCTATCGCCAATGCTCAGCGCAAAGTGGAAAGCCGTAACTTCGATATTCGTAAGCAGTTGCTGGAGTACGATGATGTGGCGAACGATCAACGCCGTGCCATCTATACCCAGCGTAACGAATTGCTGGACGGCGGCGATGTGGTCGATACCATCAACAGCATCCGTGAAGATGTCTTTAAGATGGTGATCGACAACTACATTCCGCCGCAGTCGCTGGAGGAGATGTGGGATGTGCCGGGGCTGGAGGAGCGCCTGCGCAAGGACTTCGATCTGGATCTGCCGATCGCCGATTGGCTGGACAAGGAGCCGGAGCTGCATGAAGAAACTCTGCGTGAGCGTATCCTCAACATGGCCGTTGAGCGCTACCAAGAGAAAGAAGAGGTGGTCGGCAGCGATATGATGCGCAACTTCGAGAAAGGGATCATGCTGCAAACCCTAGACTCGTTGTGGAAAGAGCATCTGGCGGCGATGGACTACCTGCGCCAAGGGATCCACCTGCGCGGCTATGCGCAGAAAGATCCCAAGCAGGAGTATAAGCGCGAATCCTTCGCTATGTTCTCGGCCATGCTGGAGTCCCTCAAGTATGAGGTGATCAGCGTGCTGAGCAAGGTGCAGGTGCGGATGCCGGAAGAGGTGGAGGCGCTGGAACGTCAGCGTCGAGAAGAGGCCGAGCGTCTGGCACGCCAGCAGCAATTGAGCCACCTGGACGATCAGAGTGCCGCCGCTCAGGCGATGGCCGCGCAGACCGGCGAACGCAAGATCGGGCGTAACGATCCGTGCCCGTGCGGCTCGGGTAAGAAGTATAAGCAGTGTCATGGCCGCCTCACCGCCTAACGCGATGAACGGAGCCGTATGACCGCCGACAGGGAAGCGCATTGCGTTTCCCTGTTTTTTATCTCGGGAACCGTAAGAGAGGAGCGTATGCGTGAGTCACACTGAGACACTACAGATCGCCGTTGGGATCATCCGCAATGCACAGCATCAGATTTTTATTGCCCGGCGTCAGGCGGGCCGTCACCTTGCTGGTTTATGGGAGTTTCCCGGCGGCAAGATCGAGGCAGGGGAGAGCGCCGAACAGGGACTGGCGCGCGAGTTGTTTGAAGAGGTCGGGATCGTGCCGCAAGCCGATGGCGTGCGCCTGTTACAGTGTGTCGAGCATGCTTTTAGCGAGCGGCGGGTGAAACTCTATTTCTTCTTGGTCAGTGCCTGGCAAGGAGAGCCGGGCGGGCGTGAGGGGCAGGAGACGCGTTGGGTTGACCAGCAGGCACTGCGTGTCGCGGATTTTCCTGCGCCCAACCGGGCGATCGTTGAGGCCCTACGCGCTCAAGGATAACCCGGTGTGTAAGCCAGCGCCCCGTTGCGGCAGCGGGCGGGGGCACGCGGCTGCGGTTACCTTAACGCTCCGGCTCCTCGCTCCAGCCCTCGCTGTCGGAATGCTCCGCCTCGCTAGCGATGCGCTTCTCTTCATTGGCCCACTCGCCCAAATCGATCAACTGGCAGCGTTTGCTACAGAAAGGGCGAAAGGGGCTTTGTTCCCCCCAGATGACCGACTTGCCGCAAGTCGGGCAGGCGACGGTGATGATTTCGTTTTCCATTGATGACTCCATGAAGCTCGCCGCTTAGCAGCAGGCCAGATTAAATGATAGGCGATCCGGCACCACCCCCTGCTCGCTGTCCAAAGGAAGGAAGCGGATAGCGAAGCGGGTCTTATGGCCGGAGACCTGAGGGTAAACCTGGAGATCCAGAGGCAACTGAATGCGCAGCAAATCCGCGCCCTCGGCATTGTCTTGGTAGAAGCCGTGTAGGCTGGTCATCGGCTTGAAGGCTGCCGCCTTACGCAGCAGATCCAGTACCAGGCTGAGGCTGTCGTTCAACGGTGCCAGCGAGGTCAGCCAGTGATCGATCTGGGCATCACGCACCGCTTGGCTTTGCTTCAGCCACAGATAGAGCGTCGGCAGGTCGAAGCTACAACAGCCGCCCGGAATACCCAGACGTTGGCGCACTAGGGCGATCAGCCGATCTTCTCGTAGCGCCTGGCCGATGCGCGGTGCGGCCATCAAGGTCGCCGCCTGCTGTTTTAGACGCTGGCTTAAGGTATGGATCATCGCCTGATCGACCCCCGGAACATTAAACCACTGCATCAACTTACGCTGCTGGCGCTCCATCTCTTTGAGCAGATCGGTACGCACTTCGCCGCGTTCGAGCACGTCGAGCAGATCGGACAGGGTACGGAAGAAGGTCAATGCCGCAGCGGCTTCGCCTTGCGGACGATTGGGTAACAGCTGCTGCAACAGAAACTCCAGGCGTAACCAGGTACGCATCTTCTCGTTGAGCGGGTGTTCGAACAGTATGGTCGGAGTGACGTCACTCATGCTTGGGTCCTGTCGGGGATGAGGCCGCCAGTGCCAGCGCCAGATAGTGGCGATGCAACGCGGCGACCTGCGGGATAAGCGCCTCGGCTGACCCGCTGTTATCAATAATATCATCGGCCCAGGCGAGCCGCTGTTGCCGCGAGGCCTGGGCGGCCAAAATACGTTGCGCGTGTTCGGCACTGACACCGTCGCGCGCTTGGGTGCGAGTCAGTTGCTGCTCGACAGGGAGATCGACCACCAGAATGCGATCGGCCTGCGCCGTGAGTCGATTCTCCACCAGTAGCGGCACCACCCACAATGCATAGGGGGCGGTGATGTGGGTCAGTTGACGCCGTGTCTCTGCCTGGATCTGCGGATGCAGCAGAGCATCGAGCCAAGCCTTCTCGGCGGGATGGGCGAAGACGATGCGTCGTAGCGCCGCTCGATCCAGATGACCATCGGCTTGCAAGAGTGCCGGGCCAAAATGGGCGACGATCTGTGCCAGCGCCGGGCTGCCTGGGGCGACCAGTTGGCGGGCGATGACATCGGCATCGACCAACGGCACGCCGAGGCGAGCGAAGGCGTCGGCGACGGTCGACTTGCCACTACCGATACCGCCGGTGAGAGCAACTGTATACGCCATGAGGAGATCCTGCGAGAGTAGGCGATGGCATGAAGGCATCGCAAAAAAATCGGCTGACCTGCGGATCATAATGGTCTAGACGGCAAGTGCAAGCCGCAGATACGCGTACGGCGGTGCCGCCGCGGATAAATTTAGACGAGTTTACCTGAAATTTTGTTGAAAAAGCAGACTTGTCGCCAGGTTATTCCTGCGTATGATAGCGTCACTGGAACTGGCGTCATACGGCGAAGCAATCGTTTGTATGATCACATTTTCCCTAGGACGTGTTCCACGAGGTGCGGGCACGGCTTACATTGTCGCCATTAACCAGGGAAGTCCCTCATGCGTATTGAAGAAGATCTGAAGCTGGGTTTTAAAGATGTCCTGATCCGCCCGAAGCGTTCTACGTTGAAAAGTCGTTCGGATGTCGAGTTAGCTCGTGAGTATCGCTTTAAGCACAGTGGCTGGCAGTGGTCTGGTGTACCGTTGATCGCTGCGAATATGGATACTGTCGGTACTTTCCGCATGGCGCAGGCGTTGGCGGCTTTCGATGTGCTCACCGCCGTCCATAAACACTATAGTGTTGAACAGTGGCAGGCATTTGTTGCCAGCGCCGGCGAAGAGACGTTGCGTCACGTTATGGTCTCTACCGGTACGTCGCAGGCGGACTTTGTTAAGCTACGTCAGATCCTGGCGCTCTCTCCGGCATTGAAATTTATCTGCATCGATGTGGCCAATGGCTACTCCGAACACTTCGTCGATTTCCTGCGTCAGGCACGCGAGGCTTGTCCCGATAAGGTGATCTGCGCCGGTAACGTAGTGACGGGGGAGATGGTCGAGGAGCTGATCCTCTCCGGTGCCGATATCGTCAAGGTCGGAATTGGCCCTGGCTCCGTGTGCACCACGCGGGTGAAGACCGGTGTCGGGTATCCTCAACTGTCTGCGGTGATCGAATGCGCCGATGCGGCACACGGCCTGGGGGGCCAGATTGTTTCCGATGGTGGCTGCACGGTGCCGGGCGACGTTGCTAAGGCGTTTGGTGGCGGTGCTGATTTCGTCATGCTGGGCGGCATGTTGGCGGCCCATGAAGAGTGCGAAGGACGTATTGTTGAAGAGCAAGGCCGCAAGATGATGATGTTCTACGGCATGAGCTCCGCTTCGGCGATGAACCGCCATGTCGGTGGGGTAGCCGACTATCGCGCGGCTGAAGGTAAGACCGTTAGCCTGCCGTTACGCGGCCCGGTGGAAAATACCGTGCGTGATATTTTGGGGGGCTTGCGTTCGGCCTGTACTTATGTCGGAGCCTCGCGGCTGAAAGAGTTGACCAAGCGCACCACGTTTATCCGCGTCGCCGAGCAGGAGAATCGAGTATTCGGTCAGGCGGAGTGATCCCCCTTATTTCCCGCAATCACATCCATCATGACGCCGGCGATAGCCGGCGTCATTGCATCACATCCCCTAAGTGCAGGATCGGCAGGTATAGCGCCAGTACCAACAAGGCGATCAGCGCGGCGCAGAGTAGTAGCATCGCCGGTTCGACTAAGGTCGTCAGTGTCTCGCCACGGCGCTGCGCTTGTTGTCGATAATACTCGCCCAGGTGTGTGCAAAGCAGGGCGAGGCGGCCCGAGGCCTCGCCCTGGCGGATCAACTGATGGCATTGCGCGGGAAACAGTCGTCGCTCCGCCAGGGTCGCCGACAGCAACTCGCCCTGACGCAGATGTAATACCGCGTGATGCAGGGCGCGGCGATAAACTTCCAGGCGCAGGGCGTGGCGGCAGGCGGTCAATGCCTGTGGCAGGGCGATGCCCGCGTGCAGCAGCAACGCCAAGGTGTGAAACAGTTGGGCCAGCGTTGTGTCGCGCAACAGCGGGCCATAGCCTGGCAGGCGTAAGGCCAGACGTTGCAGCAGGCGGCGCAGGGTTGCGGCGTAGTGGCGTGCCATCCCGGCGCTCAGTAGTGCTAGTGCGCCGGCGCTGCCAAGTAGTCCCAGCCAGTGCGATTGTAGCCCCGCGCCCAGCGCTAATAGACGCTGAGTCAGCCAGGGCAACGGGGCGTTCAGTGAGGCATAGAGCTGTGCGAATTGCGGCAATAGGGTGACAAGCATCGCGAGAGTGATCAGCAGCGCGACAGTCAGCAGAAATAGCGGATAGCGCAGGGCGCGTAACAGGCGCTGGCGTAGGGCGAGGGCCTGGCGTTGATGCTGGGCCAATTGGCGGCAGACGGCGGCCAACTCTCCGCTCTGCTCCGCCGCCGCCAGAGAGCGGCCATACAGCGCTGGAAAGACGTGGTGGTGCGCACGTAAGGCCTGGGAGAATGATAAGCCTTCGGTGATCGCCTGGTGCAACTGGTGGATGAGAGCCTGCCATTCTGGATAAGGATGGCTGTCGGCCATCAACGCCAGCACCGCCGCCAGCGCTAGGCCGGTATCCAGGAGATCGGCCAGCTGAGTGATGAAATCACAACAGGCATCCGCTTGCCAGTGGTAGCGCCGTGGGGGCCAGGCAGCGTTGATGGCGAGCGGTATGGCTCCGCTCTGTTGGAACTGGTGCCACAGTTGGCGCCGGTTGAGGCCGAGCACCGTCCCTTGTCGGTAGACTCCGTCGCGTGCCAGTATGCGATAGTGAAATAGGCGGGGCTTCATGTTAGTGATCCGGAGGGACCGAGGACTCGCATCACCTCGCTCCAGGCGGTGACCCCCTGCTGCGCCAGGTGTTGCGCTGTCGCGCGTAGTGGCTGCATGCCATGCTCTTCGGCCAACTGTTGGAGGCGGGTACTGCTGGCACCGTTACGGATAGCATGGCGTAACGCGGGCGTCAGCGGCAACAGCTCGAACAGGGCCCGTCGTCCCCGGTAACCGCCATTACAGCGTGGACAATCGCCCGGCTGCCAGCGTAGCGGGGCGGATTGCGGCGTTTGGCGCCGGCAATGGCGGCATAGACGGCGCACCAGACGCTGGGCGATAACCAGCGACAGACTATCGGCCAAGAGGTAGGGGGCGATGCCGAGCTGAAGCAGGCGCGTCACGGTTTCCGCCGCACTATTAGTATGCAGGGTAGAGAGAACCAGATGACCGGTCTGCGCCGCATCGATTGCGATGTGGGCCGTGGCTTCGTCACGGATCTCGCCGATCATGATCACGTCGGGATCTTGACGTAACAGGGCGCGCAGCACCGTCGCGAACTGGAGGCCGGCGGCGGGGGCGATGGCGGTCTGGTTGATATTATCCAGCGGTGTCTCAATGGGATCTTCCACACTACAGATGTTTAGCGCCAGCGCATCTAACCAACGTAGTCCGCCATACAAGGTGGCTGTCTTGCCGCTGCCCGTTGGCCCGGTAACCAGGATCAGCCCCTGAGGGCGCGTTAGCGCCTGCTCCAACAGCCGCCGTTGTTCCACGGTGAGGCCCAATTGCGCCAGGGTACGTGGCGCTTGCCAGTTATCCACCTGGCGCAGCACAGCCTTTTCGCCATGCAGGGTTGGCAGGGTGGAGAGGCGAAAACTGATCTCGCGCTGCGCCAGAGTGAGGCGTAGCTGCCCATCCTGCGGCAGACGCCGTTGGGCGATGTCCAGTCCAGCGAGGACTTTCAAGCGAATGACTAAGCGTGCGAATTGGCTGGTGGGATAATGCGCTACCGGATGCAGCACACCATCGATGCGCAGACGTACACGCCCTTGCTGGGCGAGTGGTTCCAGGTGAATGTCTGAGGCGCGGCGCGCGAGCGCATGTGCCAACAACTGTTCCAATTGCGGGGCCGTGGCCTGCTCGTCCATCCGTGGCGCGCTCTCCGCCTGCTGTGGGCTGAGCGCACGCCAGACTGGGTCGATACCGGTCGCGAAACGGATCGCGGCGCAGAGCGCTTCAGGTGCCTCGCCCGAACCACCGATGATGATGCTGTGAGCGTCCTGGTGGAGGAGGCGGCAGTGATAGTGTTGGCATAGCTGTGCTAAGTCGCTCATAGCGGGCTGACGCCGTCATCGTGCAGGATGCTGCGGCACGACTCCAGTAAGGCGGGCGCTGCATTATCGCTCTGACAGCGCTGGTGCCAGCGTAGGGTACCGGCATCGCGATCCAGCTCCGGTGTTAGCGTCACCTGTAACCCGGCCAGGGTTTGTTGACCACTGAGGCTGATGACTCCCTGTGCGACATCGAGGTTGGCGATATAGCTGGAGGGAGGTAACGTCGCCAGTCCCAGTTGCGCCGCACTGCATCCCGCGAGAGCGCCTTGTTCTAGGGCGCATAGCTCGACCTCCGTCTTATAGGGAGCCAGCGCCTGTAACACGTCAGTCATGGCGGCCTTTTGCAGGTAACGCTGGTAGGCGGGAACGGCGATGGCACCAAGAATGGCAATGATGGCGATCACCACCATCAGTTCGAGTAGGGTAAAGCCGTGCTGTGATGACATGGGGGCCTCCACGGGGTGATTGCGGGTAGTGTGCCCAGCGATGCGGATATCGGCCAACGAAGATGTCTTGCCTTATGTATCCCGCCGCAGATAAAGCGCGTGTGGCGACAATGAGCTCATGCTATCTGCGTAAGCGTGCGCAAAGGGAGCGGCGGCTTTTGGCCGGCAGAGGCTGGGGAGGATTGCGGTGGGGGGCGGGAATCATGCTACCCTGTAGGGTATTTCCCTCTGTGACAAGTGAGTTTGGCGATGCGACTGGAAAACGGATGGCTACGTGGCGTCAGGCGGGTAGTGTCGCCTCATTGCGATATGCGCCCACAGGGCGAGTTACCCTCTTTGCTCGTAATTCATAATATTAGCTTGCCGCCAGGCGAGTTTGGTGGCCCCTATATCGATCGCCTGTTCAGCGGAACGCTGGCGGCGGCGGATCATCCCTTCTTCGCCGAACTACAAGGGTTGCGGGTGTCGGCACATTGTCTGATCCGGCGCGATGGGCAGATCGTCCAATACGTACCGTTTGATGCGCGTGCGTGGCATGCGGGGGTATCACGTTACCAGGGACGTGAGCGCTGTAATGATTTTTCCGTGGGTATCGAACTGGAGGGGACGGATAGCTTGCCCTATACCCCGCAGCAATATCAGGCACTGGCCGAAGTGAGTGCGACACTCATGCATTATTACCCGATATCGCCGGCGCGAGTGACCGGTCACAGTGATATCGCGCCCGGGCGCAAGAGCGATCCTGGCGCGGCTTTCTGCTGGCAGACTTTCCATCGCCAGTTGCGGATGGCGCTCGCCGCTATCGAGGCGGCAACGCCACCATCCCACCGTCCATAAAATACGAAGAGAGCTACCGGAGATGACGTTATTCTCGCTACTACTGGTCCTGGGCTGGGAGCGGTTGTTTAAGTTGGGCAATCACTGGCAGATCGATCAGCGTTTCGCCCCGTTGTTCGCCTTGGGTAAAGGGGTGTCGTTGGCGAAAAGTCTGGCGTTATTGCTGCTGTGGATGCTGTTGCTCGTCTTGGCGTTACGAAGTTTGCACGGGCTGTTTTTCGGTCTGCCGACGTTGCTGCTGTGGCTTGTCGTCGGGCTGTTCTGCTTCGGCGCCGGCGAGATCCGCCGAGACTACCGCGTCTATATGAAGGCGGCGCGCCGCGGAGAGCAGAATGCCATGACGCAGATGGCGGCCGAGTTAGCGTTGATCCCCGGTCTGTCCGCTGATGGACGGCCTGAGGTGCGGCTACGCGAGTTGCAGAGCGCACTGGTGTGGATCAACTACCGTTTCTATCTGGCTCCCCTGTTTTACTTTGTGTCGGCCGGCCCTTATGGGCCGGTGGCGCTGGGGGGCTATGCACTGTTACGCGCCTACCAGAGTTGGCTGATACGCCAGGGAGATCCGCTGGCACGCGCCCAGTCGGGCATCGATCGCTTGTTGCATTGGGTTGATTGGCTTCCGGTGCGTGTGGCCGGTGTCGCCTATGCGTTGTTGGGACACGGCGAGCGGGCGTTGCCGGCTTGGTTGGCTTCGCTGGGAGATTTACGTAGCAGCCCCTACCAGGTGCTGACCGGTCTGGCACAGCTTTCGTTGGCGCGCGATCCCCATCTCGACGCGCTGAAGACACCGCTGGCGGCAGTGATGCTGGCACGGCGTATCACCGTGGCATTGATCGTCGTAGTGGCGCTGTTGACTATCTACGGCGCGTTGCTGTAACGGCGGTGAACCGGTGATAAAAATAAAACCCCGGCATGGTGGCCGGGGTTTTATTTTGGAGGGATTGGCGCGCCGCTTAGCCGTGGCTGGAGAGGCTACCCTGCTGTCGGGCTCGTTGCTTCTTGATGGCATAGCCGATGGCCAATACCAGTAGCCACAGTGGGATCAGTAATACCGAAATTTGGATCCCCGGCGTGAAGAACATGATGACCAGAATCGCGGCCATAAAGAGCAAGCACAGGTAGTTGCCTGCCGGGTACCAGAAGGCACGGAAGCGCGTCACTACACCTTCGCGGTCTTTCTGGGCGCGGAAGCGCAGGTGCGCTACGCTGATCATCGCCCAGTTGATCACCAGCGCCGAGACGACCAGCGCCATCAGCAGTTCAAAGGCTTTACCGGGCATCAGGTAGTTGATCAGAACGCACAGCAGTGTCGCCGCCGCCGATAGACCAATCGCCACCACGGGCACGCCACGCCCATCGACTTTGAGCAGAGCCTTCGGCCCGTTGCCTTGTTGTGCCAGGCCGAACAGCATTCGGCTATTGCAATAGACACAGCTATTGTAGACCGACAGGGCGGCGGTCAAGACCACGATATTGAGAACGGTCGCCACCAGGTTACTGTCCAGGGCGTGGAAGATCATCACGAACGGGCTGCCGCCTTCCACGACCTTCCCCCAGGGGTAGAGCGAGAGCAGAATAGCCAACGCTCCGATGTAGAAGATTAGAATCCGGTAGATGACCTGATTGGTCGCTTTCGGAATGCTGCGTTGCGGATCATCGGCTTCCGCCGCGGTGATCCCGACCAACTCCAACCCGCCGAACGAGAACATGATCACCGCCATCGCCATCACCAACCCCATGATACCGTTGGGGAAGAATCCTCCCTGATCCCACAGGTTGCTAACCGAGGCTTCGGGGCCTCCCTGGCCGCTGAGCAGCAGCCAGCCGCCGAACAGGATCATCCCGATAATCGCGACCACTTTAATGATGGCGAACCAGAACTCCAATTCACCATAAATTTTGACGTTGGCTAAATTTATTGCATTGATTAATAAGAAGAAAACAGCAGCGGAGACCCAGGTAGGGATCTCGGGGAACCAATACTGTACATAGATACCGACGGCGGTGAGTTCCGCCATGGCGACCAGGACATACAGTACCCAGTAGTTCCAGCCGGAGGCGAAGCCGGCGAAGTCACCCCAATATTTATAAGCGAAGTGACTGAAAGAGCCGGCGACCGGCTCTTCGACCACCATCTCGCCCAGTTGGCGCATGATTAAAAAGGCAATAAAGCCGCCGATGGCGTAACCCAGCAGTACCGCCGGTCCGGCCATCTTAATCGTCTGTGCGATGCCGAGAAATAATCCGGTACCGATGGCCCCGCCCAGGGCGATCAGTTGGATGTGGCGATTCTTCAGGCCGCGCTGTAACTGCTCGCCGTGTTGCTCACTCATATGTCCTTGTCCTCTCCCGGTTCGTTCAGTGCGCTGCCCGTGCCAGGCTGTCATAGTATCGCTACGAATTTCGTAATTTTATGTTTACATTGATTGGTAATCTAAATGCTAACGATGACTACCAATAATCTTAGAATAATGGTAGCCGAAAAAAAATTCACCTGATTTCTTGTCTAAGCCGTAAAAGCGGATGGGGCGCTTGAGCGCGGCGTTTCTTGGCCGGGGATGCCGTGATCGGCGAGCACCTGGCTCATTGATGCGTGAACATTGGCTGTTTAGCCGGCAAGCTGCCACGATTAGGCTAGGCTTACACGCTTCAGCTCGGTCAGGCGGGTTGAATTTGCGTTAATTGATACATGACGGTCGTAAATGGTAATACCCTGCTTTGGTTGCCTTTATGCTGTGTCGTTGGTTCGATTTTGTTAAAAAACGTCCGTTTTATGATTTGCATCAATAGCTGTATGGACAAGTGGTGAAGATTTTGTTACTTTGTCGTCATGTTTTTGAAATTGGTAATACCAATTTACTTTGCGACTCTCCGATGAGAACGCGTTTACGCTCAGAGAAGACATTGCCACATGGCCTACAGCAAAATCCGCCAGCCTAAATTGTCAGATGTGATCGAACAGCAGTTGGAATATCTGATCCTGGAAGGAACGCTGCGTCCCGGCGAAAAGCTACCGCCGGAGCGCGAGTTAGCGAAGCAATTCGATGTCTCTCGACCCTCTTTGCGTGAGGCGATTCAACGCCTGGAAGCTAAAGGATTGTTGCTGCGCCGTCAGGGCGGCGGCACCTTTGTTCAGAGCAATCTTTGGCAGAGTTTCAGCGATCCGCTGGCCGAACTCCTCGCCGCTCACCCCGAATCTCAATTCGATCTGTTGGAAACGCGACATGCTCTGGAAGGGATCGCCGCCTATTACGCCGCGCTGCGGGGTACGGAGGAAGATTTCGCCCGTCTGCGTGAGTGTCACTTGGCGATCGAGCATGCCCAGGCCGCGGGTGATCTGGAGCGTGAAGCGGACGCGGTGATGCAGTATCAGGTGGCGGTGACCGAGGCCGCGCATAACGTGGTGTTGCTCCACCTATTGCGTTGCATGGCCCCGATGCTAGAGCAGAACGTGAAGCAAAACTTCGAGTTGCTCTACTCGCGGCGCGAAATGCTCGCGCTGGTGAGCGACCATCGCGCCAGTATCTTTGCGGCTATCGTGGCGCGTGAGCCGGAGCGGGCGCGTGAGGCGTCGCACCGTCATCTGGCCTTTATTGAAGACATTCTGCTGGAGATGAGTCGTGAGCATAGTCGCCGCGAGCGCTCGCTGCGGCTGCTCCAGCAGCGTAAAGATTGAAAATTGGTCCGTGCATGACCCGTAAGGGGTGTACACCGATGTTAATGCTAGGCAACTAACCGATTGGGCCTGTCTTCGTGCGTTTTTGCTAGGAAAATGCAGGGAGACAGGCTCCAGATAACCCATTAGACAGATAAGGAATACCACCATGTCAGATCGTTTACTCAATGACGTGGATCCGATCGAAACCCGCGATTGGCTGCAGGCGATAGAATCGGTCATCCGTGAAGAAGGCGTAGAGCGTGCGCAATATCTGATCGATCAGGTATTGAACACCGCCCGTCAAGGCGGCGTTAACCTGCCTTCCGCCACGCTGGACCGCGATTATGTGAACACCATTGCCCCGGAAGACGAACCGGCTTATCCGGGAAACCTGGAGCTGGAGCGGCGTATCCGTATCGCGATGCGTTGGAACGCGGTGATGATCGTCCTGCATGCGTCGAAGAAAGATCTGGAGCTGGGCGGTCACATGGCCTCCTATCAGTCTTCTGCTACCGTTTACGAGGTGGGCTTCAACCACTTCTTCCGCGCGCGTAACCAGAAGGATGGCGGCGATTTGGTCTACTTCCAGGGCCACATTTCTCCAGGGATCTATGCGCGCGCCTTCCTGGAAGGGCGCCTGACGGAAGAGCAACTGAACAACTTCCGCCAGGAGGTGCACGGCAAGGGGTTGTCCTCCTATCCGCACCCGAAACTGATGCCGGAGTTCTGGCAGTTCCCGACCGTCTCCATGGGCTTGGGGCCGTTGGGGGCAATCTATCAGGCTAAGTTCCTGAAGTATCTGAATCATCGTGGCCTGAAAGATACCACGGCACAGCGTGTCTATGCGTTCCTGGGGGACGGGGAGATGGATGAGCCGGAATCCAAGGGCGCCATTACCATCGCCACCCGCGATAAGCTGGATAACCTGTGCTTCGTTATCAACTGTAACTTGCAACGTCTGGACGGCCCGGTCACCGGTAACGGTAAGATCATCAACGAACTGGAAGGCATTTTCGCCGGTGCTGGCTGGAACGTCATCAAGGTCATCTGGGGTTCCCGTTGGGATGCGCTGCTGCGTAAAGACACCAGTGGCAAGCTGATTCAGCTGATGAATGAGACGCTGGACGGCGATTACCAGACCTTTAAATCGAAGAACGGTGCCTATGTGCGCGAACACTTCTTCGGTCGTTATCCGGAAACGGCGGCACTGGTCAAGGACATGTCCGACGACGAGATCTGGGCGCTGAACCGTGGCGGTCACGATCCGAAGAAAGTCTATGCCGCCTTCAAGAAGGCCGAAGAGACTAAAGGCCAGCCGACGGTGATCCTGGTGCATACCATCAAGGGTTACGGTATGGGCGATACCGCCGAAGGTAAGAACATTGCGCATCAGGTGAAGAAGATGAATATGGAAGGGGTACGCCACTTCCGCGATCGCTTCAATGTCCCGGTGGCCGACGCCGATCTGGAGAAACTGCCTTACGTGACCTTCGAGGCTGACTCCGAGGAAGCGCGTTATCTGCATGAGCGCCGTGCGGCGTTGCAGGGCTATGTGCCGACCCGTCTGACGCACTTCAGCGAGAAGTTGGCGTTGCCGACGCTGGAAGACTTCTCTCCGCTGTTGGAAGAGCAGAACAAAGAGATCTCGACCACCATCGCCTTCGTCCGTGCGCTGAACGTGATGCTGAAGAACAAATCCATCAAGGATCGCCTGGTACCGATCATCGCCGACGAGGCGCGTACCTTCGGTATGGAAGGTCTGTTCCGTCAGATTGGTATCTATAGCCCGAATGGTCAGCAGTATACCCCGCAGGACCGCGAGCAGGTTGCTTACTACAAAGAAGATGAGAAGGGACAGATCCTGCAAGAGGGGATCAACGAGCTGGGTGCCGGTGCCTCTTGGCTGGCGGCGGCGACCTCCTACAGCACCAACGATCTGCCGATGATCCCGTTCTATATCTACTACTCCATGTTTGGTTTCCAGCGTATCGGCGACCTGTGCTGGGCGGCGGGCGATCAGCAGGCGCGCGGTTTCCTGATCGGCGGTACCTCTGGGCGTACTACCCTGAACGGCGAAGGCTTGCAGCATGAAGATGGTCATAGCCATATTCAGTCGCTGACGATCCCGAACTGCATCTCCTACGATCCGGCCTACGCCTATGAAGTGGCGGTGATCATGCACGATGGCCTGGAGCGCATGTACGGTGAGAAGCAGGAGAACGTCTACTACTACATCACCACCCTGAACGAAAACTACCATATGCCGGCGATGCCGCAGGGCGTCGAAGAGGGCATCCGTCGCGGGATCTACCGTCTGGATACGCTGGCGGGCGACAAGGGTAAGGTTCAGCTGCTGGGCTCCGGCTCCATGCTGCGTCATGTCCGTGAAGCGGCACGTATCCTGTCTGACGAGTATGGCGTAGGCAGCGATGTATACAGCGTCACCTCCTTCACCGAGCTGGCTCGTGATGGTCAGGATTGCGAGCGCTGGAACATGCTGCACCCGCTGGAAACCCCGCGTGTGCCGTATATCGCTCAGGTGATGAACGATGCGCCGGCCGTGGCATCGACCGACTATATGAAACTGTTTGCCGAGCAGGTTCGTACCTATGTACCGGCCAGCGACTATCGCGTGCTGGGGACCGACGGTTTCGGTCGCTCCGACAGCCGTGAGAATCTGCGTCACCACTTCGAGGTCGATGCCTCCTATGTGGTCGTGGCGGCCCTGGGCGAACTGGCGAAACGCGGAGAGATCGCCGCTTCTGTGGTGGCGGACGCCATCAGCAAGTTCAACATCGATCCGGAAAAAGTAAACCCGCGTCTGGCATAAGAGGTACGGAATAATGGCAATTGCAATCAATGTACCGGACATCGGTGCGGATGAAGTTGAAGTCACTGAGATTCTGGTGAAAGTCGGTGACCGCGTCGAGGCGGAGCAGTCGTTGATCACGGTCGAGGGCGATAAGGCCTCGATGGAAGTCCCCTCGCCTCAGGCGGGCGTGGTAAGCGCGCTGAAGGTAGCGGTTGGAGATAAAGTCTCTACCGGCTCCCTGATCATGGAGTTCGAGGCGGCGGATGCGGCCCCGGCTCAGCCGGCTGCCTCGGCCGCGCCGGCAGTTGCACCGGTCGCGGCCAGTGCCGCGGCGCTGCGTGAAGTACAGGTGCCGGACATCGGTGGCGATGAAGTCGAGGTCACCGAGATTTTGGTTAAGGTCGGCGATAGCGTCGAGGCGGAGCAGTCGCTGATCACCGTCGAAGGCGATAAGGCTTCAATGGAAGTCCCCGCCCCGTTCGCCGGCGTGGTGCAGTCAATCACTATCGCCACTGGCGACAAGGTGAAGACCGGCTCGCCGATCATGACCTTCAGTATTGGCGGTAGTGCGCCGGCCGCCGCCGAGCCCGTCGCTGCTGCGGCCTCTAGTGCACCCGCAGCCAGCGCCGAACAGCCGGTCAGCGTGCCGGACATTGGCGGCGATGAAGTGGAAGTGACCGAGATTATGGTGAAGGTCGGTGACAGCATCAGCGCCGAGCAATCCCTGATCACCGTCGAAGGCGATAAGGCTTCGATGGAAGTCCCGGCTCCCTTCGCGGGGATCGTGAGCGCGATTAGCGTCAAGGTGGGCGATAAAGTTAAAACGGGCTCGCCGATCATGACCTTCAGCGTAGTCAGCAATGCTACCGCTCCGGCCGCCGCAGCGGCAGCTCCGACCGCGAGCGTTGCCGTGGCGACGCCGCCGGCTACGCCGTCTGTCGCGGCTTCGCAGAGCACCAGCGCGGCGAAGAGTGAGTTTAGCGAAAACGCCGCCTACGTTCATGCGACGCCGGTGATCCGCCGTCTGGCGCGTGAGTTTGGCCTCGATCTGGCGAAGGTAAAAGGCAGCGGGCGTAAAGGCCGTATCTTGCGTGAAGACGTACAGGCTTACGTTAAAGAGCTGGTCAAGCGTGCCGAAAGCGCGCCAGCCACCGCAGGGGGCGCACTGCCGGGCCTGCTACCGTGGCCGAAGGTCGATTTCAGTAAGTTTGGTGAGGTGGAAGAGGTCGAACTGGGTCGTATCCAGAAGATCTCTGGCGCTAACTTGCATCGTAACTGGGTGATGATCCCGCATGTGACCCAGTTCGACGAGACCGATATCACCGAAGTGGAGGCGTTCCGTAAGCAGCAGAATGTCGAGGCTGAGAAGCGTAAGCTAGGTGTCAAGATCACGCCGCTGGTGTTTATCATTAAGGCCGTGGCGAAGGCATTGGAAGCGATGCCACGTTTTAACAGTTCGCTGTCGGAAGATGCGCAGCGCCTGACGCTGAAGAAATACATCAACATCGGTGTGGCGGTGGATACGCCGAATGGCTTGGTGGTTCCGGTGCTGCGTGATGTTAACAAGAAGGGCATTATCGAGCTGTCGCGCGATCTGGCCGAGCTCTCCGCCAAGGCGCGAGCGGGTAAGCTGACCGCCAGCGATATGCAGGGCGGCTGCTTCACCATCTCCAGCCTGGGGGGCATCGGCGGTACTGCGTTTACGCCGATCGTCAACGCGCCGGAGGTGGCGATCCTCGGCGTATCCAAGTCGTCGATGAAGCCGGTATGGAACGGCAAAGAGTTTACGCCGCGGCTGATGTTACCGCTGGCGCTGTCCTATGATCACCGGGTGATCGACGGGGCCGATGGTGCTCGCTTTATCAGCTTGATCAACAGCGTGATGTCGGACATTCGCCGTCTGGTGATGTAAGTCCGAGGCCGGCCAGCGGGCCGGCCTTTTTCTGGAATCGATGGCAGGGTTGACGCTGGCTCGCATCAGCCCGATAGCCAGAGCCACTTGGCGACAGATCATCCCTTTACAGAATTATTAACATTTCTGTAAACTGTGATGCGCGACAGGTGTCCCGGCGGAAGCCGCGTCCCCACGGTGAGTGTTAAATGTGGGGGACGGCGGTAGGCGTGCAGGCCAGGATGCCGCCACGGTGCATCCACACCGCCGGAAAAACAATAAAGAGGTCATGATGAGTACTGAAATCAAAACACAGGTCGTGGTACTTGGCGCAGGCCCGGCAGGGTATTCTGCGGCGTTCCGCTGCGCGGATTTAGGGTTAGAGACGGTTATCGTTGAGCGCTATTCTACCCTGGGCGGGGTATGCCTGAATGTCGGTTGTATCCCTTCTAAGGCACTGCTGCACGTGGCTAAAGTGATCGAAGAGGCCAAGGCGTTGGCGGATCATGGCATCGTCTTCGGCGAGCCGAAGACCGACATCGATAAGATCCGTACCTGGAAAGAGAAGGTCATCAGTCAGTTGACCGGTGGTTTGGCCGGTATGGCGAAGGGCCGTAAAGTTCGCGTCGTGAATGGCCTGGGTAAGTTCACCTCGGCAAACACGTTGACCGTGGACGGTGCCGATGGCCAGACGGTCATTCGTTTCGATAACGCCATTATCGCTGCCGGCTCGCGTCCGATCCAACTGCCGTTCATCCCGCATGATGACCCGCGCGTCTGGGATTCAACTGACGCCCTAGCGCTGAAATCGGTGCCGAAGCGGATGTTGGTGATGGGGGGCGGTATCATCGGCCTGGAGATGGGGACTGTTTACCATGCACTGGGTTCCGAGATCGATGTGGTCGAAATGTTCGATCAGGTGATCCCGGCGGCGGATAAAGATGTGGTGAAGGTCTTCACCAAGCGTATTGGCAAGAAGTTTAATCTGATGCTCGAGACCAAGGTCACCGCCGTTGAGGCGCGTGAGGATGGGATCTACGTCGCGATGGAAGGCAAGAAGGCACCAGCGGAAGCTCAGCGGTATGATGCGGTGTTGGTGGCCATCGGCCGCGTCCCGAACGGTAAACTGATCGATGCCGGCATGGCGGGCGTTGAGGTGGATGAACGTGGCTTTATCCATGTCGACAAGCAGTTGCGTACCAATGTGCCGCACATCTTCGCCATTGGCGATATCGTCGGTCAGCCGATGCTGGCGCACAAAGGGGTGCATGAGGGGCATGTCGCCGCCGAGGTGATCGCCGGAATGAAGCACTACTTCGATCCGAAAGTGATCCCATCCATCGCCTACACCGAGCCGGAAGTGGCATGGGTCGGTATGACGGAGAAAGAGGCGCGCGAGAAGGGGATCAGCTATGAGACGGCGACCTTCCCGTGGGCGGCCTCTGGCCGTGCCATCGCCTCCGATTGCGCAGATGGGATGACGAAGTTGATCTTCGACAAGGAATCACACCGCATCATCGGCGGTGCGATTGTCGGGACCAACGGTGGCGAGCTACTCGGTGAGATCGGCCTGGCCATCGAAATGGGCTGCGACGCGGAAGACATCGCCCTGACTATCCACGCTCACCCGACCCTGCATGAGTCGGTGGGTCTGGCGGCGGAAGTCTACGAAGGTAGCATCACCGATCTGCCGAATCCGAAGGCGAAGAAGAAGTAAGCGTGCGAGGCATGGCAAAAACGGCGCCCATTGGGCGCCGTTTTTTTTGCTTGCTGTTGCGTTTACTGGTTGCTGCGTTTAATCGTGCCGGAAACCGATAAAAAAGGCGATCGCTGGCACGCAGATCCCCAATCCGAGGGCGATGAGGAAGTAGTTCATTCCCCATAGTAAACCTTCATGATCCAACACCTCTTGTCCGGGTAGACAGCGGTCCAGCGCCAGCGCGTGCGTGCTGTGACTGATCTTGAGCAGATAGAATAGCGCGCCGACGGCCAAGAACAGAGAGAGGATTTGCAACAGGGTCAGGGCGCGTCGCTTATTGGTTGTTAATGACATAGTCGCTCCCAGGCTGGTGAAAGCGAGGCATGATACAGAAAAATTGGCTGAGATAAATACACAACCGCGCAAATCTGTGTATTAATCATCCATACTTGGCGAGGTAAAAAGGTTTTTATGGTGTTATGTTGCTTTTTTGTAAAGCATTTAACACTATGGCTAAATACTGATATGCTGGGAAAGCACATCCGGGTATCCGGCGAACCGCAAGGTTAACGTCAGGCGGCGGTACTCCACCGGCATCCCGGTACTTACAATGACAATGAGAGCGAGGAGTCGAGTCGTGCTAAAAGAATATCGTGAGCACGTCGCCGAGCGGGCGGCCTTGGGTGTGGTTCCGAAGCCGCTGGATGCGGCGCAGATGGCGGCATTGGTCGAGTTGCTCAAAGTACCCCCGGCGGGGGAAGAGGCATTATTGCTGGATCTGTTGATCAACCGTGTTCCGCCGGGTGTCGATGAGGCTGCTTATGTTAAGGCCGCTTTCCTGACCGCCTTAGTGAAAGGTGAGGCGCACTCTCCGTTGATCAGTGCGGCTAAGGCATTGGAACTGCTGGGAACCATGCAAGGCGGCTATAACATTCATCCGCTGATCGAGGCATTGGATGATGCGGCATTGGCCCCGATCGCGGTACAGGCGCTCTCCCATACTCTGTTAGTGTTCGATAGTTTCCACGATGTCGATCAGCGTGCACGTGCCGGTAATCCTTTCGCCCGCCAGGTGTTGCAATCCTGGGCCGATGCCGAATGGTTCCTGTCGCGTCCGGCGCTGGCAGAGAAGCTGACGGTGACGGTGTTTAAGGTTAGCGGCGAAACCAACACCGACGATCTCTCACCGGCGCAAGACGCCTGGTCTCGCCCGGATATCCCGTTGCATGCTCAGGCGTTTTTGAAAAACCCACGCGAGGGGATTACGCCGGATCAACCCGGTGTCGTTGGCCCCATTAGCCAGATACATGCATTGGCTGAGCAGGGGTATCCGCTCGCCTATGTCGGTGACGTCGTCGGTACCGGTTCTTCGCGCAAGTCCGCCACTAACTCGGTGCTCTGGCTGATGGGGGAAGATATCCCCTTCGTACCCAACAAGCGCGCCGGTGGGGTGGTTCTGGGCGGCAAGATTGCCCCGATTTTCTTCAATACCATGGAGGATGCCGGTGCGTTGCCGATCGAGGTCGATGTCAGTCAACTGCATACTGGTGAGGTGATTGACATCTATCCTTATCGCGGCGAGATCCGCCGCCATGCCGATGACGCGCTGCTCGCCAGTTTCGCCCTGAAGACCGAGGTACTGCTGGACGAGGTTCGTGCGGGTGGGCGTATCCCCTTGATCATTGGCCGAGCCTTAACTGCGCGGGCACGTGAGGCGCTGGATCTGCCGCCGAGCGAGGTATTCCGTCTATCGAAGGCGGTCGACGACAGCGACAAAGGCTACACCTTGGCACAGAAGATCGTTGGGCGCGCCTGTGGCGTGGCCGGGGTGCGTCCAGGCCAATATTGCGAACCACGGATGGCCTCTGTCGGCTCGCAGGATACCACTGGGCCGATGACACGCGACGAACTGAAGGATCTGGCCTGCCTCGGTTTCTCCGCTGATCTGGTGATGCAATCCTTCTGTCATACTGCCGCCTATCCGAAACCGATCGACGTGCAGACACACCACTCGTTGCCGGATTTCATCATGAATCGTGGTGGGGTCGCGCTGCGTCCGGGCGACGGTATCATTCACTCCTGGCTTAATCGCATGTTGCTGCCGGATACTGTCGGTACCGGAGGGGACTCCCATACTCGCTTCCCGATTGGCATCTCCTTCCCGGCCGGTTCCGGTCTGGTAGCCTTTGCCGCCGCGACCGGGGTGATGCCGCTGGATATGCCGGAGTCAGTGTTGGTGCGCTTTAAGGGGCAGATGCAACCGGGGATCACTCTGCGTGATTTGGTGCATGCCATCCCCTACCAGGCGATTCAGCAAGGGCTATTGACCGTAGAGAAACAGGGTAAGAAGAATATCTTCTCCGGTCGTATTCTGGAGATCGAAGGGCTGCCGCAATTGAAGGTCGAGCAGGCCTTTGAACTGGCCGATGCGTCGGCTGAGCGTTCGGCGGCCGGTTGCACCATTAAGCTGGATCAGGCACCGATCGTCGAGTATCTGGAGTCGAATATCGTATTATTGCGCTGGATGATCGCCGAGGGCTATGGCGATCGTCGGACTCTGGAGCGCCGTATTCAAGGCATGGAGAAATGGCTGGCTGATCCGCAGTTGTTGGCGGCGGACAGTGACGCAGAATACGCCGCGGTGATCGAAATCGATCTCGATAGCATCAAGGAGCCTATCCTGTGCGCGCCGAATGATCCCGATGATGCGCGTCCACTATCACAGGTGGCGGGAGCTAAGATCGATGAGGTCTTCATTGGTTCTTGCATGACCAACATCGGCCATTTCCGTGCCGCCGGTAAATTGCTCGATAACCATAAGGGGCAGATTCCGACGCGCTTGTGGGTTGCGCCACCGACGCGGATGGATGCGGCACAACTGACGGAAGAGGGCTATTACAGCGTATTCGGTAAGAGCGGCGCGCGTATCGAGATCCCGGGCTGCTCGCTGTGCATGGGGAATCAGGCTCGGGTTGCTGATGGGGCGACGGTGGTCTCCACCTCGACACGTAACTTCCCTAACCGCCTCGGAACCGGCGCTAACGTCTATCTGGCGTCCGCTGAATTGGCGGCGATAGCGGCTCTATTGGGGCGCTTGCCGGATGTTGCGCAATACCAACAGTTCATGGCGCAGGTTGATGCTTCGGCAGCGGATACTTACCGTTACCTTAACTTTAACCATCTTGCTCCTTATACCGCCAAGGCCGAGCAGGTGATCTTCCAGACAGCCGTCTGATCTGTCGTGTGAAAGCGGGGGGAACCAACCGGGTTGGCTCCCCCTTTTTTATGGTTGTTACATAATATTGCATCAGAGCGACACAACTTGACGTTTAACTTTTTAATCTACATCTAGTTTCAGTTTATTCGGCGAAGGGGATAACGCGGATGAGTAACAGCTGGTTGGATCAATTACAGTCATTGTTGGGCAGCGGCGCGCCAGTCGGTAAAACGGGAACCGAGGGGCTGAGTAAACTGCTGGCGCCAGCGGCGCTTGGCGGCTTAGCCGGTGTGCTGATGGGCAATAAATCCATGCGCAAAAAGGCGGGGAAGCTGGGGAAAAACGCCTTACTACTCGGCGGCGGCGCGGCTATCGGCACACTGCTGTGGAATCAATATCGCGCCCGAGTGAAGGCGAACCATCGCGATGAGCCGCAGTACGGCCAACAGAGCGCGCCACCTGATGCACGCGCGCGTCGCTTGGTGCAGGCCTTGGTGTTCGCCGCCAAGAGTGATGGCCATATCGATGCGCGTGAACAACAGGCCATCGACGAAAAACTGGCAGGCATGGCATTGGGCGAGGAGGCGCGTCAGTGGATCGAGCAGGCGTTGGCGCAGCCGCTCGATCCTAAGTTATTGGCGCAGGAGGTTGGCGATGAAGAGGAGGCGTTGGAGCTCTATACCTTAAGCTGCGCGGTGATCGACATCGATCATTTTATGGAGCGTAGTTATCTGGATGCGTTAGCCCAGGCTTTGGGGATCCCCGCGGATGTGGCCGGCGATCTGGAGCGGGCGTTGACGGATCGAATCGAGGCGACGCCCGCACGCTTGACCCCCTAAGCGATTTTTGCTGAAATCGCGCGGCGATACACCACGCGGAGGCCATGGCCTCCGCGTTATTTTTTGTAGATTGCGACGCGGATTTCAGGCGATCTCACCGCGCTGGTTTACACTAAAAAAACGTCCCCTTGCGGGGTAGTAAAGGAGGGACTGGCTGTGGATTATGAATTTCGCCACGATATTGGCGGCCAAGTGGTCGCCGTGTTCTCCATGGGACATGAGGCCGTAGGCCATTGGCTCAATGAAGAGGTGAAAGGCGATTTGGCTCTGGTGGCGCAGATCGAGCAGGCGGCAGCCGAGCTGAAAGGCAGCGAACGGCAATGGCAGCGAGTGGGGCATGAGTACACCCTGTGGCTGGATAGCGAAGAGGTGATGATACGAGCCAACCAACTGGCCCTGGAGGGGGATGAGTTGGACGAAGGCATGCGTTACTACGATGAGGAGAGTCTCTCGTTGTGCGGTCTGGAGGATTTCCTACAGGTGTTGGCACGCTATCGGAGCTTCATTCTGCGGCGTTAACGGCGCGCTGGCGGCTGGCGCTCCAGCATAAGAGTGATCCGATGACAACCAGGCCGACGCCGGACCACAGGCTGGCGGGCGTCGGTGCCGCCAGCCAGAATGCCGCGATGGCGATGGAGAGCAGCGGGGTGAAGTAAGAGAGGGCGGCGACCAGCGTGGCGTTGCCCTTTTTCATTGCTTGATCCCAGCAGAGATAGGCGATGGCGGTACTCCCGCCCATCAACAGCAGTTCGCCTAGCGCCGTCCCATCGAGGCGTACCGATGGCTGTGGCGTCGTCAGCCACAGTAGCCACAGACCGAGGGCGGTGACCAGCAGGAACAGCGGTAAGGCACTACGGCTCGGATGGTAACGGCGTAGCAGATTCGAATAGAGGGCCCAGGCGAAGGCGGCGGCGAAGGCCAAGCCATAGGCGAGCGGGTTGCTGCCAAGATTGTGCAGCAGTGCCGCGGGTGTGATGTCACCACTGCCGCCGACCACCCACACCACGCCGGAGAACGCCAGCAGTACGCCGGGCCACAGCCACCAACGTACGCGTAATCCCAATAGGGGGACGGCGAACAGCAGTGTGAGGCTTGGCCATAGGTAGTTGATCAGTCCCAACTCCAAGGTCTGAGTATGGCTGTGCGCCAGGCCGATAGCGAGAGCGAATGCCACCATATAGAACACGAACAGCGCGCCGCACCCCAACAGATAGCCGAGCGGTTGGCCGCGCACACTGGGCGCGCCCGCCGTACACCACACTAGCACGCCGCTGAGGGTGTAAATCGCGGCGCCGGCGCCGGTCGGTCCGAATGCCTCGGCCAAGCTACGCGTCAGCGCGACGCTCATACTCCATAATAGAATGGCGCAGACACCCCATAATGTGGCGCGTTGTTGCATGGCGATCCTCCCTGTGCTCGGCCGCGTCGATGACTGTAACATGTTTCGTCCCAGGCGACAGACGGTGCGTGATGAAATGATTTCACCTTGCCATCCATACGCGCTGGCGGGAATGACGCAGGGTAGGCGAGCGGCGCTAGCAATAGACGGCACAACTATCGCGCCCGAGTCGAGGGTGGGGCGATGGCCCAGCGGCAGGCTGGAGAGAAGAGGGGCGAGCCGTGGAAGCGAGCTCGAATAGCGATACCTCACGCCGAGCATCGAGGTTAGCGTGGTGAGGGGGCGGCTCAGCGCATGGGTTACGCCTTTTGTTGCTACTTGGGATGCATCTCCCGTGTTGCTCTGTTGCTGGGGAGATGCTAGTTGGCGTAGGCGAGCAAGCCTAATGAGTCGCGCGCCAGGTATTTGCATTTGCTTTCCAACGGCATGGCGATACGACTTAAATCGTGGTAACTCTCCTCGCCCAGTTTCTTCATCTTTTTGGTATTGTAATTACTCATATCCCAGCCGTTACGGCTGGCGAAAAAGACAATAGCTCGCTTAATCTGGCTATTAGGCAGTTCATGATAACCACAATCATTTTTTAAATAGACGAATATCGCGGTCAAGTCAGCCAAGTCTTCCGCCTGCATCTCATCGAGCGCCTGACTGGATGTGGTAAAACTTAATAAGCCCAACAGCAGTAACAGCAGCGAGGATTTTTTCATACTGGGAAACACAGTTTGTTATTGTGCTATGACGGTATCATATTTCACCGTCCAGGCTACAGCCTGATATTCATTTTTAATATGCGATATGAATAATTTATTAGATAGGGGTATCTTTTCCTAGGTCGTCAGGTGACGCGCAACCGTTTAAGAAGCCCCTTTAGCCTGCTATACTCTGCGCCCTTAACAAGACGCGCTGTTTTGTGCCCTTGGGCGGGAAGGCCCGTCGGTACAGGGCAGGTTGATTTTGCCGTCCACGCGCGACGGCACATACGCAAGGTAAAAGCGATGAAACATACCGTAGAAGTCATGATCTCGGAAGATGAGATCAAGGCACGCGTAGCCGAACTGGGACGCCAGATTTCCGAACGTTACTGTAACAGTGGCAAAGAGCTGGTGTTGGTGGGGCTGCTGCGCGGCTCCTTCATTTTTATGGCCGACTTGTGCCGCCAGATCAGCGTACCGCATGAAGTCGACTTCCTGACGGCCTCCAGCTATGGCAATGCCATGAACAGCTCACGCGATGTGAAGATCCTCAAAGATCTGGATGAAGATATCCGCGATAAAGACGTGTTGATCGTCGAAGACATCATCGACTCCGGGAATACCCTGAGTAAGGTCCGTGAGCTGTTCAGCCTGCGTGGTCCGAACTCGTTGGCTATCTGTACCTTACTGGATAAGCCGAGCCGCCGTGAGGTAGAGGTGCCGGTCGAGTATATCGGTTTCTCGATCCCCGATGAGTTCGTGGTTGGCTTCGGCATCGATTACGCCCAGCGTTATCGTTACTTGCCCTATATCGGCAAGGTCATCATGCTGGAAGCGTGAGCGTAACGGTTATCATCTTCAGATACGCAAAAGGCGGCCTAGGTCGCCTTTTGCTCACCGCCCCCCGGATCGTACGGGAAATAGTCCGTTGACGCTGCACAATTAATCCGTTGACCGGACAGCGTTTTTTTCTTGGCCACGCTGGCCGTCGTCTTACCCTTCCTGCACCTGTTGCTGTAGCAGTTTTGCCATTGCGTTGCGATAGCGCAGTTCCAGACTCTCGCGGCTGGTGGTGGTGATGTCCAGATCGTGCAAACGTCCATCCTGTAGGCCGTAGACCCAGCCATGGATCATCACCTTCTGCCCGCGCGTCCAAGCCGATTGCAGAATGGTAGAGTGGCCCAGGTTATACACCTGTTCGATGACATTTAGCTCGCACAATGTATCCATCCGTTTCTCCGGCGGCAATTCGCCCAGCAGCGTGCTGTGCTTGTACCAGATATCGCGGATATGCAGCAGCCAGTTGTTAATCAGCCCCAGTTCCGGGTTGGTAATCGCCGCTTCGACCCCACCACAGCCCAAGTGACCGCAAATGATGATGTGTTCGACTTGCAGCACGTCGACCGCATACTGCACCACGGACAGGCAGTTCAGATCGGTATGGATGACCAGATTGGCGACGTTACGGTGTACAAATAATTCCCCCGGTTGTAGACCGGTTAGCTGTTCCGCCGGGACACGGCTATCCGAGCAGCCGATCCAGAGAAAGCGTGGACGCTGGGATTCGGCCAGTTTGGTAAAGAAGTTAGGATTGTCCTTCTTCACCTGCTGCGACCAGGCCTGGTTATTCGCGATCAGTCTCTCGATTTCTTTCATCAGGGTTAATCATCTGTAACAGGAAAGACGCTAATATAGGCCAATCCGTCCGCTTTGGAAATCGGAACAGTGGCGCGCGCCATGCCGCTCACTCGATGCTAAACCCGACGCCATGATGCGTTTTTAAGGGGATGGCACGCGGTGTGATGCGTTGTAGTTTGGCGCGTAACATCTTGAGATGATGATCGATACAGCGCTCACCGCTCTTCTCATTCAACGGTGGTAGCAGGTCGGTCAGTTGGCGGCGATTGAGCACCTTACCTTGATTTTGTAACAATGTTTTTAACAAGACGTATTCCGCGCGCGTGAGCTGTAAGGCGTGGCCACAGTAGTGAGCACAGTGACGCGCTTCATTGAGCGTGAAGTCGCCATAGCACTCCAGGCGCGTTGCTCTGGCACGGGTTTTATCCGGGTGTTGTAGCAGGGTACGCAGGCGAGCACAGACTTCGCGTGCGGAGAAGGGGGCGGCGATGGCATTGCTGTGCGGCGGCGCTTCGGCGCTGATTTGTGTTAACTGTTCGCCATTGTCGGCCAAGAACAGCAATGGTAGCGCCGGATGGCGTGCTTGGAGCACCCGTCCCAGATCGATGCCACAGCCATCGGGGAGTGCGGTGTGCACGATAATCAATTGCGGGGTTTGTTGTTTCAGGGCGTCAAGGGCTGGCTGGCGGTGACTAAACCAGCATACGTTAAACCCTTCCGTTTCCAACGTATAAATCAGCGAGTCGGCGACGTCGGCCCGATCTTCGATAAGCCAAATTAACGGTGGCACAGGATGTCTTCCACGACAGCAATGAATCATTGCATCATAGCAAAGTACGTCCACCGGTGGCAGTCGCGTGATTTCACCCGCTACGCCATGTAACATATAATTATACCGTCTTCGCTTACGGAGTGCGCCGTTTTGCCGCGCTTGCGGAGCGAGTCGATGCTTACCCTGTCACTTCCAAAGCAAAACGCTTGACGTAAGGTTGACCCATCGCCATGACTAATGCTCTCGAGCTATCACAGCTCACCAAAACCTATGCCGGCGGCGTTCAGGCGCTGCGCGGCATTGATTTAACCGTCGAGGCCGGCGACTTCTATGCGTTGTTAGGGCCGAACGGCGCAGGAAAATCGACCACCATTGGTATCATTAGTTCGCTGGTTAACAAAAGCAGCGGGCAAGTGAGCGTGTTTGGCTACGATATCGATCGCGATCTGGTCAATGCCAAGCGCCAATTAGGCTTGGTACCGCAGGAGTTCAACTTTAACCCATTCGAGACGGTGTTGCAGATCGTGGTGAATCAGGCGGGCTATTACGGGGTGACGCGTCATGAAGCCATGCAACGTGCCGAGCGCTATCTGAGCCAGTTAGATCTGTGGCAAAAGCGTAATGAACGCGCGCGCATGTTATCAGGCGGGATGAAGCGCCGTCTGATGATCGCTCGCGCGCTGATGCACCAGCCAAAACTGTTGATCCTCGATGAGCCGACCGCCGGGGTCGATATTGAGCTACGTCGCGCCATGTGGGGTTTTCTCAAGGAGCTGAACGCTCAGGGAACCACCATCATTCTTACTACCCACTATCTGGAAGAGGCGGAGATGCTGTGTCGCAACATCGGCATCATTCAGCATGGTCAACTGGTGGAGAACACCTCAATGAAGGCATTGCTGGCCAAGCTTGAGTCAGAAACCTTTATCCTCGACCTGGCGTCGAAGAGCCCGTTACCCCGTCTGGAGGGGTACCGTTATCAGTTGTGCGATACCACCACCTTGGAGGTTGAGGTATTACGTGAGCAGGGACTGAATGGCCTGTTCAGCCAGCTGAGCGCTCAGGGGATCCAAGTATTGAGTATGCGTAACAAGGCTAACCGGTTGGAGGAGTTGTTTGTATCATTGCTCAACGACGAACAGGAGACGCAGTCATGAGCCGTTTGTACTGGGTGGCGCTGTGCAGCATCTGGAGTAAAGAGGTTCATCGCTTCGCCCGTATCTGGGTGCAGACCCTGGTGCCACCGGTGATCACCATGACCTTGTATTTCATCATCTTCGGTAATCTGATCGGTTCGCGCATCGGCGAAATGCATGGCTTCAGCTACATGCAGTTTATCGTGCCGGGACTGATCATGATGTCGGTGATCACCAACGCTTATGCCAACGTAGCGGCTTCATTTTTTAGCGCTAAGTTTCAACGCAGTATTGAGGAGTTGCTGGTGGCACCGGTGCCGACCCATGTGATCATCGCCGGTTATGTCGGTGGTGGGGTGGCTCGCGCCGTATGTGTCGGCTTCCTGGTGACGTTGGTCTCTCTATTCTTTGTCCCGTTAGTCGTCAACAGCTGGCTGGTGGTGGTGATGACGCTACTGTGCACCGCGATCCTGTT
Organism: Edwardsiella hoshinae NBRC 105699 = ATCC 33379; assembly: GCF_000474215.1. Lineage (GTDB taxonomy): Bacteria > Pseudomonadota > Gammaproteobacteria > Enterobacterales > Enterobacteriaceae > Edwardsiella > Edwardsiella hoshinae. The sequence continues at coordinate 21,382 of NZ_BAUC01000023.1, read as the reverse complement.
CTCCTTGGGGGGATTGATCAACGCGGTATATGCGCGCACTTTCGATGATATCAGCCTGGTGCCAACCTTTGTGTTGACGCCATTGACCTATTTGGGCGGGGTGTTTTATGCCCTGAGCCTGTTGCCGCCGTTCTGGCAAGCGGTCTCCAAGCTCAACCCGATCGTCTACATGATCAGTGGCTTCCGCTATGGCTTCCTAGGAATCCATGACGTCTCGTTGGCGCAGACCTTCGCCGTTCTGCTGGGCTTTATCGTCGGACTCTATCTTTTGGCTTGGTATCTTATCGAGCGAGGCCGCGGATTACGCAGTTGATTATGCGAGATCTTGCAGTACCTGCCGCTGATCGCAGGGTAGGTGCTGCAAAATACATCATTTCCGCCTAACTTCACACTCCTGACGCACTGTTGCCGGCGATTGCTGCCAGCGTCGCCATTTCCTGCTACACCATGTCTATTGAGCATAACCGCATGGTCTGGCGGCGATGTGCAGAGTGAATGGGAGAGATCTATGCTGGGTATCGTATTCGCCGGTCATAGCGGTTTCGGTAGTGGAATAATGAAGGCGTTGACGCAACTGTTGGGTACGCGCCCAATCCAGTGCATCAGCGTGGAATTCAGCGATGGGATAAGCAGCAATATGCTGAGCCGTATGATGTGCGATGCGCTGCATCAGGTGGATAGCGGCGACGGTGTCGTGATCGTCGCGGATATTCTCGGCGCTCCGCCATTCCGTGCCGCCGCATTGATGTGCCATAAACACCCACACTGTGAAGTGGTGGTCGGCGTCAGCCTAGCGGCGTTAGCCGAGCTGTGGCCACAGCGCGGCATCGGTGATGCGGTCGCTTTCCGTGAGGCGCTTCTGGCGCAGACGCGCACTCACGTCACAAGTCTATGGCATGAACAGAGCCGCCAGGCGGCGCTATTTATCCCTCCGGCGCCTTAAGCGGGCGCGTCCGCATCCTCTTAGACCGCGCCTTGCCCCATGCGCGGCACCGCCTTCCCCTATCAGTAATACAGGATAACGCCATCACAAGGCTGACTTTGCCATGTCCACGTTTCAATCACGGCTCTTATGGTGATCGCCGATGGCGATTGCTGGCCTGTGCCGTTGCCCGTACGGTCATCCCAAGTCTTACGTAGTGTGCATGATCGATCGGCAAAAAACAAAAATGTGATCTCCATCGGTTAGACAACGTAACTTTCATTCGTCATTTTCATCTGATGGATCTTTCGTTTGCTCAGTAATTGCGGGAGGGGATAAGGACGTTTGTTGAGCGTTTTTTTACTTAAGTGCTAGCGCCGAAAATCTTTCACTTGGCAACTAAGCGAAAGGTTTTGGGGCACTTTCTGGCGGGAAAACAAGCTGTAACTGTGATCACACCTTGCTCAGTATTCCTTTGTTGTAATTCTCGGGTCATCGTATGAAAACGGTTACCTCTGTGATTGATTACACCTGGAGGCTGACATGGGCATCGATACCGTAAAGCGCCGCGAACAGATCATCGATCAGTTATGTTTGGAGGGGAGTGTGCGGGTTGAGCAGTTGCGCCACCATTTCGGTGTCTCCAGTGTGACTATCCGCAACGATCTGCGTTATCTGGAACGCAAAGGGTGTGCCCTGCGCTCTTATGGTGGCGCGATGCTCAACCAACAGTTTGTATTTGATCGGCCACTGCACGATAAGGGGCGTCTGAATCTTGATGTGAAATCGCGCATCGCTGCTTGCGCGGCAACGTTAGTGCAGGATGGCGATACCCTGATCCTCGACTCGGGCTCGACTACCGCGCAGATCGCCCCCTTTCTCAAAGCGCATCGTGATCTGGTAGTGATGACCAACGCTCTGAATATCGCCTGTGAGTTGACGGGGTATGAGCAGATAGAGGTGCTGGTCTTAGGGGGGAACGTGCGTTCCAACTCTTATTCTCTGTATGGTCATGCCGCTGAACAGCAGTTGCGCCAGTATCGCTTCGACCGCTTATTTCTTGGCGTTGATGGCTTTGATTTGGAATGCGGTATTACCACACCGCACAGTGGTGAGGCGCAACTCAACCGGGTGATGTGTGATGTCGCCAGCGAAGTTATCGCCGTCGTTGATGCTAGCAAATTCGGGCGAAAAAGTTTTTGTACTATTCGATCTGCCTCGCAGATCCAGCGGCTGATCACCGACAGTCGCATCCCGGAAACGTATCACCGCACGCTGCTGGATTTAGGGGTGGACGTAATCATTGCCGACGGTTGAGGACGTTCACCTATCGTCTTTTTGTCATAAGAGAACGCAACCGCTCTGCGGCTATGCGGGGCGTCGTTTACCTAGCGTTTGACCACGCGGTGTTTTGCGTTATGAGTCAGTCGAAGGAGTCAGTACATGAGTGATGATGTTTTAGGTTATTCCTCAACGTGGTTGCACGCGCATGGTGCTTGGCATACTGCACATGAGATTGCACAACAGCCGCGGTTATGGCAAAGGTTACATCGTGAGCTGAATGCAACGCAGGCGCGTTGGCAGCCTTTTTTAGCAACTGTACTGGCTCAACCCGATCTCCAGATTGTACTGTGTGGTGCAGGATCGTCGGCGTTTGCCGGGCGGGCACTGGCTCCTTGGCTACGTGAACAGTGCGTCCATGAAGTGGTAGCCTATGGCACCACTGATATCGTACCGTCACCGCTGCAATACCTCGAGCCTCGCCGGCCTACCTTGCTGGTTTCCTTTGGGCGGTCGGGCAATAGCCCGGAGAGCGTGGCAGCGTTGGCGCTTGCCGATCGTTTACTCCCCCGCTGTTTTCACCTGTTGTTGACTTGTAACCCCGACGGCGCATTGGCTCGTTATGCCGCTGGGCGCGTTAATGCCTGTTCGCTGCTTATGCCTCAGGGATCGCATGATCAAGGTTTTGCCATGACCTCCAGCTTCAGTTGCATGATGTTGGCTTGTGCACTGTTGCTCGGCTCATGCTCTCTCACACAGAGCGCCGCCGCGTTGCAACAGATGACGGCGTTGTGCCGTCAGGTGTTACCGTTGTGGCAGCCAGCGATCAAACAGCTGGCGGGAAGCGGGTTTCAACGTCTGCTGGTGCTCGGTAGCCGCGCCTTTACCGGTGTGGCCGAGGAGGCGGCGTTGAAAATGTTGGAGTTAACGGCGGGACGGATTGTAACCCGTTACGACTCCGCCATGGGATTACGTCATGGACCGAAGTTTATGATCGGCCCGCAGACGCTGGTGGTGATGATGTTGAGCGCCGAGCCTTACTGCCGTTGTTACGATCTCGACTTGCTGGCTGAGCTGCGTCGGGATGGGATGGCGCAGCATATCGTGGCGTTGAGTGGAACCGCACAACCTGATGCGCTCTCCCTGGCAAGCGAACTCGATGAGCTTTGGTTGTTATTCCCTTTTCTACTGTATCTGCAAATGCTGGCCTTTGAGACTTCACTAGCCCTGGGCATCACGCCTGATAACCCTTGCCCGAGTGGCGAGGTCAATCGCGTGGTGCAGGGGGTGGTGATCCATGATTATCCCTTAGCGTATTCCACGATAACTGAGATGGAGGTGTGAATCATGTCGCAACCCAACATCCTAATGACCCGGATCGATAACCGCCTAGTACATGGGCAGGTCGGCATCACCTGGACCAATACCCTGGGTGCCAATCTAGTTTTGGTCGCTAACGATGCCGCCGCGGTCGATCCTATCCAACAGAATCTGATGGACATGGTGGTCGCCGACGGCGTACAGACCCGCTATTTCACGCTACAGAAGACCATCGATGTGATCCACAAGGCCGCAGAGCGTCAAAAGATCTTCCTGGTCTGTAAGACGCCTCAGGATGTGTTGACCCTGGTACGTGGCGGTGTCCCGATCCAGTTTGTCAATGTCGGCAATATGCATTTCTCTGAGGGAAAACGCCAGATCCACAAGACGGTCTCGGTCGATGACGCCGATGTGGCGGCCTTTCAGGCACTTGATGCGTTAGGTATCGCTTGCGAAATTCGGCGGGTACCAGATGAAGCCGGCGAGCCGATTAACCGGCTGTTGGGCTGAGTAGTGGAGGCGAATTATGTTAACCGATGCCTTGTTGATCGGGCTACTGGCGGGAATTGCCGGTATCGATCTGTTCGATGGTTTGACCCATATTCACCGTCCGGTGGTAATCGGCCCGCTGGTAGGGTTGATCTTGGGTGATGTGCATACCGGTCTGCTGGTCGGGGGAACGTTGGAGCTGGTGTGGATGGGGATGGTACCGCTAGCCGGCGCGCAACCGCCTAACGTCGTGATCGGTGGCGTGATCGGTACGGCTTTCGCCATCTTGACACACGCTGACCCCAAAGTGGCTATTGGGGTGGCGGTGCCCTTCTCCATCGCGGTACAAGGGGGTATCACACTGCTGTTTACCGCCTATTCGCCGATGATGCATCGCTGCGATGAGATGGTGAAAAATCTCAACTGGCGTGGTGTCGAATGGGTGAACTACGCCGGGTTGATGATCCTATTCTGTTTTTATTTCATCGTGGCTTTCCTGCCGATCTACTTTGGTGCTGATGTGGCCAGTGCCATGGTAGCGAAAGCGCCGACATGGTTATTGGACGGTCTCTCCGTCGCTGGCGGGATGATGCCCGCCATCGGCTTCTCTCTACTGATGAAGATCATGATGAAGAAGAGCTATGTGGCCTATTTCATTTTGGGGTTCATCTCGGTCACCTTCCTCAATATGCCGATTATCGCGGTGGCATTAGGGGCTCTGGCAATTGCCATGATCGACTTCTTTAACCGTACCCGTCATGACACGGCGTCGGTGCCGCGTGCGCACGCCTCTCAAAATCAGGAGATGGAAGAAGATGGCATTTAACGATAGCGATGATATACAACGAGCCAAGGCAGAGAAACACATGACGCAGGCGCTGGCCACCAGCCAAGTGGAGCGCGACGACTATGTCGACCAGACGCCGGGGCCGGCGTTGAGTCGGCGCGATATTAACATTATGGCCTTACGATCCCTATTATTGCAGGCCTCTTTTAACTACGAGCGTATGCAGGCTGGCGGCTGGTTGTACACGCTGATCCCAGGGTTGCGTAAGATCCACCGCAATCCGGAGGATCTAGCCAACTCGATGAAGATGCATATGGAGTTTATCAACGTCCACCCATTCGACGTGACCTTCCTCTCCGGTCTGGTACTGGCGATGGAGCGTGGTAAGGAGCGTATCGCCACCATCCGTGCGGTCAAGGTGGCCCTGATGGGACCGCTGGGCGGTATTGGCGACGCCTTATTCTGGTTGACACTATTGCCGATCTGCGCCGGCATCGGCGCGTCGCTGGCGTTAGAGGGAAGTCTGTTCGGGCCAGTGGTATTCCTACTGCTATTTAATGCGGTTCATTTCGCTCTGCGCTTCGGTCTAGCGCATTACGGCTACCGAGCAGGGACCCGTGCCTTGGTGTTACTGAAGATCCATACTAAGAACATCTCCCATGCTGCCTCGATCGTCGGCATGACGGTGATTGGGGCGCTGGTGGCCTCCTATGTGCATCTTTCGACGCCATTAGTGATGCAGGCGGGCAAGGCAACGGTAGCGTTGCAGAAGGAGGTGCTGGATAAGTTGATGCCCAATCTTCTGCCACTCTGCTTTACCCTATTGGTGTATTGGCTGATGAAGCGTGGCTATTCACCAATCAAGCTGATTGGGGTGACGGTGTTGATCGGCATTGCAGGGAAGTGGGGCGGCTTGCTCTAAGGAGGTCTCATGTTGGGCATCGTGATGACCGGGCATGGTTGTTTTGCCAGCGGCTTGCTACAAGGCGTGGAGCAGGTGGTGGGCCCCCAGATGCAGTGCCAGGCGGAGGGTATAAGTACGGTCGAATTGGCGCAGGCGTTAAATGCGGCGTGCCGCGCCTGTGACAGTGGGGAGGGCGTGGTGATCCTCAGCGTCTGTTGGGGGGCTCGCCGTTTCGCCAGGCGGCTCTGTTGGCTGCGTGTCATGGTTATGAAGTGCTGAGCGGTACCAATATGCAGTTGGCGGTAGAGATGATGCTTGAGCGTGAGGGGCTCAGTGCTGCTGAGTTTCGTGATCAGGCGCTGGCATGCGGGCGAAGGGGCGTGACCAGTCTGTGGCATGAGGGGCGTCATGAGCGGGCGCATGGCACCCAGCCCGAAGACACCGACGGTATCTAGGTGGGGGACATTAGCCTGGCCGGCAGCGAGATGAATCTGTGTCAAAGAATATGCGGAGAAGTGGGGAAAAGCATAATGTGCGGTGTATTCACTAAGGTAGGGGAAGCGTCATGTATCTGATTGCCAATCGTGAGATGTTATACCGCGCGCAGCGTGGGGGAGAGGCGGTACCAGCGTTTGACATTGATAAGCTGGAGACGCTCCAAGCGGTGACTGAGGCTGCCGCCGAGCTGGCCTTGCCGGTTGCCGGGTATGTTTAGCTATGTTGGTACTGGTAATCTGGTCGCTCTCTGTCGCTAGGCCGCTGCCCGCCACAACTTGCCGTTGGCCTTGCACCTAGATAACCATATATCGCTTGCCGATATCGTTACCAAGGTACGCGCTGGCGTGTGCTCGGTTTTTCCAGCAGCTTTTTGCTAAGAAGATGGCTACGGTGGTGGAAGTAGTGCGCTTTTGCCAGCGTTATGGCGTTAGTGTGGAGGCGGAGTTGGGGCGTTTAGGCGGTCAGGAAGATGACGTACAACTCGATGCGGCGGCGAGTCAACTGACCGATCTCGAGGCTACCGCCCAATTCGTCACGCGTAGTGAGCCCGATTCTTTGGCGGTGGCGAGCGGTTCGGCGCACAGATTGTATCGGGGCATGCCGCACCTTGACTTCACTCGCCTGGCGGCGATCTGCCAACGGGGGACGATCCCGCAGGTGCGTGAGGCGATCGCCTTAGTGAGCAGCAAGGTGTGTATGGCGACGGAGTGCGCCGACACGTTAAAGCGGTATTTCAAGAATCCCCCTGAGGCGAATGCTCTCCGCCAATATATGACGGTGGGGAAACAGACGAGGCGTGAGGTGATCGCCGAGAAGATCGGGCTTTGTGGGAGCGCCGGGCGCGTGTAACGCTCGATAGCGAGCTGCGTCGATTTTGGCCCGTGTCGCCTGCGCGTGTTATGCTGAAAACATCACTCATTGGGCAGTGGATGCCCCATATTGATTGTTTTCATGTATAAGTTTTTCCTCTTGCTCGGACTTGCTTTGTTCACGTCGCTTCCCGCGTTGGCACGACCATCGGTGCCATCGTCGTTGCCTACGCCGGACCCGATGGCTGCTCGCTATATGGTCACTACCCGTGACAGTACGATCTATTCGCCAGTCGGCGATCGCATCATCCCGGTCGCTCGCCTCCAGGCGGGGACACTGCTCGACGTGCAGCCGGATGAGAAAGGCTACTTTATCTTTCGTTTCGCCAATGCCAGCGGCTTTATCGCCCGTGATGTGTTAAGTGCGGCGGCGCCACCTCTACCCGCGGCGCGGGATGTGGCGTTGCTGCACCGTAACAGCCGGGATTACCTGCTGACGTTGCATCCGGTAAGCGTCTATGCGCGCGCCGACTCTCAGGCGCCGCTATTGGCGACCCTCGCCGCCAACCTGCGTTATCCTATTCTGACCCGGGAGACCGATACGACGGGGCTGCGTTGGATGGTGATCAATCTGGGCGGACGTCTGGCCTATGTGCGTGCCGATGAGGTCGAACTGGATAACGGCATTCCGATCCTTACCTACCATCACATCCTGCGTAACCGAGATAATCGGCGCTTCCGCCATACCTCGACGACCACCTCGGTCGAGGCCTTCGACCGCCAGATGGCCTACCTGCGCCAGGCGGGTTATCTGACTATCTCCCTCTACCAGTTGGAGGGCTATTTGCGTGGTAATGAAAATCTCCCGGCGCGGGCGGTGGCCCTGACGTTTGACGATGGGCTGAAGTCGGTTTACCGCTATGCCTATCCGATTCTGAAGAAAAACGGTCAGCGAGCGACGGCGTTTATCATCTCCTCGCGTATTAAGCGCCACCCACAGCCGTGGGACCCTAATGGCTTGCAGTTTATGAGCCTGTCGGAGCTGCGCGCCATCCAGTCGGTATTCGACATTCAGTCGCACACCCATTTTCTGCATCGTCTCTCGGCGAATAAACGCCCGATCCTGTTACAGCGCAGCCAACACAACATCCTGTTCGACTTCGCGCGTTCGCGTCGCGCCTTAACGCAGTTTAATCCGCATGTTCAGTATCTCTCTTATCCCTTTGGCGCCTTCAATCGTAAAGCGATCGAGGCGGCGCACCAGGCAGGCTACCACATGGCGGTGACCACCATGCGCGGCAAGGTACGGCGTGGCGATAACCCCTACACCCTGAAGCGACTGTATGTGTTGCGGACTGATTCGGTGCAGACCATGGCGCGCTTGATCGCCAATCGGCCGCAGGATGTGCCGCCGGTCGATACGCCGGTGCCTATCCGTCTACCGCCGTTGATGCAGAGCGTTATGCCACTGGATTAATGGGACGCGATGCCGGGACGAGGCGGGGCGGCATGTGACCTGAGGGGAGGGCGAGATGGTGTTGCCGACAGAACCCGGCGGGAAGCTAGACTGCGGAGCCTAAGCCCCGCAGCCGGCGATCAGGCGACCTGAACCGGGACGGATTTGGCCAGACGTTTCATCTGGTTGTCCCCTTCGAAATAGGCCACTTTCGGGTGATGAGTACGGGCCTGCTCGTCGGACATCTGCACATAGCTACAGATGATCAGCTTGTCGCCGACACAGGCGCAGCGTGCGGCGGCGCCATTGACGGAGATGATTTTCGAGCCGGGTTCGGCGGCGATAGCGTAGGTGGAGAAGCGCTGACCGTTATCGACGTTGTAGATGTCGATGGCCTCATATTGCAGGATACCGGCCGCGTCCATAAAATCCTGATCGATAGCACAGGAGCCTTCATAATCCAGGTCGGACTGGGTGACTTTCACGCGGTGCAGTTTGCCCTGTAGCATTGTACGTACCATAGTGTAATACCTGTCATCATCGTAATGGAGCCGCCGAGCGGCCCGGTAAAAAATATGCCGTAAACCACCCATTCGTATCGGCGGTTTACGCCATGGTTGCGCATTTGCTCGTCGCTGTCTAGCCGCCAGGCATTACGCGTCGGCGTTAAGCGGCACGCGCACGTTGTCGATCAGGCGTGCCTGGCCCAGCCATGCGGCCATCAACACGATCGCCGACCGGGTCTCTAGCGTCACCTCGCCGAGGGTATCTGCGTCGCGGATGAACAAGACGTCGGGACGGAAGCCCGCCTGGCGCAGACGCCCTGCGGTCTGCTCCAGCAGTTCATCCAGATTGCGTTCGCCGTTTTCCAATTGATTGGCCAACTGCATCATGATGTTATACAAACGGGGCGCTAGGCGGCGTTCGTCGCTGTTGAGGTAGCCATTGCGTGAACTCAGCGCCAGGCCATCGTCGCCGCGCACGATGGGCACACCGATGATGTCGATCCCATACCCCATGTCCGCCACCAGCTTGCGGATCAGCTGGAGCTGCTGGTAGTCCTTCTCGCCGAAGCAGGCCAGATCCGGTTGCACCAGGTTAAACAGCTTGCTGACAATGGTGGCGACGCCGCGGAAGTGACCCGGGCGGCTCTCACCTTCGAGGATGGTGGAGAGGGCAGGAACGTCGACATAGGTTTGCTGCCCGATGCCCTGCGGGTAGATCTCGTCGGCGGCCGGGGCGAAGACCAGATCCACCCCATTGCGGTTTAGCTTCTCGCAGTCCTCTTGCAGGGTGCGTGGGTAGCGCGCCAGATCGTCGGGGCGATCGAACTGCATCGGGTTGACGAACACCGATACGATCACCACATCGGCTCGGGCGCGCGCTTCGCGCACCAGCGTCATGTGTCCCTCATGCAGGTTACCCATGGTCGGCACCAGCGCAATACGTTTCCCCTCCTGGCGCCAGCGGCGTACTTCGCGGCGCAACAGCGGGATAGTCTCGATAATCAGCACAGCTTGTTCTCCAGCAGATAAAAAGGGCGGCTTTGCGAAGCCACCCGACGGGATGTTACTCAGTTAAAGGTATGTTCGTCGCCGGGGAATTGCCCCTGCTCGACGGCATCGACGTAGCGGCGCACCGCCGCGCGGATGTCACCACCGTCGGCCAAGAAATTCTTCACGAAGCTCGGCATGCGTCCGCTGCTGATCCCCAGGGCATCATGCATCACCAGGATCTGGCCGTCGGTCTCTCGGCCGGCACCGATGCCGATCACCGGGATACGCAGCGCCTGGGTGATGGTCTTGGCAACCACGGACGGGACACACTCCAATACCAGCAGTTGGGCGCCCGCGCCTTCCAGGGCTAAGGCATCGGACAACAGCTGATCCGCCGTATCTTGATCGCGTCCTTGTACGCGGTAACCACCGAGAATATTGACGGACTGAGGCTGTAGCCCCAGGTGGCCGCATACCGGCACCGCCCGCTCAGTCAACATCCGCACGGTGTCGCTCAGCCAGGCGCCCCCCTCCAACTTGACCAGATTGGCCCCGGCACGCATCAGTTCGGCGGCGTTGGCGCAAGCCTGTTCTGGCGTGGCGTAAGACATGAATGGCATATCGGCCATCAACAGGCAGTTCGGCGCGCCACGGCGTACTGCTCGGGTATGGTAGGCGATATCCGCCACCGTCACCGGCAGGGTGGTGTCATAGCCCTGTAGGGTCATCCCCAGCGAGTCCCCGACCAGCATCACATCGATGCCCTGCTCGGCGAACAGCCGGGCGAAGCTGGCATCGTATGCGGTGATCGTGGCGAACTTATGCTTTTCCTGCTTGCGCTTACGCAGGAGTGATAGCGTGGTTGGCGTCATCACTGTCTCCCATTGTCGACCGGCCAACGGCCGGGCAAATAAAGTTGGGCGCTACGCTGTCATCGTCTGCGGCAGCGCTCGCCATGGTGTACGGCGCCGTCGCTGACGGACACCCTGCTGGCGTATTCTACTGCAAGAAAAACGATTGCGGTGGAGATGAGATCAAGCAAACACATCACTTTTTGTGTTTTGTTTTGCCGCGGAAAACGGGCTTGAGGCGGCAGGACGGGGCGTAGAAAACCACCGCCCCACACCGTGAGGTGGCGGGGCGAGGACTCAGGACGACGGCGTGGCGTCAGTCTGGGGGGGCAACACGATGAGATCGTCACCGTCGCCGAGACGGGCGATGGCCGCACGCAGTGTCTCCCCCGTCGGGAATACGAGATCGGGGGCGATCTCGGCCAGCGGTAGCAACATGAAGCGGCGATTCATCATGTCATAGTGGGGCACGGTCAACCGCTCGCTGGCGATCACCTGACTGCCGAATAGCATGATGTCGATATCCAGGGTACGCGGTCCCCAGCGTTCGGCTTTCCGCTCCCGGCCATGGGACAGCTCGATATGTTGGGTGCAATCCAGTAACGCCTCCGCCGCCAACGTGGTGTCGAGCGCAACGGCGGCATTGATATAATCCGGTTGCTCTTGAGGTCCGAGTGGGCGGGTACGGTACAGCGAGGAGACCGCCGCTAACTGGCAGTGCGGCAGCGCTGCCAGCGCCTGGATGGCCTGGCACACCTGGCGTTGCGGATCGGCCAGATTGCTGCCCAACGCCAGATAGACACGGGTCATGCGCCGCTTCCCTCGCGACGTGGCGCGCGACGTCGCGGCCGTCGACGGCGACGAGCGCCGGCATTGCTCTCCCCCTCGTCATCCAGCGTACTGACCATCGCCTTCTGCTGCGAGACGCTGGCGAGCTGGAAGGAGCCCCACCAGTCGGCCAAGCGTTGTAACTCGGCGCTTCGCTCTGCCTCAGCGCGCAGGACTAACAGATCGTAGGCGGCGCGAAACTTGGGCTGCTCCAATAGCTTGTGGGCGCGTTTGCCCTGGCGGCGCGACAGGCGCAGCTGTAGGGCCCAGATATCGCGGATCAGCGCGGTAATGCGTTTGGGGATCGCCAGCGAACGACATTGTTCGTCCAGAATGTCATTCATCGCCAAGGCGAAGGCATCATGATAGGTCAGCCCTCCCTCTTGGGTTATCTTCTGCGCCAGCTCGATCAGCGGATACCACAGCATGGCGGCGAACAGGAACGCCGGATTGACGCGCATGTCGTTCTGGATACGCTGATCGGTGTTTTTCAGCACCTGCGCCAGAATATTCTCCAGCGGGCTGTCGCCGTCGGGGGTAAAGTGGCGGCAGATCACCGGGAACAGCGGTTGGAATAACTGGTATTCGCGCAGCTTGAGATAGGTCTCATAGCCATAGCCCGCTTGTAGCAGCTTCAGCGCCTCTTCAAACAGACGGGCGGCCGGGATGTCGCGCAGTAGCGGTGCTAGGCGCGCGATCGGGGCGGCGGTTTCCGGGCTAATGTCCATCTGTAGTTTGGCGGCGAAACGTACCGCTCGCAGCATCCGCACCGGATCTTCGCGGTAGCGCGTCTCAGGATCGCCGATCAGACGGATCAGGCCGGCGCGCAGATCGTTCAGGCCGCCGGTATAGTCACGCACTGTGAAGTCGGCCACGCTGTAGTACAGGCTGTTAATGGTGAAATCGCGGCGTTGGGCGTCTTCCTCGATGTTGCCGTAGACATTATCGCGCAGCAGCATGCCGTTCTTGCCCTGTTGGGCGATGTTCTTGCCCTCGTCGGCGTGCTCGTGATGGCCTCGGAAGGTGGCGACCTCGATGATTTCCGGGCCGAACATGACGTGGGCCAGGCGGAAGCGACGCCCGACCAGACGGCAGTTGCGAAATAGTTTCCGCACCTGTTCCGGGGTGGCGTTGGTGGTCACGTCGAAATCTTTCGGGCGTTTGCCCAATAGCAGATCGCGTACGCCGCCGCCGACCAGATAGGCGTCGAAACCCGATTTATTCAGGCGATATAGAACCTTCAGCGCATTTTCGCTGATCTGCTGGCGTGAGATCGTGTGCTGATCGCGCGGGATCACGCTCAGATGGGAGGACTCTGGCTCCGGTGCGCTGTCCGTCTCGCGGTTTAACACTCTACGGCAAAAGTTGGCGACTCGGGTAAAAATGGTACACCTCGATAGTGTCTGGTAAATAGCTCCGTCATCGCTCGGGCGGTCGCGTCGGCACGCAGGCCGACGGGCTCATCCAGGGCCTGTCGCAGGCGATGGGGCATGATATGCAGAAAAATAAGCGGCTAATCATAGCTCACGTAGGGGAATTTGAGAATGGTGCAGACGGAATCGTTGCCGGCGTTGTGGCATTTAGCGGTACATTTTCCAAGCGCCAGGTCGCGACGGCATGCGCTAATAGCGCCTCGGTCGACAGATCGCGCAGCGCCGCGGGATGCGGTTGGCCGAGGAAGGCCAGAGCCTGCAACAACAGCGGACGGGGATCGTGCAACGGAATCGGCTGCGCGTGATTCTGCTTGGAGAGTTTATTGCCATCATCGTTGAGGGCTAACGGTAGATGCAGGTAGGCCGGCGCCTGCCAGCCTAGCTGACGATATAACGCGATCTGACGCACCGTCGGCGCAATCAGATCGGCGCCACGCACGATCTCATTAACCCCTTGATCGTGATCGTCCACCACCACCGCCAGGTTATAGGCGAACAGTCCATCCTTGCGGTGAATGATGAAGTCCTCACCAGCCAGCGCGGCGTCGGCGTCGAGCCAGCCACGCAATTGGTCGTAGAAGCGGTAGACCGGTTGGGTCTGGCGCAGACGTAGCGCCGCCTGCTGTGGCCCAAGGCCTAGCGAGCGGCAGTGACCGTCATAGACACCGCCCAGCGCGTGGATGCGTTGGCGGGTACAGCGGCAGTAGTAGGCCAGTCCTTGTTGATGCAGACGCGCGAGGATGGCGCGATAGGCGTCGTGGCGTTGTGACTGATACAGCACCTCGCCATCCCAGTGCAGACCGTAGTGCTCCAGGGTTCGTAGGATGCGCCCAGCGGCGCCCGGAACCTCCCGTGGCGGATCGATATCCTCGATGCGTACCAGCCAGCGGCCACCACAGGCGCGCGCGCGCAGGTAGCTGCCGAGCGCGGTAATCAACGAGCCGAAGTGTAGATCGCCAGAGGGAGAAGGGGCGAAACGGCCCACATAGCCTGACGGAATAGGGTGAGAATATGACATTTTTTGCAACGACATGTACACCGGGGAAAAGCCCGGATCGTCAACGCGCCCCCAAGCGACCAGGATGTCATTGGTCGCCGGGGGCAAGGATGGAACACTCGTCTCTGGAGTCCTGGCGAGGTCAGCCCGCCATCTGTTTTTCGCGGATTTCGGCCAGTGTCTTACAATCGATGCACAGATCGGCAGTCGGGCGCGCTTCTAAGCGGCGGATACCGATCTCGACGCCACAGGATTCGCAGAAGCCGAAGTCGTCATCTTCGATTTTCTGTAGGGTCTTCTCGATTTTTTTGATCAGCTTACGTTCGCGATCGCGGTTACGCAGTTCCAGACTGAACTCCTCCTCCTGGGTCGCGCGGTCGGCGGGATCCGGGAAGTTGGCAGCCTCTTCCTGCATATGGGATACGGTACGATCCACTTCATCCCTGAGCTGGTTACGCCATGCCTCAAGAATTCGCTTGAAGTGCGCCAACTGGGCTTCGTTCATGTACTCTTCGCCCGGTTTTTCTTGATACGGCTCCACCCCAGCAATGGCGAGAATGCTCAAGGACGACGGTTTACGGTTTTGCCCTTCTTGCATGCTGCTTCTCCTAATAACACGCATTAGCGATCCCCAAATGGGGGAAAAAATCAGGCCGCTATAAATAGCAGATGCGCTAGAGGTTGGCAATTATTCCTGCCTACGGCTTGACAAGGGTGTGAAGGGCGGCGTATTTAGCCGCGATTCCCCTTTTTCGCCGTGATTCTCCGCGCCAGAGCACCCTGACGATTCAAACGGCAGCGGCTGTGTCAAGGTAATACCGTTCGGCGTTATCCGCGCCGCGTAACAGATTACCTCTACCCCGAGATCGCCTGCTTGGGCCAATAGTTGCGCATAGTGAGGATCGATGTGGCGGGCCGCCCGCACACGCTCAATACCACTGTGCAGCACGGCGAAAAACAGCACCGCGCGTGCACCACTTTGCACCTGTTGCTGCAACTCCCGCAGATGCTTCTGCCCACGGCTACTGACTGCATCGGGAAAGTAGCCACACCCTTGTTGCAGCAGGGTGACCGACTTCACCTCAATATAGCAGTCGGGACGATCTTCCGCCTGTAATAACAAGTCGATGCGGCTATTTTCTGTACCATAACACACCTCGCGGCGTAGTTTGGTATAACCGGACAATTCCGCGATGCGTCGCTCGGTGAGCGCCTCGTGAAGTAAGGCATTGGCGCGCTGGGTATTGACGCAAATCCATGCTCCCGTCTGGCTTTCGGTTAACTCCCAGGTCGCAGGGTATTTACGCCGCGGGTTGTCCGAGATGGAGTACCACACAGTGTCGCCCGGCGTGGCACAGCCGGTCATGGCTCCGGTATTGGCGCAATGCAGTGTGAAGATCTGGCCGTCGGGACGACGCACATCGGCCAAGAAACGTTTGTAGCGTTTAATCAGGGTGGCGGATTGTAGAGGCGAGGTAAACTCCATAGGGCTTCCTGTCGATTATTGTGCGGCGTTGTGGCGTTGTAGGGGCCAACTGGCCAGTGACTGATAGTGGGTGCGCCCCTGAATGCGCTGTGAGCGGAAGAGGGCGAACTGCGTCATCTCGACTTGCCAACGGAAATTGGCCGCGGGGATGGCGACCGGCTGATAGGCGTGGCGCAGCAGGGTAATGTGTGGATGAAAGGGCAATGCGTTTTGCTGGCAGCCACAGCGGGCGGCTTGCGAGCGCAGCAGTTCGGCCAACTGAATCAATCCACGCGGTGCCCGGCGTAACCCGAGCCACACCACCCCGGCGCGCGGCCACTGCCCGGCATCATCCAGCGTCAGGCTAAACGGTGCCTGGCGGATACGTTCGGCACCGGCAATGAGTTGCCGCTGTTGCGCCGGGCCGACGTCGCCGAGAAAAGCCAGGGTCAAGTGCAGATTGGCGGCGGCGATCGGCCGCCCGGCCTCCGGCGGAAAATGCTGCGCGCGCCACTGGATCAACGATTGCTGTAGCGTCGCCGGCAGGGCGAGGGCGAAAAAAAGGCGTTGCGACATGATGGGTTCCCGTTAACGGCATCGCCCGATGCTACAATGCGCGGCAGCAATTGTTAATAGGTGTGGGGCGGCGTGGCCAGATGGTGCGCACGCCGGTCGCCCATACCCCTGAAGAGAGTGGAGTCCCGCGTGTCCTTATTACCCGTCGCCGCCGTCTTGCCCGAGCTGCTCGCCGCCTTGCAATCGGCCCCGCAGGTGCTGCTTAACGCCCCGACCGGGGCGGGCAAATCGACCTGGCTGCCGTTGCAGTTATTACACCATCCGGCGCTACAGGGGCGCATCATCATGTTAGAGCCACGGCGACTGGCCGCGCGTAGCGTGGCGCATCGCCTGGCGCAACAGTTGGGGGAGCCGTTGGGCGAGACGGTCGGTTACCGGATGCGCGGTGAGAAACGTGTCGGGCCGCGCACCCGTTTAGAGGTGGTGACAGAAGGCGTGCTGACTCGCATGTTACAGCGCGATGCGTTGCTGGAGGGGGTCGCGTTGGTGATCCTGGATGAGTTCCATGAGCGCAGCCTACAGGCGGACTTGGCCTTGGCCTTATTGTTGGATGTGCAGTCCGGCCTGCGTGACGATCTCCGTCTCCTGATCATGTCGGCGACGCTGGACGATGCACGCCTGCGCACCCTGTTGCCCGCTGCACCGACCATTGTCTCCGCCGGGCGCAGTTACCCGGTGGCGCGTCACTATCATCCCGTTTCGCCCCATGAGCGCATTGAGCAGGCGGCGGCGAGCGCGGTGCTTAATCTGATGAGGCGCGAGTCTGGCTCGTTACTGCTGTTTCTGCCCGGCGTCGGCGAGATCCGTCGTTGCGCGGCGTTGTTGCAGGAAAGCGTGGCGGCGGATACCGACATTTGCCCGCTGTATGGCGCGTTATCGCTGGCCGAACAACAGCGAGCCATCGATCCCGCGCCGCCGGGACGGCGTAAGATCGTCTTGGCGACCAATATCGCCGAAACCAGCCTGACCATCGATGGCATCCGCCTGGTGGTCGACAGCACCTTGGAGCGCAGCAGTCAGTTTGATGTCCGTAGTGGCCTGACGCGTCTGGTAACCCAGCGCGCCAGTCAGGCGGCGATGACTCAGCGCGCCGGGCGTGCCGGGCGTCTGAGCGCGGGGATCTGTTGGCACTTAGTGTCGGCGGAGCAGGCCGAGCGCGCCAGCGACTACGCGCAGGCGGAGATCTTACGCAGTGATCTCAGCGCATTGTGGTTAGAGCTGCTCAATTGGGGCTGCCGGGAGGCCGGACAGCTCGCCTGGCTGGATAGTCCGCCAACGGCCGCATTGGGCGCGGCCCAACGTCTACTTCAACAGCTGGGTGCCGTAGACGGTCAGGGCGCGTTGAGTCCCTTGGGGCGCGAAATGGCGCGCATCGGCAGCGAGCCGCGTTTGGCGGCGATGCTGTGCGCCGCGCGTGAGGCGGGCGATGCGGCGTTGGCCTGTGCCGCTTTGCTGGCGGCGATCATCGAAGAACCGCCGCGTCAAGGGGAGAGCGATCTGCGTCAAGCGTTGTACCACCCACAGCCGCACTGGCGTCAACGTGCCGCTCAGTTGGTGACGCGCCTCGGCGGACGGGGGGGACCGGCGGATCTCGATGCGGCGGCACGGTGGTTGGCCCATGCCTATCCCGATCGTATCGCGGCCGCCCGTGGTCAGGATGGCCGTTATCTGTTGGCCAACGGTCTGGGCGCGGCGTTGGCGGCGGATGATGCCCTAGGACGCATGCCGGGGCTGATCGCCGCCAGCTTGTTGCAGGGCGCCGCCGGTGGCGAGCCACGAATCTTACTGGCCTTACCCTGTGACATTGAGCAGCTGGCGAACCAGTTGCCCCATTTGGTCAGCGAGGAAACCGGGGTCGAATGGGATGAGGCGAAAGGCACGTTGCGCGCCTGGCGGCGTGTCCAATTGGGGCGTCTGGTGTTGCGCGCCCAGCCATTGGCGCGCCCCGATGAGGCGACGCTGGCGCAGGCACTGTTGGCGTGGGTACGAACGCAAGGGATCGCAGCGCTCGCCTGGGACGAGGCGGCGACACAACTGCGTCTGCGTCTGTGTTGTGCGCGCCAGTGGCTGCCGGAACAGCATTGGCCGGCGGTCGACGATGACAGCCTATTGGCTACGCTAGAGCAGTGGTTGCTTCCCTCGCTACATGGGGTGCGGGATCTGCGCGCCCTGCGCCAGATCGATCTGGCGGCGGCGCTGTTGCGGCTGCTCGACTGGAACACGCGTCAGCGGCTGGATAGTGAGCTGCCGACTCATTACACTGTGCCGACCGGATCGCGCCTGGCGATCCGTTACTTTAGCGATAAACCGCCAGTGCTGGCGGTGCGCTTACAGGAGATGTTCGGTGAACGTCAGAGCCCACGCATCGCCCAAGGGCGGGTGGCCTTGGTGTTGGAGCTGCTCTCGCCGGCTCAGCGCCCCTTGCAGATCACCCGTGATCTGGCAGGATTCTGGCAAGGCGCCTATCGTGAAGTACAGAAAGAGATGAAAGGGCGCTATCCCAAGCACGTCTGGCCGGACGATCCGGCCAACGCACAGCCAACGAGGCGCACCAAACGGCATTAAATTCAGAGCTTTTCCCTGTTATCGGCGGGGAAGTGAGCGCATATTAGGCGGTTTACGCCGTAGCACAGCCGGAGAAACAGGATATGTCTGGGGACGATCGCCAGCCAATCGGGCGTAAAGGAAAAAAACGGGCTCCCTTGCCAGCGCGCCAGGGGCTCTCTCGCCGTCGCCGCCGTGACCAGGAGGATGACTATGACGAGGATGACCAGGCGCTCAATGAGCGCGATGACGATGAGTATGACGATGACGAGGATGATGTGGCGCGTAAACAGCTAAAACGTTCACGCCGACGCCGTGTATGGTGGTTGCTGTTCCGTTTGGCGCTGGTGGCGCTGGTGGTGATCGGTGCCTACGGCGTCTATCTTGATCAGCAGATCCGCAGCCGTATTGACGGTAAGGTCTGGCAATTGCCGGCGGCAGTGTATGGCCGGATGGTCAGCCTTGAGCCGGGGATGAACTACAGCAAGAAAGAGATGATCAACCTGCTGGAAGGGATGCAGTACCGTGAGGTCAACCGCATCACGCGTCCCGGTGAGTTCACTGTGGCGGGCAACAGCATCGACATGCTGCGTCGTCCTTTCGATTTTCCCGATGGTAAAGAGGGGCAGATCCATGCCCGTCTGGTGTTCGATGCCAGTGGCTTGAGCGACATTATCAACCTGGAAAATAAGCGCCAGTTTGGTTTCTTCCGCCTCGATCCCCGCTTGATCACCATGCTGCAATCGCCCAACGGCGAGCAGCGGTTGTTCGTGCCGCGCAATGGCTTCCCGACGCTGTTGGTGGATACCCTGCTGGCGACGGAAGATCGTCACTTCTATCAGCACGACGGCATTAGCCTCTACTCGATCGGTCGCGCCTTGTTGGCGAACCTGACCGCCGGCCGCACGGTGCAGGGGGGCAGTACCCTGACGCAACAGTTGGTCAAGAACCTGTTCCTGAGCAACGAGCGCTCCTTGTGGCGTAAGGCGAACGAGGCCTATATGGCGTTGATCCTTGACTATCGCTACAGCAAGGACCGCATCCTCGAGCTGTACCTGAACGAGGTGTACCTCGGCCAGAGCGGCAACGATCAGATCCGCGGCTTCCCGCTGGCGAGCCTTTACTACTTTGGTCGTCCGGTGGAGGAGTTGAGCCTGGATCAGCAGGCGCTGTTGGTCGGCATGGTTAAAGGCGCCTCACTGTATAACCCGTGGCGTAATCCTAAACTGGCGTTGGAGCGGCGCAACGTGGTGCTGCACCTGTTGCTGGAGCAGAAGATCATCGATCAGGATCTGTACAACATGCTCAGCGCTCGCCCGCTCGGGGTACAGCCGAAGGGGGGGGTGATCTCGCCGCAACCGGCCTTTATGCAGTTGGTACGTCAGGAGTTGCAGGCCAAGCTGGGCGATAAGGTACAGGATCTCTCCGGCGTGAAGATCTTTACCACCCTCGATCCGGTGTCGCAGGACGCCGCGGAGAAGGCGGTCGAGACCGGCATCCCTGCGCTGCGTGCTGCGCGGCATCTGAATGACCTGGAGGCGGCGATGGTGGTGGTCGATCGCTTCAGCGGCGAGGTACGCGCCATGGTGGGCGGTGCTCAGACCCAGTTCGCAGGCTTTAACCGCGCGCTGGATGCCCGCCGCTTGATCGGCTCGTTGGCCAAGCCGCCAACCTATCTGACGGCGTTGGCTGAGCCGGACCAGTATCGTCTCAATACGCCGTTACAGGATCAGCCGCTGTCGATCAAACTCTCCAACGGCACCTATTGGGAGCCGAAGAACTACGATCGCCAGTATCGTGGTCAGGTGATGTTGATGTCGGCGTTAGCGCAATCCCTTAACGTGCCGACGGTGAACCTGGGGATGGCGCTGGGACTGGATAAAATCAGTGCGACCTGGCAACGGTTGGGGGTACCGAAGACGGTTATCGATCCAGTGCCGGCGATGCTGCTGGGGGCGATCAACCTGACGCCGATGGAGGTGGCGCAGGCTTATCAGACCATCGCCGCTGGCGGTAATCGGGCGACCCTGTCGGCGCTGCGCTCGGTGATCGCCGAGGACGGTACGGTGTTGTACCAGAGCCTGCCGCAGGCGCAGAGCGTGGTGGCGCCGCAGGCCGCCTACCTGACGCTGTATGCGATGCAGCAAGGGGTGGTGAGTGGGACTTCGCGCTCGCTGGCCGGCAAGTTTGGCCGTTATCATCTGGCGGCTAAGACCGGGACCACCAACGATCTGCGTGATAGCTGGTTCGCCGGCATCGACGGCAAAGAGGTGGCGATCACCTGGGTTGGCCGCGACAATAATGGCCCCTCCAAGTTGACCGGGGCCAGTGGCGCCTTGACGCTCTATCGCCGCTATCTGGAGAACCAGACGCCGCTGGCGCTGGATCTGGTGCCGCCGCAGGGGATCAGTATGGTGGGTATCGATGCCGCC
This sequence comes from Edwardsiella hoshinae NBRC 105699 = ATCC 33379, assembly GCF_000474215.1. Classification (GTDB taxonomy): domain Bacteria; phylum Pseudomonadota; class Gammaproteobacteria; order Enterobacterales; family Enterobacteriaceae; genus Edwardsiella; species Edwardsiella hoshinae. The sequence continues at coordinate 294 of NZ_BAUC01000023.1, read as the reverse complement.
GGTAACTTCCAGTGCGGCAGCGCGCAGACCATTCCGGTCTGGAGCGATGATCCGCAGGCGTTGTGTCGTGCGTCGTCGACATCGGCCTCGGGTAGCGCGCCAGCACAGCGTGGTGACGGCGTGGCTAGCTGGATAAAGGAGATGTTCGGCAGCAATTGAGTCGTCGTGCAACATACTCGAAAGGGCCTCCCATGGGAGTAATGCCGATCAGTTAAGGATCGGTTGACCGATCCAGTGGCGGTGTAAGAATCCGGAAATGCTCACCCGTTTCCGGATTTTTTTTATGCACATTTG
>NZ_BAUC01000024.1 GCF_000474215.1 Edwardsiella hoshinae NBRC 105699 = ATCC 33379 | reverse complement strand
GCACCACATCCTACTGGGATATAAATGAATCGGCGAGTAGCGCAGCTTGGTAGCGCAACTGGTTTGGGACCAGTGGGTCGGAGGTTCGAATCCTCTCTCGCCGACCACCCCATCTCCTCGCATTGTCGAGGTTTTTTTGTTTCTGCTTTCCTTCATGTAGCTCACTGTTCTCGCACATGCCGCGTCTTGTCCTATGGTTGCTCCTTCCTTTTCTTATACTAACCAGTGATGTCTGTGGTTAGCGTGGTAAGATCCTTTTATCAATACATTGATTTTAAATCCTTTTATTTTCTGTGCTGTGGCTGATGGCCGGTTTTCCACGAAGTGTCTCCAATTGGAGACATTTATTTATTTGTATTTAAATGAAATTTAATTAAGGCATGGATAAGCGTCGCCATATGGCGACGATATTGGCGCGACGTGGCAAGGCAGAGGTGAGATGCGCTGGCTTTAAATATTGGCATGTTTTATGCAATAATTGTATTCGTAGATGCTCATTCGTCCCCTTATGTTTGCGTAAGCTTCATAAAACTGAGAATGATGCAGAGCCGACTTGTGGTGCCTATAGTCCGAATCATGCTGTTTGAGATCAGCACGCCGCGGACACGTCGTTGAGTGAGGCACCGATCAGTTGTCTTAAGATCTGATTGTCCTTTTTCAACACTTGCCTGCCGGCAGGTGTTTTTTTTGCCTAAAAAAAGGCCCGCGAAGCGGGCCGATATCTGCGAGTATGTGGCGTGTTAGTGTGCGGTGTGATCGTGCTGGAGTGTCAATAATAGGCCGTCACGCCGCATTTTGGCGGCCTCTTCGGGCCGATGCAGTTTATCTAATGCATCGGCCAGCCAGGCGTAGTCATAGGCGTCCGGGCGTTGCTTCAAGGCGGCACGTAGCGCGTCGGCTGCCGCTTGCCACTCGCCGTGGCGCATCAACAGTTGTCCTAGGGTGCTGTTGAGCAGCGCACTGGCGCCATGTTGGCGGATCTGCTGTTGCAGCAGTTTTTCCAATTGTTCAGGGTGACCGGATTTCAGACGTGGCATCAGGTGTACCAGGCGCTCATCGAAGCGTCGCTTCAGACCGTCGACTACGATCTGTTGGGCGGCGTCGTGGTCATTACATTCAATCAAGTGCTCGGCCAGCGCGACCTGGAGTGCCGTCTCATGGCGAGTCTTGCGCCCTTGCGCTTTCCACCACTGTTTTAACCCTTCACTGCCGCCGTTGGCCATTGCGTGATCCATCAGGCCGATATAGGCACGCAACTGGAGCTTTTCGATCTGCTCATCGCTGTGTTCGCCTGCCTTAGCTAATGCCGGCAGGATCGCCAACAGCGGTTCGAAGGCATCGGTATGGAGATAGGCTTGTTCCGCGAGACGTAGTACCTGTGGGTGACGCGGCGCGTAGTTGAGCAAAGCGTCCACGCCGTGACGCGCGGCATGGTATTCTTTACGCGCGAGCTGGAGGCGTACTCGGGTGATGTCGACGGGGAGTTGATCGCTGCCGGCTACCTCAGCGGCGCGCTCCAGATACTGATTGGCGCGCAGTTCATCGCCGCGCTGTTGCGCCGCTTCGACTGCCAGTAGATAGTTGACCAGCGGTTGATCGGCATGATCGGCATTACGTGCCAATAGCTTTTCGACCTGACCATAGTCTCCTTCGGTCAGTTTGAGCAATCCCTCACGCGTCTGACGACGTGCGCGGCTCCGCTTGCGGCCGATAAACCAGCCGCGTGTGCGGGCGCCTGTTCGCAGCAGACGGCGCAGCAGCCATTCCAAGGCAAACAGTACGACCATCAACAACACGAACATGATCACCAGCGACGTGACACTGGTTTCAATATTGTAGTTGTCGGTTTGGATCAGTACATATCCCTGATGGCCGGCAAACAGTGGGCCGAGCACGATGCCTGCGATCAGGATGATAAACAGCAACAGAACCTTGAGCATGGTTATTCCCCCTGTGTCACGGGCGTGGCCGGCGCAGCCATTGGGGCGTTGCTACGGGTGTGCAACAGCTTATCCAACAAGGGTTGGCTCTTGAGTGCGTCGGGTAGCACCATGCTGACGGATTGCTGGCTGAGGGTATCGATCTGGTTAAGAAACGCCTTGGTACTCGGATCATTGACATCGAAATAGGCGCGCACCCAAGCCGATACGCTCTCCAGCGATTGCTGGTAGATTTGATTCTGGTGGCGTGGCACCGCTTGGGCGGCGATCAGCAGACGTGAACGAATATTCTCGCGTAGATAAACGTCTTGGTTTGGCGCCAGTAGCGGTTCATCGCTACTATCACGCCGGCGGATAGTAATAAACTCGGAGATAAAGGTATGCCAGCTCTTTGCCAGGTTCTGGCGCCATTGGCTCAATGAGGCGCTGAGCTCGCCATCATCCTGATCCATTGGCGCTTCGTCACTGTCATTGTCGGCGAGGCGCAGATCGTCGACCTGATTGGCTAACTGGTTAAGTTGCAGAATGATACCGTCGAAGTCGATCTGGCCGAGCGCCGACAAGGTAGCGATATCTTCGGTGATCGCCTGGCGGACGCTCAGCAAACTGGGGTCATTCAGCCCGGCCAGGGTGGCGTCGGCATTTTTCAGCAGCGCGATGGCGGTAGTGACGTCCTGATCGCTCCACAGCTTGCGCTCCGCCAGCTTCACCAGGAAATCAGCCTGGGCCAGTTTCCAGGTCGCGGCATCGTTGCCGGAGATGGCTGCGACCTTCTGTTCTAACTCTTTCAGCTGTTGTGACTGCGTCGCCTGGAGTTGTTGTGCGATGTCGAGTGCCTTAGCCTGCTTATTCAACAATGCCTCCAGGCGTAGCTTCTCCTGGGCCTGCGCCGTATGCAGCGCGCTCAGTTGCTCCTGTAGGTTCTGTTCGTCGCTGAGCTGGCGCTGTGCTTGCTGGTGGCCATGGTAATAGAGGCCGCCACCGAGGGCGATAACCAGCACGATGGCGATAGCGCCCAGGGTCTGACCGCTGGCGAAGGATTTCTTAGTGCGGTGGTTATTCGGTTGGCGGGCGCCTTCCTGCGGCTGCGCGTTGTGCGCCTGCTGCGCGTGTTCGCTGGCCGTCTCGGTGTTAGTCGCCTTTTCTGGCGGGGTAGTGGGTTCCGTCATCGTGGCATGTCCCATGGTCAAGTGATCTGTAGCGTGCGCAATAATGCGTCGTTGTTTGCGCTGTCGGCCACCCGGATCTCTTGCCATCCCAGATCGCGGGCGCGTTGCGCCAGGCGTTCGCTGACGACGATAAGCCGGCAGCGCAGTAACCAATGCTGCCGTTCGTATTCAGGAACTAAATCATAGAGCTGTTGCAGCATTTCACCACTGGTCACCACCAGTGTCGAGATTTTCTGTCGCTGCCAATCTCGATAGCGCTCACTGCCCGGCAGGATACAGGGGCGACGCTGGTAGCATTCGCACAGCGTGACCGCGAGGCCGCGCGCGCGTAGGGTAGCGGCGATCAGCTCTCGACCACCGTTGCCGCGGAGGATCAGGGCATGCTGCGCGCTGAGCGTTTGCAGCGCGGGCAGCGCCAGCAGTGCTTCAGACGTCTCCCCCTGGTCGGGGGAGATTACTGGCTGGCCACACGCTATTTGGAGAGCCTGGGCGGTGGTGTGGCCGATGGCAACGTAACGTAGCGCCGGCGGCCAGGCAAGGCCGATACGCCGTAACCTGCTGTCAGCGTACTGGACGGCATGGCGCGATACGGCCAACAGCAGATCGCCCGCTGCCAGCTCGGCGAGCCGTTCGGGTAACTGCGCCAGCTGCGTACCGGGAGCAAAGTCGATCAAGGGGCTATGCCAAGCCGCCATCCCCGCCGCCCGTAAGCGTTCGACCAACTGTTCGCCGGCGGGAGAGGGGCGAGTGACCAAGATGCTCATGGCCGGTCACGTGTTCTGTTGGTAAACAGCATCGAGGATGGCGCGTGCACCGCGTGCCAAGAGCTCATCGGCCAAATCGATGCCCATACTTTCCGCCTGGTACAGCGGGCCTCGACGTTCGCCGCGAATGATCAGCGAACCATCTGGTTGGCCGACTAGCGCCCGTAGCCAGAGTTGATCACCGTCGATCTCGGCATAGCTGCCGATCGGTACCTGGCAGCCGCCCTCCAGACGTGTATTCATCGCGCGTTCGGCACTGACACGTAATGCAGTGTGTTCATGATTGAGCGGGGCCAGCAATGCGCGGGTTGTCTCGTCCGCCAGGCGGCACTCGATACCCACCGCACCTTGACCGACCGCCGGCAACGACTGTTCCGGCGACAGCGGGGCGCGGATACGCGCCTCAAGCTGCAAGCGTTTAAGCCCGGCGGCGGCTAGAATAATGGCGTCATATTCGCCAGCATCCAGTTTCGCCAGGCGGGTACCGACATTACCGCGCAGATCACGTATCTGGAGATCGGGGCGCGCGGCACGTAATTGGCATTGACGTCGTAGGCTAGAGGTGCCGACGATGCTACCAGCCGGTAGCTGATCTAATGAGGCGAAGCGGGATGAGACGAAGGCATCGCGAGGATCTTCACGTTGGCAGATGGTGACCAGCCCCAAGCCGTCGGGGAAGGCGACCGGGACGTCCTTCATCGAATGGACGGCAATGTCGGCGCGCCCCTCCAACAAGGCCAATTCTAACTCTTTGACGAACAGGCCCTTTCCCCCAACTTTAGCCAGCGGGGTATCCAGCAGCACGTCACCGCGCGTGACCATCGGTACTAGCACTATCGTCAGCTGTGGCCAGTGGGCCAGCAATTGATCCCGGACATAATGTGCCTGCCATAGCGCCAGCGGGCTCTGACGCGTTGCGATGCGCAGCGTCTGCGGCGCTGCTGTAGTCGTTGATTGCATGTGCATATCCCTCATTTGCCTGGTCTTCATCCTACCATGTTGTTGTCTGAGCAGGCAGTGTAAGCGCACGGGATAGGTTGCGTCAGTGAGCGGGAAATGCGGTTGAAAAGCGGGGAAGATCAACGAGAAGGGAATCTCAACATTCAGTGTGTGGTGTTTCTATCTTTACGGTCAATCGGCAAGGTGTTAAATTGATCACGTTTCCAGCAATTTCCCCTCTATCATTACTATTAATAGAACCGTTGTTGGGGGGCGTGGAAACGAGTCCCCTTTCGTACACCAGAAAATCAGGCGAAACGTCTTGTACCTCTACATCGAGACACTGAAGCAACGACTGGATGCGATTAACCAACTTCGGGTTGATCGTGCATTGTCGGCGATGGGACCCGCTTTTCAGCAGGTTTATACGCTGCTGCCTACCTTATTGCATTTTCACCATCCACTGATGCCTGGTTACTTGCAGGGGAATGTCCCTCATGGGATCTGTTTCTTCAAGCCGGATGCCGCTCAGCAACACTATTTGCACCATATTGAGACGCGCGCGCCGGGCAGCATTCCGCCAGTGACGGGCTCGGACCAGCTGCCGATCACCGGGTTATATACCATGGGCAGTACCTCCTCTATTGGCCAGAGCTGTAGCTCCGATCTGGATATCTGGGTCTGTCACCACTCCTGGCTGGATAGCAGCGAACGCAATCAATTGCAGCAGAAATGCGTGCTGCTGGAGAAGTGGGCCGCCTCGCTGGGGGTCGAAGTCAGCTTCTTCCTCATCGATGAGAACCGTTTCCGCCATAACGAGAGCGGCAGCCTGGGTGGCGAAGATTGCGGTTCGACGCAACATATCCTTTTGCTCGATGAATTCTATCGTAGTGCTGTGCGTTTGGCGGGCAAGCGTATCCTGTGGAGCATGGTGCCTTGTGAAGAAGAGGAGCATTACGATGAGTATGTTCTCTCGCTGTATGCTCAGGGCGCGTTGACGCCGAATGAGTGGCTTGATCTCGGCGGGTTGAGCTCGCTGTCGGCGGAGGAGTACTTCGGAGCTAGCCTGTGGCAGCTGTATAAGAGCATCGACTCGCCCTATAAGGCGGTGCTAAAGAGTCTGCTACTGGAGGCGTACTCTTGGGAGTACCCGAATACTGAACTGCTGGCGATGGATATTAAGAATCGTTTGCATAAGGGGGAGATCGTTTCATTCGGGCTCGACCCCTACTGCATGATGCTGGAGCGAGTTACCCGGTATTTGGAGCAGATAGGCGATCACGCCCGTCTTGATTTAGCGCGACGCTGCTTCTATCTGAAGGTGTGCGAGAAGATGTCGCGTACCCGTGCCTGTGTAGGCTGGCGGCGAGAGATCCTCAGCCAATTGGTGGCCCAATGGGGGTGGAGCGAGGCGTTGATTCGCTCGTTGGATAACCGTGCTAATTGGAAGATAGGCCAGGTTCGTGAGGCACATAACGAGTTGCTGGATGCGATGATGCAGAGCTATCGCAACCTGATCCGTTTCGCTCGGCGCAATAATTTGAGTGTTAGCGCCAGCCCGCAGGACATCGGGGTGTTGACGCGGAAGTTGTATGCCGCTTTTGAGGCGTTGCCGGGCAAGGTGACGCTGGTTAACCCGCAAATCTCACCGGATCTATCTGAAGGCGATCTGACTTTTATCTATGTCCCGGTCGGGCGAGCCAATCGCAGTGGCTGGTATCTGTATAACCAGGCGCCGACTATCGACAGTATCGTCAGTCACCAGCCGTTGGAGTATAACCGCTATCTGAATAAGTTGGTGGCTTGGGCTTACTTCAATGGTCTGTTGACGTCAGAGACGCGGTTACATCTTAAAGCGAACAGTAGCCAGTGCGATCTGAATAAGCTGCGCGAGTTAGTACGTGATGTGGCCAACCATTTCCCGTTGCGCCTGCCGGCGCCAACACCAAAGGCATTGTATAGCCCGTGTGAAATTCGCCACTTAGCGATTATCGTCAACCTGGAGCACGATCCGACCGCGACCTTCAGTAATCAGGTGGTGCACTTCGACTTCCGCCAATTGGATGTGTTTAGCTTTGGCGAGCAGCAGCAGTGCCTGGTCGGTAGCGTTGATCTGCTGTATCGCAACTCGTGGAATGAGGTGCGTACGCTACACTTTAGCGGTGAGCAAGCGGTGTTAGAGGCGTTGAAGACCATCCTGGGCAAGATGCATCAGGATGCTGCGCCGCCAGAGGCGGTGGAGGTGTTCTGCTACAGTCGCCATCTGCGCGGCTTGATCCGCACACGCTTGCAGCAACTGGTGTCGGAGTGCATTGATCTGCGTCTCTCCAGTACGCGTCAAGAGCCGGGACGTTTTAAGGCGGTACGCGTGGCCGGGCAGACCTGGGGATTATTCTTCGAGCGCCTGAGCGTCTCGGTGCAGAAGTTGGAGAATGCTGTCGAGTTCTACGGTGCCATCTCCAACAACAAATTGCATGGCCTCTCGATGCAGGTGGAGACTGAACAGGCTCATCTGCCAGCGGTGGTCGACGGGTATGCCAGTGAGGGGATCATCCAGTTTTTCTTCGAGGATGGCGAGCGCGACGGTTTTAACATCTATATCTTGGATGAGTCTAATCGGGTCGAAGTGTATCACCATTGTGAAGGCAGTAAGGAGGAGTTGGTACGTGATGTCAGCCGCTTCTATTCCTCGTCACATGACCGCTTCACCTACGGCTCTAGCTTTATCAACTTTAACCTACCGCAGTTTTATCAGATCGTGACGAAGGATGGGCGGCCACAGGTGATCCCATTCCGCAGTAAGGCGGTGCCGCCCCCCGTGGTGGAGGGGGACGGCGAAGATGCGCCGTGCCAACGTTTTAAGGTGTATTGATGCTGGTTTACTCCACGTTGAGTATCACCGGCACGCCCGCTTGGGCGCTGCACGCCTCATTTAAGATCTGCTTGAAGGGAGCGGCGCTGCGTGAGCAGCGCCACTGGCCGTCACGATAATCGAAGTGATAACCGCCAGCGCGGGTTGCCAGCCAGATTTGGTGTAACGGCTCCTGACGGTTAATCACTATCTTGCTACCATCCTCAAAGCTGAGCGTCATGACGCCGCCATTGGTTTCACAGTCGATGTCGGCATCGTCTTGGTAGGCGTCGAGCGCCTCCTCTAACGACTGCATCAGTGCGTCAGCCAACTGGTGAAACTCGCTGTCATTCATAATCATTTCCTATTGCTTTTCAGTATCCAACTGCGATTATAGAAAGCTTGAACTCTGGAATCACAGGCATTAATACAATGAACAGACAATTCCGTAGTGCGCTATTGGTGCTGTGCGCCGCGGCGTTGGGCGGTTGCGGACTGAAAGGACCGCTCTATTTTCCGCCGTCGCAGCAGGCTCCGGCCGCGCAGAAGGCGCCGGAGGCTTATAACGTAGCGGCCCCGACGCAAGAGCCAACGCCGAAGGCGGCGCAGGCGGCACCCGTCGAGGCGGAGAGCGCCCACTGATTTTCGCACCGTGTGCCAAGGGTAGACGTTTGCAGATATTCATCAAGGGGTAGGGACATGCAGTTTGCCAAGATGCACGGGCTGGGTAATGATTTTATGGTGGTGGACGCAGTTACCCAAAACGTTTACTTTTCGCCAGAGTTAATTCGCCGCCTGGCCGACAGGCATACCGGCGTAGGCTTTGACCAACTGTTGGTGGTCGAGCCCCCTTATGATCCCGACCTCGACTTCCATTATCGCATCTTTAATGCCGACGGCAGTGAGGTTGCCCAGTGTGGCAATGGCGCGCGCTGCTTCGCGCGCTTCGTGCGCATCAAAGGGTTGACGAATCGGCGTGATATCCGCGTCAGCACACAGAATGGGCGGATGACGCTGCATGTGGACGACGACGAGCGGGTAACGGTCAACATGGGGGAACCCCAGTTTGAGCCCGGACGTATTCCCTTTAAGGCGGCTAAGGCAGAAAAAACCTATATTTTACGTGTAGCGCAGCAGACAGTGCTGTGTGGCGCTGTCTCGATGGGTAATCCCCACTGTGTATTGCAAGTGGAGGATGTTAGCCAGGCACAGGTCGCCTTGTTAGGGCCGGCATTGGAGAGTCATGAGCGTTTCCCGGAGCGGGTCAATGTCGGCTTTATGCAGGTGGTGGATCGGGGCTATATTCGCCTGCGGGTCTACGAGCGCGGTGCCGGCGAAACCCAGGCGTGTGGCAGTGGTGCGTGCGCAGCGGTAGCGGTCGGTATTCAACAAGGCTTGCTGGATGAGCAGGTACGGGTCGAGTTGCCCGGCGGTAGCCTTCAGATCCGTTGGTCGGGGCCGGGAACGCCGCTGTTGATGATCGGGCCGGCCACTCACGTCTATGATGGATTCATCCATTTGTAAACGGTAGGTAGCGATGAGTGAGAGCGAGAGCGACAACTGCCGTCAGTCAGAACTGGTTGACGCGCAGGTGGTGGCCTATTTGCAGCAGCATCCTGATTTTTTTATCCGTAATGCCCGTCAGGTCGAGCAAATGGTGATCCCGCATCCGGTGCGGGGTGCCGTGTCATTGTTGGAGTGGCAGTTAGGGCGTCAGCGTCAGCAGATTGCGGCATTGGATCGGGAGATCGACCAACTTATCGAGTTAGCGCGGGACAATGAGCGTTTGTTCGCTAGCCTATTAACGCTGCAAAGCCAGCTGGCGTCGGCCGCGACGTTGGATGATTGCTTACAGCGCCTACAGCGCTGGGCTCGCTCGTTAGGCCTGTCTGGCGCTTATGTTCGCTTGTTCTCTGACCGCTGGCGTCTGGGCGCCCCGTCACGCTTTACGCATCTGGCGATCGCCCGGGCGGATGTGGAGTTATTACGTATCCAGCGCTTAGGCGATGCTAATCACTATTTGGGGCCTCTCAACGGCCAAGAGTTATTGCTCCTGTTGCCGCAGGCACGTCATGTCGGTTCGGTGGCGTTGTCGTTGATGGGCGATTTCGCCGATCTCGGGCTGTTGATTTTCACTAGCGCCGATGCTCAGCACTATCAACAGGGGATGGGAACCGAGCTGTTGGCACAGTTGGCCCGCCTACTTCCTCCCATGCTAACGCGCTGGATTGAACGGCAATGAACAATGCGTTACCCGAGACGTTGAACGCGCCGGTGACGGCATTCCTGCAAATGTTGCGTGTTGAGCGGCAGCTCAGCCCGCGTACGGTTGACACGTATCGCCGCCAGTTGGCGGCGATCATCGCGTTATTGCCGGAGGTTGGCGTCACGGATTGGCCCGCTTTGGATTCAGCCCGGGTGCGAGCCCTGGTGGCCCGTAGTCGCCGCCAAGGACTGGAGCCGGCCAGTCTGGCGTTACGGTTGTCGGCGTTGCGTAGTTTCCTCGATTGGCAAGTCAGTTGCGGTACGTTGGCGGCTAACCCGGCCAAAGGCGTCGCAGCGCCGCGGCAGGGGCGTCATTTGCCGAAGAATCTAGATGTGGATGACGTCAATCGCCTGTTGGAGATCGATGAAAGTGATACGCTGGCGGTACGCGATCGCGCGATGCTGGAGTTGATGTACGGTGGCGGGCTGCGTCTGTCCGAGTTGGTGGGGCTGGACTGTCGTCATCTCGATCTGGCAACGGGCGAGGTGTGGGTCGTGGGTAAGGGTAGCAAAGAGCGACGTCTACCGGTTGGGCGTGAGGCGGTGCGTTGGGTCGAGAAATGGCTGGCGTTGCGTGGAGCATTACAGCCGCAGGACGATGCACTGTTTATTTCCAGCCGTGGTGGACGCATCTCGCCGCGAAATGTACAGAAGCGTTTCGCCGAATGGGGGGTGAAGCAGGGCGTTACCAGCCATATTCATCCACATAAGCTGCGCCACTCTTTCGCCACACATCTGCTGGAGTCGAGCGGCGATCTGCGGGCCGTGCAGGAGCTGCTGGGGCATGCCAATCTTTCGACGACGCAAATCTACACCCACCTCGATTTCCAGCATCTGGCTAACGTGTATGATGCGGCCCATCCCCGCGCGAAAAGAGGGAAAACGTGATGCATTTCTACCGAGCTTTGCAGCGTCCCGCGGCGTTGACTTTCGACCTCGACGATACGCTGTACGATAATCATCCGGTGATCGTGCGCAGCGAGCAGGCTGCGCTCGACTTCTTGCGCCATCGTTTTGCGCCGTTGCAGGATTTCCAGAGCGCTGACTGGCAGCGGCTACGCGCTGAGCTGCGAGCCAGCGATGCGGAAATCTACCATGACGTGACCCAATGGCGTTGGCGTGCGGTGCATGAGGCATTGCGGCGTGCAGGCTTCTCACTACCGGCGTGTCGCCATGGCGCCGATGAAGCGTTGGCCCACTTTGCTGAGTGGCGTAGCCGCATCGCGGTACCCGACGAGACCCATCGCGTCTTGGGATTGCTGGCCCAACAGCTGCCGCTGGTGGCGATCACTAACGGCAATGCCGATCCGGCGCGTTGTGGACTGGGCGACTATTTTCGCTTCGTGTTACGCGCCGGCCCAGATGGGCGTGCCAAACCTTACGGTGACATGTATCTGGCTGCGGCTCGCCGTTTGTACTTGGCTCCCGCTCAGTTACTGCATGTCGGTGACGATTTGACGACCGACGTCGCTGGCGCACTGCGTAGCGGCGTGCAGGCGTGCTGGATTAACGATCGCGCCCGCTCGTTAATGCATGCCGCCGATAGCCGCCTGTTGCCCCATGTTGAGATTTCGCGGTTGGCTTCGCTGCTCGCACTGATATAATTCCCAGCAGAATCTGTATAAATCTCCAGTAAAATGGCCCCAGTGGTGCCATTCTCCCAGCGAAAAGACGGTGCCCTATGGACGTATCTGACCTGCTTGAAAGCCTGAACGATAAACAGCGCGAGGCGGTTGCCGCGCCCCGTAGCAACCTGCTGGTGCTGGCGGGAGCGGGCAGCGGTAAGACACGCGTCCTGGTACACCGCATCGCCTGGTTACTGGCGGTGGAGCACTGCTCACCGTTTTCCATCATGGCGGTTACCTTTACCAACAAGGCGGCGGCGGAGATGCGTCATCGCATCGAGGCCCTGATCGGCACCAGCCAAGGGGGAATGTGGATAGGCACCTTCCATGGCTTGGCGCATCGTTTGCTGCGAGCTCATCATTTGGATGCCGGTTTGCCGCAGGACTTTCAGATCCTCGATAGCGAGGATCAGTTGCGTCTACTCAAGCGACTCATCAAGGCGATGAATCTGGATGAGAAGCAGTGGCCGGCGCGTCAGGGCATGTGGTACATCAACGGTAAGAAGGATGACGGTCTACGCCCACAGCACATTGAGAGCTATGGCAATCCGGTGGAGCAGACGTGGCTGCGCATCTACCAGGCCTATCAGGAGGCGTGCGATCGCGCGGGATTGGTGGACTTTGCCGAACTGTTGTTGCGTGCCCACGAATTGTGGCTGCACAAGCCGCAGATCCTCGACCACTATCGCGCCCGCTTCAGCAATATTCTCGTGGATGAGTTTCAGGACACCAACCGTATTCAGTACGCGTGGATCCGCATGTTAGCCGGCGACAGTGGGCGGGTAATGATCGTCGGCGACGATGATCAGTCGATCTATGGCTGGCGTGGTGCTCAGGTGGAGAACATCCAGAAATTCCTCGATGACTTCCCCGGTGCACAGACTATTCGCCTGGAGCAGAACTATCGCTCCAGCGGCAATATCCTGCGTGCGGCCAACGCCTTGATCGAGAATAACGATGGGCGTCTGGGTAAGAAGTTGTGGACAGAGGATGGCGAAGGGGAGCCTATCTCGTTGTATTGCGCCTTTAACGAGTTGGATGAGGCACGCTTCGTGGTGAATCGCATCAAGGCCTGGCAGGATAACGGCGGTGCGTTAAAAGAATGCGCCATTCTGTACCGCAGCAACGCCCAGTCGCGCGTGCTGGAAGAGGCATTGCTACAGGCGGCGACGCCCTACCGTATCTATGGTGGGATGCGTTTCTTCGAGCGTCAGGAAATTAAAGATGCCTTGGCCTACCTGCGTTTGCTGGCCAACCGTAACGATGATGCGGCCTTCGAGCGGGTGGTGAATACTCCGGTACGCGGCATCGGCGATCGGACGTTGGATGTGGTGCGCCAAACGGCGCGCGACCGCCAGCTCACGTTGTGGCAGGCGACACGTGCGCTGTTGCAGGAGCAGGTCTTCCCTGGACGCGCGGCCAATGCCTTGCGTCGCTTCCTGGAGCTGATCGACGCCCTGGAGCAGGAGAGCCTCGATTTGCCGTTGCATGTCCAGACCGATCGGGTGATCCGTGACTCTGGTCTGCGCCAGATGTATGAGCAGGAGAAGGGTGAGAAGGGGCAGACGCGTATCGAGAACTTAGAGGAGCTGGTGACGGCGACGCGCCAGTTCAGTTATGAGGATGACGACGAGAATTTGCCGCCGCTGCAAGCGTTTTTGTCCCATGCTGCCCTCGAATCCGGAGAGGGGCAGGCTGATGCCTACCAGGATGCGGTGCAACTGATGACCCTGCATTCCGCCAAGGGGCTGGAGTTTCCCCAGGTGTTTATCGTCGGCATGGAGGAGGGGATGTTTCCCAGCCAGATGTCGCTGGATGAAGGGGGACGACTGGAGGAAGAGCGCCGTCTGGCCTATGTCGGGGTAACCCGTGCGATGCGCAAGTTGACCCTGACCTACGCCGAGAGTCGCCGTCTGTACGGCAAAGAGGTGTATCACCGACCTTCACGCTTTGTCGGCGAGTTACCGCAGGCGTGTGTCGAGGAGGTCCGGTTGCGCGCCAGCGTGTCGCGTCCTGTTAGTCATGCCCGTCTCGGGACACCGCTCAGTCAGAGTGACAGTGGCTATCGTCTGGGGCAGCGGGTAGTCCATGCCAAGTTTGGCGAGGGGACGATCATCAACCTGGAGGGGAGTGGTGAACATACCCGTCTACAGATCGCTTTTAAAGGCGAGGGGATCAAGTGGTTGGTCGCCGCCTATGCTCGGTTAGAGACCTTGTAACAGGCGCCGTTCGGCCCGCTACGATGCGGGCCGGTGATTTATGCGGAAGTCTGTTGACAGCCTTTTTCTTGTCGGCGTAACATGCGCGCACGAATAATCTGTGAGGAGATACGCCTTGGACACACCCAGTAGATGCTGGCTCATTGGACCCGTACGCGGGTGCAACTTCTAAGGCTATCCACCGATGCTGATGGCCTTAGTGGTTGTCAGCGACCTTTTATGCGTCGCAGAGTCAGATCTGATATGGTCTGAAACAGGCAGGTGACGTACCCCCGGTTTGTTTCCCGTGCTCCATGCGTGATCCTGAAGTCACCGCAACGGAGTTAAAGCATGCTAAGTGCATTTCGTTTAGATAACTGCCGCTTATCCCGTATGGAGCTGGATGACACAGACAATCTCACGGCATCGCTGTGGGTGGATCTGGTTGAACCAGAAGAGGATGAGCGTCAGCGCGTACAGCGCGAGCTGGGCCAGAGCCTGGCCACCCGTCCCGAGCTTGACGACATCGAGGCCTCCGCGCGTTTCTTCGAAGATGAGGATGGCCTGCACATTCACTCCTTCTTCTACTATGAAGACGCGGAAGATCATGCGGGCAACTCCACCGTCGCCTTTACCATCCGTGAAGGGCGTCTATTTACCCTGCGTGAGCGTGAGTTGCCGGCATTCCGCCTCTATCGCATGCGGGCGCGCAATCAGACGCTGGTGGATGGCAACGCCTATGAGCTGTTGCTGGATCTGTTTGAGACCAAGATTGAACAGTTGGCCGATGAGATCGAAAACATCTACAGCGATCTGGAGAAGTTGAGCCGAGTGATCATGGAGGGGCAACAAGGCGACGAATATGATGACGCGCTCTCGACCTTGGCGGAGCTGGAAGATATCGGCTGGAAGGTACGGCTGTGTCTGATGGATACGCAACGCGCCCTTAACTTCCTGGTGCGTAAAGCGCGTTTACCGGCTAGCCAACTGGAGCAGGCGCGTGAGGTGCTGCGCGATATCGAGTCGCTGTTGCCGCATAATGAATCGCTATTCCAGAAGGTGAACTTCTTGATGCAAGCGGCGATGGGCTTTATCAACATCGAGCAAAACCGCATCATCAAGATCTTCTCGGTGGTATCCGTGGTGTTCCTGCCGCCGACGCTGGTGGCTTCCAGTTATGGGATGAACTTTGAGTTTATGCCCGAATTGAAGTGGTCATTCGGTTATCCCGGTGCCATTCTGTTGATGATCCTGGCGGGCTTGGCACCCTATCTCTACTTTAAGCGTAAGAAATGGCTGTAAACAGCCGTTGCTCCTCTTACTGATGACGGCCCCGAGTGGGCCGTTATTATTTTTGCTGCAATCCAAGGGGAGAACAGCGCTTATCATCATCTGAAAACGAGGAGGGGAGATGGAGCGGTTGCGCACACAGGGGCAGTGGGCGGTGCTGGCGGCTTTTTCTCTGGCGCTAGGTATGTTGTTTCTGTGGCTACGTCTACCTGCGGCACTATTGCTGGGGCCGATGCTAGCCGCCGTGGTGATGGGATTACGCGGGGCCACCATTCGAGTTCATGGCTTGGCGATGCCGTTGGCGCAGTCTATCTTGGGCTGCATGATCGCCCGGTCACTTTCTCTCTCGCTGTTAACTCCTCTGCTGGATGACTGGCCGATCGTGTTGCTGGTACTGCTATGTACCCAGCTATGTAGCGCCGTGGCCGGTTGGCTATTGGTTCGTTTGAGCGATCTTCCGGGGCCGACGGGAGCTTGGGGATCGTCGCCCGGTGGGGCATCGGCCATGGTGGCGATGGCTGGTGAGTTCGGTGCCGATGTGCGACTGGTGGCTTTTATGCAGTATCTGCGGGTGTTGTTCGTTGCGACAGCGGCGGCGTTGGTGGTGCGTCTCGGCGTGGGCGATACGCCGCATGCGGGTAGCACACCGCCTTGGTTTCCCCCCTTGGGGTGGGAGTTTGCCGCGACGCTGCTGATCGCTGGAGCGGGAGGTTGGCTAGGGAGGCGCCTGCATATTCCCGCTGGCGCGCTGTTGCTTCCGATGCTGATCGGCGCGTTGTGCAATATGACAGGGATACTGATGCCACAGACGCCGGAGTGGCTGTTGGTTATCGCCTATACCTTGATCGGCTGGCATGTCGGCCTGCTGTTCACCCGGGCTATTTTTATTCTAGCGTTACGTACCTTGCCACAGATCCTACTGTCGATCGCTACGCTGATGGTGTTGTGTGCCATGATGGCGTGGGGCCTGACGCAGGTTTTACCCATTGATCCCCTTAGTGCCTACCTGGCGACCAGCCCGGGCGGGCTGGATACCATCGCCATTATCGCTGCGGGCAGTCAGGTGAATCTGGCTTTTGTCATGGCGTTACAGGTGTTACGCCTCTTTACCATCCTGTTGATCGGACCACCGATGGCGCGTTGGATCTCGCGCCATGCCGTGTCATCGCCGTAGGCGTCGCTGGGTGTAGAGTGCGTCGAGGATAAACAGTAGCAACGCGCTCCAGATGAAGCCGAAGGCGATCAGCTTATCGCTGGTCATCTGTTCGCCGTAGTAGAGGGTTGCCAACAGAAACATCAGTGTCGGGCCGAGGTATTGGAAGAAACCCAGGGTCGAGAGGCGCAGACGCGTGGCGGCGGCGGTAAAGCACAGTAGGGGCACGGTGGTGATGATGCCCGCGGCGATCAGTAGCAGGTTTAATGAGGCCGAGTTAGCCGTCAGATGGCTGGTCGGTGAGTCGGCGACGCCGAACAGATAATAGAGTGCCAACGGCAATAGCCATAGGGTCTCCATCAACATCCCGCTCTGGGCATCGATGGCGATCTTCTTACGCAGCAGGCCATAGAAGGCGAAGCTAAACGCCAGGCCGAGGGCGATCATCGGCACGGATCCGAACTGCCACAGTTGCACCATGACGCCGATGATGGCCAATCCGACGGCCAACCATTGCATCCGGCGAAAACGCTCGCCAAGAAAGAGCATTCCCAGTAATACGTTGACCAAAGGATTAATAAAATAGCCCAGGCTGGCTTCCAGCATGTGGTTATGGTTCACTGCCCAGATATACAGCAGCCAGTTACCGCCGATCAGGCAGGCGCTGAGTGCGAGCAGGGCGATCTTATCCGGGCTATGGCGCAGGGTATACAGCTGTCGCCAATTGCGGCCGATGGCCAGCAAGATCAGCATAAAGAAAAATGACCAGATGACGCGGTGGGTTAGGATCTCGGTCGCCGGCACTTGCTGGATCAGCTTGAAGTAGATCGGCGCGATCCCCCAGATCAGGTAGGCGGTCAGTGCCAGCAGGATCCCCTGGCGGGTGTGTTGTGTGTCCATGTCGGTGTTCTCGTCGCGTCCAGCAGAATAGTGAGAGAAGGAGTCTACTGTATTTTTCCGTAAAGCCTCTGCATTAAAATGGCGGCGCAGATGCTGCGCGTGCCAGTGCGTTGCCGATGAGTGGGAATAGCATCGGCTGGCGATGCCAATGAGTGAGGCTAGGGGAGTGCCGGGCGCCATCCATGCGCTCTCTGGCATGTTTTGCCCGTTGTGGGCGGTGTATTTCAATGAGTGATGCGGTGATGAATGAAGTAAAAAAACAGAGGATCTCGGGGCGGACATGGATGGTGGCCGGGTTTGTGTTATTACCGTTAGCGGTACAAGCCGATGAGAAGTCAGAGGCGACTCAGGCACTGCAACATAACGAAGGGGTGATCGCCAATATGTTGCGGCAGTATGACAACCCGTTCACGCTCTACCCCTATTCGACCAACTATGTGTTGTATACCCAGACCAGCGATATCAACAAGCAGGCGATCAGCTCCTATGATTGGGGCGATCAGGCGAAGAAGAACGAGATTAAATTCCAGATCAGCTTGGCGTTTCCTATCTGGCGCGGTATCGCGGGTGAAAACTCGGTGCTTGGTGCTGCCTATACGCAACAGTCGTGGTGGCAAGCCTTTAACCGTAGCGAATCCTCTCCCTTCCGTGAGACTAACTATGAGCCGCGTCTGTTCCTCGGTTGGGCTGCCGATTATGCGCTACCCGGCGGTTGGTCGCTGCGCGATATCGAGGTCGGGGCGGTGCATCAGTCTAACGGCCGCGCCGATCCGACCTCGCGTAGCTGGAACCGGGTCTATACCCGCCTGCTGGCGCAGAACGGGAATTTTCAGCTGCAACTGATGCCGTGGTATCGCCTCCCGGAGAGTCCGAGTAAGGACGATAACCCGGACATCACCAAGTATATGGGGTACTACGAGGCGGAAATGGGCTATCGCTGGGGCGAGAGCGTCTTCAGTCTGCGTGGCCGCTACAACTGGAACAGCGGCTATGGTGCGGCGGAGCTGGGGTGGAGTTATCCGTTGAGCCGCCATGTACGTTTTTATACCCAACTATTTAGCGGTTATGGAGAGTCGCTGATCGATTATAACTTCCGTCAGACCCGTTTCGGGGTCGGCATCATGCTGAACGATATCCTGTAACGCGGGACAAAACCGGCGTGTACGCCTAAAATAGCGCCGGTATTTTTGGCTTGATGGGGAGCAGTGTGGCAACGGCAGCGGTGATCGATTCAGAGAGGCTGGCTGAGCGGGTATTGAAAGATACCTTCGGCTATCAGCAATTTCGCCCAGGGCAGCGAGCGATCGTCGAAGCAGCGATCGCGGGGCGTGACTGTCTGGTCGTCATGCCGACCGGAGGGGGAAAGTCCCTGTGTTATCAGATCCCGGCGTTGGTGCGGGATGGATTGACCATTGTCGTCTCGCCCTTGATCTCGTTGATGAAGGATCAGGTCGATCAGTTGCAGGCGAATGGTGTCAATGCCGCCTGCTTGAACTCGACCCTTAGCCGTGAGCAGCAGCAGGCGGTCTACGCCGGTTGTCGCAGCGGTGAGATCCGCCTGTTGTACATTGCCCCTGAACGCCTAATGATGGATAACTTGCTGGACACACTGCCACAGTGGCACCCTACGCTGCTGGCCGTTGATGAGGCACACTGTATCTCGCAATGGGGACATGATTTCCGCCCAGAGTACAGTGCGTTGGGACAGATCAAACGACGCTTTCCTGAGATGCCGGTGATCGCCCTGACGGCGACCGCCGACGACGCAACCCGCCAAGATATCCTACGTCTGCTCGACTTGCGCGATCCGCTGGTGCAGGTCAGCAGTTTCGACCGACCCAACATCCGTTATACCCTGATTGAAAAGTTTAAGCCGTTGGATCAGTTGTGGCATTTCGTGCAGTCGCAGCGAGGGAAGTCCGGCATCATCTATTGTAACAGCCGCGCCAAGGTCGAAGACACCGCCGCACGTTTGCAGAGTCGCGGTCTGAGCGTCGCGGCCTATCACGCCGGATTGGAGAATGGGCGGCGTGCCGAGGTACAAGAGGCGTTCCAGCGTGACGATCTACAGATTGTGGTAGCGACGGTGGCGTTCGGCATGGGGATCAATAAGCCGAATGTGCGCTTCGTGGTGCATTTCGACATTCCGCGCAATATCGAGTCCTACTATCAAGAGACCGGACGTGCCGGGCGCGATGGCTTACCCGCCGAGGCGTTGCTGTTTTACGATCCGGCCGATATGGCCTGGTTACGCCGCTGCTTGGAGGAGAAACCGGAGGGAACGCAGAAAGAGATCGAACGCCATAAGCTAAATGCGATGAATGCCTTCGCCGAAGCGCAGACCTGCCGTCGTTTGGTCCTGCTGAACTATTTCGGTGAGGGGCGTCAGGAGAGCTGTAATAACTGCGATATCTGCCTGGATCCGCCTAAGCGTTATGATGGTCTGGTCGATGCACAGAAGGCGCTTTCTACCGTGGCACGTGTCGGACAGCGTTTCGGTATTGGTTATGTCGTCGAGGTCCTGCGCGGCGCGAACAGCGCGCGCATCCGCGAGTTAGGGCATGACAAGCTATCGGTCTATGGTATTGGTCGTGAACATACCACCGAGCACTGGGTAAGTATTCTACGCCAACTGATCCATCTGGGATTAGTGACGCAGAACATCGCCCTGCATTCTGCGTTGCAACTGACCGAGGCGGCACGCCCGGTGTTGCGTGGTGAGGTGGCATTACCGCTGGCGGTGCCGCGCGTGATTAACCTGAAGGCGCGTAGCAGCACACAGAAGAGCTATGCGGGCAACTACGACCGTAAGCTGTTTGCCAAGCTACGCAAGCTGCGTAAGGCGATCGCCGACCAGGAAAATATCCCGCCTTATGTGGTCTTTAACGATACGACCTTGTTGGAGATGGCGGAGCAGATGCCGCTACGGGCGGGCGATCTGCTCAGTATCAACGGTGTCGGTCAGCGTAAGCTGGAGCGCTTTGGCGCGCCCTTTATGTCCTTGATCCGCGAACATCTTGATGAGGGTGAGGCATAAGCGGGATCTGCGGCATTTTTGCAGCGTTAGCTGCCATCCCGCATCAGAGGCGATACGCCGCTTGGCGGCGAAGTTGTCCATAACCGCAGGCCATGCCTTCCATCACGGAGACGGTGCCATCCCGCAGACTGAAGTCGGTCTGCCGCACTAGCGCCTGCGCCGCCAACGCGTTATTGATATAGCGCGTACTGAGTAGCCGTGGGGTGAGTCCGACGATGTGCATGACGAGCTTCTCATTCCTGGCGTAATAAGATCCGTGTGCAGGGCGCGGTGGGCTCAAATTGTCGACATAATGGACAGTAGGTGATTAATCTGCGCACACATCAGTTGTCAACGATGTTAGCATGGATAAACCTTACGCTATGAGCGACCTCACATGATGCTCTTTCTCACCGTTGCCGTGGTACATCTGCTGGCGCTGATGACACCCGGTCCCGATTTTTTCTTTGTCTCTCAAACGGCGTTGAGCCGCTCGCGCGCAGAGGCGTTGCGTGCGGTGATCGGCATCTCGTTGGGCGTCGTAGTGTGGGCCGCGGTAGCGTTGATGGGGTTGCACCTATTGCTACTGAAGATGGCCTGGTTGCAGCGCATCATCACGCTCGGTGGTGGTCTCTATCTGTGTTGGATGGGCTGGCAGATGTTATGTGCCGCCCGCCGCCCAGTGTCGGATGACGCGCCGCGGTTGGCGCCGCTACATGGCAGCGCCTTTTGGCGCGGCGTATTGACCAATCTCTCTAACCCTAAAGCGGTGATCTACTTTGGCTCGGTCTTCTCGTTGTTTGTCGGCGATGAGGTAGGAGTAGGGCAACGTCTCGGTCTGTTTGTGTTGATTGTCGCCGAGACGGTGCTCTGGTTTAGCCTGGTAGCGTCGGTCTTTGCCCTGCCGGTGATGCGCCGAGGGTACCAGCGTTTGGCGCGTTGGATCGATGGTGTCGCCGGGAGCTTGTTTACCGCCTTTGGTTTGCATTTGATCCTGACGCGCTAAGCTGAGTCGCGGGCGCAAATAACGGCGCTATTGTCGGTTGCGCGGGGGCGGGAAACGAAAAAAACGGGGCGCGATATTCGCGCCCCGTCGTGTTTTATGCGTTCGACTTACAGTGCCATGAAGAACAGCATGCCGACGATTGCGCCGGTGGTCCCCAGGATGGTCTCCATCACCGACCAGGTCTTCAGTGTCTGGGCCTCGGTGGCGCCGGTAAACTTACCGTACAGCCAGAAGCCAGAGTCGTTGACGTGACTCAGGACGATGGAGCCGCCAGCGATACAGACGGACAGGGCCGCCAGTTGGGCACCGCTGTAGCCCAGTTCACCGATGACCGGCAGCACGAGGCCGACGGTAGTTAGGCAAGCGACGGTCGCAGAGCCCTGGATGACACGTACCGCGGCGGCCAGGACGAAGCAGGCGATGGCGATGGGTAGGCCCGCACCGATCAGGGAGTTGCCCAGGGCCGGACCAACGCCAGAGTCCACCAGGACCTGCTTGAATACGCCACCGGCACCGGTGACCAGCAGGATGATACCGGCCGGCTGGATGGCGGCGGAGCAGATATCCATCACCTTCTCCTTGCTCATGCCGCGGCGGATAGCCAGGCCATAGGTGGCGACCAGGCAGGCCAGCAGGATAGCGGTGAACGGATGGCCGATGAACTCCAGCCACTTGTACAGTTCGGAGCCCTGCTCGACAAAACGGGCACCGATGGTCTTCAGACCGACCAGCACCAGCGGGAACAGTACCAACGCCAGGCTGAAGCCGAAGGAGGGCAGTTGGCCCTTGCCCAGGCTCGGCTCTTGGATATCTTTCGGCAGTTCAAGGGTGACGTGTTTGCTGATGAAGTTACCGTACAGCGGGCCCGCTAGGATCATGCCCGGGATGGCGGCGCACAGCCCGATCAAGATCATCCAGCCGTAGTCGGCACCCATCTGGGAAGCCAGCAGCATCGGTGTCGGCCCCGGCAGCAGGAAAGCGGCGGCCCCGGCGACACCGGCGAACAGCGGGATTGCCAGTTTAACTACGTTGCCGTTGGTGCGGCGTGCCACGGCGAACACCACGCCAATCAACAATACGATGGCGACATCAAAGAACAGCGGTAGGGCGCAGACCAGGCCGGCGATACCCAGCGCGTAGTGCGCACGCTTCTCGCCGAAGCTCTTTAGCAGGCGAACGGCGATCTGATCCAGGGCACCGGTTTCGTGCAGGATCTTACCGAACATGGCCCCCAGCGCCACCACGATGGAGAGGAACCCCAACGTGCCGCCCATGCCGTTTTGCATGGTCTGGGCGATTTTATCGATGGGCATACCGGAGAAGATCCCGGCGCCGATGGACACCAGCATCAGGGCGACGAAGGCGTGCATACGCGCTTTCATCACCAAGAACAGTAGCAGCAGCACGGAGCCGACTGCGGTCATTACGAGGGTTAAAGTACTCATCGTCAGGGCTCCTAGGCAATGATGGATTTAATGGTGTTCAGGGTGCTGGCGACGACGCCGTCCAGCGACTGGCTGATATCGATGGCGTGAACGTCACGCTCTTCGGCCGTCGGCTCTTCTAATGCATCGAACTGAGAGACCAACATTTGTGGCTTGAAGAAGTGTCCTTTACGCGCCGACAGACGGCTCTCGATCAGGGCGAAATCCCCCTGGAGGTAGATGAACGAGAGGTTGGTGTTACCGTCGCGCAACATGTCGCGGTAACGCTTCTTCAACGCCGAACAGACGATCAGCGAGACTTCGTTGGTGCGCTGCATGGCGAAGACGGCATCGTTGAGGGCTTGGAGCCACGGCGTACGATCCTCATCGTTCAGCGCATGGCCGTCGGCCATCTTACGAATATTGGCGCGTGGATGCAGGAAGTCACCATCCAGGAAGGCGGCACCCAGCTGCTGGGCGACGGCGCTGGCGACGGCGGACTTACCGCTGCCGGAAACGCCCATCAGAACAAAGACGTGTTTTTGTTGTTGGCTTGCGCTCATGCTGTATTCCCCGGTTGGCGGCAAGATGCCGCGCAATCAATGTTACTGGTAACTGTTATGGGTAACATTCTCTGGTGAGCTGGAGAGATTAGCAACAAATGTTAAATAGTATGATTAATAAGTGTGATGCCTCTCGCAGTTGATCGTGAGGATGCTAGGCGGTCGCGGCGGCGACCGTCGAGATGTGCGCGAGGGGGATAACGCGTTAGATACTGCCGCCGTGCAGCAGGGTGAAGCCGAGGTCGATCATGGCGCCATCGTGGCCGGGTTCGCCGCGTAGGCGGGCCAGCAGACATTCCGCCGCCAATTGTCCCATCTGTTGGCGTGGGGTGAGTACGCTGGCGATCTGCGGTTCCATCACTTGGCCGATATCGTGACCGTGGAAGCCGGCGATAGCCATATCCTGCGGGATACGCAGTCCCAGACGCTGGCACTCAAAGGCGGCGCCAACGGCCAGGTCATCGTTAGTGCAGAAGATACTGTCCATCTGCGGATAACGCTTCAGCGCTTCGCGCAGTAGCTCGCCGCCGACGGAGTAGGAGGAGCTGCGTGGGATCATGACGCTGTGCGGCTCCAGTCCGGCAGCGCGCATGGCCAACTCATAGCCTTGTTGTTTCATCACTGTACGTTCGTCGAGGCGGGCACCGAAGTAGACGGTGTGGCAATGACCACGCGCGATGATCGCCTGGGTCATCGCCCGCGCCGCCTCGACATTGTCGAAGCCGACTGCCATATCCAGGCAGGGCGAGACACTGTCCATCAACTCTACCACCGGAATACCGGCGATCTCGATCATTTTCAGGGTGCGTGGCGTATGGTCACGCTCGGCGAGGATCAACCCATCGATATTGTAAGAGAGCAGCGAGGTGAGGCGCTCCTCTTCTTTCTCTTTGCGGTAGCCATAGTGGGCCAACATGGTCTGGTAGTGGTGTTGGTCGGTGACACTTTCGATGCCGCGTAACACCTCGGCGAAGACCTGGTTGGTCAACGAGGGCAACAATACCCCGATGGCACGGCTGGTGGCGTTGGAGAGAATATCGGGCGCTCGATTGGGGATATAGCCCAGTTCATCCAGCGCGACGGCGATTTTGCCGCGTAGCGGAGCGGAAACCAGCTCAGGATTACGCAAATAGCGGCTAACGGTCATTTTAGTGACGCCGACGCGATCGGCTATATCCTGTAATACGGGGCGCTTTTTCTTCATTTTCAATGAAATATAAACTCTTTATCGGAGTCATTCAGTGTAACAAAAAATCGTGCCGCCAGCATGGTTTGGCGGTGGCTTTCTGACCTCGATATTGTCAACTCGCACAGGTGCTAGCAGTAGAAAAAGAATATTTCTCATTTGCGTCTTGACTCTAGAGTCGACTCCAACCTGTAGAGTGGGCAATAACGCGATATGGGGAACGATGCGAGGAGGAGGTATGACCCATAACCCTATTCATGCAAATGGCGTTGACGCGGCCTGTGGTTGCGGCCATCAGCATGCGGCGACACAACATGGTTGCAGCCGCCCGAGTCAAGGAAAACGCGGGTTGACGATCCACATGGCGTCACCGTTGGCCCCTGCAAGCGACGGTGCTTGTTGTCTGGCTGTGCATGGTCATGACGGCGCCGAGGAGGACGCCGATCCTCACCCCCTACCGCCACTGACCTCCGGACGTCAGCGTTTTAGCTGGCAGATAACCGGAATGGATTGCCCCAGCTGTGCACGGAAGATCGAGACGGCAGTCAGCCAGCTTGCTGGTGTGGAGCGTGCCGCGGTGTTGTTCGCCACGCAACGTCTGGTGGTGGATGCTCAGCAAGATATCTCAACAGCGGTAGAGCGGGCGGTACGTCAGGCCGGATTTAGTCTGCAAGCCGCCGGGACTAGGCCGACGCAAGGCGTGGCGTGGCATTGGCGCGAGGCAGCTCCGCTGCTGCTCTTGGTCGGGCTGATGTCGCTGAGTTATGCCCTCGAGTGGGTGAATCCGCAGTGGGGGCGGGTGGCCTTTATCGCGACCACCTTGGTCGGTTTAGCGCCGATCGCGCTGAAAGCGCTCAGGCTGATACGTAGTGGCAGCTACTTCGCCATCGAGACTCTGATGAGTGTCGCCGCGTTGGGCGCCTTGTTTATCGGCGCGACGGAAGAGGCAGCGATGGTACTGCTGCTGTTCATGCTGGGGGAGCGCTTGGAGTCTTACGCCGCCAACCGGGCGCGCAAGGGGGTGAGCGCTCTGATGGCGTTGGTGCCGGATGAGGCGCTGGTGATTGTGCAGGGAGAGCGGCGCACACTGCCGGTCGCCGCATTGCGCCCTGATATGGTGATTGAGGTCGCCCCTGGCGGGCGCTTACCCGCCGACGCCGAACTGTTGCAAGATGGCGTTAGCTTCGATGAGAGTGCGCTGACCGGAGAGTCGCTACCGGTGGAGCGTCAGCGAGGCGAGCGCGTCCCGGCTGGGGCGCTGGTGGTCGATCGGGTATGTCGTCTACGGGTAATTTCCCAGCCCGGGCAGAACGCCATTGATCGGATCTTGCAACTGATTGAGGAAGCGGAAGAGCGTCGCGCGCCGATTGAGCGCTTCCTCGATCGTTTTAGTCGCTTCTATACGCCGGCGGTGATGTTGTTGGCGTTGCTGGTGATCCTGATCCCGCCATTGGCCTTTGCCCAGCCCTGGGATACTTGGATCTACCGTGGGCTGACGCTGTTATTGATCGGTTGTCCATGCGCCCTAGTGATTTCGACGCCGGCGGCCATCACCTCCGGCTTGGCTGCCGCCTCGCGTCACGGCGCGTTAATTAAAGGCGGCGCGGCGCTGGAGCAGTTGGGGCGGGTGCGTACCATCGCTTTTGACAAAACCGGTACCCTGACGCAAGGCGCGCCGCAAGTGAGTGCGGTGAGCGCACGGGATGGCGTCTCTGCCGAACGGGTGTTGACGTTGGCGGCGGCAGTGGAGGTCGGCTCTCATCACCCGCTGGCCAAGGCGGTGCTCCAGGCCTGTGAGCAACGGGGACTGGCCGTGGTGCAGGCTGAGGCCTGCCAGGCGCGCGCGGGTGTGGGTGTCGAGGGCTGGGTCGATGGCGTGCGGGTGCAGGTGGTGGCACCGGGGCGTTTGGAAAGCGACATATTATCTGAAAGTATGTTGGCGCAGATTACCGCCTGGGAGGCGCTTGGGCAGACGGTGGTGGTCGTGTTGCATGATAGTCAGGCCATCGGGGTGATCGCCATGAGCGATACCTTGCGCCCGGATGCGCGCGAAGCGCTGGATGCATTACGTGCGCTGGGGATCGAGGCCGTGATGTTGACGGGGGATAATCCGCGTGCGGCAGCGGCTATCGCTGGCTCGTTGGGTATTGCATACCGTGCCAGCTTGTTGCCGGAGGATAAGGTACGTGAGGTAGAGGCGCTTAGCCAACGCGCGCAGACTGCGATGGTCGGCGATGGTATCAACGATGCGCCGGCGATGAAGGCGGCCAGTATCGGCATCGCCATGGGTGGAGGGACCGATGTGGCCTTGGAGAGCGCGGATGCGGCGCTTACCCATAATCGTCTGCTGGGGCTGGCACAGATGATCACCCTGTCGCGGGCGACCCATGCCAATATTCGTCAGAACATCACCTTAGCCTTGGGACTGAAAGGGATTTTCTTGATCACCAGCCTGCTAGGGATCACCGGGCTGTGGTTGGCGGTATTAGCCGACTCCGGTGCGACGGCCTTGGTGACGGCCAACGCCTTGCGTCTCTTGCGTCGGCGCTAAGTCATAACGTGCGTATCACCTGCGGGGGATACGCACGTTATGTTGCACGAAATTACACTCATTTACTGTTATACTCCGCACCTACTTTTTATTCCTATCCATATTTATTATTTATCACCTTAACAAAATGAATAATCGCGCATTGCTGTTCTGCCTGTCTGGCGTACTGATGAGCGGTGTTGTCCATGCGGCTACGCAGGAGATCCCGTCTGAAGTTAGTGCCACTCTCCCTACTTACTATGGTCTGCCACAACAGACCCACACGGCGGGCAGCAAATCCTCTGTTCCAGCGCAGTCTAGCGAGTCGCCGGTTGAGCGTTCGCTGTTGCCCATCTGGGGGGACGAGGCGCGCGCACGCGGCTACGAACTGCCCGAGCCCTTCGGTATTAATGTTAACTATATGAATATGCGCCAGAATATCGTGGTGGATAGCATTAGTTTTAGTGGGTTAGAAATACCATCTTTCCCAGGGCTGCCGGGAGTGCCATTACCATCTGATTTTATTAATATTAAAGTGGGTAATACTCGTCAACAGAGTAAGACCGAGACGATCAAGCTGGATGCGTGGCTATTCCCGTTTATGAATATTTATGGGGTAGTGGGTCATACGCGAGGTAGCTCGCTATCTAAGATCGATGTTTTACTGAGAGATGGTCATACACTGTATAGCAATATCGATTTTAAACTGAATTTTAAGGGAACTACCTACGGTGCCGGTACGGTTTTCGCCGGCGGCTATGGTAACTGGTTCGGTCTGGTCGATATGAACTATACCCAGACCCGCTTCGATATTCTCGACGGTAGCATCGACGCCTTCACCCTGTCGCCGCGTGTCGGTTACCGCTTCATCACCCCCGGCATCGATACCATCGGGTTGCCTAACGGCAAGCTTAGCCTGTGGGTCGGCAGCATGTACCAGGATGTACAGCAGGAGTTCAAGGGCAACATTAACGATCTGTCGATGCCGTCAGAGCTACAGGGAATGATTGATTTGGTGAATACAAAAGGGCAAGGTCGCTTCGATGTACGCCAGCATCTGTCGTCGCCGTGGAACGTGCTGATTGGCGCACAGTATGAAATCACCCGTAACTTTAACCTGACGACCGAAGTGGGCTTCGCCGAGCGTAATAGCTTCTTCATCGCCGGAGAGTATCGCTTCTGATGCGTTATCTCCTGCGTGGGTTGACTCTGCTCTGCACGCTCTCGCCGTTGGCGGGAGCCGCGGCGTTGTTACCGACACGTGCGCAGGTTGATAGCTGGTTGACGCAATTGGGCGGTGACGATCGTTTCGACCCCGACAAGGGGATCGATTGGGGAGTGTTACCGGGGCCATTCTTCAATCCCGAGCTGGGGCTTGGGTTAGGCGCGGCGGTAGCGGGGCTCTATCGACCCGATGCGACGGATACGGTGAGCCAAAACTCCAGCATCACCCTCAGCGGTTATATCAGCTCGACCGGCGCTTTCGGTTTGGGGCTTCGTAACTACAGTTTCTTCGCCGATGATCAGTGGCGTATTTTTATCACTGGTGGAATCAGTGACACGCCGACCTACTATTGGGGGCAAGGCTTCCGAGCGGGTGCCGACGACGATGGCCGGCAGAAGTACACGGCGCAGTCGCTGCGCTTGCAGCCTGACGTCCTCTACCGTCTGGCGAACCAGACGTACGTCGGTATGGGCTGGTCGCTGTCGATGATGCATGCTGCCGACGTCAAGTCGACCGATCGCCTGGCACAGATCCCTTATGGTCGCGCCGTATCCAGCTCTGGACCGAGCCTGTCACTTCAGTATGACAGCCGAGATTTCGTTCCCAATCCCCGCCGCGGTATGTTGGCGAGCTTGCGCTATACCCACTACATGCCGGAGGTGGGCAGCGATACGCGCTTCGATAACATCATGGCACGCTTTAGCGCTTACCATGCTTTGGATGAGCAACGTGTGCTGGCCTGGGAGGTTGATGGGGAGTTTACCCAGGGTGATGTACCATGGAACATGTTGCCATCGCTAGGCAGCGATCAGCGGATGCGCGGCTATTACCAGGGACGTTATCGTGATCGTAATTTGATCAGTTCGCAGTTGGAATACCGGCAGAAGCTGAATTGGCGCCATGGCGTTGTCGTTTGGGGGGGGGCCGGCACCATGGGGCCTAATGTGCGTGAGCTGGGGAGCAGCCGTTGGTTGCCGACCATCGGCGTCGGTTACCGGTTTGCCTTTAAGCCGGGCATTAATATTCGTTTGGATTATGGTATTGGCCGTGCGAGCAGCGGCTTTTATTTTCAGGTGGGAGAGGCGTTTTGATGGGAACGCTACGGGGATGGTGCGCGTTGCTGCTGCTTTGCAGCGCTACGGCTGGCGCCTTCGGATTGCCGATGAGTCTCGACTTGGCGCAGTTGCAGCCGCAACAGGCGACACACGCTTGGCCAGTGAGCGCGCCATTGCCGCCCCCGGATGGCTTACGCCCTTGCTGCGCCTTCGGTTATGACCTTAACGCCGAAGCATTGGGGGTTCCGATCCCTTTTTACCGGCTGAACAACGTGATTGAAGCGGATACGCTGGGCAACCACCGTTACAACGACAGCCTGTTCGGCGCTTTGGCCAGCTTGGCCGGGCTGGGCAATGAACACAATGGCCTATTGTATACGCGACGGGGCGGTTTTATCGATATGGCGCATGTGCGTGATAGCGCCGATATGACGGCCTATATTTTTAGTCAACTCTATCCACGCCTCGGTCAGGCATTTCAGTTGGATCTGGGCGATGAGTTGGCGCAGCGCTGGCTGGTGTTCAACGCCTTTACTCCACCGATGGAGGCGCAGGAGCGCTATACTCTGGCGGCCTACTTGGCGGCGCGGCTGGCATTTCAGGTGGCGGCCTGGCACGAGATCGCTCAGTGGTATGGTTACGAGTCGATCCGTGGCTTTTCCGAGGGAGTGTCGGCTTTTTCCCCGGAGGATCTGTATTCCAATCTGTTGGGGACACGCCTGGCGTTGCAGTTGATCCTGAATGGGCATCTGGCCTCGATGGGGCAATACAACGCCGCGATGATGACGCTGTTACCTCAGGCATTGTGCCAGCTCCAGGCACAACCTGCCGTATTGACGCGTTTTCAGTTTGACATGCTGGATGGCCGCTGGTGGGACAGTCATCAGGCGGTGCCGCAGAAATTTCTGGTGCTGAAACGTAACTACGACACCGCGGTCGATCGCCTGCCGACACCGGTGCCTGGCGAACTGGCGCCACCACTACGCCTGATGCTGCCGACCCGGCTGTATCACTATGATCTGGCCGATTTAGGTGAGTTGCGCCTGTTAACGGGCGATGCGATGAAGCGCCTACCCACGCCCGCCGCCTATTACACCTGGCGCGATTTCGATCGTTTGGCCGAGTTCGCGCGGGAACAGGATAGCGTACAACTGTCGCGCAAGCGCTAAACGCGTGTGATAGCCGAATTGTTGTTCATCGGTAAACCAACTCCGCACGGCGGCGTGCCGCGTCCTTGGGTAGAATGGCGCCCATCGAAGATAATGGATGGATCGCTGTCGTGTTGCTGTTGCTGATGACCACGCTATTGTGGGCCTTTTCCTTTAGTCTGATCGGTGTCTATCTGGCGGGCCAGGTCGATAGCTGGTTTGCTGTATTGGTGCGTGTCGCGTTGGCGGCGCTGGTTTTCCTGCCCTTTCTTCGTTGGCGGGGAGTCCGTCCGCGTCAGGCGCTGGCGTATATGTCGGTTGGTGCCTGTCAATTGGGGCTAATGTACCTGTTCTACTATCCCGCGTTCCTCTATCTGACAGTGCCAGAGGTGTTACTGTTCACCATCATGACACCGTTATATGTCACGCTGATCTACGATCTGTTACAAGGACGACGTTTGCGTCCTGGTTATCTGGGCAGTGCCCTGCTGGCGGTTCTGGGGGCGTTGATCATCCGTTATAACCCGCTTAGCTCACAATTTCTGTTTGGCTTCGCTCTGATCCAGGGGGCCAACCTATGCTTCGCGCTAGGGCAGGTGGGATATAAGCGCCTGATGGAAGTGATGCCGTTGCCTCAGTATCGCGCCTTCTCCTGGTTCTACTTGGGGGCGCTGGCGGTGGCACTTCCCGCCTGGTGGCTGTATGGCAATGTTCAGCAACTTCCCAGCACGCCGGTGCAGTGGGGGATCTTGCTGTGGCTAGGTATCGGAGCCTCAGGGCTGGGATATTTCATGTGGAACTACGGCGCCACTCAGGTGGATGCCGGCACTCTGGCGATCATGAACAATGCGTTGATCCCGGCTGGGCTGCTGGTCAACCTCGCCATTTGGCAGCAGCATCCCGACTGGCTCAGACTGACGCTGGGGGGGACGGTGATCGCCCTGTCACTCTGGGTACACCGGCGCTGGGTCGTGCCACATCGCGCACAAACGGCAGCTGATCGCAGGCATGGCGGCGTGTCTGCTGAATAAAGCTGTGCATCACCGGTTGGCGTTGTTCGCCGGTGCGGAGCGCCGCATATAGCCGTCGCCACAGCCCCCCGCCTAATGGCCGGGTGAGCAAGGCTCCCTGACGCTCGCCGTTATCGGCGACCCAATGCGGTAGGGCGGCGACGCCCATCCCCGCGGCCACCATCTGTAGCAGTAGCAACGTATTATCGACCGGTTTCCAGCGCGGTGTAATACCGTTCGGCTGTAGAAAATGACTCCAGATATCCAGGCGTTGATGCGCCACCGGATAGATCAACAGCGTCTCTTGTGCCAGATCCTGCGGGCGGATCATCGCCCGCCGTGCCAGTGGGTGACTAGGTGCCATCACCAGACGCACCTCATAGTCGAAGAGTGACGCGTAGTGCAGGGTACTGCGCGGCAGGATATCGGAGGTGAGCACCAGATCCAGCTCACCACGTTGCAGCGCTGGCTGTGGATTGAAGGTGACGCCGGAATGGAAGTCGAGCGTCACCTGAGGGAAGGCGGCCTGAAACTGGTTCAGGGCTGGCGTCAGCCATTGAATGCAACTGTGACACTCGATAGCCAGACGCAACGTCTGGCATGCCGGTGCCTGGCACTGCTGCAATGCCTGTTGAACTTGCGGCAACACGTGTTGCGCCAAAGCCAGTAAGGTTTCTCCCTGGGGAGTCAAGCGCAAGGGTTGACTCTTACGCACGAACAGGCGGTATCCCAAACGCTGCTCCAGATCACTAAACTGGTGGGACAAGGCTGACTGAGTCTGGTGTAGCTGGGCGGCGGCGGCGGCCAGCGAGCCATAGCGATGTAGCGCTTGAAGCGTCCGGAGGTGTTTCAGTTCGATCATGAGAAACCTTCAATCAATGTGTGAACAGATTGCGCTTGAGTCCTCTACACTACCTGTCGATTATGGATGTGTAAACATCTGGATGGCTAAACATCCGTAATGGCATATCGATTGCAGTTACTGCCGGTCGATATGCGAGATTGAGAGGGGAAAGAAGATGACGGTAATCAGCCATACCTTAGGTTTTCCACGCATTGGTCTACAACGCGAATTAAAGAGCGCATTGGAGAATTATTGGGCCGGCAATGCCTCATCACAGACGCTCTTGGCCTGTGGCGCCGAGCTGCGGGCGCGGCATTGGCGACAACAGCGGGAGGCTGGTGTCGACCTCCTGCCGGTAGGCGATTTTGCCTGGTATGACCATGTCTTGGCGACCAGTCTGATGTTGGGCAATGTGCCGGCACGTCATCGGCGCGTCGATGGGGCGATTGACCTGGATACTCTGTTTCGCATCGCGCGCGGTCACACCTCAGGAGGCCAGCCCATCGCCGCGGCGGAGATGACTAAGTGGTTTAACACCAACTATCACTACATCGTGCCGGAGTTTACGCACGATCAGCACTTTTCATTAGGCTGGTGTCAGTTATTGGATGAAGTCGACGAGGCGCTGGCGCTGGGCCACCGAGTGAAGCCGGTGTTGCTGGGGCCGCTGACCTACCTGTGGTTGGGTAAGGTGAAGGGTGAGCCCTTTGATCGTCTCAGCCTACTCGATAGGTTACTGCCTGTTTATCGTCAGGTGTTGGAGGCGCTGGCCGCGCGCGGTGTGACGTGGGTTCAACTGGATGAGCCGGCACTGGTGCTGACATTGCCACCGGCGTGGCGCGCAGCTTACCAACGGGCTTATCACTCCCTACAAGGAACGGTAAAGCTGCTGTTGACCACGTACTTTGGCGCTATCAGCCACCATCTGCCGCTGATCCGCACGCTGCCGGTGCAGGGGCTACATGTTGATTTGGTTCAGGGGAACGATGATCTCGCGCACCTGCACCAGGCATTGCCGCCAGACTGGGTGCTGTCGTTAGGCGTGATCAACGGGCGCAACGTCTGGCGCGCCGATCTAGTCGATTGGCAGCAGCGCCTGCAACCCTGGGTCGGTTCGCGTCCACTATGGGTAGGGAGCGCCTGTTCATTACTGCATTCTCCCATCGATCTGGCGGCAGAAAGCGAACTGGATGAGGAGGTGCGCAGTTGGTTCGCTTTTGCTCTGCAAAAGTGCGCAGAATTGGCGTTGCTGACACGCGCGCTCAATGCGCCGGAGCAGGGTTTGGCCGCTTTACAGGACTATAGTGCGCCGTTGTATCGGCGCCGCCACTCCGCCCGGGTACATAACCCGGCGTTGGCTGAGCGCTTGGCAGCATTGACTGAGGCGGATATGCAGCGTGCCAGCGCCTATCCACTGCGGGCGCACCGTCAGCGACAACGCTTTCATTTGCCCCGCTGGCCGACGACCACTATCGGTTCGTTTCCTCAGACATCGGCTATCCGAGCGCTGCGTCGTGATTTCCGGCGCGGTACGCTGACTGCACAGCGCTATCAGCACGGGATCGGCGAGCAGATCGGCCTGGCCATCCGTGAGCAGGAGTGGTTGGGACTGGATGTTTTGGTGCATGGTGAAGCCGAGCGTAACGATATGGTGGAGTATTTTGGTGAACAACTGGCGGGATTTGCCTTCACTCGCCATGGTTGGGTTCAGAGTTATGGTTCGCGCTGCGTTAAACCACCGGTGATCATCGGTGACATCAGTCGCCCCGCCCCGATCACTGTCGAGTGGGCGACCTTCGCCCAGGCACAAACCTCGCGTCCGGTGAAAGGGATGCTGACCGGGCCGATCACCATGTTGTGTTGGTCGTTTCCTCGCGAGGATCTGCCGCGTGAGGTGATCGCGCGCCAACTGGCCCTGGCGTTGCGCGATGAGGTCGACGATTTGCAGCGGGCGGGGATCGGTATCATCCAGATCGATGAGCCGGCGTTGCGTGAGGGGTTACCGTTGCGTCAGGAAGCGTGGGCGGCGTATCTGGATTGGGCGGTGGCGGCGTTCCGTCTGACGGCGGCGGTGGCGCGCGACGACACGCAGATCCACACCCACATGTGTTACTGCGAATTTAACGACATCATGGCGGCAATTGCAGCGCTGGATGCTGATGTGATCACCATCGAGACGGCCCGTTCGGATATGGAGCTGCTGGAGGCGTTCGCACGTTTCGACTATCCCAATGAGATTGGTCCTGGGGTATATGACATCCATTCACCGAATGTGGCGCAAGAGGCGGCGATGGTGGCCTTGCTGCGCAAGGCGGCAGAGCATATTCCTGCCGAGCGGCTGTGGGTGAATCCCGATTGCGGATTAAAGACTCGTACCTGGGTGGAGACGCGCCAATCCTTAGCGAATATGGTGGCGGCGGCGCGTCGCTTACGGGAGGAACAAGCGGTAACGTAAGCGACGCAATGCATCAGGCCGGGCGATGCCCGGCCTGAATAACGCGGATGCTAGCGCTTATGCCGCCAACAGACGACGGGCGGCCTCGACCACGATACGTACCGCATGGGATTCGGTCTGCTTCATGGTTTCGGCGTTGGGGATCTCTTGCTGGGTGCGATTGACGATAACCCCAGCGACCATCCCGGCGCGCAGCCCTTGGCTGGCGCACATGGTCAGCAGGGTGGCGGATTCCATTTCGAAGTTCATGACCCCCATCTCCTGCCACTCCTTCATCGAGCCACGGAAGCGACGGGTGACACGTCCAGAGAAGGTATCGTAGCGTTCCTGGCCTGGGTAGAAGGTGTCAGAGGAGGCGGTGACGCCGATGTGGGTCGTGGCGCCGACGGCGTGAGCCGCATCGACCAGGGCGGTGGTGCAGGCGAAATCGGCTACAGCCGGGAACTCCATCGGCGCGAAGTGCAGGCTGGCGCCATCCAGGCGCACCGAGGCGGTCGTGACCAGGACATCGCCGACATTGATATGCGGTTGAATGGCTCCCGTGGTGCCGACACGCAGGAAGGTGCGGATACCGAGCTGCGCCAACTCCTCGACGGCGATGGAGGTCGACGGACCGCCGATGCCGGTGGAGCAGACGATGACGGCCTTGCCATCCAGTTCGGCACGCCAGCTGGTGAATTCACGATGCGAGGCCAGCTTGACCGGATTCTCCATCAGTTTGGCAATTTTTTCTACGCGCTCCGGGTCGCCGGGCACGATGGCCAGTGAGGCGCCGTGCAGATCGCTCTTGGCCAGTCCGAGGTGAAATACTTCAGGTTTAGACATCGCTGCTGACTCCTGTGTCATCGTTTATCCTCCAGTGAGGAACAAGGGATCACTCTACTGAAGTTTATCGGACAAATGCGTGATTTGAATCACTCCGCGTGAAGAAACAACCTCATAATCGACAAAATAATGTGACAATTTTCACATAAATGGCATAGTGCGGTGAGATAGTAAGCAACTATCTTGTGATCGGAGTGGCAGAAGCGCTCGGCCATGCGAGTGTGTGTCGCTGTCGCTGTCGCTGTCGCTGTCGCTGTCGCTGTCGCTGTCGCTGTCGCTGTCGCTGTCGCTACCGCTCGAGCACGTTTTTCGACCGCTTAGTAAGCCAGACTACCGCTTAGCCGCGAGATAGCGCGATGGCGGTGTAGAAGAGGGTAGGCTAATCCCTGAGAAATCCTCAGGGGAGAGTATAACCATGCAACATGCGATTACCTTCGTGGTGGCGACGCTATGTATTCTGGCGATTTGCTACCGTCTGTACGGCCTCTTCTTCGTCAAGACGGTCCTGCGTGCCGACGACAGTGAGGTCACACCGTCACACACTTACGAAGACGGTAAAGACTATGTGCCGACCAAAAAATGGGTCAACTTCGGTAGCCACTTTGCGGCCATCGCCGCCGCCGGTCCGTTGGTCGGGCCGGTGCTGGCTGCGCAGTTCGGCTATCTACCCGGGCTGTTATGGCTGCTGATTGGCTGTGTCATCGGTGGCGCGGTACACGATACCGTGGTGCTGTTTGCCTCGATGAAGCATCAGGGTAAATCATTGTCCGAGGTGGCGAAGGCGGAGTTAGGGCCGATCGCCGGTTGGTGTACTGGACTTGCGATGCTGTTTATCATCACCATCACCATGGCGGGGTTGTCGATGGTGGTGGTCCATGCGTTAGAACGCAACCCGTGGGGCACCTTCGCCGTCTTCATGACCATCCCTATTGCTATCGGCGTCGGCTTGTGGGAGCGCATTACCGGTAGCATGAGAGGGGCGACCTATGTTGGTATCGCCGCTATCATCCTGTGCGTCTTTGCCGGTCCTTATATTCAGCATACCCCTCTTGGTGAGTGGCTGACCTGGAAATCCTCCACCGTGAGCCTGTTGTTGCCGGCCTACGCCTTCTTCGCCACCGCGTTGCCGGTGTGGATGTTGCTGACGCCGCGCGGTTACTTATCCAGCTTTATGAAGATCGGTGTCTTCGGTGCGCTGGTGGTCGGGGTGGTATTCATCAATCCGGCTATTCAGTTTCCGGCGATCACAGCCTTTATCCATGGCGGCGGCCCGGTACTCTCCGGTCCGGTGTGGCCGTTTATCTCGATTACCATCGCCTGTGGCGCCATTTCTGGTTTCCATGCCTTTATCGGTTCCGGTACCACGCCGAAGCAGATTGATAAGTGGAGCGACATCCTGCCGGTGGGCTTTGGTGCGATGCTAGCAGAGTGTGTGGTCGGGGTGATGGCGCTGATCGCCGCCACCTCGCTGCATCCGGCGGATTACTTTGCCATTAACTCCAGTGCTCAGGCTTGGGCCGGGTTGGGGATGGAGGTGGTTCACCTGCCACAACTAAGCCAGGAGATCGGTCTGGATCTGTATGGCCGTACCGGCGGGGCGGTGACCCTGGCGGTCGGCATGACCGATATTTTTATCCGGGTGCCGTGGTTTAGCAGCCTCGCTTCCTACTTCTTCCAGTTTGTCATCATGTTCGAGGCGGTGTTCATCCTGACGGCGGTCGACTCTGGGACGCGGGTGGCGCGCTATCTGCTGCAAGACTTCCTCGGCGATCTGTGGGCACCACTGAAACGCACCGATTGGCTGCCGGGTTCGATCTTCTGCTCTATCGTCGCCTGTCTGCTGTGGGGCTATCTGCTCAACTCCGGCGACATCAACTCAGTATGGGCGTTGTTCGGGGTCTCCAACCAATTGATGGCTTCTGTCGGTCTGATCATCGGCGCAACGATTATTCTGCGTCTGGCGACGAAACGTGTTTACATGCTGACCTGTATCCTACCGCTGGTTTACCTGTTCATTACAGTGAACTATGCGGGTTACTGGATGGTAAAACATGTCTATTTCAATCCGCAGGCGGCGGGGTACAACCTGTTCAACGGCACTATCTCCATTATCATGTTGGTGTTGGGGATGGTGATCCTGCTGTCGGCGTTGCGTAAGTGGCGTACGCTTTGGGTGAAACGCGGCAGTGAGCTGGCACGCGCCCAGGCCGAAGCTGAGGCGGCGGCCTAATCGTCAGGTCTATCGAGTAGTACAAAACCAACGGCCGATTTAGCGGCCGTTGGTTTTTTCTCGCCCTCACTGCGGGTAAGCTGGGCCTCCAGCCGTCGTATGAGGAGTGAGGCGTGTTAGATAGCATGATTCAAGGTACTGTCGAGTTTGTCCGCCAGCATCAAGCGTGGGCATTACCCCTGGTTTTCGTTTTATCTTTCGGTGAGTCGCTGGCCTTCATTTCCCTGTTGTTGCCGGCGACAGTGATCCTCTTCGCGTTAAGCGCCCTGTTGGGCGAGGGCGGTGTGGCTTTCGTCCCCGCCTGGCTAGCGGCGGCGAGCGGGGCTTTTCTCGGTGACTGGCTCTCCTACTGGCTGGGGTATCACTATCAACAGCAGATCGGTGATGTCTGGCCGTTATCGCGCAATCCGCATATCTTGCAACGTGGCCATCGTTACTTCGAGCGCTGGGGATTCTGGGGCGTTTTCTTCGGCCGTTTTCTTGGCCCGTTACGGGCGGCGGTGCCGTTGGTCGCCGGTATTTGCGCCATGCCGCAACGCTATTTTCAGCTGGCTAATCTGCTGTCAGCCTTGATCTGGGGAGCCGGTATCTTGGCCCCCGGTATGCTAGGAATACGCTGGTTGGGGCAGTGGATGGGGTAAGACCACGCCGTGCTGTTTCACATTCTGTGGCGTTAATCTCTGGACATCCATACAGGCGCTGATTACCGTGTCGAACGAGGCAACAGAGCTGGAGGCAGGGTGGATAACGCGATGATTTGGGTAGCCATAGCGGTGTTGGCTGGCGCGCTGATTGGCTGGTTAGCGGCCTCGCTGCGTGCACAGCAGGCAAGGGTCGGACATGAACAGGCGCTGGGTGTGCTAGAGCGTCAATTGGCCGCCGCGCAGGAACGCATCAGTCAACAACAGTTATGGCATGATGAGTGCGAGCGTCTGAATCAGGAGCTACGCGCGTTGCGTGAGGTCAATAGTGCGCAGGAGGCGGAGCTGCGCGAGGTGACGATTCGTCTGGAAGAGACGCGCATGGGGGCGGAGGAGAAGCAGCGCCTGCTGCTGAATGCCGAGCAGCGGCTCAATGTTCAGTTCGAGAACCTGGCCAACCGGATCTTCGAGCACAGCGGACGGCGGGTCGAGGAGCAGAATCGCCAGAGTCTTGATGCGCTATTGATGCCGCTGCGTGAGCAGTTAGACGGTTTCCGTCGTCAGATTAATGACAGCTTCGGCCAAGAGGCCCGTGAGCGTCACACCTTGACCCATGAGATCCGCAATCTGCAACAGCTGCACGCCCAGATGGCGCGTGAAGCGCTTAACTTGACGCGAGCCTTGAAGGGGGACAACAAAACTCAGGGCAACTGGGGGGAGGTTGTGCTCAGTCGGGTATTGGAGTCTTCGGGGTTGCGCGAGGGATATGAGTACCATACGCAAGTCAGCGTGCAGACGGAGGACCGCGGGCGCATGCAACCCGATGTGGTGGTGCATTTGCCTCAGGGGAAAGATGTGGTGGTGGATGCCAAGATGTCGCTGGTCGCTTACGAGCGTTTCTTTAACGCAGAGGATGACGCTGTGCGCGAACAGGCGTTGCAACAACATATCTTGTCGTTACGCGCCCATATTCGTCAGTTGGGGCGTAAGGATTACCAACGGTTGCCCGGCTTGCGTACTCTGGATTACGTTCTGATGTTTATCCCGCTCGAACCGGCTTTTTTAGCGGCTATTGATCGCGATCCGGAGCTGATTAGTGAGGCGCTACGCAATAATATTATGCTGGTTAGCCCGACCACCCTTTTGGTAGCACTGCGCACTATCAATAATTTATGGCGTTATGAATATCAGAGTCAAAATGCGCAAAAAATCGCGGATCGTGCAGCTAAGCTATACGATAAAGTACGCTTATTCGTCGATGATATGTCTGCACTCGGGCAAAATTTAGAGCGTGCTCAGTCAAGTTATCGTCAGGCAATGAACAAACTGAGTCACGGGCGTGGTAACCTGATAGGCCAAGTGGAAAGTTTTCGCGGGCTAGGCGTGGAAGTGAAACGCCCTATCAGCCCGCCGCTGGTTCAGGATACCGGCCCGTTGTCAGCGGATGGAGAGCGCGTTGCGGCAGCCTGCGCGGAGGTCGCGTTCCCGGCTCGTTTCTCTGCCTCCCCAGCGTCGGTAACACCTGCACTCCACCCCGTTGATGTTGATACTGAGTCGTCCCCTTTGGGCGATGTTGAGGCACCCTTGCCGCGGCCGGGTGTCATGCAACCACCAATTTAGGCTAAGGAAAGAAATGGTAGATCAAACGCCGGAAACCACACACTTTGGTTACAAGACTGTTGCCACCGCCGAAAAAGCTGGAAAAGTCGCGCAGGTTTTTCACTCCGTGGCGGGTAAGTACGATTTAATGAATGACCTGATGTCATTCGGGATCCACCGCCTGTGGAAGCGCTTTACCATCGATTGCAGCGGTGTGCGCCAGGGGCAGCGCGTACTCGATTTGGCGGGAGGAACCGGCGATCTGGCCGCGAAATTCTCACGTATCGTGGGTGAGCAAGGCGAGGTGGTACTGGCCGATATCAATGATTCGATGTTGAAGATCGGTCGTGAGAAGCTGCGCAATATGGGTATCGCAGGCAACTTGAACTATGTACAGGCGAATGCGGAAGCCTTGCCCTTCCCTGAGAACCATTTCGATTGCATCACCATCGCCTTTGGTCTGCGTAATGTGACAGATAAAAACAAAGCACTGCGTTCCATGTTCCGGGTTCTGAAGCCGGGGGGTCGTCTGTTGGTATTGGAGTTTTCCAAGCCGCAATTCGCGGCGCTGAGCAAGGCATATGACGCCTATTCATTCCATGTGTTGCCGCGTATTGGTGAGGCGGTAGCGCACGATGGCGATAGCTATCGCTATCTGGCGGAGTCCATTCGCATGCACCCGGACCAAGAGACGCTGAAGGCGATGATGGATGAAGCCGGGTTTGAAAATACCTCTTACGATAATCTGACGGGCGGTATCGTGGCCCTGCATCGTGGTTATAAGTTCTAAGCTGAAGGAAACGGCATGCTGACTCCTCTATGTACGGCGTTATTGGAGCGCGCGCTGAATAGTGCGCTGTATCGGGATCGCGCGTTACAGAGTGCCCGGCAACGTCTAGCAGGGCGTGTGCTACAGATGGCGCTGGCGGAGCTGGATCAGCCGTTCTTCCTCAGTTTCAGTCAGCGGCAGGTCGATGTGTTAGCCGCCTGGGAAGGGGCGGTGGATTGCCGGGTGAGAGCGCGTCTAGCGGTGTTGCCGCAACTGCGTGATCGCCGTCGTCTGGCGGCGTTGATGCATGCCGGCGAACTGCGGGTCGACGGGGATATTCAGGTGGTACAGCAGTTTGTTGCTCTACTTGATTTGGCTGAGTGGTCGCCGGCTGAGCTCATCGCCCCCTATACCGGTGATATCGTGGCGCAAGGCGTGTGTTCGGCGCTGCAAAAAGGCATGCAGACGCTTAGCGCTACGCTGTGCCGACAACGCGACTATGCTCGTGATGCCTTGATCGAAGAGTGGCAGTTGGCCCCCGGCGCGCTGGAGTATGCCTGGTTTCAGGACGAGGTTGCGGCCTTGCGGCGTCAAGAAGAGGCGTTAGCACAACGCCTCGCCCAGTTGGAGAAGCGCCGATGACGCCAAGCGAGTTGCGCCGTCTCTGTCTAATTATTCGTGTCTTCTTGGCCTATGGTCTGGACGAGTTGATCCCGAAGATGCGCATTACCCTGCCGCTGCGCATTGGACGCCGTTGTCTGTTTTGGTTACGTAACCGTCATGCGGATAAGCCCTTAGGTGAGCGGCTACGTTTAGCGCTACAGACGTTGGGGCCGGTGTGGATCAAGTTCGGACAGATGCTGTCGACACGGCGTGACCTCTTCGCCCCGGCTATCGCCGATCAACTGGCGTTATTGCAGGATCGTGTGGCACCATTCGACGGTGCGTTGGCACGCCAGCAGATTGAGGCGGCCTTAGGCGGTGATCTGTCCCAGTGGTTCGATGATTTCGACAGTCAAGCCTTGGCATCCGCCTCCATCGCTCAGGTGCACACCGCCACGCTACGGGAGAATGGTCGAGAAGTGGTATTGAAGGTGATCCGGCCCGATATTCAACCGATCATCCAGGCGGATGTGCGCTTGATGTATCGGTTAGCGGCCTGGGTACCAAAGCTGCTACCCGATGGGCGCCGTTTACGTCCACGTGAGGTGGTGCGTGAGTATGAGAAGACATTGTTAGATGAGTTAAATCTGTTACGCGAAGCGGCTAACGCCATCCAATTGCGGCGTAACTTTGATGGCAGCCCAATGCTGTATGTGCCAGAGGTGTTTTCCGACTATTGCCGCGAATCGGTACTGGTGATGGAGCGGATCTATGGGGTTCCGGTATCGGATATCGCGGCACTGCGTGCGCAAAACACCAATATGAAGCTGTTGGCGGAGCGTGGCGTGCAGGTGTTCTTCACCCAGGTATTTCGTGACAGCTTCTTTCATGCCGACATGCATCCGGGCAATATCTTCGTCAGCTATGACCATCCACAGGATCCGCAATATATCGGCATCGATTGTGGCATCGTCGGCAGTCTGAATAAGGCGGATAAGCGTTATCTGGCAGAAAATTTCATCGCCTTCTTCAATCGAGATTATCGGAAGGTAGCGCAATTGCATGTCGATTCCGGTTGGGTACCGCCGGACACGAACGTCGAAGAGTTCGAGTTCGCCATTCGTACCGTGTGCGAACCCATTTTCGAGAAACCGTTGGATCAGATCTCTTTCGGCCATGTGCTGCTCAATCTGTTTAACACTGCACGGCGCTTCAATATGGAGGTTCAGCCGCAGCTGGTCTTGTTGCAGAAGACGCTGTTGTATGTCGAAGGGCTGGGACGTCAGTTATACCCGCAGTTAGATCTCTGGACCACCGCGAAGCCCTTTTTGGAGAACTGGCTACACGATCAGGTCGGCTTACCAGCCTTGCTGCGTGCGCTGAAGGCGAAGGCTCCCTACTGGACGGAGAAGCTGCCGGAGATGCCGGAGCTGTTGTATGACAGTCTGCAACAGCAGCGGCGTCTGCAATACAGCATGGATAATATGGCGCGCCAATTGGGACAACAGAGTCATAAGCAGGGGCGTGCGCGTTATCTGTTCGGCATTGGCGCCACCCTGTTGCTCAGTGGTACCATCCTCACGATGGCTGATGTTGCGCTCTGGCCAGTGGGCCTGTATGTTGCTGGAGTCGTGATCTGGCTCGCAGGCTGGCGTTATACCCGGTGATCCATCCCTCGAATTAGGGAGATGTAAAGGTCCGAAAGACGTTCAAAATGACGAAGTGTACCGTATAATGCGGCGTCACGAATAACCCCTTGCGATAGAGGTGAGTAAAAATGGGCGGTATCAGCATTTGGCAGTTGTTGATTATTGCAGTGATCGTGGTGTTGCTGTTTGGCACCAATAAGCTGCGGACTCTGGGTTCGGATCTGGGTGCATCGATCAAGGGCTTTAAGAAAGCCATTGGCGATGATGAAAAGACGCCCCCTTCCAGCAATGCAAACAGCAGTGCGGCGCCTCAGGATGCCGATTTTAAATCGATCACTGAGCAGCAGCCTGAAGTGAAGAAAGACGAGTCCAAGAGTCAGAATAAAGAGCAGGTGTAAACCGTGTTTGACATCGGATTTAGTGAACTGTTGCTGGTAATGGTCATCGGCCTGGTGGTATTGGGGCCGGAGCGGTTGCCGGTAGCGGTGCGGACGGTAGCGGGATGGATCAAGGCGTTGCGCTC
The DNA here is from genome assembly GCF_000474215.1 of Edwardsiella hoshinae NBRC 105699 = ATCC 33379. GTDB lineage: Bacteria > Pseudomonadota > Gammaproteobacteria > Enterobacterales > Enterobacteriaceae > Edwardsiella > Edwardsiella hoshinae. The sequence continues at coordinate 11,222 of NZ_BAUC01000024.1, read as the reverse complement.
GTTGGCAACCTCGGTTCAGAACGAGCTGTCGCAGGAATTGAAGCTCCAGGAGTTGCAGGATAGCCTCAAGAAAGCAGAGAAGGCCGGCTTGCAGAATCTGACTCCTGAGCTGAAAGCCTCCATGGATGAACTGAAGCAGGCGGCCGAATCAATGAAGCGCAGTTATCATTCAGAGATCACTGGATCCGATACGGGCAAGGAGTCTTCGGCGGCGGAAACGATCCATCATCCAGATATGATCAAACCGCAGCCTGAGGCTGCGTTGGCGCCGCGGCAGGACGCGGCGCAGGATGTCGCTGTGGTGCCCGAGGATGGGCCGGTTGCTCCATCCACTCACGTCGATGCTGCCTCTGCCGACGCGCAGCCCGCATCGTCTCTCTCCACCTTACAAGATAGTTCGCAGCATGGCCGTTGAAGATACCCAGCCGTTGATTAGTCATTTGATCGAGCTGCGTAAGCGGCTGTTAAATTCTATTGTCTGTATCCTGGTGGTGTTTCTGGCGTTGGTCTATTTTGCCAATGACATTTATCACCTGGTTTCAGCGCCTCTGATCAGTCAGTTGCCACATGGCGCCAGTATGATCGCCACCGATGTGGCCTCGCCGTTTTTTACGCCGATTAAGCTGACCATGATTGTGTCGGTGTTTGTCTCCGCTCCGTTTATTCTGTATCAGGTCTGGGCCTTTGTGGCGCCGGCATTGTATAAGCATGAGCGGCGGATGTTGACGCCGTTGCTGATCTCCAGCACTTTGCTGTTCTATGTCGGTATGGCATTTGCCTATTTCGTGGTTTTCCCGCTGGCATTTGGCTTTTTTGCTAAGACCGCGCCAGCCGGGGTGACGATCGCGACCGATATCAATAACTACCTCGACTTCGTTATGGCGCTATTTATGGCGTTCGGTGTGTCGTTTGAGGTGCCGGTCGCGATCATCTTACTGTGCTGGACCGGGGTGACCACGCCGGCCGAGTTGAAGAAGAAGCGGCCGTATGTGATTGTCGGCGCCTTTGTGGTCGGTATGTTACTGACGCCGCCGGATGTGTTCTCGCAAACCCTGCTGGCCATTCCGATGTGCTTGTTGTTTGAGGTCGGGGTCTTCTTCGCCCGCTTCTATGTGGGGAAACGGCGTCGTGATGCAGAAGATGAAGAAGATGACGCGCAACCCGATGAAGAGCAGCCTAAAGCAGGCTGACGGGATCGCGTTTGACGGGCCGCCTTAGGGCGGCCTGTTTGTTTTGGCTCTGCGTCTTGCACGCTTACTATCATGAGGAGTCTGCGTATGCTGGATATCGGAGTCAATCTGACCAGTAGCCAGTTTGCCCAAGACGTGCCGCAGGTGGTTGCTCGCGCCCGTCAGGTCGGATTAAATGGTATGATTATTACTGGCACCGATCTCGCGGGAAGTGTTCAGGCGCGCAGCCTGGCGCAGCGTTATCCCGGATTTTGCTGGTCGACAGCCGGTGTGCATCCCCATGAGGCACATCGCTGGGGGAAGCATAGCGCCGCGGCGTTGGCGCGATTGCTCTGCGACCCCAAGGTGGTGGCGGTCGGAGAATGTGGGCTGGACTTCGCGCGCAATTTCTCGTCGCCAGCGCAACAAGAGGCGGCATTTGACGCTCAGCTGAGTCTGGCGGCGCGTTTGGCCAAGCCGTTGTTTCTCCACTGCCGTGAGGCGCATCCGCGCTTTATTGCGTTGTTGCGTCCCTGGGTGACGCAGATCCCTGGTGCGGTCGTGCACTGCTTTATCGGTACGCGTGAAGAGCTGGAGGCGTGTCTGGCGCTAGGTTTGTCTATCGGTATTACCGGCTGGATCTGTGATGAACGGCGAGGGGTGGCGTTGCGGGCGTTGTTACCGCACATCCCCGCTGAACGTCTACTGCTAGAGACGGATGCCCCCTATTTATTGCCGCGCGATTTAGAACCGAAACCGAAGTCGCGGCGTAATGAACCCTGCTTCTTGCCCCACATCGTAGAGCAGGCGGCTCGCTGGCGCCAAGAGGATGCCGGTTGGCTGCGGCAGGTGACCGAAGACAATGCCCGTCGACTGTTTCGGCTGGCATAAGTAAAGGAGATTACTGTGAGCTATGCATTCCCAGGCGCCTTTCCGGGGCGCCGCCTGCGCCGTTTGCGCCGGCACGATTTCAGCCGCCGTTTGTGCGCCGAAAACGTACTGACGGTCGACGACCTGATCTACCCCGTGTTTGTGATGGAGGGGAATAACCATCAGGAAGCGGTCTCTTCGATGCCGGGTGTGCAGCGCATGACCATTGATGTGTTGCTGCGCGAGGCGGAGGCTATTGCCAAACTGGGGATCCCGGTCCTCTCTCTGTTTCCGGTGGTCGGGGCGGAGAAGAAGTCGCTGTATGCCGAAGAAGCTTACAACGCCGATGGTCTGGTGCAACGCGCGGTGCGTGCATTGAAGGATGCGGTACCGGAGTTGGGGATCTTAACCGATGTGGCGCTGGATCCGTTCACCACCCATGGTCAGGATGGGGTGATCGATGAGGATGGCTATGTCGTCAACGATATCACTAAGGAGATCCTGGTGCGTCAGGCGCTATCCCATGCCGAAGCCGGTGCAGACATCGTGGCACCGAGCGATATGATGGATGGTCGTATCGGCGCTATTCGCAATATGTTGGAGGGTCAGAAGCTGGTCAATACACAGATCATGGCCTATTCCGCCAAATACGCGTCTTGTTATTACGGTCCGTTCCGTGACGCGTTGGGCTCATCCGCGAACCTAAAGGGTGGCAATAAAAAGAACTACCAGATGGATCCGGCCAATAGCGATGAGGCGTTGCAGGAAGTGGCGCAGGATCTGCAAGAAGGGGCGGATATGGTGATGGTTAAGCCGGGGATGCCCTATCTGGATGTGGTTCGCCGAGTAAAGGACACCTTCGGTGTGCCGACCTTCGCCTACCAGGTTTCCGGCGAGTACGCCATGCATATGGCCGCGATCCAGAACGGTTGGTTGCAGGAGCGGCCGGCGATCATGGAGTCGCTGTTGTGCTTCAAGCGCGCTGGTGCTGATGGCGTGCTGACCTACTTCGCCAAACGGGTAGCTCAGTGGCTACACGATGCCGAGATGAACCGCTGAGTGTCGTCATCCGACGCGGCCCGCCTGGACGGGCCGTAACTGGGTGGGGCGTTAGAGGATCTTCTCGAAATCGCTGTTATCCAGCGACTGACTCACTTCTTGATTAAGCAGATTCAACAGCAGGATGGCGCGTTTTTCACCGTCGCTCTCGCGATAAATCGCCTCAAGTCCGCTAAAAGCCCCCTGTAGGATGCGTACCCGATCGCCAGGCATCGGCGTTTGGGGAGCGGCGATCGTGGCCACCGGCGCCGTCATCAGTTGCTTGACCACCCGGAACGGTACGGTGGCGGGCCGTTTTCCGAAGCGGATAAAGTGGCTGACGCCGCGCGTCGACTGCACCGTTGTGGTGTGGATACGTTCGGGATCGAGCTCGATAAACATGTAGTTTGGGAACATGGGTTCCTGCACTTGGATACGTTTACCACGTACCACTTTCTCTAGGACGATCATTGGGGTCACGCAGGGGATCTCCTGACGTGTCAGGTGCTCACGCGCCCGCTCTAATTGTCCCCGTTTGCAATACAACAAATACCACGCTTCCATATTGTCATACTCCTCTTACGCGTTGCAGCCTACCATATCCCGCGCTACAGGCAGAAGCGATGCCATGTCGTATGTGTGTATTTGCTCGACGAATCGTGTCTTTTACGCTGTTTTTTGCCTGAGGTCGGCATAAGATCACATCAATAAATTTTATGTTTGGTTATAAAGGCCGGGAAAAACTGCTGCGTGACGTCGGCGCTGTCATCGGACAGTGTTGTGGCGTTGACGCTTTACCTCGGGGGAAATCATGGAGTTATTTTTACTGAGTAATGGCAAGGTATCCGGTGAGTCTGAACTGCTGGGCTATGCCAAAGGGATGATCCAGGCGATGCTGCTGGAGAAGAAGATCCGCCGGGCGTTGCTGATCCCGTACGCGTTGATCCGTAGCGGCTATGATGCGCGTGCTGCCGAACTGGAGCATTCGCTTGGGATTAAGGTGGAGAGTATCCATCATCACGCTGATCCGGTGAAGGCCGTGGAAGAGGCGGAATGTATCCTGGTCAGCGGCGGTAACACCTGGGTGCTCAACCAGATGTTGCATGAGAATGGTCTGGTTGTGCCGATCCAGCGTGCGGTGCGCGAGCGTGAGATCCCTTATATTGGCTGGAGTGCCGGTTGTAACGTAGCCACACCGAGCATCCGCACCACCAATGATATGCCGGTGCGTAACAGCGTGGTATTACCGTCGTTGGGACTATTCCCGGTACAGATTAACCCACACTATATCGATGCTCATCTCACTGGTCATATGGGGGAAACCCGTGATGAGCGCATCGCCGAGTTTTGCGCGGTGAACCCTAGCGAGTCGGTGATCGCACTGCGCGAGGGAAGTCTGTTGCATGTGAGCGGCGAGACGCTGCAATATTACAGCGCTAAGGCGCAGGGCTATAAAGTCTTCCGTCATGGCGAGGAGGCGCGCGAGTACCACGATACCCAGGCGCTGGCGCCGCTGGTGCCTTTCCACTGCCGCTAAGCCGAGCCTGAGGCGCGCCATCTTCCGCCTCTTTTTCTCGGCATGGGTTACCTGTTTGTAACAAAAGTGCAGCAAGTCGGGTGAAGAACGCTTATAATGTGATCTCCACCCGAATCTATAAGAATGCCATGAAATACCGTGACTTGCGTGAATTCATCGCGTTGCTCGAACAGCGCGGTGAGCTAAAGCGTATTCAACATGCCATCGATCCCTATTTGGAAATGACCGAGATTGCCGATCGCACCCTACGTGCCGGCGGACCAGCCCTGTTGTTTGAAAATCCTAAAGGTTATGACATCCCGGTGTTATGCAACCTATTTGGTACACCGCAACGGGTAGCGCTGGGTATGGGTCAAGAAGAGGTTGGCGCATTGCGTGAAGTCGGCAAGCTGTTGGCCTTTCTCAAGGAGCCTGAACCACCGAAAGGATTTCGCGATCTGGTGGATAAGTTGCCGCAGTTTAAGCAGATTTTAAACATGCCGACTAAGCGTCTGAGTAAGGCGCCTTGCCAGGAGCAGGTGTATCAGGGGGAGGAGGTCGATCTGTCGACCTTGCCAGTGATGCACTGCTGGCCAGAGGATGTCGCGCCCTTAGTCTCTTGGGGATTAACGGTGACGCGGGGGCCACATAAGGTGCGCCAGAATCTGGGGATCTATCGCCAGCAAGTACTGGGCAAGAATAAACTAATCATGCGTTGGCTCTCGCATCGCGGCGGTGCGCTGGATTTCCAGGAGTGGTGTCAGGCGCATCCTGGTGAGCGTTTTCCCGTCGCGGTCGCGTTAGGGGCCGATCCGGCGACGCTGTTGGCTGCGGTAACGCCAGTGCCGGATACCCTTTCCGAGTATGCGTTTGCCGGGTTATTGCGCGGTCATAAGAGTGAGGTGGTGAAGTGTCTTTCTTGTGACCTGGAGGTACCGGCCAGTGCTGAGATTGTCCTAGAGGGGTATATTGACGCGGGCGAATTGGCTCCTGAGGGGCCTTATGGCGACCATACCGGTTACTACAATGAAGTAGAGCGTTTCCCGGTCTTTACCGTCACCCATCTGACCCGACGCGAACAGCCGATTTACCACTCGACCTACACCGGGCGTCCGCCGGATGAGCCAGCAGTGCTGGGGCTAGCCTTGAACGAGGTCTTTGTTCCCATCTTACAGAAGCAGTTTCCCGAAATCGTCGACTTTTACCTGCCTCCGGAAGGATGCTCCTATCGCATGGCGGTGGTGACGATGAAAAAGCAGTATCCTGGTCACGCCAAACGGGTGATGATGGGCGTGTGGTCATTCCTGCGTCAATTTATGTATACCAAATTTGTGATTGTTTGTGACGATGATATCAATGCTCGCGATTGGCAAGATGTGATTTGGGCACTGACGACTCGAATGGATCCGGCGCGTGATACGCTATTAGTTGAAAATACCCCGATTGATTATCTGGACTTTGCCTCTCCGGTATCCGGTTTGGGCTCGAAGATGGGGCTGGATGCCACCAATAAGTGGCCGGGAGAGACGCAGCGGGAGTGGGGGAAACCCATCGTGATGGATGCGCGCGTGCGAGCGAATGTAGACGCCATCTGGAACGAGTTGAACATTTTTGCCAACAATGATGAGGATGCACAGTAGTTTCAATGCTGTGCGCATGAGCCGATAGAGTAATCACATGACAATGTTGAGCTGTAAAGTTACTTCAGTAGATGCCATCACGGACACCGTGTATCGCGTGCGTCTAGTGCCTGAGCAGATGGTCGCTTTCCGCGCCGGCCAATATCTGATGGTGGTGATGGATGAGCGGGATAAACGCCCCTTTTCCATGGCGTCCACACCGTTACAGAGCGACTGCATCGAACTGCATATTGGTGCCTCGGAGTTGAATCTCTACGCCATGGCGGTAATGGATCGCATCCTGCGTGATCGGGAGCTGTGCGTCGATATGCCCCACGGCGATGCCTGGCTGCGCGAGGATAGTCAGCGTCCTCTGGTATTGATTGCCGGCGGGACCGGATTTTCTTATACCCGTTCGATCTTGCTGATGGCCTTGGCGCAACAGCCGCAGCGCGAGATTGCCCTCTACTGGGGCGGGCGCGAGTTGAAGCATCTGTACGATCTGGATGAGCTATCTATGTTGTGCGCGCGTTACCCTAACCTTCAGGTCATTCCTACGGTGGAACAGCCGGAGGCGGACTGGACGGGCCGCACCGGTACGGTGATCAGTGCGGTGATGCAAGATTACGGTTCGCTGGCCGGGCACGATATCTACATCGCGGGGCGTTTCGAGATGGCTAAGATCGCCCGCGAACGCTTCTGCAATGAGCGAGAGGCCAACCCGGAGCATATTTACGGCGACGCATTCGCCTTTATCTGATCATGTCGAGCGGAAGGCGTAGGGTGCCTGCCGCTCGCTGCGATCCGGGAGCGGTGGGCCACTCGGCGTCCCAGATAGCCCTCTCGGCATGTAGAACATGACCATCGCTTCAACCGGGGTGTCGAGAGGGGATTTTGCGTACTACCCTATGCTAAGATGGGTGTCATTCGACGTCTGTAAAGGGTAATGACATGGACACTCTGGCCTCGCTCTACACGAAGCACCTCGCGACACTGCAACAGCGCGCACGCACCATTCTGGAACGTCATAATCTGGATGCGTTACTGATCCATTCTGGCGAGCCGCTCGCTCGCTTTCTAGATGATCAAGATTACCCTTTCAAAGTAAACCCACACTTTAAGGCTTGGGTCCCAGTGACCCAGGTGGCGCATAGCTGGCTATGGATCGATGGTGTCAACAAACCGAGGCTATGGTTCTATTCGCCGTTAGACTATTGGCATAGCGTTTCTCCCTTGCCTCAGTCATTCTGGACTGAGCAGGTAGCGATGACGGCACTGCGCCATGTTGATGAGATCGGCGCACAGCTACCTGGCGAGCGCCATAATGTAGCCTACATTGGGCCGAATGCTGAGCGGGCGCGGGCGTTAGGGATCGCCGAGGCTCATCTGAATCCCCAATCGGTTCTGGACTTTCTGCATTATCACCGCGCCTATAAGAGTGAGTACGAGCAGGCCTGTATGCGCGAGGCACAGCGGATTGCGGTAGATGGCCACCAAGCGGCGCTGGAGGCTTTTCGCGCGGGGATGAGTGAGTTCGATATTAACTTAGCCTATCTGAGCGCGACCGGTCAGGGCGATAACGATGTGCCCTACGACAATATCGTGGCGCTTAACCATCACGCCGCCGTCTTACACTATACCCATTTAGAGCGACGCGCCCCGGCGGAGCACTATAGTTTTTTGATCGATGCCGGTGCTGAGTTTAATGGTTATGCAGCGGATCTGACGCGGACCTACGCCGCACAGGCACAGAGTGACTTTGCCGCGTTGGTTGCCGATGTGAACCAAGCACAACAGGCATTGATCGCCACCTTACGCTGTGGTGTGCGTTATAGCGACTATAATTTACAGTTCCATCAGCGCCTGGCGGCGATTCTGCGCCAACATCACATCCTGACCGGTATCAGCGATGAGGCCGCTGTGGCCCAAGGGTTGACCACACCGTTTATGCCGCATGGCCTTGGGCATCCTCTTGGGCTGCAAGTACACGATGTGGCGGGCTTTATGCAGGATGAGCAGGGGACGCACCTGGCCGCGCCCGCACAATATCCTTACCTGCGTTGTACGCGCATCATGGAGCCAGGTATGGTGATGACCATTGAACCGGGACTCTATTTTATCGATACGTTATTGGCACCGTGGTTGGCAGGCGAATTCGCTCACCATTTCGACCGCCGTCGTATCGAGGCGTTACGTCCTTATGGTGGTATTCGGATTGAAGATAATGTGATCTTCCATGCGAATGGCGTGGAGAATATGACGCGCGATCTGCATCTCGCCTGATGTTACAGCCGTACCCCATTCCCGCCCAGGCCGTCAGTGTCTGCGAGGAGATTAAGAAAAGTCGCTTCATTACGCTGCTGGCGCATACGCCGGGTATTGAGGCGGCAAGGCGCTTTATCCAGGAGACAAGGTGTAGCCATCCCGATGCGCGTCACCACTGCTGGGCGTTTGTAGCTGGCGCGCCGGAGGATACTCAACAACTGGGTTGTTCGGATGATGGCGAGCCCTCTGGCACGGCGGGTAAGCCGATGTTGGCTCAGTTGATGGGGAGCGGTGTTGGGGAGATTTGTGCCGTGGTAGTACGTTATTACGGTGGGATCAAGTTGGGAACCGGCGGCCTCGTTCGCGCCTATGGTGGCGGGGTACAGCAAGCGCTACAGGCGCTCCGTTGTCAGCAGCGGGTGCCGATGGCTGATTATACCCTGTGTTGCGATTATGCCCAGTTGGCACAGGTAGAAGGGATTGTGGAGCAGGCTGGCGGCCATGTGCAAGGTAGCACGTTCGCCGCGCAGGTGACGTTGCAGCTTAGTTTGCCACTCGGCCGCCAAGATGAGGTTGGCGAGAAACTACGCAATGTCAGTCGTGGTGCATTGCAATTGCAGAAGACTTCGCAATAATCCGCGCTCTCCCGTTATTTGGTACTCATTGAGCAAGGAATGTTTCTGGATGCACTTTCGCGCCATCATTCGCATCGTCGGCCTGCTGGTTATCCTCTTCTCCGGCACCATGTTTATTCCCGGGCTGGTGGCGCTAATCTATCGTGATGGCGCCGGGCGCGCCTTTGTGGAAACCTTTTTTGTCGCCCTCGGGATTGGCATGCTGCTCTGGTGGCCGCAACGCAAGCAGAAGCATGAGTTGAAGCCGCGTGAAGGCTTTCTGATCGTGGTGCTGTTTTGGACGGTACTGGGGAGCGTTGGGGCGCTGCCCTTCCTGTTTTCCGAGCGCCCCAACCTGAGTGTAACCGATGCCTTCTTCGAATCGTTCTCAGGCTTGACGACTACGGGGGCAACTACGCTGGTCGGTTTGGATAGCCTGCCCAAGGCGATACTGTTCTACCGCCAGATGTTGCAATGGCTAGGTGGAATGGGGATCATCGTGTTAGCGGTGGCTATCCTACCTATCCTGGGTGTTGGCGGTCTACAGCTTTACCGGGCAGAAATGCCGGGGCCGTTGAAAGATAACAAGATGCGCCCACGCATCGCCGAGACGGCAAAAACCCTGTGGTTGATCTATGTGATGTTGACCATTGCCTGCGCTATCGCGTTATGGGGCGCGGGAATGGATGTATTCGACGCTATCTCACACAGTTTTTCGACTATCGCTATCGGTGGTTTTTCGACCCATGATGCCAGTATTGGCTACTTCAATAGTCCGACCATCAATACTATCATTGCAGTATTCTTATTAATCTCCGGCTGTAATTTCAGCCTGCATTTCGCTTTTCTCAGCGGGCGGAGCCCCAAGGTTTATTGGCGCGATCCCGAGTTTCGTATGTTTATCGTGGTGCAGCTGACGTTGGTCAGCGTGTGTACCCTGGTGCTATGGTTACATAACGTGTACGCCAGCGGTTGGCAGACCGTGAATCAGGCTTTCTTTCAGGTGGTCTCAATGGCGACTACCGCCGGGTTTACCACCGACAGCATCGCTAAATGGCCGTTATTCTTACCTGTCTTGCTACTCTGCTCAGCGTTTATCGGCGGCTGTGCCGGTTCTACCGGTGGCGGGCTAAAAGTCATTCGCATACTGCTGTTATTCTTGCAGGGCTCGCGTGAGTTGAAACGCCTGGTACATCCTAACGCGGTATACACCATTAAGCTGGGTAATCGCGCCTTGCCGGAGCGTATCCTAGAGGCGGTGTGGGGGTTCTTCTCCGCTTATGCTTTGGTCTTTATTATCAGCATGCTGGCCATTATCGCGACGGGGGTTGATGACTTCTCTGCCTTTGCTGCCGTGGTGGCGACGCTTAACAATCTGGGGCCGGGTCTCGGGGTTGTGGCCGATAACTTTACCTCTATGAACGATGCCGCTAAATGGATACTGGTGGTCACCATGCTGTTTGGCCGCTTGGAAGTCTTTACATTATTGGTACTCTTTACGCCAACCTTCTGGCGCAACTGATGGATAGGGATCAGGTATGAAAACCTTAGTACTGTACTCAAGCCATGATGGACAAACTAAAGCCATCGCGACCGCGATCGTGACGGCGATGAGCGAGACGCTGGAGTGTGAACTACGGGATCTCGATCAGGCGGCAGATATCGATTTGTGCGCCTATCAAGCTGTGGCGATTGGAGCAGCGGTTCGTTATGGCCACTTCCCTCGCGCGTTGCATCGTTTCGCTCAGCGTCATGTTCAGCAATTGAATGCCATGCCGACTGCTTTCTTCGCCATTAATCTGACGGCGCGTAAGCCGGAAAAGCGGACTCCACAGACTAACGGTTATACACGCAAGTTTCTGTTGGCGACGCCTTGGCAACCGACGCAATGTGCCGTCTTCGCTGGCGCATTGCGCTATCCGCGTTATGGCTGGTTAGACCGCGTGATGATTAAGATGATTATGAAGATGACCGGTGGGGAAACAGATACGACGAAAGAGATTGAATATACTGATTGGCAGCAGGTAGATCATTTTGCTCGAGATTTTGCTCGTTTCGTCGCCAAAACTACGCAGTCTGTGGCCTGACTTAATCGATTTGTTGAAAAATAAACCGAACGGTATTTTTTTTA
>NZ_BAUC01000025.1 GCF_000474215.1 Edwardsiella hoshinae NBRC 105699 = ATCC 33379 | reverse complement strand
TAGGGGCGTAGTTCAATTGGTAGAGCACCGGTCTCCAAAACCGGGTGTTGGGGGTTCGAGTCCCTCCGCCCCTGCCAGATAAAAAGCCTTCTGTGAAAACAGAAGGCTTTTTTGTTTTCGTCGTGCCCTTACTATCAATAGCCATTTCTTATCATCGCCCAGCAGTCCCAGCAGTCCCATCAGGCACTGCTGGTGAACAGGGGAGGGAGGGAATCCACCATCTGCGCGATCTCCTCTTGACGATCACTATTATGTAACCAAATAGCGTAGACCGGTCTGATTAGCCTCTCGGCCAGCTCTACGCGTTTTAATCCTTTTCCGCTTCTCATGGCCCAGGTTTCAGGGAAAAACGCGCTAGCGTGCGTTTGACGCAGTATTCGTTCGGCAATCAATAGTGAATTACTCTCTAACAAAGGCGGCATGCTATGGCTTGCGGACGTGTGGCGAGAGTGGAAGTCTGCTCCCCAGTCGAGTTGGATGAAAGGCTGTGATTTTTTCGGTGTGCTATCACAACTGGCATACAACGCAAGAGAGAACGTACCAACTTGCTCACTGCTGAATTCATCGGCCTTGGGAATTTCAGTGGCGATCAACAGATCCAGATGACGCTCATGTAATTGACGGATATGCGTGTGGCGCTGACCGCTGCGTATTTCTAACTGTAAGCTCGGATTATCTTGATACAGCTGTGGTAACCAGTCCACGAGTACTGACTCCCAGAGCAGAGTCGGTGCCCCGACGGAGAAGGCTTTATACTGGCCAGCGTTAATCATCTCCTGTTTGGCGAGCAGCCAGGTGTTCATCAAATCTTCGGCATAGGGTACGAGCTTCTGGCCAGCGGGGGTCAGTTGGATATTATTTCGGTGACGGGTGAATAGCTCGGTACCTACTTGATTCTCCAACTGACGAATGCGGAAACTGACAGCAGATTGTGTCAGGTACAGTGATTCAGCGGCTTTGCCGAAGTGGCGGGTACGGCTGACTTCCAAAAAGGTTTTGAGTAATTCGGTATCCACGATTCACCTGCAAAAATTTTTATCATCATGATTTAAATGTTTTGTTTTACAGCTTGTCAAGCCTATCTAATACTCCGCGCCATAAATAGCACGGCCATAGAGAATTAGGAGCGTGTCAGATGCCGGAAAGCTTCCATACCACTCATCGTTTCTTTGATAACAAGCACTATCCGCGTGGTTTTTCACGCCATGGTGATTTCACCATCAAAGAGGCTCAGTTACTTGAGCGCTTTGGGTATGCATTTAATGAATTAGATCTCGGAACCCGCGAGGCTCAGACGGATGAAGAGGCGCTGTTTGTTGCCGTATGTCGTGGTGAGCGTCAGCCGGCAACCGAGGCTGAGAAAGTCTGGGCGAAGTACGTGACCCGTATCCGCCGCCCGAAGCGTTTTCACACGCTCTCCGGCGGTAAACCACAGATGGAAGGTGCTGAGGATTATACCGAGTCTGACGATTAATCGGTTGCCGAGTTATCTTACTCAGATCAATAAGTGAGAAGCGTAACATCACCCTACGCGCAGTATGCTGGTAGGGTGTTTTTTTTGGGGCAGTCTGGGATTGGCGCTAGATGACGTCGTATAACATGTGATAGCGCCAGGAACCCTGGCCCTGCATGTTCAGGGCCTCGCATCGCGGGTGAGATGGTTTTATTCGATATTCTGGATCTGCTCGCGCATCTGCTCGATCAAGACTTTCAGTTCAATGGCCGAAGCGGTGATATCGGCGTTGATTGACTTGGAGGCCAAGGTATTCGATTCGCGATTGAACTCTTGCATCATGAAATCCAGGCGGCGTCCAACGGCCTCTTTCTTCTTCAGGATGGCATAGGTTTCTTTGACATGTGCGTCTAAGCGATCCAGTTCTTCAGCCACATCGATACGTTGGGCCATCAGTACTAGCTCTTGCTCCAGACGATTGTTCTCGAGTTGGACTTGAGCCTCTTCTAGCTTGCTAACCAGACGCTCACGTTGCCATTGAAGGATCTCAGGCATCCGGGTACGCACCTTGGCAACCTCGACAGAGACGGCGTCGAGGCGTTGTTCGATTAATGCTTTGAGGGCACCACCTTCACGCTCACGCGCGTCGATGAAGTCATCGATAGTGCTATCCAGAGCGCTCAGCAGTTCGCTGCTGATGGCATCCAGATCCTGCTCGGCGGCAGCCATTACGCCAGGCCAACGCAGTACGTCCAACGGATTGATCTCGCCTTCGTCGCTCTGGAGTTTGACCCAGTTGGCTGCTTCAACCAGCTGTTTAGCCAGGTTTTCGTTGAGGATGAGCGCGCTTTGTGCGCTGGGATCGAGTTCGAAACGCAGGTTACACTCGACCTTACCGCGGGTCAGACGGGTGCGCAGGCGCTCACGGATCACCGGCTCCAGGCTTCGAAATTGCTCCGGAAGACGGATATAGGTTTCCAGATAGCGTTGGTTGACTGAGCGCAGCTCCCAGGCTGCGCTGCCCCAGTTACCCTTGACTTCGCGTCGGGCGTAAGCGGTCATGCTACGGATCATAGTGCCTGCCTATTACTAAAACGGTGTGTGTTGTCGGGATTATAGCCCCGTGGCGTCCTGCGTGATAGGCATAAGCGGATGAAGGCCGTATAATGCGCAGCCGATTACTGTATTACCTGCGGAGATGAGCTTATGCGTCCAGAAGGCCGAGCAGCCGGACAGATCCGTCCACTGCGTTTGACTCGCCATTATACCAAGCATGCGGAAGGCTCCGTACTGGTGGAGTTTGGCGATACTAAGGTGCTATGTACCGCCAGCGTCGACGAGGGAGTGCCGCGCTTTTTGAAAGGTCAGGGCCAAGGCTGGGTTACCGCAGAGTATGGCATGCTACCTCGCTCTACCCACAGCCGCATGGCGCGTGAGGCGGCCAAGGGCAAGCAGGGCGGCCGTACCATGGAGATCCAACGGCTGATCGCTCGGTCGCTGCGAGCAGCGGTAGATCTGAAGAAATTGGGTGAATTCACTATTACCTTAGACTGCGACGTGATCCAGGCGGACGGTGGTACGCGCACTGCATCCATCACAGGTGCTTGTGTGGCATTAGCCGATGCATTGAACGCTCTGGTTGTGGCCGGTAAGTTAAAAGTGAACCCATTGAAAGGAATGGTCGCCGCTGTATCGGTTGGCATCGTTGCTGGCGAGGCGTTATGTGATCTGGAGTATGTAGAAGACTCGGCCGCCGAAACCGATATGAATGTGGTGATGATGGAAGATGGCCGAATGATCGAAGTGCAGGGCACTGCGGAGGGTGAGCCATTTAGCCATGAGGAATTATTGACGCTCTTGGCGTTAGCCAAAGATGGTATAAGTCAGATCATCCAGGCGCAGAAGGCGGCGCTAGCACAATGATTTTTAGGCGACTGTATTAGTCGCCTTTTTTTTGCCCGAGAGATGGGCATCTCTGGTGTTCACAGACTTTGAAGGAGAAATGTATGAAGGCCTATCAGCGCCGTTTTATTGAATTCGCACTTAGCAAACAGGTTCTTAAGTTCGGCGAGTTCACGCTGAAATCGGGGCGTACCAGCCCCTATTTCTTTAACGCAGGGTTGTTTAATACCGGGCGTGATCTGGCGCTGCTGGGGCGCTTTTACGCGGAGGCGCTGGCCGATAGCGGTATCGCATTCGATGTACTGTTCGGACCGGCATATAAAGGGATACCGATCGCTACCACGACGGCTGTGGCGTTAGCCGAGCATCATGATCTGGATGTTCCTTACTGTTTTAACCGTAAAGAGGCGAAGGATCATGGTGAGGGTGGGACCTTGGTCGGTAGCCCTCTCCAGGGGCGGGTGATGTTGGTGGATGATGTGATCACCGCCGGTACCGCTATTCGTGAGTCGATGACCCTGATTCAAGCAAACGGTGCGGCGCTGGCTGGGGTACTGATCTCCCTCGATCGCCAGGAGCGCGGCCGTGAAGCATTGTCCGCGATCCAGGAGGTCGAACGCGATTATGGCTGTCGGGTGATTTCTATCATCACATTAAGCGATCTGATCCATTATCTGGAGGAGCAACCGGAGATGGCGCCGCATTTGGCTGCGGTTAAGGCGTATCGCGCCCAACATGGCGTATGAGTTAGATGCAGGCCACCTATTGGTGGCCTGCCGTGTATCATTGCAGCTGGCTGGCTAGCAATGGCCAACGCGTATCAAACTCTTGCGTCGGGCGGTAGCGAAACTCGGAGCGGACAAAACGCGATAGCATTCCTTCGCAGAATGCCAGTAATTGGCTGGCCAGCAAGGTTTCGTCGTGAGTAAAGGTATTGCCTTCCCGTAGGCGTCGCTCTTTCAGTACTTGGCGTAGCTGTGCTTCGATGCGCTCAAACAGCTGATTGATGCGGCCCTGTAGGCGATCCTGTTCGAACATCAGCGCATGACCGGTCATGATGCGGGTCAGTCCAGGATTACGCTCGGCAAAGCCTAGGATTAGCAACAGAATCAGACGAAGCCGATTGAAGGTGTCTTTCTCATCTTGCAGGATAAGGTTAATCCGCGAGATGAGCGAGTCTTCGATAAACTCGATGAGACTGTCGAACATCCGTGTTTTACTGGGAAAATGGCGATAAAGCGCGGCTTCTGATACGCCGACGTTAGCCGCCAGCTTTGCCGTAGTGATGCGTTGGCTGCCATCGCTGGATTCGAGCATTTGCGCGAGTGCCTGCAAAATCTCTTCACGACGGTTCCTTTTCGTATTTTCTTTTTCTGCCATGCCTGACAAGACCCTTGCTAAACGGCGAAAACGGATTCCCCACAACAGACACCGCCGCAATGAAGTGCGACGGTGTGATTTGGCTTGATAGCGTTGCGTGCGACGGATTACTGGCGACCGGAGTGGCCGAATCCACCTGCACCACGCGAGCTGTCTTCGAATGACTCTACCAAATTAAAATCGGCCTGCACTACCGGCACCACTACCAGTTGTGCGACGCGTTCGCCAGGCTCTATGGTGAAAGAGGTTTGTCCACGGTTCCAGACGGAGATCATCAATTGGCCCTGATAGTCGGAGTCGATAAGACCGACCAGATTGCCCAGAACGATGCCATGCTTATGGCCTAAGCCTGAGCGCGGTAGGATCATCGCCGCCAGAGACGGATCGGCGATGTGGATAGCCAGTCCCGTCGGTAATAGGGTAGTTTCGCCTGGAGCCAGCACCACGGCGCTATCCAGACAGGCTCGGAGATCCAGACCAGCAGAGCCGGGAGTGGCGTAGGTCGGCAGGGGGAACTGCTGGCCTATGCGCGCGTCAAGGATCTTAACGTCGATTTTTTTCTTCATAGTGTCTGACAATCTCATTGATTAAGGCGCTACCCAGGAGGGATTTACTGCTGAGCGGCAACCGTTTGTCACCCTGGGGCCAAAACAGATGTAACGCGTTAGTATCGCTATTGAAACCCTGTCCATCTTGTGAAACATCATTGGCACAGATCAGGTCAAGGCCTTTACGTACCAGTTTTTGTTTGGCGTATTCTTCCACATTCTGGGTTTCGGCGGCAAATCCTACCACAAACGGGCGCGCTGTGGTCATGGCCGCGACGCCAGCGACGATATCCGGATTTTTCACCAAGGTCAGCGTTAATGTATCGCCTTGCTGTTTTTTCATTTTCTCTGGTGCGATCTGCTGTGCTCGGTAGTCAGCGACGGCGGCACAGGCGATGAAGATATCACTCTCGGTGGCATGGTGTGCAACGGCGGCCTGCATCTCCAGAGCGCTCTGAATGTCGATGCGAGTTACCCCCGCTGGCGTCGCTAGTGTGACCGGCCCACTGATCAGGGTGACCTGTGCGCCACGTCGTGCCGCGGCCTCGGCGATGGCGAACCCCATCTTGCCAGAGCTGTGATTGCTGATGAAACGTACCGGATCCAGCGCTTCACGTGTCGGCCCGGCGGTGATCAGGACACGGTAGGCCGCGAGATCATGAGCCTGGCTGAAGTGGTTATCGATTCGTTCGACCAGCGTCAGCGGATCTAGCATGCGCCCTGGACCGACATCGCCACAAGCTTGTTCACCGTTATCGGGTCCCCAGATTGCCGCTCCACGGCGAGCTAAGAGCGCCAGATTATCCTGCGTGGCGACCGCGCGGTACATCTGTTGATTCATCGCGGGGGCCACAGCGATGGGGGCAGCGCTGGCAAGGCATAAAGTGGACAATAGGTCATTGGCCATGCCTGCCGCTAAGCGAGCGATCAGATCGGCGGTGGCGGGGGCTAACAAGATCAGCTCGGCCCACTTAGCCAGCTCAATATGCCCCATGGAGGCCTCGGCGGCCGGATCGAACAGATCGTCGGCAACGGGGTGACCAGAAACCGCTTGGAGGGTAAGAGGAGTGATGAAAGCCTGTGCTCCGGAGGTCATGACTACGCGTACCTCCGCACCCCGCTCGCGCAGACGGCGCACGATTTCCGGACATTTGTAGGCGGCGATTCCACCGCTGATGCCTAATAGGATACGTTTACCGTGAAGTCCCGTCATGGTGTCGATTCCGTGTGAAGCCCAAAGTGGCAAGATTTTACCATATCTCGTCTCGCCTCGCCGATCCTGCAACCGACTTTGAAATAGTGCGCACAGCTGCGCGTTTTTTGATTTATTTGTTTGTGCTGTTTATTTGTACAGGTATTTTTTTTTATTCATTCGTTAGGGCTGCCGGGAGGAGAGCGAGATGCAAGAGAAGCCAGTTGTTTGGCCGCAGGGATTGCTGCCCAGAGAGAAGTTGCTGCTACTCGGTGCGTCATCGCTTAGTGATCAGGAATTATTAGCACTATTTTTGCGGACAGGGGTGCCGGGGGTGCATGTGCTCCAACTCGCGCAACAGTTGTTGATGCGATTTGGTTCGCTCCAGGGAATATTACAGGCGGATGTCGATACCTTCTGTGCCACACCAGGGCTTGGAATGGCGAAGTTCGCCCAGTTACAGGCTGTGCTTGAACTGTCACGGCGAGTATTACAGCATCGCATGAGCGAAGTCAGCGCTATGACTAGCCCCGATTTAACCGCGCTTTTTCTCCATAATTTGTTCGCTGCGTTAGAGCGGGAAGCTTTTGTCGTGTTGTTTTTGGACAATCAGCATCGTGTTATTCGATCTGAGCAGATGTTTTCGGGTACTATAAACTGTGTGGATGTATATCCACGGGAAATCGTCCGGGAAGCGCTTAAGCTAAATGCAGTAGCGCTAATCCTGGCGCATAACCACCCGTCCGGTAATCCCGAGCCCAGTGTGGCGGACCGTTTGCTGACAACTCGCGTGGTTAAGGCCTGTGCACTGGTGGATATTCAGGTTCTCGATCATATGGTCATCGGCTGCGGTCAGCGGGTTTCTTTTGCTGAACGTGGGTGGATTTAATCATATTTTTTCGCGATCCTGAGGGATCTTTAGCTGTTCGGGTCTTGAGCACATGCGCTCTAGAGCGTATACTACGCCACCTTTGAGAATCTAGGTTGTGGCGTTAAGAGCCTATCTCAGCAGGTTTCGACCTGACTCAGAGTCTACTCGGCGGAGTTTGCCGGGATGGGCTCTAAAGCCTGACGAGGCGGCCACGACCTATACGAAGCTCGAGCTGATTTGATTTTTGGAGAATAGACATGTCCCGAGTCTGCCAAGTTACTGGCAAGCGTCCGGTGACCGGTAACAACCGTTCCCATGCGCTGAATGCGACCAAACGCCGTTTTCTGCCGAACCTGCACTCACACCGTTTTTGGGTTGAAGGTGAGAAGCGCTTTGTAACTCTGCGTGTATCTGCTAAAGGTATGCGTATCATTGATAAGAAGGGTATCGAAGCGGTTCTGGCCGATCTGCGTGCCCGTGGTGAGAAGTATTAAGGAGCTGAATCATGGCTAAAGGTATTCGCGAGAAGATCAAGCTGGTTTCGTCTGCTGGTACTGGTCACTACTACACCACTACCAAGAACAAACGTACCAAGCCGGAAAAATTGGAACTGAAAAAGTTCGATCCGGTGGTACGCCAGCACGTGATCTACAAAGAAGCTAAGATTAAATAATTTTAGTGGATTGGAAAAACCCGGCTCTGCCGGGTTTTTTTTTGCCCATCCATCCCTATCTATAATCATATGCCGTCAATTTATTGAGTGAGGGGCCATGCCTGAATTACCTGAAGTCGAAACGAGCCGACGCGGTATCGCACCGCATCTGGTAGGTCACGTGATCGATCGTCTATTGGTACGCCAACCGCGCCTGCGCTGGCCGGTTCCGGAGGCGTTGATGCTACTGCACGGATGCCCGATACTGAGTGTCCAACGACGTGCGAAATACCTGCTACTTGAACTGACTGAAGGCTGGATAGTCATCCATTTAGGCATGTCTGGCAGTGTGCGCATATTGCCTGCCTCGACGCCGGCACAGAAGCATGATCATATCGATCTATTGCTGACGGATGGCATGATGTTGCGTTATACCGATCCGCGTCGTTTCGGGGCTTGGCTCTGGTATGAGGATCTGTCGACCGCGAGCGTATTGGTGCCGTTGGGGCCAGAACCACTTAGCGATGCCTTCAATACTGAATATCTATTGGAGAGGGCGCGTGGGCGTCGCACGGCGGTTAAACCCTGGCTGATGGACAATAAGCTGGTGGTCGGCGTAGGGAATATCTATGCCAGCGAGTCGTTGTTCAGCGCGCAGATCCATCCGGATCGTCTGGCGGGCTCATTGAGTGCCGAGGAGAGCACGCGCTTGGTGCAGGCGATAAAGGCCGTGTTACAACGTTCCATCGATCAGGGGGGAACCACGTTGCGTGATTTCTTACAGGCGGATGGTAAGCCGGGCTATTTTGCCCAGCAACTACAGGTCTATGGCCGGGCTGGTGAGGCTTGCCTGACCTGCGGCAGTACGATTAAGAGTGGCAAACATGGGCAGCGTACTACCTATTACTGCCCGCATTGTCAGCGTTAGGCGTCTCGTAGGCGCGCGAGTAGCGCTTGCGCAACAGAGGGGGGCAGGAAAGCATCGACATCACCACCGTGACGCGCTACCTCTTTCACCAGTGAGGAGGAGATGAAGGACCATGCCTCCGCTGGCATCAGGAATACGCTCTCAAGTGAGGGCATCAGATGGCGATTCATATTAGCCAATTGCAATTCATATTCAAAGTCGGAGACGGCTCGCAGACCGCGCACCAGAATATCGGCCTGTTGGCGCTGGGCAAAGTGGGCCATTAGGTCGCTGAAGCCCTGGACCTCGACGTTAGGCAGATGTGCCGTAACATTGCGTGCCATCGCTACGCGTTCCGCTAAGGTAAACAACGGACGCTTGCTGGGGCTGGCAGCGATGGCTAGGATCACACGCTCAAACATCTGTGCGGCACGTGTGACGATATCCAAATGCCCATTGGTAAGCGGATCGAAAGTACCTGGATAGATCGCGGTGCGGCTCATGGTAGCCTCTTTTCGGTATAACCGTGCTGTAGTGCCCACAGCTCAGTGTATTTGTTGAACGTGTATTGCGCATTCACCATAGCTAACAGCCAACCCTGCTTACCATCCAGAACCCCGCCACGCAGTAGTAGCGTCTTCAGTAGGGCGCCCAGTGTGTGGCTGAAGATCCCCCAGAGCGAGGTGCGCTTACCCTGGTTATGACGTTCATGCGCCCAGGTGGTGGCATAGTGTAGTTGTTTCTGTTGAAAGCTAGCAAAATCGCGGCAAGTCAGATGCAGCAGGTCACCCGGCAAAGCATGGATCGAGGCGCCATTGCAGTCCAGAGACTCATGGACCTGATGAGCGTTATAGCGGTAGCGCTGGCGCGGATAGAGGCGAACCACCCGATCAGGATACCAGCCACTATGGCGCATAAAGCGCCCGAGGAAGAGGTTACGCCGAGCGATGCTGTAGACCCGCTCGGTGGCGGGTTGCGCCAATACTTGCTGGATAGCATCACGTAATGCCGGCGTGACGCGCTCGTCGCTATCGAGCATCAGGACATAGTCGCCGCTGGCATAGTCTTGCGCCCGTTGGCGCTGAATACCAAATCCTTGCCAGTCATGGTTCTCATAGACCTTGGCTCCAGCCGCGCGTGCGATCGCCTGCGTCTCATCGCAACTGCCTGCATCCAGGACGATGATTTCGTCGGCCCAGTCGATGGAAGCCAGGCAGTCGGGTAATAGCTCGGCGGCATTCTTGCAGATCAGAACGACGGAGAGGCGTGGTGACATGACTTAGTGGCTCCGTAACGGCAGATAGGGCAATAATAGCTGCAATAAGCGCTGTAGGGCGCCCTGATTCTGGTGTAGTACCTCGACGGCATGGCGGCCATACCATAGACGGTAATCTTCATCGGTCAACAGGGTGGTGATCTCGCTGACCAGCGCATCGCTGTCTGCGACGGTGATCAAGCCGTCGGCCTGCTGTAGCTTGGCGCAAATATCTTTGAAATTAAAGGTATGTGGCCCCATCAGTACCGGGATGGCGTGCGCTGCTGGCTCGAGGGGATTGTGGCCGCCTCGTTCTACCAGACTCCCTCCGACAAAGGCCATGTCGGCGATACCATACAGCAACATTAGCTCCCCCATGCTATCGCCGATGACCACTTGCGTCTGAGGTGTGGGGATCAGGCCGCTACTGCGCATCAGGTAGTTGAACCCTCCTTTCTGAGTTAGCTGCTCGGTCTCCTTGAAACGTTCGGGATGGCGAGGAACTAGGATCAACAGCAAATCAGGGAATTGGCTGAGCAAGCGGCGATGTGCTTGTAGCATGATGGCCTCTTCTCCCTGATGGGTACTGGCGGCGATCCAGACTTTACGATGCGGGGCCCATTGGCGGCGTAATGTGACGGCTCTGGCCGCCAGTTCCGGTGTCACGGAAATATCGAACTTGATGCTGCCGGTTACGGCCAGTTGAGCGCGTTTGAGTCCAAGCTCGATAAAGCGTTCGCCATCTTCTTGGTTCTGTGCCGCGATTAGGGTGATTTTTCCTAGCAGACGGCGCATGAAACTTCCTAGCTTACTATATCCTTGAGCCGAACGTGCAGAGAGACGAGCATTAGCGATGACCAGCGGAATTTGGCGTTGATGCAGGGCAGCGATCATGTTAGGCCATAGTTCGGTCTCCATCACGATCACCAGTTTAGGGCGTACGGTGTTTAGGAAACGCCGCATGGCGCCGGGCAGATCATAAGGCAGATAGACGTGATGGACATCCTTGCCAAAGGCCGACATGACTCGCTCCGAGCCTGTTGGAGTCATGGTGGTGACGGTGATCGGCAATGTCGGATAACGGTGGCGCAGCGCGCGTACCAGTGGAATCGCGGCTAACGTCTCTCCGACCGAGACCGAGTGCAGCAAGATCCCACCCGGTACGACCTTGTTACGGCAGAAGCCATAGCGTTCGCCCCAGCGTTTGCGGTAAGCCGGTGATTTACGGCTACGCAGCAGGAGTCTAAGCCAGATCAGGGGCTGAATGAGATAGAGTAAAATCTGGTAGAAACGTAGCAACATGTGAGTTTATTCATCGAGGTCAATTATTCTAATGATACCATAATTAACAGTTGGCGCGTACATCTAACATTCTTAGCGTGCGTTATAGTAGAACTATTTATTTCTGCTTCATTAGCTAGTACTTTTTTCTATTAATGATAAGTATTTTTTAATCACATTAGCGCTATTGAACTTATTATACATTTCCTGTGTAATATGTGGTGGGTTGAACCATGCGAATGTCATTTTTTCAGCAAGTGACTCGGCAGTCAGCTCTGACATATAGATAGATAATTTCCCATTCATGATTTCTGACACGCCGCCTGGACAGTGAGTACTAACAACTGGGGTGTGACAGATAAGAGATTCAATTAAAACAGTAGGCAATCCTTCACTGTCTGAGCTTAATACTACCATTCTGGAATTCTTTATTTCTGGAAGAGGATTGTCTTTAAATCCTGCCAAGATAACTTTATCTTGTATATTTAATGATGAGATTTTTTCTTTTATCTCATTTGTTTTTTTGTCATCCCCTTTACCTAATAGAACTAGCTTTGTAGGTAGATTTGCTATAGCAAAAGCATGTAATAACCGATCGTGTCTTTTGACGTTATGAAAACGGCCAACATGTAGGATATAACTCTCTTCATGTATGATGCTTGGCGCCTGGGACTTTTCTCTTATTTCATTGAAATCGAAGGGGTTGTATATAGTGATTATTTTTTTTGGTTTAACATCCACTTTGTCTACTAAGTCTTTCCCAACCGCATCAGACACACAGATTATATTTTTTTTATTGTATACACATTGTATTTTTTTCTTTTTTATTAATCTTTTTAACCCGCTCTTGTTGCCTAGGTATGATTGTGAAAAAATACCATGAATACAATGCCAAACATTCATTTTTTGTAATAAGCGGGAGCGTGAAACGATACGATCTGTCTTATGTAGACTGGAGATGATTAAATCTGGCTGGCCTAGTTTAAAGAATATTTTTTGCAATAGGCTATCCATTGCTCTGGCTCGGCGAGAAACTTCATTTATTTTTTTTAGACATCCTTGATAATTATCAGGACTGACGAAATAATTAACGCCTGATGGGATTTCATAATCTCTTCTTTCAGCTAATGAGAGAATTGATACAATGTAACCTTGCTTATGTAGTCCTTTCGCTAAGGATAGCGTTACGTTTTCAGCTCCACCACCAGGTAGACCATCAATAATAAAAAGGATATGCTCTGTCATTTTTTAATTACGTCCTGATATAACTCTGTTAGTTGTGATGACATGTTTGCTGGAGTTAGCGTTAGAATCTTACTTCTAGCTTGTTTTGCCATTGGTGAATCCTGCACTTGCGGAGGTAACGCCATGATCGCTGCACGCAGTGCTGCGATGTCCAACGCATCGCAGACATAGCCATTTTCGCCATTACGGATGAACTCGGCACCGCCACAACCTGTGCTGGTGATCACCGGTAGACCGCAGGCCATTGCCTCTAAAATGACGTTAGGGAATGGGTCGTAGAGTGTAGGTAGCAATAAACCGTCGGCCATTTGGTAGAAAGGTAGCGTTTCCGGTTGCATTCCGAGGAAACGTACGCGCTCACTACAATCTAAGGTTTGTGCTAGCGCCTGATAACGTGCCGCCTCTTTATCTTTGCCGACCACCAGTAGGTAACGTGACGTGGGAGCGATTGCCTCAATCGCTGCTCGTAGCCCCTTGCGTTCAAAACCCGATCCGACATAGATCAGACAGGTTGCTCCTTGCGGGATCTGCCACTGGCGACGTAGTGTCACCCGTTGCGTCTCATCAGGCGGTAGGAAGTGTTGATGGTCGATGGCGTTATAGATCACATGGATCTTTTCATCAGGCAGACCGAAATCCTCCATGATCTCCTGTTTAATCATAGCAGCATTACAGATGACGGCGCGAAGCTCTGCGCTCTGGTACATGGCGCGCTCTGCCGCCATCACATAACGATGGTAGCGATCGTGCCACAGGAGGCGGGCTTTCCATCCCGGTAAAATCCGCGCTCGTTGTGCTAACCAGCGCTGGTGGACGCCATCGCCGGCGCGATAAAGGTCGCAACCGGGAATGCGTTCATGGCTTTGTACCAGATCGAAACGCTGCCGCCGCCAGAGTGCGCGAGCGGCATGGGCAAAACCACGCTCGCGACTGATCCGTCCCCATTTCCGTGGATCGCAGAGATGGATATGCCAATTGGGTTTGATCGGACCTTGCCATTGGCGTGTGATGACATTCAGCTCAATGTCGTGACTATCCAGCGCCTCCAGCGCACGTGCAACAAAACGCTCGGCCCCGCCATCCGGGCGATATTTCTGCCGTACTAGGGCTAGCCTAAATTGAGTCATGCCAGTAACCTCTGCGCCGCAGTAATGACGGCATCGCTCGGGATTAAGTCCAAATAACGCTCCTCGGTTTGAGTATTGATGGCATCCGGGTCGGGTAATCGGCCGAAATCGCCAGCCCAGATGACCTCACCTTGCGCTTGCCAGGGGCGCCAAAAGGTGAGTTTTGATGGGCCGAATAGCGCGATTAGCGGCGTTTGTAACGCCGCTGCCATATGCATAGGAACGGAATCGACGCCGATAAACAAACGGGCATGGTCGATGGTCGCCGCCAATTGACGTAGCGAGAGTTGGCCAGCCAAGCTGATGACATTCGCGTCGGGGCAGCCTTGCTGGATCCGATCGATCATTGCCCGTTCGCGTTCATCAGGACCTGAAGTTAACAGGATGTGTTGTCCGCACTGCGATAAGGCATTAATGACCTCACTCATCCGTGCCTCTGGCCAACATTTAAAGAACCAGCGTGAGGTCGGCTGGATAACGATGTAATCCGCGGACCATGACTGGGGAAGAAGGGCCTGCACTTGTTGCCAGTCTTGCTGCGTATAGCTCATGGTGACGCGTGAATCGATGTGAGGTAAATCCAGCGGAGTGAGGATGGAGAGATTTTGCTCAACGGTGTGCAGGTGCCCATGATCCGCTGTGCTGATCAAGTGGGTGTGGCTCTGTCGCCATAGTGGGTGACGGCGCTTTATAAAATCGAAGCCTAGGCGCACGGGAGCTCCGCTGAGCCCGGTAACGATGGCGCTTCGCCATTGGTCGGCCAGATTGACGACCAGATCGTAATGGTGGGCGCGTAGCGTACGTAGTAAACGCCACTCTTGGCCAAGCTGATGGCGTATTCCCTGTTTTTTCCACTGGCGATCGATGCTGTAGATCCAGTGGATGGCGGGGTTGGCTGAGAGCATTTCCCGTGTTTCCGCATACAGTAAAACGTCTATCTTAGCGCTTGGATAGCGCTGCTTTAGCGTATTAATAACAGGCGTAATCAGTAGCATATCGCCATGATGACGCAACTTGATAATCAGAATACGCTGAGGAGAAAATGCGACGGGAAGCGTCGGATTTGATGCCATGCTTTTGCCTTTTCCTGCAGTTTGACCCTTGATTTTAGTGGATAAGGTCGATGGGGAGAAGTGTTGTGGCGGTTTTAAAGCAATTGTTCTACCATGAGCGAAAGAATAGGCTTGAGGAAGAAGTATTAGTATGAGCCAGCCTGCATTTATCATTACCATCGATACAGAGGGGGATAATCTGTGGCAGAACCACGATCGGATCGCGACAGAGAATGCCCGCTATTTACCCCGTTTTCAGCAGCTATGCGAAAAATATGGGTTTAAGCCAGTCTATTTGACCAATTATGAAATGGCTAGCGATCCTGTCTATGTTGCCTTCGCCCGCGATGTTATCGCGAGAGGTTGCGGCGAAGTCGGTATGCATTTACATGCCTGGAATAGCCCGCCGGAAATTCCACTTACCGATAACGATTGGGCAAATAAACCCTATCTAATTGAATATCCTAACGATGTGATACGGCAGAAAGTCGACTATATGACCCGTTTATTGGAGGAGACCTTCCAAACGAAGATGGTAAGTCATCGAGCGGGACGTTGGGCGATGAATGCATTCTATCTGCAATTATTGTTGGAGTATGGTTATCAGGTGGATTGTTCGGTTACGCCACGCGTCGACTGGCGTGGCGCCAAAGGAGCTCCACAAGGAAATGGCGGGAGTGATTACCGGAACTATCCCGATAAAGCGTATTTCGTTGATACCCTTGACTTGGGGAGAGAGGGAGGTGCTCCATTGCTGGAGGTGCCGATGAGTACGCGTCTGAAGCATTCACCATTCTTTAATCAATTACGCGCTGCTTATGATCGTCTGCGTGGCAAGCTGCGTCCACCTTCAGTGGAATGGGTGCGCCCGCGCGGCGGTAATCTACCAGAAATGCAGCGCGTGGTCGATTACCACCTATCTAAAGGTAATGATTATATTGAGTTTATGCTGCACTCATCGGAGTTTATGCCAGGGGGGAGCCCAACCTTCCGTAATGAGCAGGATATAGAGCAACTGTATCGTGATCTGGAGATGTTGTTTGCCTGGTTAGCTCCGCGTGTGCAAGGCATGACGTTAGCCGAGTATTATCAGATGAAATGTGCGCAGCGAGTGGCGGCATAGTCATATTGAGACAGTAAGATAATCCTGTATGACAAGGGAGGCGAGAGCCTCCCTTTAATCATGATACGGTTTTAGGGGGTGCCGAGCATGGTCGTTTCTTGTGCTAACGCACCTAGGCGTTGACACAGGGCGTCGGCCAATGCTGCAAAGTCTCTACTGGCGGCGGCGTGCTCGCGAGCGCCTTCACTGAGACGCTGATAGACCTCAGGATGATGGTAGAGATATTCAATACTGTCGGCGAGCTGTTGGGGCGACAGTATTTGTGGTGGGGTCAAGCAGTCGTGTAGCGGATCGTACACTAATGGGGCAAAGTTTATTGAGGCGCCGCAGAGGTCGGCATACTGCTGAACTGAAAGAGTGGGTGTCAGACAGAGCCCAGTATGCTGGTGGCGTACTGTCTCAGGTAATCCATCGATATTGCTGGTGATGGTAGGGATTCCATAAGTACCCGCCTCCAGTGCCGTTAATGATGCGGTTTCATGCATGGATGGGCAGAGATAGAGATCGAGTTGCTTATAAAAAATATCCATATTGCTGACAAAACCCATTAGGGTAGTATTTTTTTCAACCTTGAGGGTTGCACGTAGGCGAGCGAGGTAGTCGGCTTCCTTACCGACGCCTGCAATATAGCAGTGGTGCGGAATGGCACGTCGCTGTAGCTCTTGGGATGTCAAAAGGAGCAGACCAAGGCATTTGAGCGGTACCAAGCGCCCGGCGCTGCCGAAGATGATGGGTTGCCCTACCGTGCGTATGGGTTTGGTGGCATGGCTCAAGGGCAACTGGCGTGGGGCATTGAATTCGATATCGATCGGTTGGCTGACGTGGTGCTTAAGCTCTAGCATGCGCTTACAGGCATGGGAAACCGCTAGGCAGTGAGTGACTTGGGCAAAGAAACGCGTTGGGAGCGAAGGTGTATGCTGATACCAGGACATACCGTGTTCATAATAGACGACTGGACAGGAGGCGAGATAGCGTGCGGTGTATGCGCTGGAAAGATGCCACTCGGTAAACTGATTCCAGATCAAGATGACGTCGGGATGGCTTTGATGAATAATATGCAGGCGGTTCCACGCGCGGAAAAACTTAGGACGGTTAGGCAGGTTGAAGCGGCCATAGCGTTTGATGGGGCGCAGATGAACCTGAGGTAAACCCTGTAATCGAGGGCGTAGTGCTGCGGCAATATCTTGGTGTTCCATGACCAGCGTGTGTTGCATGTGAGGATAAGCTTGAGTGGCATAGCGCAGAAAATCGCAAAACATGGTTTCAACGCCGCCGACATTGCGTAGATCGATCAGATGAACGATATGGTAGGCCATGCTGGAGTTATTATTCATATAATAAATATTTTTATAAAAATGGTGTGCGACTATAAATCATAGTATAAGACGAAGCACATATATGTTTATGTACTGTTTATCAGATTATTTCCTTATTTCAGCGTGCGTTTTCCCCTCGGTGTCAGCCCGAAGGGGAAAGGTTATTTCGCTAATGTCGCTTGATAGAAAGCGACCATCTCTTTCATCATATGATCAAATGTCATATATGTCTGTGCATGCTCATAAGCATTTTCGCGTAGGCTTGCGCGTAAGTGGGGTTCTTCGAGCAGGCGCTGAATCGCGTTGGCTAATGCCCGGCTATCATGTGCCGGACAGAGGAGACCGGTTTGCTCATGGTCGATCATTTCCGGTAAGCCGCCAGTGGTAGTGGCGACAATATTTTTCTTCATTAGGAAGGCCTGAGAGACTAAACGCGTCTGGGCCTCCGTCGCGACGGAAGCAATCACGACAATATCGGCGAGAGCTAGGTAATTTTCGATGTCATTGTGGTAGCCGAGAAAACGGATCTGTTTTCCCAAGTAGGGCTGGGCTAGATTAAGAACGTGCTGCTTAAACTCAGCCGTTTGGTTGGTCGACTCTCCTACCTGGATACAGGTGAGTGGTAAGCCTTGATCCAGTAATTGCTTGCAGGCCTCAATGTAATAATTTTGCCCTTTATCCGGGCGGATCATCCCAATGTTGGCGACGACGATGCTGTCTGTAGTGATCCCCAGTTTTGCTCGTAGCGTCGCTGTATCATGATGCGGAGAGAAACGAACTGGATCGACACCCGCGGGAGCGACCAGCGTCTTACCTTGGTTTGGTATCCCGAGTGTTTCCAGCATATCCTGGATCTTTTTGGCTGTCGTGATGATGCCGTGGTTGCCATGCTTCCAGACCAGGCCATGGAGTCCGTTGATCTTTATCGGATCGGTCACATGGCGCGAGCGGATGACTTTTACTCCGGTCAATACTTTGACCAACGCGCCATAGACCGCATCACGGCTACCATGACAATCCAAGAGTGCGATCTGTTGTGCACGGATAAATTTCAGTAGTGGGGCGAGCGTCTGAGGATGTAGCGATCCGCGTACTCGAATGGCGAAGGTCGGCAGGTTTTTCTCCTGAGCCTTGGCGAGGATTGCCGAGCCCGGCCGAGCGATAATCCAGGTCGGGTAGCCATGTCGATTGAGCCATTCCGTCTGCTCGACGATGCGTAGCTCTTGACCTCCCCAATCCATCGACGTCTCAAAGTGAGCGATATTCATGTTCAGTTCTCTGGCTTCCTAGTACTAATGATAGTGCGATGCAGATTAAATAGGTAATAGTAACTTCTCGACTAAAAAATAAAACATCACTCAGGCCATAACCAATAAGGCTAAGCGTACTTAGTAATAACAATGGATTTTTTTGTATTAGGCTAGTCAGTAAGAGAGATAAATAAACTGTTATTAGTAATAGGGTTCCCCATACTCCTTGTAGTGAGAGGGTTTCGATGACTTCATTGTGGAGATGTACTTTAAGGAATTGCATGATAAATGGACTAAATTCTTTATGCTCGACCGCATTCAGTGTTAATGCATAACGACTTTCAGCTGATTGGCCTAGAGGATGATGTTTAAATACGTAGATTCCAGCCTGCCACATCGCGAAGCGAGCACTTAATGAACCGGTAGCGGTAGCGACATTATAATTTTCAGTTTCCTGAATCGCTGTAACCATTCGCGGCTTAATGAAAGGTTTATAGCTTAATGTGATGATTATTATAAGGCTACCAACGATTACAGTTATAATCTTCCAGTTTACTCGATTGTGTAATACCCAGATACTAGTCACTAACGCTAATAGTAGATATACTAAGATAGCTGCTCGCGTTTGTGTCAATAGGATGGTGACTATTGATGCACATAGGTTTAAAATGACTAATAATATCCCACCCTGTTTATTAATATACTCTAAACATAAATAAAGGCTGATAAGAAAAATCGGTGTAATAATATATGCGGTAGCTGTTGCTCGATTAGTTGATAGTTCAACTCGAGGCATGTTGAGCACTTCGTATTGATAAAGAGCATAACCGAATACAGCAATAGGTAATATTTTTATTAGAAGGTTAATGTAATTATTTCGTAGCAATAGCCTTATATTTTCACGCAATAAAATCACCGTATAAATAATCATTGAACCAACGATTAGTCTTTTCCCCGTGCCTTCATAACATTCATAAATATCGTTTAGCTGATCACTATGCTGATGATTATAAATAGCCCAGACAATTCTGGAAATGCCAAACACTAATAAACAACATGGGATGATACAATCTATTGTTTTGATTTTACAATGTTTATTTTTTAATAGCTGAGAAATTATATATGTGATGCATAAATAGCTACATAGATAGAAAACATCTCTTGTCCATGGACTTGAAAACGAAGCAAGAGTAAATGCTATCAATAGCATCATGCTAATAATAGTATGGAAATTAAATTGTCGAATTACCATGCTCGTGATCTCGTCTTTAATGATAGATACATTTTTTTTCTACTAAATCTTACCTGAGGGCAAAGTAGATATTTGATAAGATTTATTTTTCTTAGCCTATTTTTTATATGCGGTGGTAGTATTGCTATTCTTTTTCTAGAGATGAGGTCTGATATTGCTTTTACGATCAAAGCATCAAATAGATGTTGTTGAATTGGCCTTTCGAGGAAAAAATACTCAATTTTATCCATAGCATCAAACATTAGTAGTGATTTCTCACCCTTTTTATCATCTGAAAGACTATTTTCTCTTTTTCTGAGTTGATAGCAAATAGTATTAGAATATACTATTTTATTAGCATTATGGATAGCATAAGCAACAGTTACCATATCTTCATAGCATGTAAGATCAGGAAACATATCCAAGTTTAATAAAGAATGTTTAATAAATTTCCCTGAAATATGGCCATCAATCATTTTATGATCTAGAAATAAATTCTTGGCGGAATTTTTATCCAATATTTTTTCTTTGTCTGTAATGACTATTTTTTGTAATTGTAGTTTACCTCTGACCTCCTCCAAGGGAGTAATCAGCAGATCGCAATGACATGATTTAAGTTTTGAGATAACCCATGCTAAAGAATTATTTTTAAATGCATCATCACTATCTAGGATGGTAATATAATCTCCTGTACAGTGTGTAAAAGCAAACTTTCTTACTTTACCAACATTATGAAAATCAACCGAGAAGACTTTCTTGGTGAAATTTTTCGCTGGGAAATGGTTAATGATTTCTAACGAGTTATCGCTTGAACCATCATTAACGATAATCGCCTCAACGCATGCGGGATGACAGTTTTTCTCTAGTGCCTGCTCGAGACTTTGCAAACAGGTCAATATATAGTCTGCTGAGTTATGAACGGCGATAATGATGGATAGTATCGGGTTAGCTATCATATTTTTCTCAATTGATGTTGATTTGTTGACTCACGCGCACAGCGGTTAAATCCTGTAAGCGCCCGCTGGGCGAGATAAGCGATACTTGCCCCATCCCATAGCCCCCAATAAGCCCCGGATCGGTAGGGCCATATAGGGTAATGTTAGGCCGATCTAGCGCGGCGGCGAGATGGCTGAGGCCGGTATCGACGGAAATCACCTGACTGGCACCTGCCAGTACGCTGGCCACCTCGGCCAGTGTCATTTTAGGCAGGACATCGACATGCGTAAATCCTGCGGACAGGCGGAGGGCGCGTTGACGTTCATGCTCCGCTCCCCATGGTAATTTAACGCGTTGCGAGGTATGGCTGCCGACCCAGGCGATCAGTTCTCGCCAGTGCGCCTCTGGCCAATGTTTTTCGTCGCGGGTGGTGGCGTGCAGAAAAACCATATACTGTCCGGCATCGAGAGGTCGTTGCTGAGTAAAGTGCTGGGCAATGGCATAGTCACCATGTTGTGATGGCAATGAATAACCCAGGCTCTGCGCCACTAACTGACGGGTGCGTTCGACGGCATGCTGCTGACGAGAGACGGCGTGACGACGGTCATAAAACAGGCTAGCCAGCGGTTCACGGACACTGGCACGATCGAAGCCGTGTTTAATTCCGTACGCTTGCCGAGTGACCAGCAGCGCGCTTTTCAGTAACCCTTGGGCATCAATAACCGCATCGTAGTGCATCTGATGTAGTTGTTGCTTAAATTGTCGCCACTCGTGACGGGTCTGTGCGCTGAATAGCGCTTTGCGCCAACGCCGGATGGCAACCGGGATGACGCGATCGACCGCGACATGCCAGCTGGGAATTTGGGCAAACCCCTCTTCCACCACCCAGTCGACGCGTAGACCAGGGATCGCCCGTTGAGCGTCGGTCAATGCTGGCAGGGTATGAATGACATCTCCCATTGAGGAGGTTTTTACCATCAGGATGCGCACTGAACTTCCCCGTTGTTTGTCTGCGCGCTGGCGCGCAGCAAAGCGTGCAGCGTTTGCTCGACGCGATCCGGCGTGATATCGATCAGACTTTGGTGGTAGCCGGTGTCTCCCTTCCCGCGCCGCACCTTATGGTAGCCGGAGATCAGCCGGATCACCTGGGCATGTTGGTTCAGCGGTGGTGTGAAATCTGGGCTGCTGGGCCCATAGAGCGCTACTAGTGGTTTATCGAGGGCGGCGGCAATATGCATTAAACCAGAGTCATTACTGACGACGGCTTGGCAGGCGGCGATCAGCGCTACGGCTTGCTCCAGCGTAGTATGTCCTGCCAGATTCAGACAGTATTCTCGACTTTCCTCATCCAGGGCTTGGCGAATTTCTTCACCCGCAGCGTGATCCTTGGCAGAGCCAAACAGGGCTATCTGATAGCCCTGGGTGATAAGGCGTTGCGCCAGGACGGCATAGTGATAGTGAGGCCAACGTTTTGCCGGCCCAAACTCGGCTCCGGGACAAAAACCGATCACTGGGCGATGATCCGTCAGGTTAAAGGCGGCGGCGGTTTCGGCTATCTCCTCGTCCCGTACCTGAAGGGCGGGGTAGCGCAAAGGCTGAGGCAGATCGGTGGCGCGCCGTACGCGCGCGGCCGGATAGGCCAGCGCGACATAACGCTCGACCATGCGCGGGAAGGCCGATTTATCCAGCGGACGCAGATCGTTCAAGAGGCCATAGCGCATCTCGCCCTTCCAACCGATGCGCAATGGAATGCGGGCGAAGAAAGGGATCAATGCCGACTTGAAGGAGTTGGGCAGCACATAGGCGCGATCATATTCTCGCTCACGCAGTTGGCGCCCCAGGCGGTAGCGCTCACCGAGTCCTAGGCTGCCGTGCCCCAATGGCATGGCGATCGCGTCATGCACTTCAGGCATGCGTTCAAGAAGCGGACGACACCAGTTGGGTGCCATCACATCGATTTCTGCCTCAGGGTATTCCGCCTTCAGGGTGCGGTACAGACTCTGTGACATCATCATGTCACCGACCCAAGACGGTCCGATCACCAGTATTTTCATACTGTTAGAAATTCCTTACTCTATTAGGGCTTACGGTTTAGCCATTCCATGTATTCACGCACACCCTGGGCGACGGTTTTAAACGGTCGAGTATAACCGGCCGCGCGCAATTGCGTCGTATCAGCCTGAGTAAAGGCCTGATAACGCCCCTTCAGTTTATCTGGGAAGGGGATATAGGTCACTTGGCCCTTCTGGTGGAAATCGACGACGGCATCGGCTACCGCTTGGAAAGATTCGGCATTGCCGGTACCACAGTTGAAGATCCCTGATACCGAATTCTCCCAGAACCACAGATTGACGTCTGCGACGTCGCCGACGTAGATGAAGTCGCGGCGGAAATGCTCACTGCCTTCGAACAGTTTCGGTGCTTCACCATTATTGATCTGAGTATTCAGATGGAAAGCAACGCTCGCCATGCTGCCCTTGTGACCCTCACGCGGTCCATAAACGTTGAAATAGCGAAAGCCACAGATCTGTGATTCGGCGTGAGGCAGGATACGGCGCACATATTGGTCGAAGAGAAACTTAGAATAGCCGTAGACATTCAGCGGGCCCTCGTAGCGGCGATCTTCAACGAACTTATTGGTCATGCCGTAGGTTGCCGCGGATGAGGCATACAGGAAGGGGATTTGGCGCTCCAGGCAGTAATGCAGCAGTTCTTTCGAGTATTGATAGTTATTGTCCATCACATACTTGCCATCCCACTCGGTGGTGGAGGAGCAGGCGCCCTCATGGAATACCGCCTCAATATCACCAAAGTCATCGCCCGCGACGATTCCGGCAATGAAATCCTCTTTGTCCATATAGTCGGTGATATCCAGGTCGACCAAGTTAACAAATTTGGTGCCATCCTTGAGGTTATCCACCACCAGAATATCGGTATAGCCTTTATCGTTCAATGCCTTAACGATGTTGCTGCCGATCATGCCGGCGCCGCCAGTGACAATAATCATGAGGTTTACCTTTCAATGAGCTAACGAGAGCGCGCGAAGCGCCGATAGATGGCGCCATCATAGCATTTCATGGCCCGGCAATCAGCGCTGAGGGCGCGCTTGTTAAGCAAAAAGCGTGTGAAGAGGTGGAGTAAGTCTACGGCATTGGAATCACTTTGTGACCTATTCTCGCTTGCCTCGTCACGTGACGTGATAGATGCTGCATCTTTACCATTATAGAAGTTACAAACTCGTTTCAATACTGTTTCAGCAGTAAGATGCTTCTATGAACGCGGAATTTAGCCTATCGAACTCAGGAGATACCCCATGTCGGCGGATTTTTACCAGCAACTCACACAGCAGCTTGAGATGACGCGAGCTGACGGGCTGTACAAGAACGAGCGTATCATTACTTCTGCCCAGCAGGCGGAGATCGCCGTGGCCGATGGCAGTCATGTCTTAAACTTCTGTGCCAACAACTATCTAGGGCTCGCGAATCACCCGGCGCTGATCGCCGCGGCCAAGGCTGGCATGGACAGTCATGGTTTCGGCATGGCGTCGGTACGCTTTATTTGCGGTACGCAGGACAGTCATAAGGCGTTGGAGCAACACATCGCCGCCTTTTTGGGAATGGAGGACGCCATCCTCTATTCTTCTTGCTTCGACGCTAACGGAGGTCTGTTCGAGACGTTGTTGGGGCCGGAGGATGCCATTATCTCTGATGCGTTGAATCACGCCTCCATTATCGACGGCGTGCGTCTGTGTAAGGCCCGGCGTTATCGCTACGCCAACAACGATATGGACCAATTAAAATCATGTTTAGTGCAGGCGCGCGCTGAGGGGGCCCGACATATTCTGATCGCCACTGATGGGGTGTTCTCCATGGATGGGGTGATCGCCGATTTGAAGTCGATCTGTGATCTGGCGGATGAATATGATGCTCTGGTGATGGTGGATGACTCGCATGCGGTCGGTTTCGTCGGCGCGCACGGGCGAGGGACTCATGAATACTGCGGGGTGATGGATCGTGTCGATATTATCACCGGTACTCTAGGCAAAGCGCTGGGTGGTGCCTCCGGTGGTTACACTGCTGCGCGGAAAGAAGTCGTTGAATGGCTGCGTCAACGTTCACGCCCCTATCTGTTCTCTAACTCATTGGCGCCCTCGATCGTTGCCGCTTCCATAACGGTGTTGGAGCTTCTGGCGCAAGGAGATGATCTGCGTGCGCGGTTGTGGGATAACGCCCGGCTATTTCGCGAAAAGATGACGGCCGCCGGTTTTACCTTAGCGGGTGCCGATCATGCCATTATTCCGGTGATGCTGGGGGACGCTAAGTTGGCGCAGCGTTTCGCCGATCTGCTATTACAAGAAGGGATTTATGTGACGGGGTTCTTCTATCCGGTGGTACCGCAGGGGCAGGCGCGTATCCGTACCCAAATGTCGGCGGCGCATACGCCAGCACAGATCGAGCAGGCCGTAGACGCCTTTATTCGTGTCGGTAAACAGCTTGGTGTGATCGCCTAAGGAGGCATGATGAAAGCCTTATCCAAATTATATGCGGAAGAAGGTCTCTGGATGACCGATGTCCCATTGCCGCAATTGGGGCACAACGACATCATGATCAAGATCCGTAAGACGGCGATCTGCGGTACCGATGTACACATCTATAACTGGGATACCTGGTCGCAGAAGACGATTCCGGTGCCGATGGTGGTCGGCCATGAGTATGTTGGCGAGGTGGTCGCTGTCGGCCAAGAGGTTAGCGGGTTCCGCATCGGTGATCGTGTCTCCGGTGAGGGACATATTACTTGCGGGCACTGTCGCAACTGTCGTGCCGGACGCACCCATTTGTGCCGTAACACCATCGGCGTTGGTGTTAATCGTCAGGGGGCATTCGCCGAGTATCTGGTGATCCCCGCCTTCAACGCTTTTAAGATCCCAGACAATATCTCCGATGAGCTAGCGGCGATCTTCGATCCCTTCGGCAATGCGGTGCATACGGCCCTCTCCTTTGATCTGGTTGGCGAGGATGTTTTGGTTTCCGGTGCGGGGCCGATCGGTATCATGGCAGCGGCGGTGTGCCGTCATGTCGGGGCGCGTCACGTGGTGATCACTGACGTGAACGATTACCGTTTGGAGCTGGCACGCAAGATGGGGGTAACGCGAGCGGTAAACGTCAGTCGCGAATCTTTAGCGGAGGTCATGCAAGCCTTGGGGATGACGGAGGGCTTCGATGTTGGGTTGGAGATGTCTGGCGCTCCGGCCGCTTTCCGCACCATGTTGGAGACCATGAACCATGGCGGTAAGATCGCCATGTTGGGTATCCCTCCGGGTGATATGGCCATCGATTGGAATCAAGTGATTTTTAAAGGATTGGTGATCAAAGGGATCTATGGCCGGGAGATGTTTGAAACCTGGTACAAGATGGCAGCATTGCTGCAATCTGGTCTCGATCTGACCCCGATCATTACTCATCGTTACGCGATCGACGATTTTCAGCAGGGCTTTGCCGCGATGCGCTCGGGTCACTCTGGCAAGGTGATCCTTGACTGGGTATAAGTCTCGCGATACCCCTCTTTAATAGGATGACGCCCACTGGCTGCGGAGCGCGGCGGTGGGTTACTCCCCTTGCAGTAGCGTGTGTAAAAGTCGATCGATGGCGCGATAGCTTAGGGCTTCGGCCAGATGGTGTTGGGCGATGTTCTCCATGCTTTCCATATCGGCGAGCGTGCGGGCGACTTTCAGTAGACGGTGCCAGGCGCGCACCGACAGGCCGAGACGGGTCAGAGCCTGTTCCAGGAAGTATGCATCGTGCGTACTTAGGCGGCAAACACGATCACGCTCTACCCCCTCCAAATGTGCATTCAGCCGGCCGCTACGGGCGTATTGCCGTGCCCGGACGGCGGTGACGCGTTGGCGCAGTGTGGCACTGTCTTCGCCGTTCGCGTGTTGGCTGGCCAATATGCCTGCGGGTAATAGCGGCACTTCGATAGAGAGATCGAAGCGGTCAAGCAGCGGCCCGGAAAGGCGGGAGAGGTAGCGCAGAACTTGACCTGGTGTGGCTCGGCTCCCTGCGCCAGCCCCGTGTCCAGCGCTGCTGGGATTCATCGCCGCCACCAACTGCACACGGGCGGGAAAGCTGACTTTGATGCGGGCACGGGAAAGGTGAACGATGCCGGACTCCAACGGCTCGCGCAAGGCATCCAAGGTGCGTCGATCGAACTCGGGTAACTCATCGAGGAACAGGACACCGTGATGAGCTAAGGAGATCTCGCCTGGGCGCGGCAATGAGCCGCCGCCGATCAGTGCCGCCATCGAAGCGCTATGGTGTGGTGCGCGAAACGGACGCACGCCATAGCGTGTCTGCTCCGAACCTGGATAGGCCAAGCTACTGATTGTTGCCTGCGCCAACGCCTCATCGGGAGTCATCGGCGGCAGGATCCCCGGTAGACGACAGGCCAGCATGGTTTTCCCGGTACCCGGAGGCCCAAGGAGTAGCAGGTTATGCCCGCCTGCGGCAGCGATCTCCAGGGCGCGTCTGGCTTGCGCCTGGCCGATGATATCGGCCATATCCCCCAGAGACGCATAGTCATTGCTGGGTTGGCGGGGCGGCGGTCTGTCCAAGACAGCCTGTTCGCGCAGGAAGGCGCAAACGGCGAGTAGGGAAGGGGCGATAGGGGGGCGTGGTGCGGCCAGCAATCCAAGCTCGTCGGCGTTGCCACAGGGGGCGATTAACGTCCGGCCCGCCTGTATGGCGCTGATTGCCGCCGGTAGAATGCCCGGTACTGAGCGGAGCTCACCGGAGAGGGCGAGCTCCCCCATAAACTCATAGTGATGTATGGTGCGTACGCTGGAGAGCTGCCCCGCAGCGAGCAGTAGAGCCAATGCCATCGGTAGATCATAACGTCCACCCTCCTTAGGGAGATCGGCGGGAGCCAGATTGAGAGTGATACGTTTGGCGGGAAACTGGAATCCGCTGTTCAGGATGGCGCAGCGTACGCGATCTTTTGCCTCGCGTACCGCCGTTTCAGGTAGACCAACCAGGGTAAAACCCGGTAATCCATTGCCGATATGTGCTTCGATCCTGACTTCGGGAGCTTGTATGCCGAGGGCGGCACGGGTGTATACACTGGCCAGTGTCATGATGATCCTCCTTATCATCACCATCATGGCGTAAAGTGCAGGTGTCGCGCGTAACTATCAAACGAGGCTGTGTAGCGTTACGCAAGAAAGTTGCGCATATGTAACGCCATTTCACAATTCAACACTAAAAATAACTCATTGCCGATTTACGCGGCACGCCCGCCTCGCCAACGTTAACGAAAACAATGCAACAAGCCGGCATCAGGAAAACAATAAAGACCATGAGCCATGGAGCGTGGTGTGACAGCAATGGAGATATCACCTCTCTATCCTACTGAAAGGAAACTTATCATGTTCGGTGCTTCCATCGCAGGTGGAGAAAAATTCAGCGCACAGTTAATTTGTAACATATTGATAAATAAATGTTTTTATCGATATTGCGCCAGGGGTGGTGCAATTGGTGTACAAAAAAAGGTTGTCAGCGCGCGAACTTCTATGATAACTCTTTAAGCACTGAGCAACGAAACAACAGATTTCACTATTTATGAGCCTACTCGTCCAAGTGATTAGCCTAGTCGTGATTAGCGTGGTGGTGATTATTATCCCACCGTGCGGGGCTGCACTTGGACGAATAAAGGCTTAATAATCAAGCCTGAGTCAGAAAAGAGCCCCCGCACCATCCGGTTCGGGGGCTCTTTTTTTTCGCTGCGACCGGCCGGGCAGGGAAGTCAGTAATCAGAATAAAATTCTGTATTTTAGGGCGATGTCGGAGAGTTAATCATGAATGGAGCGCAGTGGGTAGTACAAGCGTTACGTGCTCAAGGGGTGAGTCAGGTATTCGGCTATCCAGGCGGCGCTATTATGCCGTTATACGATGCGTTGTATGACGGCGGTGTGGCGCACCTACTGTGTCGGCATGAGCAGGGCGCTGTGATGGCGGCGATCGGCTATGCCCGCGCCAGTGGTCGTGTTGGCGTTTGCATTGCGACCTCTGGACCGGGAGCGACTAACCTGATCACTGGCTTGGCCGATGCTATGATGGATTCGGTTCCGTTGGTGGCGATTACCGGTCAGGTTGCTTCCGGTTTGATCGGGACCGATGCGTTTCAGGAAATGGACGTGCTGGGATTATCGTTGGCGTGTACCAAACATAGCTTTATGGTGACATCGCTGGCCGAGTTGCCGGCGATCATGGATCAGGCGTTTGCCATTGCTACCCAAGGGCGTCCCGGCCCAGTGTTGATCGACATTCCCAAGGATATTCAATTGGCGCAGGGCGAACCCTCCGCCTCATTGCGTAGCGTTGACGTCGCCGCACATGACTGCCCGGCGGCAGACTTAGCCCGAGCCCGGGCGCTGTTGGCTACCGCTCAGCGTCCAGTGTTATATGTTGGTGGCGGTGTTGGCATCGCCGGTGCGGTGCCAGCATTGCGGGAGTTGGTCGCGTGCAGCGGCTTGCCGGTGGCGGCAACGCTGAAGGGGCTGGGGGCGGCAGACGATGCACATCCTGGCTATCTGGGGATGCTGGGCATGCACGGGAGTAAGGCGGCCAATTTGGCGGTACAGCAGAGCGATCTGTTATTGGTCGTCGGTGCCCGCTTCGACGATCGTGTCACCGGGCGTCTGAATGCTTTTGCGCCGCAGGCGCGGGTGATCCATCTGGATATCGATCCGGCGGAGCTGAATAAGTTGCGTCAGGCGCATGTGACCCTATGCGGCGAGTTGACTCATCTGTTGCCAGCATTGACGATGCCGCTGTCCATCGCTCCTTGGCAGCAACACATCGCCCAGTTAAAAGCACAACACGCCTGGCGTTACGATCACCCGGGCGAAGCCCTCTATGCTCCCCTGTTTCTACGCCAGCTCTCTGAACGCAAGCCGGCGCGGGCGGTGGTTACCACCGATGTAGGGCAACACCAGATGTGGAGCGCCCAACATATGCGTTTTGCCCAGCCCCACGATTTCATCACCTCTAGTGGGCTCGGCACCATGGGATTCGGTATTCCGGCAGCGGTTGGCGCGCAGATGGCGCGTCCTGACGATTGCGTGATCTGCATCTCTGGTGATGGTTCGTTCATGATGAATGTGCAGGAGCTGGGTACCATCAAGCGGGCGCGCCTGCCGCTGAAGATCGTCTTGCTGGACAACCAGCGGCTGGGAATGGTGCGCCAGTGGCAGCAACTGTTCTTTGATGCTCGCTACAGCGAAACCGATCTCTCCGATAATCCTGATTTTCTTACCCTGGCGCAGGCATTCGGTATTCCCGGGCAGCGTATCAGCCACAAGGCGCAGGTCGCGGATGCCTTGGAGGCTTTGTTTACCACGCCGGGCCCCTACCTGTTACAGGTCGCCATCGACGAATTCGAAAATGTCTGGCCGCTGGTGCCGCCGGGCGCTGGCAATGAATCCATGCTGGAGAGCGTATCATGATGCAGAATCCCTCATCCCAACACTACCTGGCGATCCAGGCTCGTCGCCGTCCGGAGATCTTAGAGCGCGTGCTGCGTGTGGTACGTCACCGCGGTTTTGAGATCTGTGCCATGCATATGGCGCAAGACGGTGAATGCGACAGTGTCAACATCGAGCTGACCGTCGCCAGCGCCCGTCCCGTCAGTCTGCTGTCGTCTCAGTTGAGCAAACTGCTGGATGTGGCCCAGGTTGAGGTTCGTGCCCTCGCTCCCCGACCCATGATGCCCTGTCGTCAGGCGTTAGGCTGAATTGTCCTCGTTATCTCATTAGGCGCAGGTCGCCACAAGGAATAGCACAATGACCACCAAGAAAGCGGATTACATCTGGTTCAACGGCGAGATGGTGCCCTGGGGTGAGGCCCGGGTTCACGTGATGTCTCATGCGCTGCATTACGGTACCTCGGTCTTTGAGGGGGTGCGCTGTTATGACACTCATCGCGGCCCGGCCATCTTCCGCCACCGGGAACATATGCAGCGCTTGCATGACTCGGCGCGTATCTATCGCATGCCGCTTGCCTACAGCGTCGATGCGTTGATGGCTGCTTGCCGGGAGACCGTACGCCGCAATCAAC
Organism: Edwardsiella hoshinae NBRC 105699 = ATCC 33379; assembly: GCF_000474215.1. GTDB lineage: Bacteria > Pseudomonadota > Gammaproteobacteria > Enterobacterales > Enterobacteriaceae > Edwardsiella > Edwardsiella hoshinae. Next base: position 27,840 of record NZ_BAUC01000025.1, on the reverse strand, counting down.
TGACCAGCGCTTATATCCGTCCGTTGGTGTTCATCGGTGATGTCGGCATGGGGGTGAATCCGCCAGCGGGTTACCAGACCGATGTCATCATCGCCGCTTTCCCTTGGGGCGCTTATCTGGGCGAAGCCGCGTTGGATCAGGGTATCGATGCCATGGTTTCCTCTTGGCACCGAGCAGCACCGAATACCATCCCGACCGCCGCCAAGGCTGGCGGTAACTATCTCTCTTCGCTATTGGTCGGCTCGGAGGCGCGTCGTCATGGTTATCAAGAGGGGATTGCACTGGATGTCCACGGTTACGTGTCTGAAGGCGCGGGTGAGAATCTGTTTATAGTCAAAAACGGGGTGATCTTGACTCCACCGTTTACGTCGGCCGCCTTACCGGGGATCACCCGTGACGCCATCATCACCCTGGCGAAAGAATTGGGACTGGAGGTTCGGGAACAGGTGCTATCGCGCGAGGCGCTGTACCTGGCCGATGAGATCTTCATGTCGGGAACGGCGGCTGAGATCACTCCGGTACGTAGCGTTGACGGCATCCAGGTCGGGATTGGGCGTTGCGGCCCGATCACCAAGCGGGTACAGCAGGCCTTCTTCGGCTTGTTTAACGGTCAGACCGACGATCGTTTCGGTTGGTTGGATGTAGTAAATCCCTAAGCTCGGCACGATGCCGGGCCAGATAGACTGGTAGGGTGCCGGCGTCGTCCGCGCCCATGGATTGACCTCTGCCCGCCGGATGCGGGCGACACTGGGAGTGAATTGTACATGGCTAAGTATCGTTCCGCCACGACCACCCATGGCCGTAATATGGCGGGTGCCCGCGCGCTGTGGCGCGCAACCGGAATGACTGACGAGGATTTCGGTAAACCGATTATCGCGGTGGTGAACTCGTTCACTCAGTTTGTGCCAGGTCATGTACACCTGCGCGATCTGGGGCGGCTGGTGGCCGCGCAGATCGCAGCCGCCGGCGGTGTGGCCAAGGAGTTTAATACTATCGCGGTGGATGATGGCATCGCCATGGGGCATGGCGGCATGCTCTATTCACTCCCCTCACGCGAGTTGATCGCCGACTCGGTGGAGTACATGGTTAACGCCCATTGTGCAGACGCTATGGTCTGTATCTCTAACTGCGACAAGATCACGCCGGGTATGATGATGGCGGCGTTGCGTCTGAATATACCGGTGATCTTCGTTTCTGGCGGGCCGATGGAGGCGGGCAAGACGCGTCTCTCCGATCAACTGATCAAGTTAGATCTGGTCGATGCCATGATCCAGGGAGCTAACCCGCAGGTGAGTGATGAAGAGAGCGCGCAGATTGAACGTGCCGCATGCCCGACGTGTGGCTCTTGCTCTGGGATGTTCACTGCCAACTCGATGAACTGTTTGATGGAGGCTTTGGGGTTGGCATTGCCAGGCAATGGTTCGCTGTTGGCAACCCATGCCGATCGCCGGGCATTGTTCGAGGAGGCCGGGCGACGCATCGTCGAACTGACACAGCGTTATTACGAGCAAGATGACGCCTCGGTGTTGCCACGTAACATCGCCAATAAGGCAGCCTTCGAGAACGCTATGACACTGGATATTGCCATGGGCGGCTCAACCAATACCGTGTTGCATCTGCTGGCAGCGGCCCAAGAAGCCGAGGTCGACTTCACCCTGGCCGACATCGATCGCCTATCGCGCCAGGTACCACACCTGTGCAAGGTGGCGCCGAGTACTCAGCGTTATCACATGGAAGATGTCCATCGTGCCGGCGGGGTCATGGGGATCTTGGGGGAGTTGGAGCGTGCGGGGCTCTTGAATCGCGGCGTCGTCAATGTGTTAGGGCTGGATCTGGTCGAGACGTTGGCGCGTTATGACATCATGCGCAGCGACGATGAAGCGGTACAACGTCTTTATCGTGCCGGGCCTGCCGGATTGCGGACGACCGAACCCTTCGCGCAGTCATGCCGTTGGGAGACGTTAGATCGTGATCGTCAGGCCGGATGTATTCGGACACGTGAGTTCGCCTATAGCCAAGATGGCGGCCTGGCGATCTTAGCGGGTAATTTAGCCGTGGACGGTTGCATCGTTAAAACCGCTGGGGTCGACGATGATAGCCTGATCTTTCGTGGCCCCGCGCGGGTCTTCGAGAGCCAGGAGGCGGCGGTTGAAGCAATCTTGACAGGCCAGATCCAGGCGGGCGACGTAGTGGTGATCCGCTATGAGGGCCCGAAGGGGGGACCGGGGATGCAGGAGATGCTTTACCCTACCTCTTATCTGAAGTCGATGGGATTAGGCAAACAGTGTGCGTTGATCACCGACGGTCGTTTCTCCGGTGGTACTTCGGGGCTGTCCATCGGCCATGTCTCTCCAGAAGCGGCCAGCGGCGGCGCCATCGGCTTAGTCTGCGACGGTGATCCGATTGAGATTGATATTCCGGCGCGCCATATCCGTTTGGCGATCCCCGAAAGCGAACTGGCGCAGCGACGTCAGCAGGAGTTGGCGCGTGGAGACCGGGCCTGGACGCCGCGGAGCCGTCAGCGGCCCGTATCCCTGGCCTTACGAGCGTATGCCAGCCTGGCGACCAGTGCCGACCGCGGTGCGGTACGCGACAGAAGCAAACTGGGAGGGGACCGATGAGCGAGACACAACCGCTTTCCGCGGCACCGGATGGCGCTGAATACCTCCGTGCGGTACTGCGCGCACCGGTATATGAGGTGGTACAGGTGACGCCGTTGCAGGTGATGGAGAAACTCTCTGCCCGCCTAGACAACCATATCCTGGTAAAACGCGAAGATCGCCAGCCAGTACATAGTTTTAAGTTACGTGGTGCTTACGCGATGATCGCCGGGTTGAGTGCGGCACAGCGCGAGCGTGGGGTGATCACCGCTTCGGCGGGTAATCATGCTCAGGGGGTGGCGCTGTCGGCCGCCAAATTGGGGATGGCGGCCACCATCGTCATGCCGCGCGCGACGGCGGATATTAAGGTCGAGGCGGTGCGAGGCTTCGGTGGCCGGGTATTGCTGCACGGTGCCAATTTCGATGAGGCCAAGGCCCATGCCTTGCGGTTAGCGCAGGAAAGCGGACTGACCTTTATTCCTCCTTTCGACCATCCAGCGGTGATTGCCGGTCAGGGTACGCTGGCATTGGAGCTGCTACAGCAGAATGCTCATCTCGATCGTATCTTTGTGCCAGTGGGAGGCGGAGGCCTGGCTGCCGGGGTAGCAGTACTGATTAAACAACTGATGCCACAGGTGCAGGTGATCGGTGTGGAGGCTCGAGACTCCGCCTGCCTGTGTGCGGCGTTAAAGGCTGGCCGACCGGTTGAGTTGGATCGGGTTGGCCTGTTCGCTGAAGGGGTCGCGGTGAAGCGTATCGGGGATGAGACCTTTCGCCTATGTCAGCGCTATTTGGATGATGTGATCACGGTGGACAGCGACGCAATTTGTGCCGCCGTGAAGGATCTATTCGAGGATGTTCGTGCGGTGGCGGAGCCCTCCGGCGCGCTGGCGTTGGCAGGGTTGAAGCAGTATGTCCAGCGTCACGCGATCCGCGGCGAGCATCTGGCTCATGTGCTTTCTGGCGCTAATCTGAACTTCCACGGCCTACGTTATGTCTCCGAGCGTTGTGAGTTAGGCGAGCAGCGTGAGGCGCTGTTGGCGGTGACCATCCCCGAGCGTAAGGGTAGTTTCCTGGCCTTCTGCCAGTTATTGGGCGGGCGTTCGGTGACCGAATTTAACTACCGTTACGCCGACGCCGATCAAGCTTGCATCTTCGTCGGGGTGCGCTTGACCAACGGCCAACGCGAGCGTGAGGAGATCGTGACCTCACTGCGCGGCGGTGGTTACCAGGTGGTGGATCTCTCCGATGATGAGATGGCCAAGCTGCATGTGCGCTATATGGTCGGCGGTCGGCCGGGTAAGCCTTTACAGGAACGGCTCTACAGCTTCGAGTTCCCCGAGGCGCCAGGCGCGCTGCTCAAGTTTCTCCAAACCCTAGGAACTGACTGGAACATCTCGCTGTTTCACTATCGTAGCCACGGTACCGACTTCGGCCGAGTATTGGCGGCCTTCGAGCGCCCGGACAGTGATGCCAACTTCGAGGCACGTCTCAAGGAGCTGGGTTATGAGTGCCATGATGAGAGCGCTAATCCAGCCTTTCGCTTTTTCTTGCAAGGGTAGACGGTGTTACGCCACGGGGCGTCGTGATGCAGGAGGCGGCCGTGTCGGCCAGCAGTGACCAGAAAGCGGCGATCGGTGGTTCGCGTAGGCGTTTGTGTTGCACACAGACGCCGAGCTCGAAGGGATCGATGGCGACGCTATTATCCAGCGTGATGATGCGCGCCCGTATGCTCTCCGGGCTGTTATCGATCACCACGTCGGGTAGCAGAGCGATGCCGCAGCCTAAGGCTACCATTGAGACGATGGCCTCATGACCAGCCACTGTCGCGTAGATGCGTGGGGTGTGGATACGTCGGCGCCGGAACCATTGGTCGATGCGCTGTCGCGCCGGACCATGTTGCGGCAGGATGAAGGGAATCTGCGCCCAGTCCGGTCGGGCGCATTGTGCCTGGCGGCGTACTGGGCATGGCAGCGCCGGCATGATGAGACGTAGCGGGATTTCGCCGATGGGGAAGAAGGCCACGCTATTGGGAAGTGTCTGTGGTCGCCCGGCGATAGCCAGATCCGCCGCGCCGCCTTGTACCTTATCGACGGCGTCGGCGGCATCACCGGTGGTCAGGCGGATATCGACCTGCGGGTGATGGGCGCGAAAGCGGTCGAGGATCGGTGGGAGATGGCTGTAGGCGGCGGTGACCGAGCAGAATAGGTGCAGCTCACCGTTTAGCGCCAGGCCCTGGCTGTCGAGGCCACTGCGCAGTTGGCGGTAATGCAATAGGGTCTGGCGGGCGAAGTCTTGCAGTTGCTCGCCGGCCGCGGTCAGGCGTACATTACGGTTATCGCGCAATAACAGCGGTTGTCCCAGCTCCTCCTCCAGGCGCTGTATCTGGCGTGACAGTGTCGAGGGGCTGACGTGCATTGCCGCGGCGGTACGGGCGAAGTGGCGGCTATCGGCCAGTTGCAGAAACAGTTTGAGATCGCGGATATCCATACTCGTCCTCGGCGATTTCATTGCAAAAAACGCAATAACATCTTCTCAATATATCAATTTAAGCAACGTTCGTCCTGGCCTATGATGAGATATCGCCGTCGGGCAAGTGGCGGACGGTTCGAAACATCACAATCAGGGCGCGCGCGGCGCATCGCCGGACGCACGCGCCATCACCGAACAGGATGGAGTGCCGCATGACGAACTATTTTAATACACTGAATCTGCGTCAACAGCTGGCGCAACTGGGTAAGTGTCGCTTCATGGCGCGGGAGGAGTTTGCCGATGGTGTCGCGGCGCTACGCGGCAAGAAAGTGGTGATCGTCGGCTGCGGCGCCCAAGGGTTAAACCAAGGGCTGAACATGCGCGATTCAGGTCTGGATGTCGCCTATGCCTTGCGTAATCAGGCGATCGCCGAGCGGCGCGATTCTTATCGCCGCGCCTGCGAACATGGTTTTACGGTCGGCGACTATCAGACGTTGATCCCGCAGGCTGATTTAGTGATTAACCTGACTCCGGATAAGCAGCACTCCGCCGTGGTGCGGGCGGTGCAACCGCTGATGAAGCAGGGGGCAGCGCTGGGGTATTCGCACGGTTTCAACATCGTTGAGGTGGGAGAACAGATCCGCCCAGACATCACCGTAGTGATGGTCGCGCCCAAGTGTCCCGGCACTGAGGTGCGCGAGGAGTATAAGCGTGGTTTTGGGGTTCCGACTCTGATTGCGGTGCATCCGGAGAACGATCCGCGCGGCGAAGGGATGGCGATCGCTAAGGCGTGGGCAGTGGCGACCGGGGGGGATCGCGCCGGGGTGTTGGAGTCCTCATTCGTGGCGGAGGTAAAGTCTGATCTGATGGGCGAACAGACCATCCTGTGCGGCATGCTGCAAACCGGTTCGCTGTTGTGCTATGAGCGCCTGGTAGCGGACGGGGCCGATGCGGCCTGGGCCGGCAAGCTTATCCAGTTTGGCTGGGAAACCATTACCGAGGCCCTGAAGCAGGGGGGGATTACTCTGATGATGGATCGCCTCTCTAATCCGGCGAAACTGCGCGCCTATGCGCTGGCCGAACAACTCAAGGCGCTGATGGCGCCGCTGTTTGCCAAGCATATGGATGATATCCTTTCCGGTGAGTTTTCCCGCGGCATGATGGCCGACTGGGCTGAAGAGGACGCTCAGTTACTGGCCTGGCGGGCACAAACCGGCAAGAGCGCCTTCGAGAACGCGCCGCCGTTCAGCGGCAAGATTGACGAGCAGAGCTACTTCGATCAAGGGCTGTTGCTGGTGGCGATGGTCAAGGCGGGCGTTGAACTGGCTTTTGAAACTATGGTGGCCTCCGGTATCGTCGCCGAGTCGGCTTATTATGAGTCGCTGCATGAGCTGCCGCTGATCGCCAACACGATCGCCCGTAAACGGTTGTATGAGATGAACGTAGTGATTTCCGATACCGCCGAGTATGGTAACTACCTGTTCGCCAACGCGGCGGTTCCGTTGTTGCGCCAACATGTCATGGCGACGCTACAGGCCGGTGATCTGGGCCAGGCGTTACCGAACGGTGCGGTGGATAACGCCACGCTGCGCGACATCAACCAGGCCATCCGCCAGCATCCCATCGAGATTGTCGGAGAGCGTCTGCGCGGTTATATGACGGCGATGAAGCGCATTGCCGTGGCGGGATGAGCTCCGCTGGACGTCTGTCGTGCGCCGTTCAGTTGCGGTATAGCACCTTAATGATGTGGTAGCCGAAACGGGTCTTGACCGGGCCGATGGGGGTCAGCAGCGGGCTGCTGAAGACGGCGCGGTCAAACTCGGGCACCATGCTCCCTTGACGAAATTCACCGAGATCGCCCCCCTGGCGTTTCGAGGGGCAGCGCGAATGGCGGCGCGCTAGCGTCTGGAAGTTGGCGCCTCGGCGCAATTTTTGCAGTAGTGCCTCGGCCTCAGCCTGGCTGTCGACCAGAATATGCAGCGCGGCGGCGCTTCGGGCCATGGTAACTCCTTACTCTTTACTCTACGCGTGGCGATGCGCCTGGCGGCATATCGCCCCCGGCGGCGAAAGATGCCAGTGTACGGTGGCTGGCATGGTCAGGCAATGCGCCTCCTGCACCGGGGGCGTTTTTTTTCTGTTAGCGCTTTCTGTTACAATCGCGCTGCCCCTCGATGTCATCATTAGCAGGTATATCATCATGCGCTTAAATCCCGGTCAGCAGCAGGCCGTCGAATATGTTACCGGTCCTTGTCTGGTTCTCGCCGGTGCCGGCTCTGGTAAAACGCGCGTGATCACCAACAAGATCGCCCATCTGATCCGGGTGTGTGGTTATCCCGCGCGCCAGATCGCGGCCGTTACTTTTACCAATAAGGCCGCGCGCGAGATGAAGGAGCGTGTGGCGCAGACCCTGGGGCGCAAGGAGGCCCGCGGGCTGATGATCTCGACTTTCCATACCCTGGGATTGGAGATCATCAAGCGCGAATATAAGGCATTGGCAATGAAGCCCAACTTCTCGCTCTTTGATGATCAGGACCAACTGGCGCTGTTGACTGACTTGACTGAATGCTGGCTGGAGAAGGATAAGACCCAGCTGCAACAGCTGATTGCGACCATTTCCAATTGGAAAAATGATCTGATTGATCCGGCCCAGGCCGCCGCGTTGGCGCGTTCGCCGCGCGAACGACTGTTCGCCGACTGTTATGCGCTGTATGACGCTCAACTGAAGTCCTGTAACGTGCTCGATTTCGACGATCTGATCCTGTTGCCGACCTTGCTGTTGCGGCGTGATCAGGCGGTACGGGAGCGTTGGCAGCAGCGCATCCGCTATCTATTGGTCGATGAATACCAGGATACTAACACCAGCCAATACGAGTTAGTTAAGCTGTTGGTTGGTGGCCGCGCCCGTTTCACCGTGGTTGGTGATGATGACCAATCTATCTACTCTTGGCGCGGCGCGCGCCCGCAGAATCTGGTGTTATTGCAAGAGGACTTCCCTGCGTTGCGGGTGGTTAAGCTGGAGCAGAATTACCGCTCTTCGCAGCGTATCCTCAAGGCGGCCAATATTTTGATCGCCAATAATCCGCATGTATTTGAGAAAAGGCTATTTTCTGAGCTCGGCTATGGGGAGCCGCTCAAGGTGATCACCGCCAACAACGAGGATCACGAAGCGGAGCGGGTCGTTGGTGAACTGATCGCCCATCACTTTATCAATAAGACTGCCTACAGCGATTACGCAATCCTCTATCGCGGTAACCATCAATCGCGGGTATTCGAAAAGATGCTGATGCAAAACCGCATCCCCTATAAGATTTCCGGCGGAACCTCGTTTTTCTCCCGGGCGGAGATTAAGGATCTGCTCTCCTATCTGCGGGTGCTGACCAATCCAGACGATGACAGCGCCTTCCTGCGCATCGTTAATACTCCCCGGCGTGAGATCGGTCCGGCGACCTTACAGAAGTTGGGAGAGTGGGCCAATCAGCGCGGGATCAGTCTGTTCCGTGCCAGCTTCGACGTCGGTCTGGAACAGACGTTGAAAGGGCGTAGCCTAGAGGCACTGCAACGCTTCACTCATTGGATGGCGGAGATCGCTGCGTTGTGCGAACGCGACGCCACGGCGGCGGTACGCGATCTGATCCATGGCATCGATTACGAAAGCTGGCTGTTTGAGACCTCGGCCAGCCCGCGGGCAGCCGAGATGCGCATGAAGAATGTCAATCAGCTATTCGGCTGGATGACGGAGATGTTGCAGGGTAGCGATCTGGATGAACCGATGACCCTGACGCAAGTGGTCAACCGTTTTACCCTGCGTGACATGATGGAGCGTGGTGAGTCCGAAGAGGAGGCCGATCAGGTGCAATTGATGACGCTACATGCCTCTAAAGGATTGGAGTTTCCCTATGTCTATCTGGTCGGCATGGAGGAAGGCCTACTGCCGCATCAGAGCAGCATCGATGAAGAGAATGTCGATGAGGAACGGCGTTTGGCCTACGTCGGCATCACCCGCGCCCAGAAGGAGTTGGTATTTACCCTGTGTCGTGAACGGCGTCAGTATGGGGAGTTGGTGCGTCCGGAGCCGAGCCGCTTCCTGCTGGAGTTACCGCAAGATGATCTCGTTTGGGAGAGTGCGCGTAAGGTGGTGAGCCCCGAGGAGCGGATGCAACGTGGGCAGTCGCATTTAGCTAATCTGAAAGCGCAGTTGGCGCGCGCGAAGTCATCCTAATCCGGGAATAATTAGGGCGCCCGTCGGGCGCCCATGGCTTACTGGGTCAGCGTTTCCGCGATCGTCAGTGGCCAGTGGACATACCCCTGCCACAGGCTTTCCTGCTGTAGGCTTTCGGCACGTAGCGGATGCTCGGCCAGCCAGCCTGAGGGCAGTGTAAGCCGCAACGCCTCATCCGCCGACAGACCGATCTGTGGCGCGGGCAGTGTGCCATCGTTGCGCTGACTGGCGAAGATGATCGCCAGGCGTAACAGACGGCATAACCGTTGGGCGATGGGCAACGGCACGGCGTTTTGCTGACCGAACAGGGCCAGATTGAGCGGACCGCTTTGGTTAGCCAGTAGCGTCGACAACAACTTTTTCTGCGCCGGGGTGAAGCCCGGTAGATCCAGATGGCGCACCAGATAGGCGGCATGTTGCGCTGCTTGGCGCACATCGACGCTCAGCCCCAACTCATGCAGTAGACAGGCGGCATGCAGCAGTGACTTGGCGCAATTGTCCAGCGGCCATACCCCATCCAGCGCTTGAGCGAGGCGCTCGGCCAACAGCCAGACTCGTTCGGCTTGGCGCTCGTCGATCTGGAAGCGGCGTTGGATGTTATGCAAGGTTCGGGTGCGTACGTCGCTATCGATCGGCAGGGCCAGCATGCCGTAGACCAATCCCTCGCGCAGGGCGCCACCGGAGAGGGTCATGCTATCGATGTTCAACGCTTCGAACAGGGCGATCAGGATAGCTAAACCGCTGGGGAACACCAAGGCGCGCTCCAGGGTGAGTCCCTCGATTTCCAGTTCCTCTAACTTGCCACACTCAATGGCCCGATCACGCAGTTGGCACAGCTTGTCTAGGGTGATGCGCTCATCCATCCCCTGGGCGACCATGATCTCTTGCAATGCTTGCACTGTGCCGGAGGCACCGACACACGCTTGCCAGCCATGGCGCAACAACGTATCGCGCACCGGAACGATCATGGCATGTGCTGCCTCACCAGCACGGGCGAAGTTCTCTCGCGTCAGATGCCGATCGCTAAAGTAACGCTCCAACCAGGTGACACAGCCCATTTGCAAGCTAAAGAGCACATCGGCCTTGGCGCCTTCACCACACGCCAATTCGGTGCTGCCGCCACCGATATCGACCACCAGACGTTGCCGCGCTCCACCGGTGGTGTGCGCGACGCCCTGATAAATCAGCCGTGCCTCTTCTTCGCCGCTGATGATACGCACCGGCCTGCCGAGGATCGTCTGCGCCTGTGCGACGAAGACGTCGGCATTGCGCGCGATGCGTAGCGTGGCCGTCGCGACTACGCGGATGTGATCGACCGGAATATCCTGGAGGCGCTCGGCGAACAGGCGTAGGCATTGCCAGCCACGCTGCATGGCTTCTAGCGACAGATCATTGTCGGCGTTTAACCCGGCAGCCAGACGCACCTTACGTTTGATACGTGTCAGGGTCTGGATTCCGCCCGCCATCTCACGCACCACCAGCATATGAAAGCTGTTGGAACCCAAGTCGATGGCGGCGTACAACGAGGCACAGTTGCCCATTTTGATTAACCCGTACGCTTACGGTTAGGGCGCGGAGCGCCATTGCCTCGACGTGGCGCGCCCGGACGACGCGCGCCGCCAGCGTTACGGCTACGGCTTAGACGCTTCGGTGCCGGCAGATCCGTGAGCAGAGCCTCGCTATTGTATTTACTGACCGGGATGGAGTGACCGATATAGTTCTCGATGGCCGGCAGGTTCAATACGTACTCTTCGCAGGCCAGGCTGATGGAGTTACCGCTGGCACCCGCACGCCCGGTACGGCCGATGCGATGCACATAGTCTTCGCAGTCATCCGGGAGATCGTAGTTAAATACATGGGTCACGGCCGGAATATGTAGACCACGGGCGGCGACGTCGGTAGCCACCAGGATGTCAATGTGTCCCTTGGTGAAGTCATCCAGGATACGCAGACGCTTCTTTTGCGGTACATCGCCGGTCAACAGGCCGACACGGTGACCGTCGGCGGCCAGATGGCCCCAGATGTCCTCACAACGGTGTTTAGTGTTGGCGAAAATGATACAACGATCCGGCCACTCTTCTTCCAATAGGGTTTGCAGCAGACGCATCTTCTCTTCGTTGGAGGGATAGAACAGCTCTTCTTTAATACGATGGCCGGTCTTTTGCTCCGGTTCGACCTCGACGTATTCGGCATTATTCATGTGCTCGAACGCCAACTCACGTACCCGGTAAGAGAGCGTTGCCGAGAATAGCATGTTGAGACGCTGTGCCGCCGGCGGCATGCGGCGGAATAGCCAACGGATATCTTTAATAAAGCCCAGATCGAACATCCGGTCGGCTTCATCGAGCACCACGACCTGGATGGCTGCGAGATCGACGTGACCTTGCTTGGCGTAGTCGATCAGACGACCGGTGGTACCGATCAGAATATCAACGCCTTGTTCGAGCACCTTTAGTTGTTTGTCGTAGCCATCGCCACCGTAGGCCAGTCCCAGGCGTAGGCCGGTCTCCCGTGCCAACGGCTCGGCATCGGAGTGGATCTGGACGGCCAGTTCGCGTGTCGGCGCCATGATCAGCGCGCGTGGCTGATTGGTTTTGCGCTCGGCAATAGCCGGATGAGTCAGGAGATAATGAAAAGTAGACGCTAAAAATGCTAGCGTCTTGCCGGTGCCGGTTTGCGCCTGTCCCGCGACATCACGCCCGGCAATCGCCAGGGGCAATGCCAGTGCCTGAATAGGCGTGCAGCTGTGAAACCCTTTAGATTCAAGGGCTTTGACCACCATCGGGTGCAGGGCGAAGTCGGCAAACTTCTGTTCAGTCAAGTGTGTTTTGCTCATAATGGCGTAGAATAACAGTTAACCTCATCTTCACGAAAGTATTGCTTTACGAAAGCGTATCCGTTGAAATAAAGTCAACCCTTTGTTGGGGGAAGTAGGCTATTACTATAACCAACAAGGCAGACTTAATCCTGTGGAGTAGAACATGAGCGATAAAATTGTTCACCTGAGCGACAGTGGCTTCGAGGCTGATGTACTGAAGGCAGAAGGTCCGATTCTGGTTGATTTTTGGGCTGAATGGTGCGGTCCGTGCAAGATGATTGCTCCGATCCTGGATGAAATCGCAACTGAGTATGCGGGTAAACTGACCATTGCTAAACTGAATATCGATGAGAACCCGGCGACTGCGCCGAAGTACGGCATTCGCGGTATTCCGACCCTGCTGTTGTTCAAAGATGGCGCGGTTGCGGCCACTAAAGTGGGCGCTCTGTCGAAGACTCAACTGAAAGAGTTCCTGGACGCTAACCTGTAAGGTTGGTCGTCATTTGTGATGGCGTCCGGCGGTTAATGGATTCTTGCTGTTGACCGCTAGACGTCTGCTCATAAGCGTGTTAAGTTTAACCACGCTGCCAGTCAGTACTTACCTGTAGTTTGAATCATCTGGTTTGAACCAAAAGTTAGAATCTAAGTTTTACTCTGTTTGAAACCTCTGTATCACAAGCGTTTTTCCTAATTGGTGAGGCTGCGCTATCGGGTCAAACGTGTAAATCAGCAAGTTAAAACATAGGTTTTAAATCGTTAACGCCTCTTTTCGTCCCCTCAGCGAGAATCGTCCGCTGGATCTATTGCGCCGTTAGTCGTCATGGGGCAGGGGGAGGGAAAGTTCGCAAACAGGCATGGGTGACCCTGTCATACCATTCACTATACAGTTCGAGATACACCCCGAGTTTAAAGAACCCACCACTATGAATCTTACCGAATTAAAGAATACGCCAGTTTCTGAATTGATTACGCTTGGCGAGAGCATGGGGCTGGAAAACCTGGCGCGCATGCGGAAACAGGATATTATCTTTGCCATCCTTAAGCAGCATGCCAAAAGTGGCGAAGATATTTTTGGCGATGGTGTGCTGGAGATCCTCCAGGATGGATTTGGTTTTCTCCGCTCCGCAGACAGCTCCTACCTTGCCGGTCCCGATGATATCTACGTTTCTCCTAGCCAAATCCGTCGTTTTAACCTCCGTACAGGCGATACCATTTCCGGTAAAATTCGCCCGCCGAAAGAGGGCGAGCGTTATTTTGCCTTGCTGAAGGTTAACGAAGTTAACTATGACAAGCCGGAGAATGCTCGCAGCAAGATCCTGTTTGAAAACTTGACGCCGTTACATGCCAATTCTCGTCTGCGTATGGAGCGTGGTAACGGTTCTACCGAAGACCTGACCGCACGCGTGCTGGATCTGGCCTCGCCGATCGGCCGGGGTCAGCGTGGTTTGATCGTGGCTCCGCCGAAAGCCGGTAAGACCATGTTGCTGCAAAACATCGCCCAAAGCATCGCTTACAATCACCCAGATTGTGTACTGATGGTGTTGTTGATCGATGAACGTCCGGAAGAAGTGACCGAGATGCAGCGTCTGGTGAAAGGGGAAGTCGTCGCTTCGACTTTCGATGAGCCGGCCTCGCGTCACGTGCAAGTAGCCGAGATGGTGATCGAGAAGGCGAAGCGTCTGGTCGAGCACAAGAAAGACGTTATCATCCTGTTGGATTCCATCACCCGCTTGGCGCGAGCCTATAACACGGTGGTTCCGGCTTCCGGTAAGGTCTTGACTGGTGGTGTGGATGCCAACGCCCTACATCGTCCGAAGCGTTTCTTCGGTGCGGCGCGTAACGTTGAAGAGGGCGGTAGTCTGACCATCATCGCCACGGCGTTGATCGATACTGGCTCCAAGATGGATGAGGTGATCTATGAAGAGTTTAAGGGCACCGGTAACATGGAGTTGCATCTGTCACGTAAGATTGCGGAAAAACGCGTCTTCCCGGCGATCGATTACAACCGCTCCGGTACGCGTAAGGAAGAGCTGCTGACTACGCCGGAAGAGCTGCAAAAGATGTGGATCCTGCGTAAGATTATTCACCCGATGGGTGAGATCGACGCAATGGAGTTCCTAATCAATAAGTTAGCGATGACAAAAACCAATGATGAATTCTTCGATATGATGAAGCGCTCTTAATTATTGCGCTATCAACTCGGGAAGACGACGCCACGTTAGTAATAACGTGGCGTTTTTTTCGTTGAGCGGATAGGATTAGCCAAATAGGTTGTGGCACAAAATGTGTGAGAATGAAGCGTGCGGTGAGTCTATGCCGATCGAGCACCGATAACGTTCAGCTCAGCGGTAGGGGTGCGCCTTTATCACGGGATTGACCGGCACATTGCGTCGAGGTACTGGTGTTGTTACAAGGATATCGCCGCTGGGTGTCGTTGTGGTGATCAGACAGAGAGCAGTTAACTGTGAATTTACTCACTCTGAGTAGTAAGCTTTTCTTTATCTTCCTATTTTCAATGGTCTTTTTGTTCCTTGCCCGCAAGGTGGCCAAGCGGATAGGTTTGGTGGATAAACCCAATTATCGTAAGCGGCATCAGGGATTGATACCGTTGGTAGGGGGGATTTCGGTGTACGCAGGGATCGGTTTTACCTTTCTGGCTTTTCGGCCTGATATTCCCCACGCCAATCTCTATTTGATCTGTGCTGGGATATTAGTGCTAGTCGGCGCACTGGACGATCGGTTCGATATCAGCGTGAAGTTTCGTGCTACGGTACAGGCGTTGATCGCCATCGCCATGATGGCTGGCGCCGGTTTGTATCTACGTAGTCTGGGGGCAGTCTTGGGGCCTTGGGAGCTGATTCTCGGGCCGTTCGGCTACCTGGTGACACTATTCGCGGTATGGGCGGCGATCAACGCCTTCAATATGGTGGATGGTATCGATGGCCTACTCGGTGGTCTTTCCTGTGTCACCTTTGCTGCCATGGGGATCCTGTTGCTGTGGGATGGACAGCACGACTTAGCATTGTGGTGCTTCGCTATCATCGCCGCTATCTTGCCTTATATTCTCTTGAACCTCGGGGTTTTCGGTCGGCGCTTCAAAGTGTTCATGGGCGATGCCGGCAGTACCCTGATCGGGTTTACGGTGATCTGGATCCTATTGCAGAGCACCCAGGAGCGCGGGCATCCGATGAATCCGGTGACGGCGTTATGGGTGATTGCGATTCCCTTGATGGACATGATCGCCATCATGTATCGGCGTTTGCGCAAGGGGATGAGTCCGTTCTCGCCCGATCGACAACATATTCACCATCTGATCATGCGGGCAGGATTCACCTCGCGTCAGGCCTTCGTCTTGATCACCCTCGCCGCTGCCTTACTGGCCGCCATCGGGGTGATGGGAGAATATTGGCTGCCGGAATATGTCATGATGGCACTCTTCTTGCTTGCTTTTTTCCTGTACGGCTACTGTATCAAACGCGCCTGGCGAGTGGCACGACTGGTGAAACGAATCAAACGCCGCTGGCGCCGTAAATCGGCAAGTTTGCATGTGTAACGGCCCATGCCGGCCATAAAGGGAAAATCGATGGTAAGTCAACGACCGATGTCAGTAGAGAATGAACTGGATATTCGGGGATTGTGTCGCGCACTATGGCGCGGCAAGTCATGGATTGTAGGGATGGCGGTGTTGTGCGCCGTGTTAGCGCTCGGGGTATCCCTATTGATGCCGCAGAAGTGGAGCGCGACGGCGATCACCGCGAGCCCGACGATCAACACGCTAGGCGGCTACTATTCGCAACAGCAGTTTCTACGCAATCTGGCTCAACTGAGTGCGCCTAATGGTGGGGCGGCCGAGAGCAGCATCGCCGATGAGGCCTATGGTGAGTTCATTACCCAGTTGGCCTCCTATGATACGCGGCGGGAGTTCTGGCTGCGTAGCCCATATTACCAGGAGCATAAAGAGGGGAGTGCGCGTGCCGATGCGGCCTTGCTGGACGAACTGATTAACCAGATCGTCTTCACGCCGGGAGAGGCGGCGAAGAGAACGCCGGATAGCATTCGCCTCACTGCCGATAGCTCCGCGCAGGCTAACCAGTTGCTACGTCAATATGTGGCGTTTGCTGCCAAGCGTGCCCGCACTAATCTGGACGCCGCGCTACAGGGGGCCTGGGCCGCGCGGACTGTATCGATGAAGGCACAGGTGAAGCGCCAGGAAGAGGTGGCTCAGGCGATCTATCAGCGTGAGCTGGCCGGCCTGGAGCAGGGATTGAAGATTGCCGCTCAGCAGGGGATCACTCGTAATCAGGCCGATGCCACGCGGGCGACTTTGCCTGACTCCGAGCTGTTCATGCTGGGTCAGCCGATGTTGCGTGCCCGTCTCGCGGCGTTGCGTGCCGTCGGTCCCTCTTATGATATCGATTACGACCGTAATCGGGCGATGCTCAATACCTTGAATGTCGGGCCGGTTGTCGATGCGACTTTCCAACCCTACCGTTATCTGCGCACGCCGGAGGAGCCGGTGAGGCGTGATAGCCCGCGGCGGATCTTTATTCTGGTGATGTGGGGGGCCCTCGGTGCGTTGGTCGGTGCCGGCGTTGCATTGGTTCGTCGTCCCCGTCATGGATGATCGACGTTAGCGCTTAACAGGGAATGAGCCGCTTCCTGGTTGTCTGCCGGGAGCGGCAGCAACGAAAGAAGAATGATACAGTGAAAGTGTTAACTGTCTTTGGCACGCGCCCTGAGGCGATCAAAATGGCGCCGTTAGTGCAAGCACTCGCTGCCGATGCCGCGTTTGAGGCGCGCGTCTGTGTCACCGCCCAGCATCGGGAAATGCTGGATCAGGTGCTGAGTTTGTTTCAGATTACCCCCGACTATGATTTGAATATCATGCAACCGGGGCAGGATTTGAGTGATATCACTTGCCGCATTCTCAGCGGTCTCAAACCCGTATTAGCCGACTTCCGTCCCGATCTGGTGATGGTGCATGGTGATACCACTACGACGCTAGCAACCAGCCTAGCGGCCTTTTACCAACGTATCCCTGTCGCCCATGTGGAGGCGGGGCTGCGTACCGGTAATCTCTATTCCCCTTGGCCTGAGGAGGCCAACCGTACGCTGACCGGCCATCTGGCGCGTTTTCACTTCGCGCCGACGCCGACGGCTCGCGCGAATCTGATGCGTGAAGGGATCGCGGCGCAGCATATTCATTTGACGGGGAACAGTGTGGTCGACGCCCTGTTATGGGTACGCGATAAGATCCGAAGCGATGTGGCTTTACAGGCGCGTCTGGAGGCGCACTACCCCTTCCTGGAGGCACATCGGCCGTTGCTGTTGGTGACTGGCCATCGTCGGGAGAGTTTCGGCGGCGGTTTCGAGCGGATTTGTACGGCCTTGGCGCAGATTGCGCGTAGTCATCCACAGTTACAGGTGGTGTATCCCGTGCACCTGAATCCTAACGTTAGCGAGCCAGTCAATCGTATTTTGCGCGATATCGCTAACGTCTTTTTGATCCCACCGCAGGATTACCTGCCCTTCGTCTATTTGATGGAGCGCGCTCGACTGATCCTTACGGACTCGGGTGGCATTCAGGAGGAGGCCCCCTCGTTGGGTAAGCCAGTGTTGGTGATGCGCGATACCACCGAACGACCAGAAGCCGTCGCGGCAGGGACGGTGCGTCTAGTGGGGACGGATGCGATGACGATAGTCACACAGGTTAATCAGCTGCTGAATGATGAGCAGCAATATCGGGCGATGAGCCATGCCACCAATCCCTACGGCGATGGACACGCCTGCCAGCGTATTTTGGACGCATTAAAAAATTATCGGGCAACACTATGAGTTTTAATACTATCTCCGTTATTGGCCTGGGTTATATTGGTTTACCGACGGCGGTGGCATTTGCCGGCTGTCAGAAGCAGGTGATTGGTGTCGACGTTAATCAGCACGCGGTCGAGACGATCAACCGTGGTGAGATCCATATCGTTGAGCCCGATCTGGATCGGGCGGTAAAACGGGCGGTGGAGGGCGGATTCCTGCGTGCGGTGATGCGCCCCGAGCCTGCCGATGCCTTTTTGATCGCCGTCCCGACCCCGTTTAAGGGGGAGCATGAGCCCGATCTGTGTTACGTCGAGGCGGCGGCACGTTCGATTGCACCGGTACTGAAGCGTGGCGATCTGGTGATCCTTGAGTCGACCTCACCGGTCGGCACCACCGAGCAGATGTGCGTCTGGTTAGCCGAGTGTCGTCCGGATCTGCGTTTTCCTCACCAGGCCGGCGAACAGGCTGACATCCGTGTCGCTTACTGTCCCGAACGGGTGCTGCCGGGCAAGATCATGCTGGAACTGTTGCGTAATGACCGGGTGATCGGCGGCATGACACCGACCTGTTCGGCACAGGCTAGCGAGCTCTATAAGCTGTTTCTCGAAGGCGAATGTGTGGAGACCAACGCGCGTACCGCAGAGATGTGCAAATTGACCGAAAACAGTTTTCGTGACGTCAATATCGCCTTCGCCAATGAACTGTCCCTGATTTGCGATGCCCAAGGGATCGATGTCTGGCAGTTGATCGCGCTGGCGAATCGTCATCCGCGCGTCAATATTCTGCAACCGGGGCCGGGCGTTGGCGGTCACTGCATCGCCGTCGATCCGTGGTTTATTGTGGCGCAAAACCCACAGTTGGCGCGCTTGATCCATACGGCGCGTCTGGTGAATGACGGTAAACCCTTGTGGGTGGTTGATCGGGTTAAGGCGGCGTTAGCCGATTGCCTGGCTGCCGAGGATAAACGCGCCTCGGAGGCGACCATCGCCTGCTTCGGCCTGGCCTTCAAGCCGGATATCGATGATCTCCGCGAAAGTCCGGCGATGGAGATCGCCGAGATGGTGGCGCACTGGCACAGTGGTCGCACCTTGGTAGTGGAGCCGAATATTCAGCAGTTGCCAGCCCGTCTGGCGGGGCTGGCGCAGTTGGTGGATAGTGGCACGGCGTTAGCCCAGGCTGATGTGGTGGTGTTGCTGGTGGATCATCAACCGTTTCGTGCGTTGGCACCGCAGGCGGTGCGTCAGCGCTTCGTGGTTGATACCAAGGGGGTATGGCGGTGAGACGCATTCTAGTCACTGGCGGTGCCGGTTTCATCGGCTCCGCCGTGGTGCGCCACATCATCGGGCAGACGACCGATAGCGTGGTGGTGGTCGATAAGTTGACCTATGCCGGTAATCTAGCTTCGCTGGCACCGGTGGCGAAAAGCGATCGTTATGCCTTCGAGCGCGCCGATATCGGCGATCGCGTGGCGATGGATCGGATCCTGGCCCATTATCAGCCGAATGCAATCATGCACCTGGCCGCCGAGAGCCACGTCGATCGCTCGATCGACGGGCCCGCAGCCTTTATTCAGACCAATATCGTGGGGACCTATACCCTGTTGGAGGCGGCACGAGCCTATTGGAGTGCGCTGTCTACCGCACAGCGCGCGGCCTTCCGCTTTCACCATATTTCGACCGATGAGGTGTATGGTGATCTGTCAGGGCCGCAGGATTTGTTTCGTGAAGATACGCCTTACGCACCGAGCAGTCCCTATTCTGCCTCGAAAGCCTCCAGCGATCACTTGGTGCGAGCCTGGTTGCGCACCTACGGCTTACCGGTGCTGGTGACCAACTGCTCTAACAATTACGGCCCCTATCATTTCCCCGAAAAGTTGATTCCATTAACCATTATCAACGCGCTGGCTGGCAAGCCGCTGCCTGTGTATGGCAACGGCTTACAGGTGCGCGACTGGTTGTATGTCGAGGATCACGCTCGCGCCCTGTACCGTGTCGTGACGGCGGGAGCGGTGGGCGAGACTTATAACATCGGTGGGCATAACGAGCGGCGTAATATCGACGTGGTGACGACGTTGTGCGCGCTGTTGCAAGAGATGATGCCGCAGATGCCTGCGGGCGTGGCACATTACGCCGATCTGATCACCTATGTGGCGGATCGCCCCGGGCACGATCTGCGTTACGCGATCGATGCCAGTAAGATCGAGCGCGAGTTAGGTTGGCGTCCTCAGGAGACTTTCGAGAGCGGCCTGCGTAAGACTGTGGCGTGGTATCTGGCGAACGTCCCCTGGTGGCGTGCCGTGATGGATGGCTCCTATGCCGGAGAGCGGCTGGGGCTAGCTTGAGATTCCCACGCGCCGCCGTGGTGTCGGTGGGTGTGCTCGCACGCGAAGAGAAGGATCACGCATGAAAGGTATTATTTTGGCGGGAGGGTCGGGAACTCGCCTCTATCCCATAACGCGCGGCGTCTCCAAGCAGTTGCTGCCGATCTACGATAAGCCGATGATCTATTATCCGTTGTCGGTGCTGATGCTCGCGGGGATCCGGGAGATCCTGCTGATCAGCACCCCGCAGGATCTCCCGGCGTTTCAACGTCTGTTAGGGGACGGCCGCGATTTTGGTATTCAGTTGCAGTATGCCGAACAACCGCGTCCGGAGGGATTGGCGCAAGCCTTCTTGATCGGCGAGTCGTTTCTGGCTGGCGACAGCTGCTGCCTGGTCTTGGGGGACAACATCTTCTTTGGCCAGGGGTTCAGTCCCAAGCTACGCCAGGTGGCGCAGCGTCGGCAGGGGGCGACGGTGTTCGGCTACCAGGTGATGGATCCCGAACGTTTCGGCGTGGTCGAGTTCGACGAGAATTTCCGCGCACGCTCCATCGAAGAAAAGCCGGTTCAGCCACGCTCCAATTGGGCGGTGACCGGGCTGTATTTCTACGATGCTCAGGTGGTGGAGTTTGCCCGCCAGGTGACGCCGTCGCCGCGCGGCGAGCTGGAGATCACCAGCATTAATCAAATGTATTTGCAACGCGATGCGCTTAGTGTCGAGTTGTTGGGGCGTGGCTTCGCTTGGCTGGATACGGGGACCCATGACAGCCTGCTGGAGGCCAGCGCTTTCGTACAAACGGTGGAGAAGCGTCAGGGATTCAAAATCGCCTGCCTGGAAGAGATCGCCTGGCGTAATGGCTGGTTGGATGATCATGGGGTGGCGCGTGCCGCCGAGTCATTGGCTAAGACCGCCTATGGCGCCTACCTGCGGGAGTTGCTGCATGTCCGTCCACGCCAGTATTGAGCCGCTGGCGTGGGAGAGCGCCTTCTTCGCCCTACACAGTGGTCGGTTGCGTTTCTGCGATCAGGCGCCGCCGTTGCAAGCGGCGGCGTGCGACGCCTACCAACTGGTGCAGGCTAAGGTGCCTGCCGACGATCTGGCGTGCTGCGATGCGTTGTATGCCCTGGGGTTTCGTCTGGCGGAGGGCGAGGTGGATTTTGTGCTGCCGGTACAGGCCGCATCGCCATCTGGCGGGCAACGTCCGGCACGGGTCGAAGATTGCCTGTGGCTGCGTGCCCTGGCACGTGAAGCCTTCGCTTTAAGCCGCTTTCGTGCCCCTTGGTATCATCCGCAGGATAGCGGTCGCTTTTACGCCGAATGGGTGGAGAAGGCGGTGTATGGCACCTTTGACCATGCATGCTTGTTAGCGCTGGATGACGCGGGTTCTCCGCAGGGGTTCGTGACGATGCGAGCGCTGGCGACGGGCGCTGCCCGCATCGGCTTACTGGCAGTGGCGCGTTCGGCGGCACGGCGTGGCGTCGGGCGGCGCCTGGTGGCACAGGCGCAGGCCTGGTGTCAGACGCAGCAGTTGTCGCACCTGTCTGTCGCAACCCAGATCGGCAATCTGGCGGCGCAACGTCTCTATCTTGGCTGCGGTGCGCGTTTGGACGCGACCGCCTATTGGTTGTACCGATAACTTTCTCTAGGTGAACACAATGATCCCATTTAATGCGCCTCCGGTCACCGGTAGCGAGTCCGATTATATGCAGGCGGCGATGGCCAGCGGTAAGTTGTGCGGCGATGGTGGTTTCACCCGCCGCTGTCAGCAGTGGATGGAGCAGCGCTTTGCGAGCGCTAAGGTGTTGTTGACCCCTTCTTGCACCGCCTCGTTAGAGATGGCTGCGCTGCTGTTGGACATCCAGCCCGGTGATGAGGTGATCATGCCGAGCTTCACCTTCGTGTCGACGGCCAATGCCTTTGTACTGCGTGGCGCGCGTATTGTCTTCGTCGACATCCGCCCAGATACGATGAACATCGATGAGACGCTGATCGAAGCGGCGATCACCGAGAAGACCCGAGCTATCGTTCCGGTTCACTACGCGGGTGTTGCCTGCGAGATGGATACCATCATGGCGTTGGCGCAGAAGTATGGCTTGTATGTAGTCGAAGATGCGGCGCAGGGGGTGATGGCGACCTATAAGGGGCGGGCGCTAGGAACCATCGGCCATATCGGCTGTTATAGTTTCCATGAAACCAAGAATTATACCGCTGGCGGCGAAGGTGGGGCGACGCTGATCAACGATGTGGCACTGATCGAGCGGGCAGAGATCATTCGTGAGAAGGGCACCAACCGTAGCCAGTTTTTCCGTGGTCAGGTAGATAAGTACACTTGGCGCGATATCGGCTCCAGCTACCTGATGTCTGATTTGCAGGCCGCTTACTTGTGGGCGCAGTTGGAAGTTGCCGAACGCATTAATCAGCGTCGCTTGCAGCTCTGGCAGCACTACCATGACGCTTTGGCGCCGTTGGCCGAGGCGGGACGGTTGACACTGCCGACCATCCCGGCAGCATGCCAGCATAACGCGCATATGTTCTACCTCAAGCTGCGTGACGAAGCGCAACGCGGCGCGTTGATCGATTTCCTCAAAGAGGCGGAGATCATGGCTGTATTCCACTATATCCCCTTGCATAGCAGCCCGGGCGGAGTCCGTTTCGGTCGCTTCGCCGGTGAGGATCGTTATACCACGCGTGAGAGCGAGCGCTTAGTCCGTCTGCCGTTGTTCTATAACCTGCCGGATGTCAACCAGCGTACAGTTATCAACAGCATACTGAGCTTCTTTCGCTGATGTCACTGGCTCGCGCATCGTTGTGGACCGCCGGTTCGACGCTGATCAAGATCGGCGCCGGATTGGTGGTGGTTAAGCTATTAGCCGTGGCTTTCGGCCCAGTTGGCGTTGGGCAAGCGGCTAACTTTCGTCAAGTGATCACTGTTCTGGGCGTCTTGTCCGGCGCCGGAATCTTTAACGGGATCACCAAGTATGTGGCGGAGTATCGCCAGCAATCCGACAAGCTCCAGCCGCTGTTGGGTACCGCCTCGACGATGATCCTCGTATTTTCCCTGTTGTTAGCGGTGATCTTTGTAGTGGCAGCAGGGCCAATCAGTGAGGCGTTGTTCGGTGACAGACGTTACCTGGCGGTGATCCGCCTGGTGGCCCTGCTCCAGATGGGGATAGCTGGCAGCAACTATGCCTTGGCGGTGATCAAGGGGTATCGCGATGCGTGCGGTAATGCGCTGGCGGTAGCGGGGGGCAGCCTGCTTGGGGTCGCCGCCTACGCGTTGAGTTATCTGCTCGGCGGCTATCGCGGGGCACTAGCCGGGTTGGCGTTGGTGCCCGCAGTCGCTATGCTGCCGGCCCTATGGGTGCTGTGGCAGCGACGCCATCTCCCCTGGCACTATTTCCGGCCTGCCTGGGATCGGGTGTTAGCGACGAGTCTAGGTAAGTTTACTCTGATGGCGCTAATGACGGCGGTGACCATGCCGGTGGCCTATGTCATGATGCGTAACCAGTTGGCGGCACAGTATGGATGGCAGGCGGTCGGGCTATGGCAAGGGGTGAGTGGGATCTCCGACGCCTACCTTCAGTTCATTACCGCTTCGTTTAGCGTCTACTTGTTGCCGACGTTGGCTAGCTTACATAGCCGCCAGGCGATTGGCCACGAGATTGGACGCGCGCTGTGTTTTGTTTTGCCGGCCGTCGCTGCCGTTAGTTTCACCGTTTGGTTGCTGCGTGATCTGGTGATCTGGCTGCTGCTATCCGGTCAGTTCAGCGCCATGCGTGATCTGTTCGCCTGGCAACTGGTCGGTGATGTGTTTAAGGTCGGTGCCTATGTGTTCGGCTACCTGGTAATCGCCAAGGCCTCGCTGCGCTTTTACCTGCTGTGTGAGCTCAGCCAGTTTTTGCTGTTGACGGTATTCTCGCGGCTATTGATTCCGTTGCATGGGGCGCTGGGCGCCGCACAGGCCTATATGGCGACCTATATTATTTATTTCCTGCTATGTGGCAGCGTATTCTGGATTTATCGTAAACGCGCATGACGACATTGATTCACGTACTCGGGGCGGATATTCCCCACCATAATCTGACGCTGTTGCGTTTCTTTAACGAGGTGCTGGCTACAGCATCGTGCGCTGCCCCGCGTCGGCGTTTTATGGTGGTGGCTCGTGACGCCACGCCATTCGTGGAATTGACACGCTTGTCGATCGAGATCTGGCCCGACAAGCGTGCACTCGCGCGGGCTTTGGTCGCGCGAGCTGGTGCGGATCGTACACAGCGCTTCTTCTTACACGGTCAGTTTAATCCCTGGTTATGGTTGGCGTTGTTGACGGGCAGATTGCAGGGACAACAGGTGCTGTGGCATGTGTGGGGCGCAGACCTGTATGAGGATGCCACTGGGTGGAAATATCGCATATTTTACCGTCTGCGCCGTCTGGTACAGGGACGGGTGGGGCATCTCTTCGCTACTCTGGGTGATCTGGCGTATTATCGCCAGCGTTACCCACAGGTACCCGCATCGCCGCTCTATTTCCCCACGCGTATGGATCCGGCATTGACCCGTCCTGCGGGTACGCAACGCACGCCGCGTGGATCTTTGACGGTGTTGCTGGGAAATTCGGGCGATCATAGCAACCGCCATCTGGTAGCGTTACGTTCGCTACATGCCGCCTTCGGCGAGCGGATCCGGGTGATCATCCCGTTGGGCTACCCGGCACATAACCAGGAATATGTGGGACAGGTGTGCGCCGAGGCGCAGCGGCTGTTCGGTGCCAATGCGATGCCTCTAACCTCTCCGTTGGCTTTCACCGATTACTTGGCGTTGTTGGCGAATTGTGATCTGGGCTATTTCCTCTTCGAACGGCAGCAGGGCATCGGTACGTTGTGTCTGTTGTTGCAGCAGGGCATCCCGGTGGTGTTGAGTCGGAATAACCCCTTCTGGCGTGATCTGGCCGACCAGCATTTACCACTGTTGTTCGACGGCGAGGCGCTGGATGAGGCGGCGGTACGAGCGGCACAACATCAGCTGGCCCAATGTGACTTGCAACGTGTCGCCTTTTTTAATCCTAACTATATCGAGGGCTGGCAACAGGCGCTGGCGCTGGGGGAGCGCCCATGACGCTGATGCAGTTTACCGGCTTGGCGCTGGTCTACTTCTTCTCACTGCTGTTCGTCGCATTTTTAACCTACCAGGAGTTTCGGCGGGTACGTTTTAATTTTAACGTATTCTTTTCTCTGCTCTTTCTACTAACGTTTTACTTCGGCTTTCCATTGACCTGTGTGTTGGTGTTCCGTTTCGAGGTACAAACGGTGGCGACCGAGGATCTGTTGTATGCGTTGCTTTCAGCGACGGCTTTCTATGCCATTTACTACGTCAGCTACAAGACGCGCCTATGCCCCGTCGCGTCGGCACCAGGGCGACACGTCTCTTGGTTGCAGGTTAACCGGGTCGAGGCGCAACTGACCTGGTTGCTGCTGGCATTAGTCGCGTTGGTGACGGTTACTATCTTCTTCCTCAACAATGGTTTTCTGTTGTTCAAGCTACACGCCTATAGCCAGATCTTTTCCAGTAGCGTTTCCGGTGTGGCCTTGAAGCGCTTCTTTTACTTTTTCATCCCGGCGATGTTGGTGGTCTACTTTCTGCGGCAAACGCCGCGTGCCTGGTTTTTTTTCCTGGCGAGTACCGTGGTTTTTGGCCTATTGACCTATGTCATCGTTGGTGGGACACGTGCCAATATCATTATCGCTTTCGCCTTGTTCCTCTTTATTGGTATTCAGCGCGGTTGGATCACCCTGTGGATGTTGGCGCTGGCTGGCGTCATCGGGGTGGTGGGAATGTTCTGGCTGGCGTTGAAGCGCTATGGATTGGCCGTGAGCGGCGATGAGGCGTTGTATACGTTCTTGTACCTGACGCGCGATACCTTCTCCCCGTGGGAGAACTTGGCGCTGTTACTCCAGCACTATAGTCAGATTGATTTTCAGGGACTGGCGCCGATCGCCCGTGATTTCTATGTCTTCATTCCTAGCTGGTTGTGGCCGGATCGTCCCCATCTGGTACTGAATAGCGCCAATTACTTTACCTGGCAGGTGTTGGATAACCATTCCGGGTTGGCCATCTCACCGACGCTGATCGGCTCGCTGGTAGTGATGGGTGGCGTGGCGTTTATTCCCTTGGGGGCGGTAGCGGTCGGGCTGATCATCAAGTGGTTCGATTGGTTGTACGCCCGCGGATGCGCGGAGGCGAACCGCTATCGTGCGGCGGTGATCCAGGCATTTTGTTTCGGCGCGGTGTTCAACATCATTGTGCTGGCGCGTGAGGGGTTAGATGCCTTTGTCTCGCGTGTGGTGTTTTTCTGTATCATTTTTGGCTGCTGCCTGTTGTTGGCTAAGCTGTTGTATTGGTTATTTGATGTGGCCGGATTGATCCGCCCGCGTAGGCCAACTGCGGGGAGGGAAAACGCTGCCGTTAAGGAAAAAAACGATGGAGAGTAATCAGGCGATTCCGCATTACGACATCCGCGGGATCGATATCTGGGGATTTCGCGACAGTGAGCAGTTTCTACAACACTTGTTTGCCGGGGAGCGAGTGCGGACGGGGACGCTGGTGGCGATCAATGCCGAGAAGGTGATCACCGCCGAGCAGGATACGGCGCTTCGGACGTTGATCGCGGCGGCGGAGTACAAGTATGCCGATGGTATCAGCATTGTACGCGCGATACGCCGTAAGTACCCGGCGGCGCAGGTCAATCGTATTGCAGGAGCCGATCTGTGGGAGGCTCTGATGCAGCGCGCCGGCGCGTTGGGCGTACCGGTGTTTCTGATCGGAGGCCAGCCCGATGTGTTGGCGCAGACCGAAGAGAAGCTGCGCCGCCAGTGGGGGGTGAATATCGTCGGCTCACAGGATGGTTATTTTGGCGCTTCGCAGCGTGAGGCGCTGTTTGCACGCATCCGTGCCAGTGGGGCGCAAATCGTGACCGTGGCGATGGGGTCGCCGCGCCAGGAGATCGTGATGCGTGATTGCCGGGTCCATTATCCCCAGGCGTTATATATGGGGGTAGGAGGAACTTACGATGTCTTTACCGGGCGGGTTCGCCGCGCGCCGCTGCTGTGGCGCCGTCTGGGAGTAGAGTGGCTGTATCGTCTGCTCGCCCAACCCACGCGTTGGCGCCGTCAGGTTAAATTGCTGCGCTTCGTCGCCTACTACTACCGTGGTAAGCTCTAATAGGTCGTAGCCGTTGACGCATGGTACTGTGAGTTCGAGGTGGCGTGTGTCTTTTTGCGGCAGAATGGGCAAACTGTAACCAAACGCGTTTTTTCTGCAAAAAAGCACTGGACAGGATCGTCTGAAGCCCGTAGTATCCACCCCCGCAACGGCGCTGAGCGCCCGTAGCTCAGCTGGATAGAGCGCTGCCCTCCGGAGGCAGAGGTCTCAGGTTCGAATCCTGTCGGGCGCGCCATTATCGCTTACGGCGCAAGAGCTGCGGTGGTATCATTACCGCGTTAGAAGTACATTGGTGGCTATAGCTCAGTTGGTAGAGCCCTGGATTGTGATTCCAGTTGTCGTGGGTTCGAGTCCCATTAGCCACCCCAGATTTAAGTGGCA
>NZ_BAUC01000026.1 GCF_000474215.1 Edwardsiella hoshinae NBRC 105699 = ATCC 33379 | reverse complement strand
ATGAGGGCGAATAATACACGCCATCTGACGGGATGCAAGAATTTTTTGATAAACATCACTCATCCGTGCTTCATTCGCCTGAATATCCGGCATATCGGCTTAATTTCGTCCATGTTATAGCGTGGCGTGATTTTTTTATGCCCTTCAATTCCTTTCACGATAGGGGTTTGTTATGGTGCGCCAGTGGTCATTGTGAGCAACGGAGTAAGAAGGCGAGAGATGAAAGGGCGTTGGGGAAAGTACGCAGTATGTGGGTTAGTCGTGGCACTGATGGCGGGATGTTCCTCCCGACCGACGGATCG
The DNA here is from genome assembly GCF_000474215.1 of Edwardsiella hoshinae NBRC 105699 = ATCC 33379. Taxonomy (GTDB): domain Bacteria; phylum Pseudomonadota; class Gammaproteobacteria; order Enterobacterales; family Enterobacteriaceae; genus Edwardsiella; species Edwardsiella hoshinae. Next base: position 72,740 of record NZ_BAUC01000026.1, on the reverse strand, counting down.
CGGTCAGCAATATAAGGATGGAACCCTCAATCAGCCGTTGGCGCTGGTCAATCATCCGAATGCGCAGGGAAAGCCGGTCAATGGCAAGGATTTCGTCGCTCAGGTGGCGGCGATCCGCCAGGCCTCGCCTTCGCTCTATACCCGTCACGCCGGTAGTTTTGAGGCGGTCACTGAATGGCTGATGGCCGGAGCCGATACGCGCCAACTGGCGCAGTTCGGTCTCAACGCTTACCAGATGGAGGGGGTCGATAACTTCGGGAACGTGCAGTTTACCGGTTACTACACCCCGGTGGTCGAGGCGCGCAAGACGCCACAGGGGGCATTTCAATACCCGCTGTACCGCATGCCGCATAAACGTGGCCGCTTGCCGGCACGCTCGGCTATCTACAATGGTGCCCTGGATAATCGCAATCTGGAGATCGCTTACAGCAACTCGCTGATGGATAACTTTATGATGGAGGTGCAAGGTAGTGGCTATGTCGACTACGGCAATGGTCAGCCGCTGACTTTCTTCGGCTATGCCGGCAAGAATGGTCATGCTTACCGTAGCATCGGTAAGGTATTGATCGACCGGGGCGAGGTGGCCAAGGCGGACATGTCGATGCAGGCGATCCGCCAGTGGGCCGCCACCCATAGTCGCGCAGAGGTGCGAGAGTTATTGGAGCAGAATCCTTCCTTTGTCTTCTTCAAACCAGAGCAATTTGCCCCGGTGAAAGGCGCCAGCGGGGTGCCGCTGGTGGCGCGCGCCTCTGTCGCCTCCGATCGCTCGCTGATCCCGCCCGGTTCGATCCTGTTGGCCGAGGTGCCCTTATTGAACCAACAAGGTAAGTTTACCGGCCACTACCAGATGCGTCTGATGGTGGCGCTGGATGTCGGTGGTGCCATCAAGGGGCAGCATTTCGATATCTATCAAGGTATCGGCCCCGAAGCCGGGCATTGGGCCGGCTACTATAACCACTATGGTCGCGTCTGGTTATTGAAGACGCCGCAGAGCGGCGGGCCGCTCTTCAATGCCTACCACCCTCAGCCCGCGCGTCACGATGATGCGCAGATGCTGGTGCGTAACTGACAGCGGCATCGTGTTAACGGGGGGCGCATCGCTCCCCTTTCGTTTTTTTCTCCATCCCCTATACTGCCCGGCAGTTTTCATGCTTTGAGGGAGAGCACCCATGACCGCACCATTTTCTGACGCCTACTGGCAACGCTTCAGTGGTATCGCTCGGCTATATGGCCGTTCGGCTTTGGAAACTTTCGCCGGCGCTCACTTCTGCGTCATCGGTTTGGGCGGTGTGGGGTCTTGGGCCGTCGAGGCACTGGCCCGGAGCGGGATCGGCGCTATAACTCTGGTTGATATGGACGATGTCTGTGTGACCAACACCAACCGCCAGATCCAGGCGTTACGCAGCACCGTCGGACAACCGAAAGGGGAGGCGTTGGCCGCGCGTATCCGCGAGATTAATCCGGAGTGTCGGGTGACCTGCGTGGATGATTTCATCACCGAGCAGAACGTCGCGACGATCCTTGCGCCATCATTCGACTATGTGATCGATGCGATCGACAGCGTGCGTCCCAAGGCGGCGTTGCTGGCTTATTGTCGCCGCCACAAGATCCCGGTGGTGACTACCGGCGGGGCCGGCGGTCAGATCGACCCGACGCGTATCGCGGTGGTCGATCTGGCGAAGACCATTCAAGATCCGCTGGCGGCCAAGTTGCGTGAACGTTTGAAGGCGGATCACCGCGTGGTTAAAAACAGCAAGGGAAAACTGGGTATCGACTGCGTCTTCTCCAGCGAAGCGCTCGTCTATCCCCAGCCGGACGGCAGCGTCTGTGCTCAGCGCAGCACCGCCGAGGGGCCGAAGCGCATGGATTGTAGCGCCGGTTTCGGCGCGGTGACCATGGTGACCGCCAGCTTTGGTTTCGTGGCGGTATCCCATGCGTTGAAGAAACTGCTGGCGCGCGCTCAACGCGCCACCGTCTCACCGGTTTCACCCGTGGCATAGCGGCGGGCGATGGCCTGAACGCCCTGTGACAGGGCGCTTAGGCCGCTGCTGCGCGAGGCGCTCAGTTGCGCCATGATGCCGAGTTCGGCAAACAGCGCCAGCGGATCGCTGGCTAACACCTGGGCAGGCGTCTTGCCTTCCACCGCCGTTAGCAGAATTGCTAGCAGCCCTTTGACGATACGTCCCTCGCTGTCGCCGTACAGATGCAGGGTGCCATCCTCTAGCAACTCTCCTGCGAGCCAGACGCGATTTTCACAGCCAGCCAGCTCCGCCTGATGGGTACGCAGCGCCTCGTCTAACGGTGGCAACTCACGCGCCAGCATGATCAATTGACGGTAGCGATCCTCCCACTGATTGAGCGGGGCGAAGCGCTGGCGGAGCGTCTGTGCGTTGATCTGGCGACCAAAGGGATGAGGCGCGTTCATCGCGGATCCTCCGTGAGCAGTGATAGGGCACGACGGACGGCTTGCAGTAATGCGTGTACGTCGTCCGGGGTGTTATAAGGGGCAAAGGAGGCGCGCAGCGTGCCGCTAACGCCCAATGCCTGCATCAGCGGTGCCGCGCAGTGGGCACCGCTGCGCAGCGCGACGCCCTGTTCGGCGACGAGGGTATTGAGATCGCTGTGATGGACATCGACAAAATTAAACGCCAGCAGCGGGCTGCCTGGGGCGCGGTAGCTAATAAAGCCGGGCAAGGCGCTGAGCGCCGTCTCGGCTTGCTGTGCCAGTTGTACACAGTGACGTTCGGCGGCTTGACGATCGAGGCCCGACAACCAGTCGAGGACCGCTGCGAAACCAAGTACTCCGGCGATGTTCGGGGTGCCCGCCTCGAAACGATGCGGTACGCATTGTTCGCTAAAGCCGCTGAAGTCGGCGTGCGTCAGCATCTTACCGCCCCCCTGCCAAGCGTGCATGCTGTCGAGCAGGGCACGTTTGCCATACAGTACCCCTAACCCGCAAGGGCCGTACAGTTTATGGGCCGAAAAAGCATAGAAGTCGATGTCGGCGGTATGGAGATCCAGAGGATGGTGGACGATGCCTTGAGCGCCATCGATCAGTACTACGCAGCCACAGGCGTGGGCCTGGGCGATGGCCAGTGCCAGATCTGGGCAACCCCCGGTGACATTGGACATCTGCCCCAGCGCCAGTAGCCGCGTACGTGGGCCGAGTAGGGCGGGGAGTTGCGTCAGATCGGGCAGACCGCGCCTATCCACCGGTAGTTTGACGACTCGGGCCTGACACTGTTCGGCGACCATTAGCCAGGGGATCAGGTTGGCGTGGTGCTCCGCCTCGCTGACCAAGATCTCATCGCCGGGCTGGAGGCGTGGCCGCAGGTAGCTCTGCGCCACCAGATTGATCGCTTCGGTCGCCCCCTTGCTCCAGACGATTTCCTGCGTATCGACGCCGAGCAATGTCGCTACCTGTTGTCGGGCCTGCTCGAAGCGTTCGGTCAGGCGACGGGCGGCGGCATGTTGACTGCGGTGAACCGTCGCCCCCTCTGTGGCGTAGTAGTGGTGCAGGGTTTCCAGCAGCGCGCGCGGTTTTAGCGCCGTGGCGGCGCTGTCAAGATAGACCCCCTCCGTCTCCAGGGCGGGGAAGTCGCGGCGCAAGGCCATAAAGTCAAAGGTCATGGGCAGGATCTCAGTAATTCAGCGCGAAAAGGGCGATGCGTCGCCTTGCCTGGATTAACAGGATTAATCCGAGCGTAGACGTACAGTGGCATCACCTCGAGGAAATGGCGCATCGCGCAGGGCCTCAATGGCCGGCATTTTAAACCGTGGGACGGCGATGATGAAGTGATTCCGTGGGCTTTTCATATCGACGAGCGACGAAAAAAAAGCACCGCAACGGGCGGTGCTACTAAATCACTATGGACAGACAGGGTAAATGTACAGGAAGTGAAAAACGGCAGTGCTTACGCGACCGCCATGTCTGATAACGCGTCAGACAACTTGCAAACACAACATCACAACCACAAAGCCAAAAGCATTCCTGAAACGATTCATTCCTGCTTTTTCGTTCCGGCTTGGGAAGTTGCCGCCACTATAGGTATTTGCTGGTCTATCCTCAACGGACAAATTATAATGGCTCGGATAAAAAAAACTAATCTGTTGCTAAATGGTTAATTGAGAGTAACCACTTGATAATAAGCGATCTCATATGTCAAAACGATTACCGCCTCTGAATGCGTTGCGCGTCTTTGATGCCGCCGCACGCCATCTCAGTTTCACCAAGGCGGCCGAGGAGCTGTTTGTGACGCAGGCCGCGGTCAGCCACCAGATCAAATCGTTGGAGGATTTCCTCGGGCTGAAACTATTCCGCCGGCGTAACCGCTCATTGCTGCTGACGGAGGAGGGACAGAGTTATTATTTGGATATCAAAGAGATCTTCTCGGCCTTGAACGAGGCGACGCGCAAGTTACAGGCGCGGAGTGCTAAGGGGGCGTTGACCGTCAGCTTGCCGCCTAGCTTTGCCATCCAGTGGTTGGTGCCTCGTCTGTCCGGTTTTAACAGCGCCTATCCCGGCATCGACGTACGTATTCAGGCGGTCGATCGGGAGGAGGGCAAGCTGGCAGACGATGTCGACGTGGCGATTTTTTATGGCCGTGGGCACTGGCCGGGGCTGCGGGTGGAGCGGTTATATGCCGAGTATCTGATGCCGGTCTGTTCGCCACAGTTGTTGCTGGGGGAACATCCGCTAAAAGATCCGAGCGATCTGGCTTATCATACGCTGCTGCATGATACCTCGCGGCGTGATTGGTTGGCCTATACCCGCCAACTGGGCTTACAGCACATTAACGTGCAGCAGGGGCCCATTTTCAGCCATAGCGCCATGGTGGTGCAGGCCGCAGTACATGGTCAAGGGATTGCCTTGGTCAATAACGTGATGGCGCAGACGGAGATCGAGGCTGGGCGTTTAGTCTGTCCGTTTAACGATGTGCTGATCAGTAAGAATGCCTTTTATCTGGTTTGCCAGGACGCGCAGGCGGATTTGGGTAAAATAGCCGCCTTCCGTCAGTGGATACTGGCGAGAGCTGCCGGGGAGCAGGAGACGTTCCGCTTCCGTTATGAATCAGAGGGCGCGGGTACGCGCCAAGAAAAAGCGTAAAGGGTCGCGTAATGGGTAGTCGCTCCATGATTATGTTCGCCGCGATCAGCGGTTTTGTCTTTGTGGCATTGGGCGCCTTTGGCGCCCATGTGTTGGGAAATACGCTGGGTGTCAAAGAGATGGCCTGGCTACACACCGGTCTCCAGTATCAGGCGGTACATACGCTGGCGATCCTGGGATTGGCGGCGCTGATGGTGCGGCGCAGCAATCTGTGGTTTTACTGGAGCAGCGCCCTGCTGGCGTTGGGAACCGTGCTGTTCAGCGGCAGTCTTTACTGCCTGGCGCTGTCGCAGTTGAAGATATGGGTATACATCACGCCGATCGGTGGCACCTGCTTCCTGATTGGCTGGGTATTGATGTTGATTGGCGCGTTGCGCATGGGAAAGAGGGCGGAACGCCATGAATAGACTTGCTTTGTATTGCCGTCCCGGCTTTGAAAAAGAGTGTGCCGCCGAGATTACCGATAAGGCGGCGGCCCTGGAGGTATATGGCTTCGCACGGGTCAAAGAGAACAGCGGCTATGTGCTGTTCGAGTGCTATCAGCCTGAAGAGGCAGATAAGCTGGCGCGTAGCTTGCCGTTCCGTGAGTTGATCTTTGCCCGCCAGATGCTGGTGGTCGGAGAGCTGCTTAAGGATCTGCCGCCGGAGGATCGCATCGCCCCGATCTGTGGCATGCTGCTGGGGGTCGTCGAGGGGGCTGGCGAACTCCGCGTCGAGGTGCCGGACACTAATGAAAGCAAGGAACTGATGAAGTTCTGCCGCAAGTTTACCGTACCGCTGCGTGCGGCGCTGCGCGAACAGCGAACCCTGTTGCGCCAGGAGAATCCTCACCGCCCGGTGGTGCATGTGCTGTTTATCGCCCCGGGATGCTGCTATGTCGGTTACTCCTATAGCGATAATAATTCGCCGTTTTATATGGGGATTCCGCGTCTGAAATTCCCAGCCGATGCCCCCAGCCGCTCTACCCTCAAGTTGGAGGAGGCATTCCATATCTTCATTCCTCACGATGAATGGGACGAGCGTCTGGCGAGCGGCATGCGGGCCGTCGATCTCGGCGCCTGCCCCGGCGGCTGGACCTATCAGTTGGTGCAGCGCAGCATGATGGTACAAGCCATCGATAACGGCCCGATGGCGCCGAGCCTGATGGAAACCGGTCAGGTGACCCACCATCGCGCCGACGGGTTCCGTTTCACCCCGGAGGGGGATAACGATTGGTTGGTGTGTGACATGGTGGAGAAGCCGGCCAAAGTATCGGCGTTGATGGCACGCTGGCTGGTTAACGGTTGGTGTCGCGAGGCGATCTTTAACCTCAAGCTACCGATGAAGAAGCGCTATGAAGAGGTGAGCCATAACTTGGCGATCCTGGCTCAAGCGCTAAAGGAGAACGGTATTAACGCGCAGATCGCCGCCAAACAACTGTACCACGATCGCGAAGAGGTGACGGTACATGTACGGCGCGTCTGGGGCGCGATTCCCGGACGGCGTGATGAGCGAGAGTTCCGCCGTCACGAGCGGGCGCGCTAAGCCTTTCCCAGCGATGCTGTCTCCCTTGGGGGACGGCGTTTATCCCGCCGCGCCGAGGCGCAGTTGTTGCAGGTTGCCGTGTAAGCTGAGTGTGGTTTGCAGTGTGGCGACCTGGCGACAGGTTTCGGCCATTTCGCGTTGTTCCATCAGGCGGTGACGCCAGCGCTCCGCGACCTGTGGCAGTTGCTGATAGAGTGCGTCCAGCGAACCGAACTCCGTCAGCAGAGCGGCGGCGGTCTTGGCGCCGATCCCGGTGACCCCAGGGATCTTGCTGCTGCTGATCCCCGCCAGCCCCCAGAAATCGGTTAATTGCTGCGGTTCGACACCGAAAGCCTGGCGCACGAAAGGCAGGTCAAGCCAACGTTTTTGAAAGTAGTCGCGGATCTGGATCTGCGCTGAGAGTAGCTGGCAATAGCCTTTATCCGTCGAGACGAGGGTGACGCGATGACCACTCTGCGCCACCTTGTAGGCCAGGGTCGCGGCCAGATCGTCGGCCTCATTGCCGGGACTGTGCCAGCAGGGAATGCCCAGTTCGGCGAAGGCGGTACGCAGGGTGTCCATCTCTGCGGCTAACGAATCCGGCATCGCCTGACGCCCGGCCTTGTAGGTCGGGAGTAAGCGATGACGCCAACTGTTGGCCCGATCGTCACCATCGAACACGGCGACGGCGTGACTGGGCGTGGTGTGGCTCAATAGCTGATGCAGCGCAGCACAACAGGCGTCGCGACAGGGTGAGCCTTGTACCGCGTGGATGCGGCGGATGAGATTGAGGGCGTCGACGATCAACAGGTGAATAGACATAGGCGTAGAACCGGATTGTCGGGGCGGCGAGCCACCCCTGATGAGGAAAACGACTCAGCGCACGATTTCATAGCAGGGCACATAGGCCGTACCGGGCAGTTTCATCCGCTGCTGGGCGACGAAGCCTTGGAGCAGGCGATCCATGTGCTGCATCATCTGTGCATCGCCATGCAGTTTAAACGGCCCATGCTCGGCGATGGCGCGGATGCCGCCCTCTTTGACGTTGCCGGCGACGATGCCGGAGAAGGCGCGGCGCAGGGCGGCGGCCAACTGTTCCGGTGACTGGTTGGGATGCAAGTTGAGGTTGGCCATGTTGTCATGCGTCGGCATAAAGGGCATCTGCAAATCGGCACTGATCTTCAGCGACCAGTTGAAGCTGTAGAAGTCGCCGCTCTGACGCCGGTTCTCTTTCACGCGTGGCATGGCGAACTTCATCCGCCGCGCGACCTCGGCCGGATCGTCGATGATGATTTGATAGTGGTGGCGCGCCGTTTCGCCCAATGTATTGACGATGAAGTCGTCCAAGACACGGAAGTAGTCGGCGCTTTCTTTGGGACCGGTGAGGATCAGCGGCAAGACCTGATCACGGTTTTCCGGATCCATCAAAATCCCCAATAAGTAGAGCAACTCCTCCGCCGTTCCCACTCCGCCGGGGAAGATAATGATGCCGTGACCGAAACGGACGAAGGCCTCCAGGCGCTTCTCGATGTCGGGCATGATGATCAGTTCATTCACCAGCGGGTTGGGCGGCTCGGCGGCGATGATCGATGGCTCGGTCATGCCGATGAAACGCCCCTCGTGGTAACGCTGCTGTGCGTGGCCGACGGCGGCGCCCTTCATCGGCGCCTCCATCGCTCCCGGTCCGCAGCCGGTGCAGACGTTCAGCTCGCGCAGCCCCAACTGGTTGCCGACCTGGCGGCCATACTGGTACTCGATCTCGCTGATAGCGTGGCCGCCCCAACAGACGATCATGTTGGGCTCGTCACCGACGTGCAGCGCCCGGGCGTTGCGCAGTATCGAGAACACCAAGTTGGTGATGATGGTTGGATTCTCCAGATCCACGTGCTGAGTGCGTTGGGCGTTCATCAGTTGGCCGTTGACGAACAGGATGTCACGTAATACCGCAAACAGGTTGGCCTGTAAGGCGCGGATAATACGCCCATCGACGAAGGCCTCCTCCGGCGGGTTAACCAGCTCTAGCTTGACGCCGCGTTCGCGGCGCAGCACGTTGATATCGAAGGATTCAAAGCGAGACAGCAGTTCGTGGCTGTTATCGGTCTTGGCGCCGGAGTTGAGCACGGCAAGGGAACAGTTGCGGAACAGACGATACAGATCGCTGCTGGCGGTACGCTTGAGCATGTCCACTTCCATCTGCGACAGCAGATCCATCGATCCCAACGGGCTGATGTGTGTAATCAAAGTCTCTCCTAGGCATCTAACGATGCGGTTAGCGCGCCGCGTAGGCGCGGCCAAATCCTCAACTAGGGGCAGCGTATTGTCTGCCGCCGATTTTTTTACCTTACCGTGCGTCCTGCCGTTTTGCCAATGCTATCAGGAAAAAAGACACGAAAAATCAAAGGCTCTCCGCAATTACTGCCGTGCCAGACGCCCGCGAGGCGGCTGGAAGGGGACATTGCTGCGCCATGGATTGATATCCAGTCCACCGCGTCGGGTATAGCGGGCGTAGACGGTGAGCGCCTGCGGTTGGCAGAAGCGTTGAATATCGTTGAAGATCCGTTCGACGCACTGCTCGTGAAACTCGTTGTGATGGCGGAAAGAGACCAGATAACGCAGCAATGCCGCGCGATCGATGGCGCCACCGCGATAACGGATCATCACTGAGCCCCAATCCGGCTGATGGGTGATCAGGCAGTTGGACTTCAGCAGGTGGCTGACCAGGGTCTCTTCGACCTGACGGGCGGGATCGGCAGCGTTTTCCAGCAGCGAGGCCGTGAAACTGTAGTTATCGATGGTGATCGGCTGATCGTCAATGCAGACGCCCGGCAGGCTGGCGATGGCTTGCCCTTCAACTTGCGTCAGGCGCAGCAGCGTGACGTGCACACCGCCTTGGGCACAGTGTGCCAGATCGCGTTGCAGGGTGCGCTGTACGCTCTCCCAATCAGCGAACCGGGTCTGATTGAAGCTGTTGAGATACAGCTTAAAGCTCTTCGATTCGATCAGATTGGCGCTGTAAGCATCCAATTCAACCTCTGCCAGGGCGACCTGCGGTAAGCCGTTGGCGTTCAGCCAAGAGAGTTCGTACAGGGTCCAGATGTCGGCACCGTGGAACGGCAGACTGGCGGGATACAGCCCGAGTGGCTCACGGTTCATGCTGCGTGGAACCGCCTGCAACAGCGAGGCGTCGTACTGGTCGCGGTATTCGGTGGCTTTGCCTAGGGTGAGGGCGGACAACGCCGGGTTCTCTTGGTATGACATACGGTTAACCTGTCGATGAAAGCGGCTGTGCACTGGGCGACAGCAGGGTACAATGAGCGACCGGCGGCGAGGCCGGTCATCGCGCCGCACAGTTTACCATCACCGAGAGAGAGAACATATGGAGCATCAGGTTTCCGCCGCCCTGGGCGACTTCACCCAGCGTTATCTGGCGTTATGGCGCCAGCAGCACGGCGATTGGCCAAGCAGTCATGCGCTATACGGCATCCCATCGCCCTGTGTGGTGTATAGCCGCGATGCGTGTGTCTTCTGGCGTCCCGAACCCGGTAGCCAGGATGAACTGGCGGGGATTGGTCGGGCATTAGACCTCCGTTTGCACCCTGATCTGGCGCCGTTTTTCACCACCCAATATGCCGGCGACATGCGCGCGCGTTGGCAAGAGATCGAGATGGATCTGGTGCAGGTGTGGAGTGCCGATGATCTGCGGCGTTTACAGGAAAACCAGATCGGTCATCTGCTCACCCAGCGACGCCTGAAGTTGTCACCGACCCTGTTTTTAGCCAGCACGGCGGATGAGCTGACTCTGGTGACGCTGTGCAATCTGAGCGGCAATGTGTTGTTGGAACAGTTTGGCAGCCCGCAGCGGCGGGTTTTGGCACCGACGCTGGTTGAGTTCTTGGCGGGATTACACCCCTTGGCACAGGAGGTAGGGTAACGCCGCCTGCGCGTGTGAGAGATCGCTTACACGCACTGTAAGAGATCTCGTTTTATTTTCCGATTGTTTTCTAAAGCTTGCGCGTAAAGTCGATAGTTATCATGAGATTAATGTTTACATATTATCTAAGTACCACATATGTAAGACAATATCCCCATTGCGAAATGTGCTGAAATCGGCGAAAGTAATCGCATCGAAAGGGAAGTCGCCAGGATGTCAGGACACATTAGGATGATGTTGTCTCAGGATGAGGCGAGGACCCGCCCAGGATGGGCGATAACGGATGTACCGCAGGATGCCGGTCAGGATATTTCAGGATGAAATAAGGGACACCTCCAGGAAGGAGAGTGAGAGTCGGTTTGGATGACCGATGTGTCAGGATGACTGAAGGATCTCGCCAGGGTGGTGAAGGGATGCAGGCAAGGGAGTGTCCGGTAAAGGAACACCGTTAGGAAAAGTTTTCAAGGATGAGCAGGGAGCACGTTGTGTAGCGGGACTGCTATAAAACGAATCGGGGGGTATCGCTGAGCGGTACCCCCCTCTCTTTATTGCGGCATGATTGCCTGCCCCCCTGTGATCGTCCTCTATGCTGCGCGCGGCCGTTTTCGCGCCGCGCCGTCGGTGGTATGCTGCGCGCCTTTTCTTCCCCGCTTGTTGAGAGAGTCCGTGATGAGTGATTACGCCATCGTACACGCCCACCTAAGTCAGATCGAAAGCCAACTGCGCTCACTCGCCCTGTGGCAAGCACAGGCGCCGAGTGCCGAGGCGCTCGCCAGTCAGGAGCCCTTTTGCGTCGATACCCTCGCGGCGAGCGAATGGCTGCAATGGATCTTTTTGCCTCGCATGCAGGCATTAGTGCGCGACCGCGCCCCATTGCCGCGCCGGATGGCCATCGCCCCCTACCTCGAAATGGCGTACCAGCACGATCTGGCCCGTATCGCTCCGTTGCTGGAGGCGCTGCAACGTCTGGATGCGCATCTCGGCGGCGAGGTGTCGTAAGCGACAGATGGCTTACGCCTGGCGCACGATCGGCGCGTCAGGCGGCGTCAACGCCATGCCGCGCCGGGCTAACAAGATGGGCGTCGATTGCCGCGTCGGCAGGTTATGCGCTAAGGTGGCGCGTTTTTTCTTTTTGTCGGGTATCGGGATGGAAATTATTTATCAGGACGAGCATCTGGTGGCGATCAATAAGCCCGCTGGCTGGCTAGTGCACCGCAGTTGGCTGGATCGTAAGGAGAAGGTGGTGGTGATGCAGACGGTGCGCGACCAGCTTGGTCGCCATGTGTATACCGTACATCGTCTGGATCGCCCGACCTCTGGCGTGCTGTTGCTGGGGTTGTCGAGCGAAGTGGCTCGTGCCTTGGCGCAGCAGTTCGAGCAGCACCAGATCCACAAAGTCTATCATGCGGTGGTGCGCGGTTATCTGCACGGCGAGGCGTTGCTCGATTATCCGCTGACGCCCGAATTGGATAAGATCGCCGACCGTTTTCGCTCTGCCGAGCGTGCGCCACAGCCTGCGCAGACCTATTATCGCGCGCTAGCGACCGCAGAGGTGCCGCTGGCCATTGGCCGCTACCCGACCGCCCGCTTTAGCCTGATTGAGTTGACGCCCCAGACGGGGCGCAAGCACCAACTCCGTCGCCATATGGCACACCTGCGTCATCCGATCATCGGTGATACCGCCCATGGCGATTTGCGTCAGAACCGCGGTGTGGCCGCACACTTCGGCACGGCCGGTTTAATGCTACACGCCAGTGAGTTGCGTTTGACGCACCCGGTGAGCGGCGAGGCGCTGTGCCTACGGGCGGGGCTGGACTGGCGTTGGCAGAAACTGATGGATGGATTGGGTTGGCAGGCCTATCTCCCTGAACTTGATCGGGTTGAGTTTACGCCCGATTGCCCTCAGGATAGAGCCGAGACAGACATCGAACAACAAGCCTGAAAGAAGGAGTAGGCGATGGCGCAAGTGGGTATTTTTGTCGGCACCGTATACGGTAACGCCTTGATGGTGGCGGAAGAGGCACAAGCTATTTTGCAACAGCAGGGTCACACGGTCAGCCTATTTGAAGAAGGGACGCTGAGCGATTGGCAGCAGTTCGCTGACCAGCACGTACTGGTGGTGACCTCGACCACCGGGCAGGGGGATCTGCCGGATACGCTGGCACCGTTGTTCAGCGCACTGCGCGACGCTTACGGTGAGCAGCGTGGGCTGCGTTATGGCGTGATCGCCTTAGGCGATCGCGGATTTACCCACTTCTGCGGCGCCGGGCATCGGGTCGATAGCTTATTGCAGGAACAGGGCGCGACGCGCCTGGGCGACGTATTGGAAGTGGACGCGCAGAGCGCGCCGGAGCCGGAAACCGTCACCTCACCTTGGGTGGGGGAGTGGGCGCGTCTGCTGGTGGATTGAGGCCGTCGCCGCGTTGTTCTGTTCGGACGAGACGGCGCGGCACCCGTCGGTCGGCCGCGCCGCGCGCTTAGCTTACTTGCCTGCCAGTTTTTCTAAATCGGCCTCGATCTCGGCGATCTTGTTGGCGACCACACTCTCAAGGTGGCGGAGATCGTCGAGGATCTTGCGCTTCAGATCCTCTTCCTGCCGATCGCGCAGGCATAAGCGATCCAGTTCCTCGATCACATAACGCAGATTGGGGCTGATCTCGCTGATTTCACGCATCCCCTGGCTGTCATTATCGCTCAATACGGTCTTGCGCTGGCGTGGGTATTTAAACTTGACGCTTTTGGCAAAGAACTCGCCCTTATCCTTGCGAAAATAGATCTTCAGAATGTCGTTATTGGCCTCCTGACGCAGACTATAGCGATCGATCTCTTCCGGTTGGGTGATCCCCAGACTTTTCAGGTTGTCATACATAGCGGCACCTTTAATGCGTTACGTGAAATAATGCGTACGGTGAGTCTGCATTCCCTCCGCCCCGGCTCGGCGGCAGGGCGCGGGGAATGAAAACGCTTGCATCGCGGGTGTTGCTTTTCTTAGCGTAGCGATTATTGGCGAAAAAAATGTGTTCTGTGCGCCGTTATGCGCGTTCTCCCGCATTCAGTGGGGGAGCGGGGCGGAGGTTACCCGCCCCGATGTGTACTTAATCGATGGTACGCAGCAGTTCGTTGATGCCGACCTTGCCGCGTGTCTTGGCGTCGACTTTCTTGACGATGACCGCACAGTACAGGCTATAAGCGCCGTTTTTAGCGGGCAGGTTGCCGGAGACGACCACCGAGCCGGCCGGAACGCGACCGTAGTGGATCTCGCCGGTTTCACGATCGTAGATCTTGGTGCTCTGGCCGATGAATACGCCCATTGAGATAACGGAGCCCTCCTCGACGATCACCCCTTCGACCACCTCCGAGCGGGCGCCGATGAAGCAGTTGTCTTCGATGATGGTCGGATTCGCCTGCAACGGCTCCAATACGCCGCCGATACCAACACCGCCGGAGAGGTGGACGTTCTTACCGATCTGCGCACAGGAGCCCACGGTGGCCCAGGTATCGACCATGGTTCCCTCATCGACATAAGCGCCGATATTGACATAGGAGGGCATCAACACGGTGTTACGGGCGATATAGGCCCCTTGGCGTACCGAGGCCGGCGGTACCACGCGGAAGCCTTCACGCTGGAAACGGGCCTCATCGTAGTCGGCGAACTTCATCGGTACCTTGTCGTAGAAGCGGGTTTCGGCCCCTTCCATCAGGCGATTATCGTTGATGCGGAATGAGAGCAGTACCGCCTTCTTCAGCCACTGATGGGTCACCCATTCGCCATTGATCTTTTCGGCAACGCGCAGAGCGCCGCTATCGAGCAGGGCGATGACTTGCTCGACCGCTGAGCGGGTAAGTGCATCGGCGTTGGCCGGGGTGATCTCCGCACGGCGTTCAAAGGCATTCTCAATTAACGTCTGTAACTGCTGCATCCTGTCTATTTTCCCCTCGTGAGATGGATCCGCCTGCCGCGCCGCACGGCGTACGTGGCAGGTAAGCAAAAAAACTTACTCTTTATCGGCGCTAAGCAGGGTTTCTGTCAACCGTTGCGCCAACGCCTGCTGCATTTCAGGCGTTAATGCACGCCGTTCGCCATCAGCCAGGATAAATAGATCCTCGACCCGTTCGCCAATGGTGGTAATGCGCGCGCCATGCAGCGACAATCTCAGTTCGGCGAAGATCTCACCGATACGCGCCAGCAGCCCGGGACGGTCGAGCGCCACTAACTCCATGTAGCTGCGCCGAGCATTATGCGCTGGCAGGAAGCTTACTTCCGTCGGGACGTTGAAGTGACGCAGACGCGCCGGGGCGTGACGTACGCGTGGCGGTTGATAACTCGGTTGGGTCAGCGCCTGTTCCAGGGCGCGCCGGATAGTATGGTGCCGATCGAGCGCCAACGGACGGCCGTCCGGTTCGAGCACCACGAAGGTATCCATGGCGTAGTTGTCGCGATTGGTGAAGATTTGCGCATCATGTACGCTGAGGTTACGCCGATCCAACTCGCCGGCGACGGCGGCGAACAGATAGGGGCGGTCGGGACTGTAGATGAAGATCTCGGTGCCGCCCCGGCTGGCGTGTTGGCTGACCAACACCAGGGGCCCGCTGCCGTCGTGATGCAGCAAGTGACGGGCGTGCCAGGCCAGTTGATTGGGCGTGTGGCGCAGAAAGTAGTCAGCACGGCAGCGACTCCAGATGCGCATCAGCGTCGGTTCGTCGATGTGGTCCATCCGCAGCAACGCCAGCGCTTGCAGACGATGGTGTTGTACCCGTTCGCGCATGTCTGGGCTGCTGTGTGTACCGCGACGCAGCTGTTTTTCGCTGGCGAAGAACAGTTCACGTAGCAGGCTCTGTTTCCAACTGTTCCACAGGTTCTCGTTGGTCGCGCAGATGTCGGCCACCGTCAGGCACAACAGGTAGCGCAGTCGGGTTTCGCTGTGCACCTCGCTGCAAAAGTGGCGGATCACCTCGGGATCTTGAATGTCGCGGCGCTGGGCGGTGACCGACATCAGCAGGTGACAGCGTACCAGCCAGGCGACCAGTTGCGTTTCGCGCGTGTTTAACCCGTGTAGCCGGGCGAACTCTAACACATCGTCGGCTCCGAGCAAGGAGTGGTCGCCGCCGCGCCCTTTGGCGATGTCATGGAATAGGGCGGCGAGCAGCAGCAGTTCGGGTTGTGGCAGGCGCGGATAGAGCTCGACACAGAGCGGGTGACGTTGGCGATTATCGTGGTCGGCGAAGCTCTCCAGTTTGAGCAGTAGGCGCATGGTGTGCTCATCCACGGTGTAGGCATGGAACAGGTCGAACTGCATCTGGCCGACAATGTTGCCCCACTGCGGCATATAGGCCCACAGCACGCTGTGGTGATGCATCGGCAACAATGCCCGCCGTACCGCGCCGGGATGGCGCAGGATAGCCATAAACAGGCTACGGGCCTCCGGCAGCGCGCACAGTGGCTGTGTCAGGTGCCGGCGTGCGTAGCGTAACTGACGCAGGGTGGTGGAGTAGATCCCGCTGATCTCCGGATTGCGTGCCATGGCATAGAACAGGCGCAAAATGATCACCGGATCGTGGGTAAACGTGTCGGGATCGCGCAGATCGATCAGCGTGCCACGTAATTGGAAATAGTCGTCCAAGAGGCGCGGCTTCTCGTGGGTATTTAACGCCAGGATCGCCTCGTCAAAGAGTTGCAACAGCATCTGGTTCAGCTCGCGTACCCGCCGAGTCATGCGGTAGAACGCCTTCATCATCTGCTCGATAGGTTGGTTACCTTCGCCCTGATAGCCGAGCAGATGTGCCACACTGAGCTGACGGTCGAACAGCAGGCGGTTGTCATAGCGGTTGAGCACCAGATGCAGGGCGAAACGGATACGCCACAGGAAGCTGCGGCATTCGTTCAGTTCGTCGCGTTCAGCCTCCGTCAGAAAGCCGAAACCGACCATTTCATCGAAGGAGGTGGCGCCGAAGTGGCGATGGGCGACCCAAAGCAGGGTGTGAATGTCGCGCAATCCACCCGGGCTGGCTTTGATATCCGGCTCCAGGTTATAGCTGGTGCCGTGATAGCGCTGGTGACGCTCGCGTTGTTCGTCCAGTTTGGCGTGAAAGAAGCGTGGCGAGGGCCAAAAGTCGTCGCTAAACAGACGTTTTTGCAGTTGGAGAAAGAGGGCGACGTCGCCGCATAGCAGGCGGGATTCGATCAAGTTGGTGGCGACGCTGAGATCCGCCAGTCCCTCGCTCAGGCACTCGTCCAGGGTACGTACGCTGTGGCCAACCTCCAGGCGCAGATCCCATAGCAGGGTAATCAGCATGCCGATGCGTTGGGCCAGGGCCTCGTCCGGCGCCTTGGCCGCGAGTAGCAGCAGGTCGATGTCCGACAGCGGGTGGAGCTCTGCGCGGCCATAGCCGCCGACGGCGATCAGTGCCAGGCCAGAATGCTGATCGAAGCCATAATGGCGCCATAGACGCACTAAGAGGCGATCGAGGTAATGGCTCCGTGCCGCCACCAGTGACTCGGCGCTTTCACCGCGCAGGAAGGCGTCATTCAACCATTGGCGCAGCTGTTCCATGTGAGGTTTCAGGCCGGCGCAGTTTAGCGCGTCGGCGGGCAGGGCATCCGGCGAGACGGGGGGGAACGCCGCCGGTGCGCCATGCGGTAACTCAGCCATAGGCACTCCATCAATAAAAAAGCCGGCATTAAGCCGGCTTGCGTTCACGCTGTGCGGCGCAAAACGGCGCCCGCATGACGGGAGACACCGTCACTGGGCACTCATGTCGTGGGTGATCACCCGCGGCAGGTCGTGTTCTTCGGCGCGCAATGTCAAGATTTCACAGCCGTTGTCGGTGACCACGATAGTATGTTCATACTGCGCGGACAAGCTGCGATCTTTGGTTTTTACCGTCCAACCGTCTTTCATCAAGCGGATACGGTAGTCGCCAGCGTTGACCATCGGCTCGATGGTGAAGGTCATGCCCGGTTGGAGCACCACGCCAGCGTCGTCGGCATCGTAATGCAGCACTTGCGGCTCTTCGTGGAACACTTCGCCGATGCCGTGGCCGCAGTATTCGCGCACCACGGAAAAACCGTTGCTTTCGACGAACTTCTGGATGGCTTTACCGATGCTGCGCAGCCGAATCCCCGGTTTGACCATCTTCAGGGCCAGATACAGGCTCTCTTGGGCGACGCGGCACAGCCGCTCGCCAAGAATGGTCGGTTTGCCGACGATAAACATCTTGGAGGTATCGCCGTGCCAGCCGTCTTTGATCACGGTGACGTCGATGTTGACGATGTCGCCATCCTTGAGCACCTTGTCATCGCTGGGAATGCCGTGGCACACCACCTCATTGACGGAGATGCAGACTGATTTCGGGTAGCCGTGATAGCCCAGACAGGCGGAGATGGCCTGCTGCTGCTGGGTGATATGCGCATCGCACAGGCGATCCAGCTCACCGGTGGTGACGCCGGGCACCACGTGCGGGGCGATCATTTCCAGCACCTCGGCGGCCAGACGGCCAGCGACGCGCATCTTTTCAATGTCTTGTGGGGTTTTCAGTGAAATAGCCATAGGTATTCTGTCCACGGAGGTCGCCGTAGCGACAATGAGAAGCAATGTCTTCTATGGTAACAGCCCCGCTTCGCCCTGCCAAATGGCAGCGCGTGCCGTGGTTCAAAATGCAACAAAAGGTGGAGTCTGGCGCGGGTTTATGGTATAAAGCGCGCCGCAGTTCCCGTATGTCTATTGAGGCATGCGCAGAGGCTGTAAATCTCACTTTGTGTTATTTGCATAAACAACACACACGTATCGGCACATGTGCCGGGGTGCCGTCGGACGCGTATGCGGACGATGGTCGGCGTCATGGGATACGTGGAGGCATAACCCCAATTTTTTAATAGAGGTCTAATCATGGCAACTGTTTCCATGCGCGATATGCTCAAGGCTGGTGTTCACTTCGGTCACCAGACCCGTTACTGGAACCCGAAAATGAAGCCGTTCATCTTCGGCGCTCGTAACAAGGTTCACATCATCAACCTTGAGAAAACCGTACCGATGTTCAACGACGCTCTGGCTGAGCTGAGCAAGATCGCTTCCCGCAAGGGCAAGATCCTGTTCGTTGGTACCAAGCGCGCAGCAAGCGAAGCGGTAAAAGACGCAGCCCTGAACTGTGATCAGTTCTACGTGAACCATCGCTGGCTGGGCGGCATGCTGACCAACTGGAAAACCGTTCGTCAGTCCATCAAACGTCTGAAAGATCTGGAGACTCAGTCTCAGGATGGCACTTTCGACAAACTGACCAAGAAAGAAGCGCTGATGCGTACCCGCGAGCTGGACAAGCTGGAAAACAGCCTGGGTGGTATCAAAGACATGGGCGGTCTGCCGGACGCGCTGTTCGTTATCGATGCCGATCACGAACACATCGCCATCAAAGAAGCCAACAACCTGGGTATCCCGGTATTCTCTATCGTTGATACCAACTCCGATCCGGACGGCGTTGATTTCGTTATCCCGGGTAACGACGACGCGATCCGTGCCGTGACCCTGTACCTGAGCGCTGTGGCTGAAGCCGTACGCGAAGGCCGTTCTCAGGATCTGGCTTCCCAGGCTGAAGAAACCATGGCTGAAGCTGAGTAATAAGGACAGCTCGCAGGAGCCCTTATTAACCAGGTATTCATATGTTGGTTAGGGGGCCTATCATGGCCCCCTTTCTTTGTGGCTCACCCCACGAAGATTCATCTCTAGAACAACCGTCTTGCACAGGGGGCTACCCTGGGTGAGATAACCGAGGAAAATAGAATGGCTGAAATTACCGCCTCCCTGGTAAAAGAACTGCGTGAGCGTACTGGCGCAGGCATGATGGAGTGCAAAAAAGCACTGGTTGAAGCGAACGGCGACATCGAGCTGGCCATCGACAACATGCGTAAATCCGGTCAGGCCAAAGCGGCCAAGAAAGCCGGTCGCGTTGCCGCTGAAGGCGTGATCCTGACCAAGGTTTCCGCTGACGGTAAATACGGCATCATCGTTGAGATGAACTGCGAGACCGACTTCGTGGCGAAAGACGCTGGCTTCAAAGCCTTCGCCGACGAAGTGGCTAACGCCGCCCTGGCTGACAAAATCATCGACATCGACGCGCTGAAAGCGAAGTTCGAAGAACAGCGTACTCAGCTGGTCGCTAAGATCGGTGAAAACATCAACATCCGCCGCGTAGCTGAGCTGAGCGGTGAGCTGCTGGGTACCTACAGCCACGGCGCACGCATCGGCGTTATGGTTGCCGCGACCGGTGCCGACGACGAGCTGATCAAGCACATCGCCATGCACATCGCTGCTAGCAAGCCGGAATATGTTAAACCGGAAGACGTACCGGCAGACGTGGTGGCTCACGAGCACCAGATCCAGCTGGACATCGCCATGCAGTCTGGCAAGCCGCGCGAAATCGCCGAGAAGATGGTTGAAGGCCGTATGCGTAAGTTCACCGGTGAAGTGTCTCTGACCGGTCAGAGCTTCGTCATGGATCCGAGCAAGACCGTTGGCCAGTTGCTGAAAGAGCACAACGCCGACGTCACCGGCTTCATTCGCTTCGAAGTGGGCGAAGGTATCGAGAAAGTGGAAAGCGACTTCGCTGCCGAAGTGGCCGCGATGTCTAAAGGGGCCTAATCCCCTTTCATCACAGAGCCGCCGTGAGGCGGTTCTGTTTTATTCGGCCAGACTTACTTCAATGAGCGGTCCGAGGTACAGACCGTACATTGAAATACCTCCGACTAATTTATTGACTGTTTCTTTAGGACTCGAACACCATGGCAACCAATTCCAAACCCGTTTACCAGCGTATCCTGCTTAAGCTGAGCGGCGAAGCTCTGCAAGGCTCAGAAGGTTTTGGCATCGACGCGAGCGTGCTGGACCGCATGGCGCAGGAGGTCAAAGAGCTGGTGGAACTCGGCGTTCAGGTGGGGGTGGTGATCGGCGGTGGCAACCTGTTCCGCGGCGCTGGCTTGGCACAGGCAGGGATGAACCGTGTGGTCGGCGACCATATGGGGATGCTGGCGACGGTGATGAATGGCTTGGCGATGCGTGATGCGCTGCACCGTGCCTATGTCAACGCGCGTCTGATGTCGGCTATTCCGTTGAACGGGGTGTGCGACAACTACAGCTGGGCCGAGGCCATCAGCCTACTGCGTAACAACCGTGTGGTGATCTTCTCCGCCGGGACTGGCAATCCGTTCTTCACCACAGACTCCGCTGCTTGTCTGCGTGGGATAGAGATCGAGGCCGACGTGGTACTGAAGGCGACCAAGGTCGATGGCGTGTTCTCCGCCGATCCGATGAAGGATCCGGATGCGACGCTGTATGAGCAATTGAGTTACCAGGATGTCCTGGAGAAAGAGCTGAAGGTCATGGATTTGGCGGCCTTCACGCTGGCACGCGATCATAACTTACCGATCCGTGTATTTAATATGAACAAACCGGGTGCGCTGCGTCGCGTCGTGATGGGCGAAAAAGAAGGTACGCTGATCACCAAGTAATGCGCAGTGTGCGTGTGGGACAGCTGGTGCGTCCGGCTGCCGTATTGTATTGTGCTGGCCGCATTGAAAAGCGCTTGGCCTTTGGTGCACAATTCTCTCTTTAACCACCATCACCGTTTTCAAGGGTTCGCAACGTGATCAACGAAATCAGAAAAGATGCCGAAACGCGCATGGAAAAATGCGTCGAGTCATTCAAGGGCAACATTAGCAAAATCCGCACCGGTCGTGCGCATCCGAACCTGCTCGACGGTATCCAGGTCGAGTACTACGGCGCGGCGACGCCGTTGCGTCAGTTGGCGAACATCGTGGCGGAAGATTCCCGTACGCTGGCGGTGACCGTATTCGATCGCAGCATGTCTGGTGCCATCGAGAAAGCCATCCTGACCTCCGATCTGGGCCTGAATCCCTCTTCTGCCGGTACTGTGATCCGTGTCCCGCTGCCGCCGCTGACGGAAGAGCGCCGTAAGGATCTGATCAAGCTGGTGCGCTCTGAAGCGGAGTCTGGCCGCGTCTCCGTACGTAACGTACGTCGCGATGCGAACGATAAGGTGAAGGCGCTGCTGAAAGACAAAGCGATCAGTGAAGACGAAGATCGCAAGTCTCAAGACGATATTCAGAAGATCACCGATCAGATGATCAAGAAGATCGACGCTGCCTTGGCGGATAAAGAAAAAGAACTGATGGAGTTCTAATCGCGCCATCATGATCCACGGCCCATACACCGCTGGATGTGGTCGCCTCCGCTGGCGGCCGTGACGGGGTGGGCGTTTGTGGGATCGGTGATAAGCGTCGCTTCGGCGGCGCTTTTGCTTTTAGGGTCACGGAGTTTGGGTGTACGCCACGCTGGTGGCGGTGCAAAATGTGCTGGGGAGTGGCGCTGGCTTAGCGTATCCTGTAACGATTTGCTCCAGTTATTCAGAGTATCCTCATGAAGAAACTGACCATTCTAGGTTCAACTGGCTCCATCGGCACCAGTACGCTGGCGGTGGTGCGAGCCAATCCCGGCGCGTTCCGCGTCGTGGCGCTGGTCGCAGGCAAGAACGTCGACGTCATGTTGCAACAGTGCCGTGAATTTTCCCCCCGTTATGTCTGTATGGCCGATGAATGTGCGGCCAGCGCGTTGCGCCAGCGCCTGTTTGAAGCCGGGCTGGATACGATCGCCGTGATGAGCGGTGAGCGTGCCGCCTGTGAGCTCGCCGCCTTGGATGAGGTCGATCAGGTTATGGCCGCCATCGTCGGGGCCGCCGGTTTGCTGCCGACCTTGGCGGCCATCCGTGCCAATAAGCGGGTGTTGCTGGCCAATAAAGAGGCGTTGGTGACCTGTGGTCGCCTGTTTATGGATGCCCTGGCGCATAGTCAGGCGCAGTTATTGCCTATCGACAGCGAACACAACGCCATTTTTCAGAGTCTGCCGAGCGCGGTGCAGCAGCAATTGGGATCGGCTTGTCTGCACCAGCATGGGGTGACGCGTATCGTGTTAACCGGCTCGGGCGGGCCGCTACGTCAGCTGTCGCTGGCCGAGTTCGATGCGGTGACCCCCGCGCAGGCCTGCGCCCATCCCAATTGGTCGATGGGACGTAAGATCTCGGTCGATTCCGCGACCATGATGAATAAGGGCTTGGAGTACATCGAGGCACGCTGGTTATTTAACGCCTCGGCGGAGGAGATGGAGGTGATCATCCATCCGCAATCGGTGATCCACTCCATGGTGCGCTACCGTGACGGTAGTGTGATCGCCCAGTTGGGCAATCCGGATATGTGTACGCCGATCGCGCATGCGATGGCCTACCCTGAGCGGGTGCCAAGCGGCGTGGCGCCGCTGGATTTTTGTCGCATGGGCGCGCTGAGCTTTGAGGCGCCGGATATGGCGCGCTATCCTTGCCTTCAGTTGGCGATCGATGCCTTCGCTGAGGGGCAGGCGGCGACGACGGCGCTGAACGCGGCGAATGAGATTGCCGTTGCCGCCTTCTTGGAAGGGCGTCTACGCTTTACCGATATCGCTCGCTTGAACCGTGAGGTGGTGGAGCAACTGCGTTGCGACGAACCGACCAGCGTGGAGGCGGTGCTGGCGATCGATCAGGCGGCGCGTCGGGCGGCCCAGGCTATGGGCCAACGTTTTTCCCGCTAATTTCGTCTTGCCGAGTGTGCTGATTTGTGGCGCTAACGGCATGATGATATAGTCTGCGCCAGTTTTTTTGGGTGCCGACATCTCGCTGCGGGAAAGAAGCTCGGGATTGTCCCCTATGCAGGGCGCCATTGGGCGCAGCGCATAGAGAGGATTAGGATTATTGGGTAGCCGTGCTAATACACGGCTTTTTTACGCAGGCATCGCCGTTGCGACAGGATTAGGCGCGGCGATACGGCGCAGTTACGGCCCCTCCTGCTGGCTCGTTGAGGAAAAATTTACACGTATGTCATCCACACAACCAACTGTGATGAACGACGCGGCCCCGGTTCCCCGACATGTAGCGATTATCATGGACGGCAACGGCCGTTGGGCTAAGCGTCAGGGTAAAATGCGTGTATTCGGACATAAGGCCGGCGTGAAGTCGGTACGCTGTGCAGTGCGTTTTGCCGTTGCCCGGGGAATACGGGCGTTGACGTTATATGCCTTTAGCAGCGAAAACTGGAATCGGCCACAACAGGAAGTGTCGGCACTGATGGAGTTATTTGTCCGGGCACTGGATAGTGAAGTCAAGCGGCTGCATAAACACCAGGTACGCCTACGGGTGATTGGCGATATCAGTCGCTTTTCGCCGCGTCTCCAGGAGCGCATTCGTCGCGCCGAACAGATGACGGTGGCGAATGACGGTTTGACCCTGAACATCGCTGCCAACTATGGTGGGCGTTGGGACATCGTGCAAGGTGTGAGAGCGCTGGCGGAGCAGGTTCAGCAGGGGACGTTAGCGCCGGAAGCGATCTCGGAAGCGATGCTGGGCGAGCAGATATGCTTGCATGACCAGGATGCCGTGGATCTGGTGATCCGCACCGGGGGCGAACATCGCGTGAGTAACTTTCTGTTATGGCAAATTGCGTATTCAGAGTTTTATTTTACCGATGTACTGTGGCCTGATTTTGATGAAACAACCTTTGAAGGTGCGCTGAATGCATTTGCACAACGAGAGCGTCGCTTCGGGGGTACCACGCCTATCAACGCCGCCGCGGCGTCATAGGGGGAACCTTTGCTGAAGTCACGAATTATAACTGCATTAATTTTGGTCCCGGTGGTCATCGCCGCACTCTTTTTGCTGCCGCCACTGGGCTTCTCGCTGGTGACACTCGCCGTGTGTATGTTGGCCGCCTGGGAGTGGGGGCAGTTGGCGGGGTTCGCGAACCGTCATCAGCGCATCTGGGGCGCCGTAATCTGCGGGTTAGTACTGGCGGCGATGCTGCTGGGGATGCCCGAGTTTAACCGTAGTGTACATTTACCGCTGATCGCGGGGTCGTTATGGGCCGCCGCTGGCTGGTGGCTACTGGCGTTGTTCCTGGTTTTTTTCTATCCCCGCTCTGCCGGTTGGTGGCGCAATTCACGGCTGATCAAGGTGCTGTTCGGTGTCGTCACCATCCTGCCGTTCTTCTGGGGGATGGTCGCGTTACGTCAGTATGGTTACGAGACGAACCACTACCGCGGCGCCTGGTGGCTGCTCTATGTCATGTTGCTGGTCTGGGGCGCCGACTCCGGCGCTTATATCTTCGGCAAGCTGTTCGGTAAGAACAAGCTGGCACCGAAGGTCTCGCCAGGAAAGACCTGGGAGGGATTGATCGGGGGGCTGATCACCTCGGCGCTGATCTCATGGCTGTTCGGCCGCTATGCCCCGCTGGATATTGATGTCCGCATTCTGCTGATCTGTTCCGTGATCGCCGCGCTGGCCTCGGTATTGGGTGATCTGACCGAGAGTATGTTTAAGCGTGAGGCCGGGATTAAAGACAGTAGCCATTTGATCCCCGGTCATGGTGGTGTGCTGGATCGTATCGACAGTTTGACGGCCGCCGTGCCGGTCTTTGCCTGTTTGATGCTCCTGGTGTTCGGCCAGGCTTAACTCGGTGAGGGAGAGGCGATGAGTAACATCCTGTGGGGATTGCCGGCGTTCCTGGTGGCGTTAGGCATACTGATCACCGTGCACGAGTTCGGTCACTTCTGGGTGGCTCGCCGCTGTGGTGTGCGCGTCGAGCGCTTTTCCATCGGTTTCGGCAAGGCGCTATGGCGTCGTGTCGATCGCCGAGGAACCGAGTTCGTCATCGCGCTGATTCCCCTAGGTGGCTACGTTAAGATGCTGGACGAGCGCGTCGAGCACGTCTCGCCCGAGCTACGCCATCAGGCGTTTAACAACAAGAGCGTGGCGCAACGCGCCGCGATCGTCAGCGCAGGCCCTATCGCTAACTTCCTGTTTGCCATCGTCGCCTATTGGCTGGTGTTCGTCATCGGCGTGCCCAGTGTGCGTCCGGTCATCGCCGAGGTTACCCCCGGATCTATCGCCGCTGCCGCCCATATTGAGCCGGGAATGGAACTGAAGGCGGTTGACGGTGTCGATACTCCGGACTGGGAGTCGGTGCGCTTGGCCTTGGTCGGGCAGATCGGCGATCGTTCAACCACTCTCGCTGTCGGGCCTTTCGCTAGCGATGTGGCCACGACGAAGCGGCTCGACCTCAGCGACTGGCGTTTCGACCCGGATCGCCAGGACCCGGTGGTATCGTTGGGGATGATTCCGCGTGGGCCGACCATCGAGCCGGTGGTCGCCGGGCTACAAAAGGGGGCGGCGGCGCAGAAAGCGGGTTTACAAGTAGGGGACAGGATCGTTAAAGTCAATGGCGATTCGATTAGTGGTTGGCGTGATTTTGCCCTGCTGATCCGGGATAATCCTGGGCGGACATTGGCGTTGACGGTCGAGCGGAACGGTAGCCCGTTGACGCTGGCGTTAACGCCGGAGAGTCGGCGCGTGGCGCGCGGCCAAGAACAGGGATTCGCCGGCGTGGTGCCCCAAGTGATCCCGTTGCCAGAAGAGTATAAAACTATTCGTCAGTACGGGCCTTTCGTGGCACTGTATCAGGCGACGGATAAGACCTGGCAGCTGATGAAGCTGACGGTCTCCATGTTGGGTAAACTGATTACCGGTGATGTTAAGTTAAACAATCTGGGCGGTCCTCTCTCCATTGCACAGGGGGCGGGGGCGGCGGCCGAGTATGGCTTGGTGTATTACCTGATGTTTTTAGCGCTGATCAGCGTTAACTTGGGGATCATCAACCTGTTTCCCTTACCGGTTCTTGATGGGGGACATCTGCTGTTTCTTGCGCTGGAAAAGCTCAAGGGCGGGCCGGTGTCCGAGCGAGTTCAGGCTTTCGGCTATCGCATCGGCACGATTTTGCTGATGCTGTTTATGGGGCTTGCACTTTTCAATGATTTCTCGCGACTTTGATGCGCGGGATTGTTAGGAAGAACGCATAACAACGATGGCGATGAAAAAGTTGCTCTTAGCGTCGCTGCTGTTTGGCAGCGCAACCGTATACGGTGCAGATGGTTTCGTAGTGAAAAATATTCATTTCGAAGGACTGCAACGGGTCGCCGTCGGTGCGGCGTTACTTAACATGCCGGTTCGCGTGGGCGATACCGTCTCGGACGAGGATTTGAGTAATACCATCCGCGCACTGTATGCCACCGGAAACTTCGAGGATGTGCGTGTCCTGCGGGATGGCAATAATCTGATCGTACAGGTTAAGGAACGGCCGACTATCGCCAGCATCACCTTCTCAGGCAATAAGTCGGTGAAGGATGAGATGCTGAAACAGAACCTGGAGGCTTCCGGGGTTCGCGTCGGCGAGGCGTTGGATCGCACCACCCTATCCAGCATCGAGAAGGGGCTGGAGGATTTCTACTACAGCGTCGGTAAATACAACGCCACCGTGAAGGCGGTGGTGACGCCGTTGCCGCGTAATCGTGTGGATTTGAAGCTGGTCTTTACCGAAGGTAAATCAGCCCAGATCCAGCAGATCAACATCGTCGGTAACCATGCCTTCAGCAGTGCCGAACTGCTGGGGCACTTCCAACTGCGCGACGATGTCCCGTGGTGGAACTTGATGGCCGACCGTAAGTATCAGAAGCAGAAGCTGGCCGGCGACCTTGAGGCGCTGCGCAGCTACTATCTGGATCGCGGTTATGCGCGTTTTGCTATTAATTCGACCCAGGTCAGCCTGACGCCGGATAAGAAAGGGATCTACATCACCATCAACATCAGCGAAGGCGATCAGTATAAGCTGCAAGGGGTGGATGTGACCGGCAATATGGCGGGCTACAGCGCTGAGATCAGCCGGTTGACCAAGGTGGAGCCGGGCGAGCTGTATAACGGCGCCAAGGTTACCAAGATGGAAGACCAGATTAAACAGTTACTGGGCCGCTACGGCTATGCCTACCCACGGGTACAGACGCAGCCGGAGATCAATGACAAGGATAAGACCGTTATCCTGCATATGAATATCGATGCCGGTCACCGTTACTATGTGCGTCAGATCCGCTTCGTCGGCAACGACACCAGTAAAGACGCGGTGCTGCGCCGTGAGATGCGTCAGATGGAGGGCGCCTGGCTGGGGAGCGATCAAGTCGAACAGGGTAAAGAGCGTCTGAATCGTACCGGCTATTTCGAAAACGTCGATGTCGAGACTCAACGCGTGCCGGGGACACCGGATCAGGTCGATGTGATCTACAAGGTCAAGGAACGCAACACCGGTAGCTTCAACTTCGGTATCGGCTACGGTACCGAGAGCGGTGTTAGCTTCCAGGTCGGGGTACAGCAGGATAACTGGCTAGGCACCGGTAACGTGGTGGCGATCAACGGCACCAAGAACGACTACCAGACCTATGCCGAGCTATCGTTGACCGACCCGTACTTTACGGTGAACGGGGTCAGCCTGGGTGGCCGTCTGTTCTACAACGACTTTAAGGCTAACGACGCCGATCTGTCTGATTACACCAACAGCAGCTATGGGTTCGACGGTACCTTAGGTTTCCCGATTAACGAAAACAACTCGTTGCGCACCGGCCTGGGCTACGTGCATAACGACCTGTCTGACATGCAGCCGCAGGTGGCGATGTGGCGTTATTTGCGCTCCGTCGGTCAGAATCCGAGTGATAGCAACAGCGCGAGCTATAAGGCGAACGATTACACTTGGACGGCTGGCTGGTCCTATAACAACCTGGATCGCGGTTTCTTCCCGACAGCCGGCAACAAGGCCTCGTTGAACGGTAAGATCACCCTGCCGGGCTCCGACAACGAATATTACAAGCTGACCTTCGACAGCCAGAGCTACTTCCCGATCAACCAGGATCGTACCTGGGTGGTATTAGGACGGACCCGTCTGGGCTACGGTAATGGCTTCGGCGGTAAAGAGATGCCGTTCTATGAGAACTTCTATGCCGGTGGTTCAGGCACCGTACGCGGTTTCCAGTCGAACAACATCGGGCCGAAGGCGGTCTACCTGAACAGTAATGGCAGTGTGGATCAGAACAAGACCGGCGACAACGATGCGGTAGGCGGTAACGCTATGGCGGTCGCCAGCCTGGAGCTGATCACCCCGACGCCGTTCGTCAGCGAGCAGTATGCTAACTCCCTGCGCACCTCTGTGTTTATGGATGCCGGTACCGTATGGGATACCAACTGGGATCATACGGCCTATCCGACTCTGCCGGACTACAGCAAGGCGACCAATGTGCGCATGTCCGCTGGTGTGGCGTTGCAGTGGATGTCACCGCTCGGTCCGTTGGTGTTCTCTTACGCTCAACCGTTTAAGAAGTATGAAGGCGATAAGTCGGAGCAGTTCCAGTTTAACATTGGTAAGACTTGGTAATCGGCTACGCTATATCAGAGAGAGGCGTATCGGGGCGGTGAGGCCGTCAGCGCGCGTCTCTGGGTATAAAGGTGCGGGATCGCATCCGCTCCCTTTTTGCATACGCTCCGCTCAGCGCGTTCTTTTCTCTGGACGTGGTGAGACACGATGGGTCGGCGCCTGTGCAGTGACGTGTCATTGACACAACTAGGTGATGGTAAGGAGTTCAAAGTGAAAAAGTGGTTATATGCAGCGGGATTGGGCGTCGCAATGGCTGTCTCTGCCAACGTGCAAGCTGCTGAAAAAATTGCCTCTGTTAACGTTGCTAGCATTTTCCAGCAATTGCCACAACGCGAAACGGTGGCGAAGCAGTTGGAGAGCGAGTTCAAGAGCCGCGCGACCGAACTACAAGGGATGGAGCGCGATTTGCAGACGAAGATGCAGCGTTTGCAGCGCGATGGCTCCACGATGAAGGCCAGCGAGCGCAGCAAGCTGGAGAAGGATATCGCGGCACAGCGTGAAACCTTCGCCCGCAAGGCACAAGCCTTCGAACAGGACAATCGTCGTCGCCAGATGGAAGAACGCAACAAGCTGTTGAGCCGCATCCAGGATGCCGTCCGCAGCGTGGCGAAAGATAAAGGCTATGACATGGTGATCGACGCCAACGCGTTGGCCTACTCTCAGCCGTCTGACGATATCACTGCTCAAGTATTGAAACAGGTTAAATAAGGCATGGCTTCAATTCGACTGGCTGACCTTGCTCAGCAGTTGAATGCCGAGCTACACGGTGATGGCGATCTCGTCATCACCGGCGTGGCGTCGATGCATTCAGCACAAGCGAACCAGATTACTTTCCTGTCCAACAGCCGCTACCGTGAGCAATTGGCTGCCTGCCAGGCCGGCGCCGTGGTGTTGACGCAAGCGGATCTGGCTTATTGCCCTACCTCGGCGCTGGTCGTGAAGAACCCCTACCTGACCTACGCGTTGATGGCGCAATTGATGGACAGTACGCCACAACCGGCGAGCGGTATCGCGCCGAGCGCGGTGATCGATCCGACGGCCAAGCTGGGGGCGAATGTCGCTATCGGTGCCAATGCGGTGATCGAAGAGGGCGTGGAGTTAGGCGATGGGGCGATTATCGGCGCGGGCTGTTTCATCGGTAAGTTTGCCAAGATCGGTGCTGCGACCCGTCTGTGGGCCAATGTCAGCGTCTACCACCAGGTCGAGATCGGCGCACACTGCCTGGTACAGTCGGGTACGGTGATCGGCAGTGATGGTTTTGGCTACGCCAACGAGCGTGGTAACTGGGTGAAAATCCCGCAGCTAGGCAGCGTACGCATCGGCGATCACGTCGAGATCGGGGCATGCACCACCATCGACCGCGGGGCGTTGGACGATACGGTGATCGCCAGCGGCGTGATTATCGACAACCAGTGCCAGATTGCGCACAACGTCATGATTGGTGACAATACAGCAGTCGCCGGTGGTGTTATCATGGCCGGTAGCCTCAAGATTGGCCGTTATTGCCAGATCGGTGGCGCCAGCGTGATCAATGGCCATATGGAAATTTGCGATCAGGCGGTGGTGACGGGTATGGGCATGGTGATGCGTCCCATCACCGAACCCGGCATCTACTCTTCGGGTATTCCGCTTCAGCCGAACAAGACTTGGCGTAAGACGGCCGCGTTAGTGATGAATATTGATGAGATCAATAAGCGTCTCAAGGCCGTCGAAAAGAAAGTTCACAGCGATTAATGCCCGCCGGGCCCTCGGCCCAATCCGATTTGCGGCCTGCATCATCTTCCCTTGAGGAGTGAGGCAGGCCGTGTTGTTTGACATCCGTTTTTTTACAGGAAGAGTATTTTGACTACTGACACTCATACTCTCAATATTTCAGAGATCTTAGAACTGCTGCCGCATCGTTTCCCGTTCCTGTTGGTCGACCGTGTGCTGGACTACCAAGAGGGCAAATTTCTGCGTGCGGTGAAGAACGTCTCTTTCAACGAGCCGTTTTTCCAGGGCCACTTCCCGGGCAAACCGATTTTCCCAGGGGTGCTGATCCTCGAAGCGATGGCGCAGGCCACCGGTATCCTGGCATTTAAGAGCGTGGGTAAACTGGAGCCGGGTGAGCTGTATTATTTTGCTGGTATCGATGATGCCCGCTTCAAGCGCCCGGTACACCCGGGTGACCAGATGATTCTGGAAGTCGAGTTTCTCAAGGAGCGTCGTGGTGTGGCGCGTTTCAACGGTGTTGCCAAGGTTGACGGCAAGATCGTCTGCGAAGCGTCCATGATGTGCGCTCGTAACCGTGAGGCTTAATACGTGATAGATCAAACCGCCTTTATCCATCCCAGTGCCATTGTTGAAGACGGCGCGGTGATCGGTGCCGGAGTTCACATCGGCCCGTTCTGCTACATCGGTTCCCACGTCGAGATCGGTGCCGGCAGCGTGCTGAAGTCCCATGTGGTGGTCAATGGAATCACCAAAATCGGCCGCGATAACCAGATCTATCAGTTTGCCACCCTCGGCGAGGTGAATCAGGATCTGAAGTATGCCGGCGAACCGACCCGTGTTGAGATCGGCGATCGCAACCGCATTCGCGAGAGCGTCACCATTCATCGTGGCACGGTGCAAGGCGGTGGTCTGACGCGTATCGGCAGCGATAACCTGCTGATGGTCAATACCCACGTCGCGCATGACTGCGTGATCGGCGATCGGTGCATTCTGGCCAACAACGCGACGTTGGGGGGACACGTGACCCTGGACGATTACGCGATTATCGGCGGGATGACGGCTGTGCATCAGTTCTGCGTGATCGGGGCCCACGTGATGGTCGGGGGCTGTTCCGGTGTAGCGCAGGATGTGCCGCCGTATGTCATCGCCCAAGGTAACCACGCCACCCCCTATGGTCTGAACCTTGAGGGGTTGAAGCGTCGGGGATTCGATAAGAGTGCCTTACAGGCGATTCGTAACGCCTACAAGATCCTCTATCGCAGCGGTAAGACGCTGGACGAGGCGAAGCCGGAGATCGCGGCCCTGGCGCAACAGCAGCCGGCGGTTCAGTTGTTTGTCGACTTCTTCGCCCGCTCTACGCGTGGCATCATACGTTAATCCATGGTGCAGGCAGACTTGGGCCAACGCCCGCTCACCATTGGTTTGGTCGCCGGGGAAACCTCCGGCGATATTCTGGGGGCCGGCCTGATCCGCGCGTTGAAGGCCCGTCATCCCGATGCACGCTTCGTCGGCGTGGCTGGGCCGCTGATGCAGGCCGAGGGCTGCGAAGCCTGGTTCGAAATGGAAGAGCTGGCGGTGATGGGCATTGTCGAGGTGTTGGAGCGGCTGCCACGCTTGTTGACGATCCGGCGGGAGTTAACGCAACGCTTTACGGCGTTGCGGCCGGATGTATTCGTCGGTATCGATGCGCCAGACTTTAACCTGACCCTGGAGGGGCGCCTGCATCAGCGGGGAATCCGTACCATCCATTATGTCAGTCCCTCCGTCTGGGCCTGGCGTCAGAAACGGGTATTTAAGATCGCCCGCGCGACCGACCTGGTATTGGCCTTCCTGCCGTTTGAGAAAGCGTTCTACGATCGTTTCAACGTGCCGTGCCGTTTCATCGGCCACACCATGGCCGATGCGATGCCCTTGCTACCGGATCGCGCCGCGGCGCGTCAGGCGTTGGGCATCGCTGCCGATGCGCGTTGTCTGGCCTTGCTGCCGGGTAGTCGTAGCGCCGAAGTCGAGATGCTAAGCGCCGATTTTTTGCGTACTGCGCTGTTATTGCGTCAGCAGTATCCCGATTTGCAGATCGTCGTGCCGTTGGTCAACGCCCGGCGGCGCGCGCAGTTTGAGCGGATCAAGGCTGAGGTAGCGCCGGATCTGCCGGCGCACCTGCTGGATGGTCAGGCGCGTAATGCCATGTACGCCAGCGATGCAGCGCTACTGGCGTCAGGGACGGCGGCGTTGGAGTGTATGCTGGCCAAGTGTCCGATGGTGGTGGCCTACCGCATGAAGCCGTTCACGTTCTGGCTGGCGCAGCGTTTGGTGAAGACCGAGTTTGTCTCGTTACCGAATCTGTTGGCCGGTCGCGAGCTGGTGGCGGAGTTGCTTCAGCACGACTGCCAACCGCCGCGTTTGGCACAGGCACTGATGCCGTTATTGGCCGACGGCGCGCAGAGTGCGGCGCTGAAGCAGACTTTCTTGCAACTGCATCGCCAGATCCGTTGCGGGGCCGATGAACAGGCCGCCGAGGCGGTATTGGCGTTGGCTTATGCGCCTCAGGAGTCGAATCATGAGTGAGCGCTTTATTTATCCTGCCGCTGAGCGTATCGCCGGCGTGGATGAGGTCGGGCGTGGGCCGCTGGTTGGCGCGGTGGTGACGGCGGCGGTGATCCTCGATCCGGCACGCCCCATCGTCGGGTTGGCGGATTCCAAGAAGCTGACTGAGAAGCGGCGCAACGCGCTGTATGATGAGATCATCGAGAAAGCGTTGTGTTGGAGCCTCGGGCGAGCTGAGCCGGTGGAGATCGATCGTCTCAATATCTTGCACGCCACGATGCTGGCGATGCAACGGGCGGTGGCAGGACTGGTCTTGCAGCCGGATCTGGTGTTGATCGACGGGAATCGCTGTCCGACGCTGCCGATGGCGGCGCAGGCGGTGGTGAAAGGCGATAGCCGGGTCGCGGAGATCAGCGCCGCCTCGATCCTGGCCAAGGTGACCCGCGATCGCGAGATGGCTGCCTTGGATCGCCAATATCCGGGGTATGGTTTCGCCCAGCATAAGGGGTATCCCACCGCGCTGCATCTGGCGCGTCTGGCTGAGCTGGGCGCGACCGAGCAGCATCGTCGCAGCTTTGCGCCGGTGAAGCGGGTGTTGGGGCTGTGATTGCTCATTCCTCCTCGGGATGAGTGCATTTTCTGGTATTAAAGGGTAATCGTTCGATGGCGGAGCCGCGTTTCATACATCTGCATGTGCACAGTGACTATTCGATGATTGACGGGCTGGCTAAGACCGGCCCGCTGGTCAAGAAGGTCGCTGCGCTGGGGATGCCGGCCTTCGCCATCACCGATCATACTAACCTGTGCGGCCTGGTGAAGTTTTACGGCAGCGCGCATGGCGCCGGGATCAAACCGCTGGTCGGGGCTGATGTGTTGGTGCGCAGCGAGATGTTGGGCGACGAATTGGCGTCATTGACTATCTTGGCCTGCAATAACACCGGCTACCAGAACCTGACTCAACTGATCTCTCACGCCTATCAGCGCGGCTATGGCGCTGAGGGACCAACCATCGATCGTGACTGGTTGGTGCAGTACCGCGAGGGGCTGATCCTGCTGTCCGGCGCCCGTCAGGGGGACGTCGGTAAGCTACTGCTGCGCGGTAACCAGGCGCTGGTCAATGAGTGCGTCGATTTCTACCAACATTATTTCCCCGATAGCTATTTCCTGGAAGTGGTGCGCACCGGTCGTCCCGACGAAGAGAATTATCTCCATATGGCGGTCGAGTTGGCGCAACAGCGCGATCTGCCGCTGGTGGCCAGTAACGACGTCCGCTTCCTGGAGGCGTCGGACTTTGACGCGCATGAGATCCGCGTGGCAATCCATGATGGTTATACCTTGGATGATCCTAAGCGCCCGCGTAACTATAGCGCTCAGCAATATATGCGCAGCGAGGCGGAGATGTGCGAGCTATTCGCCGATCTGCCGGAGGCGCTACAAAACAGCGTAGAGATTGCTAAGCGTTGTAACGTCACCATTCGCCTCGGCGAATACTTTCTGCCACAGTTCCCGACCGGGGAGATGACGACCGAAGACTTCCTGGTGAAGAAGTCGCATGAGGGATTGGAGGCGCGTCTGGCGTTCCTTTTCCCCGACGAGGAGGAGCGTGCCCGACGCCGTCCGCCGTATGACGAGCGTCTGGAGATCGAGCTGAAGGTGATCAACCAGATGGGCTTCCCCGGCTACTTCCTGATCGTGATGGAGTTTATCCAATGGTCGAAAGATAACGGGGTTCCTGTCGGCCCGGGACGTGGTTCCGGCGCTGGTTCGTTAGTCGCCTATTCGCTGAAGATCACCGACCTCGACCCGCTGGCCTTCGATCTGCTGTTCGAACGTTTTCTTAACCCGGAACGTGTCTCGATGCCCGACTTTGACGTCGACTTCTGCATGGAGAAGCGCGACCGCGTGATCGATCACGTCGCCGAGATGTATGGCCGTGAGGCGGTATCGCAGATCATTACCTTCGGTACTATGGCGGCCAAGGCGGTGATCCGCGATGTGGGGCGCGTCTTGGGCCATCCTTACGGCTTTGTCGATCGTATCTCTAAGCTGGTGCCGCCCGATCCGGGTATGACCCTGGCGAAGGCCTTCGAGGCCGAGCCTCAGTTGCCAGAGATCTACGAGGCGGACGAAGAGGTGCGCGCGCTGATCGACATGGCGCGCAAACTGGAAGGGGTGACGCGCAACGCCGGTAAACACGCCGGTGGGGTGGTGATTTCTCCCACCAAGATCACCGACTTTGCCCCGCTGTATTGCGATGCCGAGGGCAATCACCCGGTCACGCAATTCGATAAGAGCGATGTGGAGTATGCCGGGTTGGTGAAGTTTGACTTCCTCGGCTTGCGTACCCTGACCATCATCAACTGGGCGTTGGAGATGATCAACGCGCGTCGCGCTCGCCAGGGGCTAGAGCCGGTGGATATTGCCGCCATCCCGCTCGATGATCAGAAGAGCTTCGACATCCTGCAACGCGCGGAAACCACGGCGGTATTCCAGTTGGAATCGCGCGGGATGAAGGATCTGATTAAGCGATTAAAACCGGACTGTTTCGAAGACATGATCGCGCTGGTGGCCCTGTTCCGTCCTGGCCCGTTGCAATCAGGGATGGTGGATAACTTCATCGACCGTAAGCATGGGCGTGAGGAGCTTTCCTATCCGGATCGCGATTGGCAGCATGAAAGCCTAAAACCGGTGCTGGAGCCGACCTATGGCGTCATCCTGTACCAAGAACAGGTGATGCAGATCGCCCAGGTCTTGGCGGGTTACTCGCTGGGTGGCGCCGATCTTCTGCGTCGAGCGATGGGGAAGAAAAAGCCGGAGGAGATGGCCAAGCAGCGCTCGGTATTCGAGGAAGGGGCCAAGAACAACGGCATCGACGGCGAACTGGCGATGCATATCTTCGACCTGGTGGAGAAATTCGCCGGTTATGGCTTTAACAAATCGCACTCCGCCGCCTATGCGCTGGTCTCCTATCAGACCTTGTGGTTGAAGACGCACTATCCGGCCGAGTTTATGGCGGCGGTAATGACGGCCGATATGGACAACACCGACAAGGTGGTCGGGCTGGTGGACGAGTGCTGGCGTATGGGGCTGAAGATCCTGCCGCCGGACATCAACAGTGGGCAGTACCATTTCCACGTCAATGATGAGGGCGAGATCGTCTACGGTATCGGCGCCATCAAAGGGGTGGGGGAGGGGCCCATCGAGGCGATCATTGAGGCGCGTAACCGCGGCGAGCAGGGGTATTTTAAGGATCTGTTCGACCTGTGCGCCCGAACCGACACCAAGAAGCTGAATCGGCGAGTGCTGGAGAAGTTGATCATGTCTGGCGCCTTCGATCGACTGGGGCCACATCGCGCCGCGCTGATGAGTTCGTTGAATGATGCACTCAAGGCTGCCGAACAGCATGCGCGCGCCGAGGCGATCGGTCAGGCAGACATGTTTGGCGTCTTGGCCGAGGAGCCGGAGCAGGTCGAGAAGTCCTATGGCAGCGTGCCACCCTGGCCGGCCCAGATGGTGTTGGATGGTGAACGCGAAACCTTGGGGCTGTATCTGACCGGCCATCCGATCACCCAATACTTGAAGGAGATCGAACGCTACGCTGGCGGCGGTCGCCTGAAAGATATGCATCCGACGGAGCGTGGTAAGATGACCACCGCCGTTGGCTTAGTGCTGGGCGCTAGGGTGATGACCACTAAACGTGGCAACCGCATCGGGATGTGTACCCTTGATGATCGCTCCGGCCGTCTCGAAGTGATGTTGTTCACCGATGCGCTGGAAAAATACCAGCATTTGTTGGAAAAAGACCGTATCCTGATCGCCAGTGGACAGGTCAGCTTTGATGACTTTAGC
Organism: Edwardsiella hoshinae NBRC 105699 = ATCC 33379; assembly: GCF_000474215.1. Taxonomy (GTDB): domain Bacteria; phylum Pseudomonadota; class Gammaproteobacteria; order Enterobacterales; family Enterobacteriaceae; genus Edwardsiella; species Edwardsiella hoshinae. Next base: position 35,759 of record NZ_BAUC01000026.1, on the reverse strand, counting down.
GGTGGCCTTAAAATGATCGCCCGCGAGCTCATGGATATCAGCGAAGCCCGTGAAAAATATGCTCGCGGACTTGCCATCTCGCTGACCGACAGGCAAATTGATGATCAGCTTTTAAACCGTCTCCGTGAAGCGTTGGAACCACATCGTTCGGGGACGATCCCAGTTCATCTCTATTATCAGCGTGCGGATGCGCGAGCCAGGGTTCGTTTTGGTGCGACCTGGCGCGTGACGCCAACAGATCGTCTGCTGCTCGATCTACGTACGCTGGTGGGAAACGAACAAGTTGAACTGGAATTTGACTAATATAGGAATACTATGAGTCTGAATTTTCTGGATTTTGAACAGCCGATTGCCGAACTCGAAGCGAAGATCGACTCGCTGAACGCACTCAGCCGTCAAGACGAAAAATTGGATATTAATATCGACGAAGAGGTTCAGCGCCTGCGTGACAAGAGCGTTGAGCTGACCCGTAAGATTTTTTCCGATCTGGGGGCCTGGCAAATTGCCCAATTGGCGCGTCATCCGCGTCGCCCCTATACCTTGGATTATATTCAGCATATCTTTACTGATTTCGATGAGCTGGCCGGCGATCGCGCCTTTGCCGACGACAAAGCCATCGTTGGCGGTATGGCGCGCCTGGATGGCCGCCCGGTGATGGTGATTGGCCATCAGAAGGGGCGCGAGACCAAAGAGAAGATTCGCCGCAACTTCGGTATGCCGGCGCCGGAGGGCTACCGTAAGGCACTGCGTCTGATGGAGATGGCCGAGCGCTTTCATCTACCGATTATCACGTTCATCGACACCCCGGGGGCCTATCCGGGCGTCGGGGCGGAAGAGCGCGGTCAGTCTGAGGCGATCGCCCGTAACTTGCGCGAGATGTCCGGGCTGAAAGTGCCGGTGATCTGCACGGTGATCGGCGAAGGAGGCTCCGGTGGAGCGTTGGCTATCGGGGTGGGCGATAAGGTTAACATGCTGCAATACAGCACCTATTCGGTGATCTCCCCGGAGGGATGCGCCTCCATACTGTGGAAGAGTGCCGATAAGGCACCGCTGGCAGCGGAAGCGATGGGCATCACCGCCCCGCGTCTACAGGAGCTGAAGCTGATCGATGCGGTGATCCCTGAACCCTTGGGTGGCGCTCATCGCGATCCGCAGACCATGGCGGCAACCCTGAAGGCGCAATTGGTCGCCGATCTGGGCGAACTGGATGCCCTGGAGATCGAGGCATTGCTCGATCGTCGTTATCAGCGTCTGATGAATTACGGCTATTGCTGATCTGCTTCATTTTCCTACCATTCTTATCATCAAGCCCGCTTGTCGGGCTTGATGTTTTTATTTCTTGTATATTTTCCGCAGTGAAAAGCTAACCTTTTTGGCGCATACGCGGCATAATCCGCCAAACTTTGTTACTTTTCGGGAGATACCGTGAAGCTTAACCGTATCCATCACATCGCCGTTATCGCCTCGGATTATGCGCGTAGCAAAGCGTTTTATTGCAAAATTCTCGGATTTTCCTTAATTCATGAGCAGTACCGAGCCGATCGCGACTCATGGAAGGGGGATCTGGCACTGGATGGCGTCTATACCCTAGAGCTATTTTCCTTTCCCTCCCCGCCGCCGCGTGTTTCGACACCTGAAGCATGTGGTTTGCGCCATCTGGCGTTCGGCGTGAGCGATCTGGCGGCGGCGGTTGCTGAGCTGACTGCCCAGGGGGTAGCGTGCGAAGCGGTGCGGCGCGATGCGTACAGCGGACGTGATTTTACCTTTTTCCGAGACCCCGATGGGTTACCGTTAGAGTTGTATCAGGATTGATTAACTATAAAAATAGTTACCCGAATAAATTAATAGATGGCGTGTAGGTGTTACTTTAAGCACTATGCTAGTATGACACGCTTTAGACTTTTCTCTCCGGGCAATTAGTACACTATGCAAGAGCAAACTTTCCGCGTAGGCGAGTGGTTAGTACTGGCGGCGGACAATAAAATCACCCGCGAAGGACGTGTGTTGGTACTTGAGCCCAGACTCATCGATATGCTGAGCTACTTTGCTCACCATCCGGATACGGTGCTGAGTCGGGATGAGCTGATCGACAATGTATGGAAACGAAATATCGTAACCAATCACGTTGTGACCCAGTGCATCTCTGAGTTACGCAAATACTTGAAGGATGGGCGCACCGAGGCTCCCGAGTATATCGTGACCGTACCGAAACGGGGCTATAAGTTGGTCGAGCCGGTGCTTTGGTGTAATGGGGAGAGTAGCGAACTGGCGCCGTCGACCACGCCAGTTGAATCGTCTGCCGCGCTAACCGGCGCTAGCGCGGAAACGTCGGCGGCAGCGGAGGCGCTCCCGCGGGCTTCGAGCGCGCCCGTAACCGCCGCGCCCGTGGAGACGGCGGTAAGCGTGACCGGCGCTGCGGCATCACCGGCGCCGGTTGCCCCGACGGTAACGGTGAGCGCGGATGCCCCGGCCGCGCGTATTCCGCGTTATAAACGCTCCTCGTTTTGGGTATGGGTTGCATTTTTGACCGCATTACTGTTATGTGTCAGTTTTGTTGGCTTAGCGGTGTTTAGCAATCGCGTGCCGGTGGCGCCACAGCCGATGTTACTCAACCCACGCGATATCGATATTCGTATCCAGGGAGGGAACAGTTGCAGCAACTGGACCAATCAACTCTCCTATGTGGTGGGGCTGAGTGAGGAGTTGACCCAAGGGCTAAACACCTATTCGACCTTCCTCGTCCATGACCAAACCAACTACAACTATGGTGGCGCCAGTAGTTCAGGTAAGTCGCTGTATATCGAGTTCGTTAACCAGCGCCACTATCGAGCGCAGCAGTGCTTCCTGTCGGTACGCCTGGTCGATAATGCCGATAACTCGGTGATGTTGGAGAAGCGCTATTTCATCACGCCGGATAATTTGTTGAGTGTGCAGAAGGACTTCATCGATAGCATTTTCTCCGTGCTTAAGGTAAAGATGCCACCTTCCTTGGCGTTACGCTACGACACCTTGGTGCCGACCCATAGCCAGATGTTGCAGCAGTATTACCAGGCGCACCAGTTGTTGCTACAGGGCGATGGGGAGTCGTTGAATCAGGCCAATCGCCTGTTGGCGCAGTTGATCAAGCAGGACCCTAACTTTGAGTATGCCAAGGCGGAAAAGGCATTGGTCGATATTCTGCTCAACTCTTATCAGCCCCTGAGCGCGCCTCAGCTGACGGCGTTGCGTCAGGAGATCAGCGAGGTTGAACAGAATGCCCTACTACAAGGTACTCCTATTATTCAGCAGATTTATACAGTCGACTATCTGGGACAGGGCAAGGTGGATCAGGCGTTTGCCGCCATCAATAAGGGGATTGAGCTGGAGATGTCCTGGCTGAACTATGTCTTGTTGGGCAAAGTGTACGAATTGAAGGGACAGAATAACCAGGCGGCGGATGCATATATCACCGCATTTAATCTGCGTCCAGGCAGCAATACCCTTTACTGGATTAAGAACGGCGTCTTTCAAACCAATATTGAACGCGTCGCCCCCTACTTGCTTAATTATGACACAGAAAGATCTGAATAAATTTGTGTTATAAATAATCAAGCCCGCCACCGATGAGGATAGCGGGCTTTTTTATTCCCGTCATTCCGTGTGTTAAATCTCAACTTTGTTCCTCTATCTATGGCTTTTAGTTATTTTTGTGTGACAAATAGCGCTAGCCTTTTGTTGCTTTTTTTGTCCGTTTATTGGGCGAATTCCTCATGTCATTTTTATGTCAACTATATGTTTTATAAGGCGTTATTTCTTTGTTCTTGATGTTTTTTTCACGTCGATGGAAAAACATCAAGATGTCATTTATTGCGACACGCTGAGAATTTAACTTTACCTTTAGGACTTTGCTTTACCACCTCATTACTATGCCTGCCATCAAGTCGGCCATCCGCCAGCTATATGTGAAGCCGACTTATCTGAAAATTAATCAGGAGCAACTTGACCATGTCATCGAGCAAAAAAATCGGGCTTATCGCCTGTACCGGTGTTGTTGCCGGTAATATGATGGGGAGCGGCATTGCACTTCTACCTGCAAACCTGGCGAGTTTAGGTTCTATCGCCATTTTCGGCTGGATCATTTCTCTGGTTGGCGCCATGTCTCTGGCTTATGTTTATGCCCGACTGGCTACCAAGAACCCGCAGCAGGGTGGCCCGATTGCCTATGCTGGTGAGGTTGGCCCTGCATTCGGTTTCCAGACCGGTGTGCTTTACTACCACGCTAACTGGATCGGTAACCTGGCGATCGGTATCACCGCCGTCTCTTACCTCTCTACTTTCTTCCCGGTGTTGAACAGCCCGGTACCGGCCGGTATCGCCTGTATCGCCATCGTTTGGATCTTCACCTTCGTTAACATGCTGGGTGGTACCTGGGTGAGCCGTCTGACCACTATCGGTCTGGTTCTGGTACTGATCCCGGTTGTGGGCACCGCTATCGCTGGCTGGGCCTGGTTCGATCCGGCGGTTTATCACGCTAACTGGAATACCTCTGGCGGTACCGATACGCACGCCGTCGTCAAGAGTATCCTGCTGTGCCTGTGGGCGTTTGTTGGGGTTGAGTCTGCCGCGGTGAGTACCGGTATGGTGAAGAATCCGCAGCGTACCGTTCCGCTGGCGACTATGCTGGGGACCTGCCTGGCCGGTATCGTCTACATCGCCGCTACCCAGGTCATCGCCGGTATGTTCCCGGCCAGTGAGATGGCCGCTTCCGGTGCACCGTTCGCCGTCTCCGCTTCCGCGATGGTCGGTCACTGGGCTGCTCCGGTCGTGTCTGCCTTCACCGCATTCGCTTGCCTGACCTCACTGGGCTCCTGGATGATGCTGGTTGGCCAGGCGGGCGTTCGCGCCGCCAACGATGGCAACTTCCCGAAAGTATACGGCGAGCTGGATAAGAACGGCATTCCGAAGAAAGGCCTGCTGCTGGCTTCCGTGAAAATGACTGTCCTGATGGTGCTGATCACCATCCTGAACGCCAGCGGCGGTAAAGCCTCTGATCTGTTCGGCATGCTGACGGGCATCGCGGTTCTGCTGACCATGCTGCCGTACTTCTACTCTTGCGTTGACCTGATCCGCTTCGAAGGCGCCAACGTGAAGAACATCATGAGTCTGGTCGCTGCGGTATTGGGTTGCTGCTTCTGCTTCATCGCGCTGATGGGTGCGGGCAACATGGAGCTGTCCGGTACCTTCATCGTCAGCCTGATCATCCTGATGTTCTATGCACGCAAGATGAACACCCGCAAGGCACAGAATACTGAAAACAACAGTAACGCCGCGGCATAAGTAAATAAGCAACACGATTTCGTAATCCTAGCGATTACACACAGCAAGTAATTTAGCGACTTTATCCAGCCTCTCTCGACTATGACGCGTGCTAAGGCACGCTGAGAGAGGCCCGCATTTTGCCTGGAGAATTAAAGTATGAATATTATTGCCATCCTTAATCACATGGGTGTTTACTTCAAAGAAGAACCCATTCGTGAACTGCATAAGGCACTGGAAGCACAGAATTTTCAGATCGTTTATCCGAACGACCGTGAAGATCTGCTGAAACTGATCGACAACAACGCCCGTCTGTGCGGTGTCATCTTTGATTGGGATACCTACAACCTGGATCTGTGCCGTGACATCAGCGAGATGAACGAGCACCTGCCGGTTTACGCCTTCGCCAACACCCACTCTACCCTGGATGTTAGCCTGAGCGATCTGCGCCTGAACGTTGAATTCTTCGAATACGCCCTGGGTGCAGCCGAAGACATCGCCCTGAAAATCCGTCAGAGCACCGACGCTTACGTAGACGAAATCCTGCCGCCGCTGACCAAGGCGCTGTTCAACTACGTGAAAGAAGGCAAGTACACCTTCTGTACGCCGGGCCACATGGGCGGCACCGCGTTCCAGAAGAGCCCGGTAGGTAGCTTGTTCTATGATTTCTACGGCGCCAACGCCATGAAGTCTGACATCTCCATCTCCGTTTCCGAGCTGGGCTCTCTGTTGGACCACAGCGGTCCGCATAAAGAAGCCGAAGAGTACATCGCTCGTACCTTCAACGCTGAACGCAGCTACATGGTGACCAACGGTACGTCAACCGCCAACAAGATTGTTGGTATGTACTCCGCGCCGGCCGGCAGCACCATCATGATCGACCGTAACTGCCACAAGTCTCTGACTCACCTGATGATGATGAGCGACGTTACTCCGATCTACTTCCGTCCGACCCGTAACGCCTACGGTATCCTGGGTGGTATTCCGAAGAGCGAATTCACTCGTGAAACCATCGAAGAGCGTGTGAAGAACACCCCGAACGCCACCTGGCCGGTACACGCCGTAGTGACCAACTCCACCTACGACGGTCTGTTCTACAACGCGGAATACATCAAGAAGACCCTGGATGTTAAATCCATCCACTTCGACTCCGCTTGGGTGCCTTACACCAACTTCAGCCCGATCTACAAAGGCCTGTGCGGCATGAGTGGCGATCGTGTAGAAGGTAAGGTGATCTATGAAACCCAGTCTACTCACAAACTGCTGGCGGCCTTCTCTCAGGCATCCATGATCCACGTTAAGGGTGACATCAACGAAGAAACCTTCAACGAAGCGTTCATGATGCATACCTCTACCTCTCCGCACTACGGTATCGTGGCTTCCATCGAAACCGCTGCGGCGATGATGAAGGGGAATGCTGGTAAGCGCCTGATCAACGGTTCTATCGAACGTGCTATCCGCTTCCGTAAAGAGATCAAACGTCTGCGTTCCGAGTCTGATGGCTGGTTCTTCGACGTATGGCAGCCGGAGCACATCGACGAAGCGAAATGCTGGAACCTGGATCCGAAAGACTCTTGGCACGGCTTTAAAGACATCGATGAGAACCACATGTTCCTCGACCCGATCAAAGTCACGCTGTTGACGCCGGGGATGAAGGAAGATGGCACCATGGCGGATACCGGTATCCCGGCATCTATCGTGGCTAAGTACCTGGATGAGCATGGCATCATCGTTGAGAAGACCGGTCCGTACAACCTGTTGTTCCTGTTCAGCATCGGTATCGATAAGACCAAGGCGATGAGCCTGCTGCGTGGTCTGACCGACTTCAAACGTGCCTACGACCTGAACCTGCGCGTTAAGAACATGCTGCCTTCACTGTACCGTGAAGATCCGGAGTTCTATGAAAACATGCGTATTCAGGAACTGGCTCAGGGCATCCACGCACTGATTCAGCATCACAACCTGCCGGATCTGATGTACCGTGCCTTCGAAGTGCTGCCGACCATGGTGATGAACCCGCATAACGCCTTCCAGATGGAGCTGCGCGGTCAGACCGAAGAGGTTTACCTCGAAGAGATGATCGGCAAAGTTAACGCCAACATGATCCTGCCGTACCCGCCGGGAGTTCCGTTGGTCATGCCGGGTGAAATGCTGACCGAAGAAAGCCGTCCGGTGCTGGAGTTCTTGCAGATGCTGTGCGAGATCGGTGCTCACTACCCGGGCTTCGAAACCGACATCCACGGCGCCTATCGCCAGGCTGACGGTCGTTACACGGTGAAAGTGCTGAAAACCGAACAGCAGTAATCGCCGATGACCGAGGGCGCCCCATCAGGGGGCGCCCTTTATTTTTACCCTTATCGTATCCCCCCGCGTTCAGGGAGACTCTATGAAAACACCCTCACAACCGCGCGCAATCTACTATGTCGTAGCGCTGCAAATCTGGGAATACTTCAGCTTTTACGGCATGCGTGCGTTACTGATCCTCTATCTCACCCACCAACTCGGTTATAACGATACCCACGCCTTCGGCCTGTATAGCGCCTATGCCTCACTGGTCTATGTCACCCCGATCCTCGGCGGCATCTTGGCGGATAAACTGCTCGGTAACCGCGTCGCGGTGATCACCGGCGCCGCACTGATGACCCTGGGGCACGTCGTGCTGGGACTGAGCGCCGTCTCTCCATTCTCCCTCTATCTCGCCTTGGCCATCATCGTCTGTGGCTACGGTCTATTTAAATCGAATATCAGCTGCCTGCTCGGCGAACTCTACTCCGCAGAGGATCCGCGCCGTGACGGGGGCTTCTCCTTATTGTATGCGGCGGGTAATATTGGCTCGATCATAGCGCCGATTGCCTGTGGTCTGGCCGCCGAACAATATGGTTGGCACGTTGGCTTCGCGCTGGCGGGGATCGGCATGTTTGCCGGTCTGGTGATTTTTATCTGTGGACACCGCCACTTCCGCCATACCAAGGGAATGAACGGAGCGGCATTGCGCGCGCGTCAGGCGCTATTGCCTAATTGGGGATGGCTAGTATTGGTGTTGGCCCTCTCCCCACTGTTGGTCGCCGTGCTGTTCTGGCGCGATTGGTCCAGTTATGCCTTGGCCCTAGTCTGCGCCGGTGCGGTGATCCTGCTGGGCAATATCTTCCGCCGGGCAGACTCCGAACAGCGGCGCGGTCTGATACAGATCATGATCCTGATGGTGCTGGGCACCCTATTCTGGGCCTTCGCTCAGCAAGGCGGCAGCTCTATCAGCCTGTTTATCGACCGTTTCGTCGATCGCCATCTGTTTTCCTTCACCGTACCGACGGCATTGTTCCAGTCGGTCAATGGCGGTGCGGTGATGATCAGTGGCGTGGTGCTGGCCTGGCTGGTCAGTGAGCGTAGCGGTGGTAACCGTATCTTGCGTATCTGGGGCAAGTTTGCTCTCGGGCTGGCGTTGATCGGCGCCGGTTTCGGCATCCTCACGTTCAATGCGCGCTGGGCGGCGCTGCATGGTCAAGCCTCGATGGGGCTGACGGTGTTGGGCCTGGCGGTGATGGGATGCGCAGAACTGTTTATCGATCCGGTCGCCATGGCGCAGATCACGCGCCTGAAGATCCCCGGGGTGACGGGCGTCCTCACCGGGATCTATATGCTGGCGACCGGATCGGTAGCCAACTACTTGGCCGGGATCATCGCCAATCAGACCGCCGAGTCCAGTTTTGCCCATGGCGGCGAGGCGTTGACCCATTCGGTGATGGCCTATGCCAAGGTGTTTAGCGACATCGCCTGGGGGGCATTGGGCTGTGTGCTGCTGGTTGCCGTGATTTGGCTGGTCAATTGGTTGCTGCTGCGCCGCGTCGCGCCACAGACTGTGTCAGAATAAAGGAGGTGCCGCCATTGCGCGGCCCCTCGCATGCGCGCCAGCGTACGCGGCCATTCTGTGAGTGACGGGGCTTGCTTCTCGGCGGATTGCTGGTTAACGTGCTGATACTTATCGATGCAGGGCGGTGCAAGCCGCAAATATTCCCATGAATACCCTAGATATCCAGATGCATATCGCCGACAAGTTAGCCGGGCGGCGGCATCTGTTGGTCGCCTTCAGTGGCGGCCTGGACTCCACGGTGCTGCTGCATGCGCTGGTGCAGTTGCGCGCCACACGGCTTCCCCAGCTTCATCTGCGGGTGGTGCATGTGCATCACGGGTTGAGTCCCTTCGCCGATCAGTGGGTGGAGCACTGCGAGTCGGTCTGTCATCACTGGCAGGTGCCGCTGCATGTGTTGCACGTACAGGTCGACACCCAACGCAATAGCGTCGAGGCGGCGGCCCGCGACGCGCGCTATCGCGCCATTGCGGCGTTGATTGCCAGTCATGAAACACTGTTGACCGCTCAACATCTAGACGATCAGTGTGAAACCTTCCTGCTGGCGCTGAAGCGCGGCAGTGGGCCGACCGGCCTGTCGGCGATGGCCGAAAGCATGCCTTTCTTCGCCACTGAACAGCGGCGTCCGCTGTTGGCATTGTCCCGCCGTCAGCTACTGAGTTATGCCCAGGCCCATGATCTGACCTGGGTCGAAGATGATAGCAACGCCGATGCCCGCTTCGACCGTAACTTCCTGCGTATGCGCATCGTGCCGCTGTTGCGCGCCCGCTGGCCACACTTCTCCGAGGCGGTGGCGCGCAGCGCTAGCCTGTGTGCGGAGCAGGAGCAATTGCTGGATGAGCTGTTGCTGGAGTCGTTACAGGCATTAATGAATGAGGATGATTCGCTGAGCATCGATGGGCTGCTGCCGTTGTCGGAGGCCAAACGTTATGCGTTGCTGCGCCGCTGGATCGCCTGTTTTGGCGTCACCATGCCGACCCGTGAGCAGCTACAGCGCCTGTGGCATGAGGTGGCGTTGGCGCGCGAGGATGCCGAGCCGCAACTGCATCTGGCTCATAGTCAGATCCGACGCTTCCGCCGCCGACTTTACCTATTGCCGGCGATGCGTTCGTTACGTGATGAGGTATTGCCATGGGTGCCGAGCCAGCCCTTGAGCCTGCCCGATGGGCTGGGGGAATTGCAACTGGGGCCACGCGGGATCGCCGTTCGCGCGCCAGCGGCTGACGAGGCGGTCTCCATCCGTTTCTGTGCGCAAGGCGTACTGCGTATCGTCGGTCGGCGCCACTCCCGGTCAATTAAAAAAATCTGGCAGGAGTTACATATTCCCCCCTGGGAACGTGAGCGTACGCCGATGCTGTATTATGGTGAGTGTCTGATCGCCGCCTTAGGGGTCTTCGTGACCCAAGAAGGGCAAGCCCTCAGCGACGAGACGGCGTGGCATATTCATTGGACGAAAGACTGGATGTAACCGGCGGGCGTAGTGTGTCCCCCCGAATGAGGAGACGGAGATGAAATGGAGACAGAGTGGGGCGCTGGTGTTGGCGTTGGCCGCGTCGTCCTGGGTCTACGCGGCGGGGGATAGCGTCGCCGGACAGCAAAAGTCGGCCACCTGTGTGGCCTGTCATGGCGCGCAGGGGCAGGGCTTACCGCCGATGTATCCGGCACTGGCCGGGCAGCGTGCCAGCCAACTGATCGAGGCGATGCAGGGCTATAAAAACGGTACGCGCCGCGGAGGGCAAGCGGCGATCATGGCGGCCTATCTGGCGCCGCTGAACAGCCAAGATATCGAAAACATTGCCGCTTACTATGCGAGTCTGAAACCGTTGGCTAAGCCGTGAGTGGCAGGGCGCACAGATGCGCCCCACCCAAGAGCTGAATATAGCCGTTACGATAGGCTAATCGTGATGGTACCTAATTGGGGATGGCTGAAGCTGGCGATGTGATCCAGACGCAGTTCGCGCCGTTGGTCCTGATGGGTGATCAGCAAATACTCCACATGTTTGCGTGAGATAAGGTCGCTCGCCAGGCCCTCCAGCGTTTCGCCATTACGCAGGACGATGTGTAAAACCAGCTGATGCTGGCAGGCGAGTTCCAGATTGTCGTAATCATCACAATTGATGGCTTGGTACTCTTCAGTCGTCGACATAATCACTCACCAATAAGTTCGCGGCGGCATAGGCCGCCTGTTCCCTAACGGCTGGCGGCAGCTGTTCATCGGCTGCGACCGCATCCAGTGCCTTCAAGGCACACCCTATTGCATCGGGGATATAACCGAGATCCCCGCTGGCGATCTCGGCATATCTACGCCGAACCAACGCAGAGTACTGTTGCAACGTCTTCTCCTATAGAGCGTAACCCGCGGGTGCTATCTGGCAAGGCCGCCGTCGTGACGGCAGACTCGCCTAGATGATCTTCTGCGACTATATCACAGCCCTGTGTGCCTCGGCAGCGGGAGCACGCGGAGCGCGGCGATAAAAAATGCGCTTTTCTTTCGGCCTGGATTCGTGCCGCCGGGTAAAAACGGGTAAAATGGCGTAAAGATACGAAACGGGGAAGCTAATGGCACTGAAGGCAACGATTTATAAGGCCAATGTCAACATCGCCGACATGGATCGGCACCACTATCAAGATGCGGCACTGACCTTAGCTCAGCATCCTTCAGAAACGGCGCAGCGCATGATGCTGCGTCTGCTGGCTTGGTGTTGCCATGCGGATGAACGCCTGACCTTCACCAAGGGCTTATCTGCGGACGATGAGCCGGAGCTGTGGCTACGTAACGATTATAACGGTATTGAACTGTGGATCGAGTTAGGGCTGCCGGATGAGAAACGTCTCAAAAAGGCTTGTGCGCTATCGCGTCAGGTGGTGCTGTACGCCTATAGTGAGCGGGCGGCGCGTGTCTGGTGGCAACAGAACCAGTCACGTCTCAGTTCGTTGCGTTCGTTGAGCATCTATTTTATCGCCGACCAGGCGTTGAACCAGTTGGCTGCGTTGGCGGCGCGCACTATGGCGCTGCACATTACGTGCCAAGAGGGGCAGATGTGGGTTTCCGATGCCGAGCGCAGCGTCGAGATCACGCTGGACGTGTGGCAACAGGGCGCGGCCTGAGATGTTGCAGATTAATGCGCGTCTGGCGCTCCCCGAGCGGGAGATCGTTCTGAGTGCGATCCGCGCTCAGGGCAATGGCGGGCAAAACGTCAATAAGGTCTCCAGCGCTATCCATCTGCGCTTCGATATTCGCGCCTCCAGCCTGCCGCCGGCGTATCAGCAGCGGCTGTTGGCGATGCAGCACCATTGGATTACGGACGACGGCATCGTGGTCATTAAGGCCCAGTCGTTCCGTACTCAGGAACAGAATCGGGCCGATGCCTTGGCGCGCCTGGCGGCCTTGATCCGCCAGGCGGGCGTGGTCGACAAAATCCGTCGCCCCACGGCACCGAGCCGGAGCGCTCGGCGGCGCCGCACCGATGCAAAGAGTCGGCGCGGGGCGGTGAAATCATTACGCGCGAAGGTGTTGTTGGAGTAGTCGCGCCTTGCCTTTAGGGGAGCGAGCCGTCTCGTCGAGTCGAGCGGCTGGCTGCATGCCCCCTTTGCGTTGTTATTCGTTGACACAGTAGGAGATAAACTGTGGGAAAACTGGCTATTTCGCTGCTGTTGGCGGCGGGGGGGCTGACATTATTCGGCTGTCATGCGCGTACGCAATATGCCGAACAACCCCTGGTACCGATGGCGCAGAGTTTTCAGGGCATGTTGCCGTGCGCTGACTGTGGCGGTATGGAGATGTCGTTATTCTTGGATAAGGATGGTAGCTTTGTCCTTAAGTCGACTTATCGCGCGACGCGCGAGGGGGATCGGAGCTTCGCCGAATATGGGCGTTGGCAGCGAACCGCCGACCGCCTGGTCTTGATCGGCAGCGATGGGGAGAAGCGCTATTTCCGTCCCGTGGGGAACGACATGCGTCTGCTGGATAGCAGCGGCAACGAGATCGACTCGCCATTTAATTACACCTTGAAAGCCTCAACCTCACCGTTGCCGGTGACGGCGATGACGTTCAAGGGGATGTACCTCTATATGGGGGACGCGACCACCTTTCACGACTGTGCCACCAATAACGTTTATCCGGTAAGCTCGACGGCGGCATTGGAGCAGGCCTACCGGAATGCGCGTCCGTCGCCGGGCAAGGCGGTTTATGTCGAGATAGAGGGGCACTTCGCGGTGCTGCCCTCGATGGAGGAGGGACAGGTCGCTAAGACCCTGGTGCCGGACGGCGAGGCCCGTTTTGATGCCAGCGGCCATTGTCGCTAAAAGAGGCGGGCGGCGGCCCGCTTATATTTTGTCGCGGTGGTAGAGCTGGACAAACTTATCCCACAGTTGCTCTTCGCTCTCGGCGTGGGCCGGATCGGGAATGATAGTGTTGTCGATTGGGCACACCTTAAGGCAGGTCGGTTCGTCATAGTGGCCGACACACTCGGTACAGCGCGCCGGATCGATTTGGTAGATCTGCGCCCCCATCGAAATGGCTTGATTGGGGCACTCCGGTTCGCACATGTCGCAGTTGATGCACTTCTTGGTAATCAGTAACGCCATTCTTATCTCTTAAAATCTATTAAATATCATCATGATACGTAGATTTCATCCCTGTATGTCATCGCTCGCGCCGTATTCTTGCACAGTCCGGCTGAGATTGAAAAAGCTTTCTACGCGTCCCCTGCGGCCTCATAGCAGCGTCTTGACCAAATCGCGACTATCGCGAATATGCTGGCAGGCGAGGTCGGCGTTCTGCTGCACCAGCCCCATATACAGCAGATCGGTCAGTGCACTTTGGGCGATGCGCGAGGCGATGGCCGTTGTCTGGATGGCGTGATCGTCGGTGACGGTATACAGCGTCAGGTCGGCTAACTCTTGCAACGAGTTGGGCGAGAAACCGGTCAGGGCTAACACTTGGGCTCCGCAACGCCGCGCCATGGCGGCGGCAGTGTTGACCTCTTTGCGTTCGCCGCTGTAGGAGATGGCCATCAATACATCTGCTGCCTGCATCGCATGCGCACAGGCTATTTGAACATGCGCATCCGATTCGGCATAGGCGGCCATGCCGATCTGCATCAGCTTATTGGCGAAGTCCTTGGCGACTAAACCCGAGGCCCCGAGGCCGGCGATGATGATGCGTCGGGCGTTGAGCAACATCGTCAGTGCCTGTTGTAGTTGCTCTTCATGGTTAATGGTCATGGTGGCTTGCAGGGCGGCGATCTTCTCCGCCATCAACTTCTCACCGACCAGCTTGAGTGCGTCATGGCGCAAAATACCGTGGTGTATCGGCGTCTCTCCACTTGGCGTCTGATGGCGCATGAGATAGGCAGCGATATCCTGTTTCAACGCCGGGAAGCCGCGGAACCCCAGCTTTTGTGCGAACTTCACCACGCTGGACTGGCTGACGCCCAACGTATCGGCCAGCTCCTGGGAACTCAACTTCACTAAGCGCTCCGGTGAGGCAAGGACAAAGTCCGCCAGTTTGCGCTCATTTTGCGCCAGTGAATGATAAAGCTGCTTTATTCTCACCAGACTGCTCATAAATATCCCCTTTGCATGCCAGCCGATAGTTTGCCATAGTCGACGCGCTGAGCATAAATTCTGCTGGCTATTGTGATCGTATACCACCGCGGCGCGGGGTTGCGCGTCTTGGTGGGGGGGAGAAGAGGAGGGCGGGCGATGTCACCACGGCATCCTGCGACACGTCGACAGGTATTTTTCGATTTAGACGGTACCTTGCACCGCCAAGATTTGTTCGGCTGCTTTTTACGTTTCCTACTGTGGCGTCTGCCGGTCAATTGGCCCCTGGTGTTACTGTGTCTACCGTTGGTCGCCGTGGGGTTGTTGCTCGGTGGTCGGGCGGCTCGGCGGCCGATCAGCCTGTTGCTGTGGAGCATCACCGTCGGCCATCGCGAGTCACACTTGCGTGCGTTGGAGGCCGCGTTCGTCGTCGCGTTTCGTCCCCGTCTACAGCCCTTTCCCTTGGT
Organism: Edwardsiella hoshinae NBRC 105699 = ATCC 33379; assembly: GCF_000474215.1. Lineage (GTDB taxonomy): Bacteria > Pseudomonadota > Gammaproteobacteria > Enterobacterales > Enterobacteriaceae > Edwardsiella > Edwardsiella hoshinae. The sequence goes on along the minus strand of NZ_BAUC01000026.1, from coordinate 20,585 downwards.
ACTGGCGCGCTTAGCGCATTATCTCGCTTGCCCGGAGACGCAAGTCTGGCTGCTGACCGGTTCACCCCAACAACTGGTCGAGCAGGTCTACCGTGATAGCGGCCTGTTACCGGGGCTGACGCTGATCGGCTCACAGATGCGTTATTGCTATGGCGGCTGGACGTTGACGCGTCGTTGCTTGGGGCGGGAGAAAGTGCGCCTGTTGGAGCAGAGACTAGGTCGTCCACTTCAGTTGTATAGCGGTTATAGCGACAGCCGCCAGGATGACGCGGTATTGCACCACTGCCGATTCCGTTATCGGGTGGCATCTGACGGCGCATTGCGGCGGCTGCCTTGAGTCGGACGTCCCCCTCTGCCGGGGGACGCGGGGCTGGCGTTACAGCGCGGCGCGGAAGATCGCCACAATCTCTGCCTGGCTAGCCTGGATCGGGTTGGTCAAGCCACAGGCGTCTTTCAACGCGTTGTTGGCCAGCGTCGCCAGATCTTCTTCTCGCACCTTCAACTCAGCCAGACCGGCCGGGATCGCGACATCTTGCGCCAGGCGGCGGATCGCCGCGATGCAGGCATCGGCGCCCTGTTCATCGCTCATTCCTTGTACCTCAACCCCCATCGCCGCGGCGATATCCTTCAGCCGTCCTGCGCAGACGCGCGCGTTAAACGCCTGGACATGAGGCAGCAGTATCGCGTTGCAGACGCCATGCGGCAGATCATAGAAGCCACCCAACTGATGGGCCATAGCGTGCACATAGCCCAGCGAGGCATTGTTGAAGGCCATGCCGGCGAGGAATTGAGCATAGGCCATGGCTTCACGTGCCGCCATATCGCCGCCATCATTCACGGCGTTGCGTAGGTGTGCGCTGATCATGCTCACCGCTTTCAGCGCGCAAGTGTCGGTGATCGGGGTCGCGGCGGTTGAGACATAAGCCTCGACAGCGTGGGTCAGGGCATCCATTCCGGTGGCAGCAGTCAGTCCTTTCGGCATGCCGCGCATCAAGGTGGGATCGTTGACCGAGAGGATCGGCGTGACATGTTTGTCTACGATGGCCATCTTAATATGGCGCTGCACGTCAGTGATGATGCAGAAGCGTGTCATTTCAGAGGCGGTGCCGGCGGTGGTGTTGATGGCGATCAGCGGCAGTTGCGGGTGCTGCGAGCGGTCCACCCCTTCGTAATCGCGGATATCCCCGCCGTTGGTCGCCACCAGGGCGATCCCCTTGGCGCAGTCATGCGGCGAGCCGCCCCCCAAAGAGATCACACAATCGCACTGCCGTTCGCGCAGCAACGCCAGTCCGTCGACCACGTTTTCGGTCGTGGGATTAGGGTGGGTGCCGTCATAGACGGCGCTTTGGATACCGACCTCGCTCAGCAAGGCTTGTACCTCGCCGACGACGCCGAGGCGATTGAGTACGCTATCGGTGACGATCAAGGCTTGACGGTAGCCATATTCTTTCATCGTGGCGACGGCTTCATTCAAACAGCCGCTGCCGATCATGTTCACACTGGGAATGAAAAACGTTGAGGTTGCCATCGACAACTCCTTTCGTGTTATTTAATTAACATGAAAGATAGCCTTTTCTTGGCGAATTACAGCGATCTTGCGCACGGAATGATGAAAATTAAATGTTTAGGTAACTAACAAATGTATTTCTTTTGTATTATCTTGCCATTACTTATTGATTATTTGTTTGTTTTTATTATGGTTGGCGTTATGCGCTTCGTGTGATGGGCGGGGGGACGCCAGCCAGACGGTGTTTGCCATGATGGCGTGCACCGTCGGTTAGCTATGTGATTATTTTACCATCTCTTGGCTTTTCGCCACCTGCTTCAAGCCGCCTTCATTGATGGCGTGCTGGTAACCCATGGCTTGCAGGCGCTGTTGTGCCAGACCGGACTGATGCCCGCTGTTGCAGTACAGATGGAGCGTGTCATTTTTATCTTGCGTCAGGCTGGCAATACGCTGATCCAACTGGTTAAGGGGAATGTTGTGGGCGCCTTTGACATGCTCTTGCTGGTACTGCTCCGGCACACGAACATCGATCCAGTACTCTGCGGCCCAAAGGGGGGCAGAGGCGGTCAGTAGGCCAGCCAGCAATAGTGATTGTTTCATGCGCCGAATTTGTGCAAGCATTCAGTTATCTCCGGTAATTAATTGTAATTGAATGACGATGGAGCGATGCATCGTCTTGCATGGCGCGGCATCATCCGCCGAGCCATAGGCAGCATATAATATGCTGGCATAGTTTCCACCGTCTGCTGCTAAGCCAGCAAAATTAAAATAGCGCTAACGGGTGAAGGGGGCTGTGTATAATGCGCGCCGGAAACCGAAGGGGGAAGGTGTGACGCAACACGATGATAGTTACTGGATGCGCCAAGCGTTGGCGCTGGCGGAGCGGGCCCGCGCACAGGGAGAAGTGCCGGTCGGTGCCGTATTGGTGCTGGACGATCGGGTGATCGGCGAGGGCTGGAATCGGCCGATTACCCGCCATGATCCGACGGCTCATGCGGAGATCATGGCTCTACAACAGGGGGGGGCAGTGCTCCAGAACTATCGCCTGCTGGACGCAACCTTGTACGTGACGCTGGAGCCGTGCGTGATGTGTGCCGGGGCGATGGTGCATAGCCGCATTCGGCGTCTGGTATACGGCGCGAGCGATCATAAAACCGGTGCCGCCGGCTCGCTACTCGATGTGTTCGCTCACCCGGGAATGAATCACCGGATCGCGGTGTGTGGCGGGGTGTTGGCCGAGGCGTGCGCGGCACAGTTGAGCGATTTCTTCCGCCAACGCCGAGCCGAGCAACGCGCCGAGCGTCAGGCTCGGCGCCAGAGGGCGCCCGATGAGGGCGTGCAGGGTTAGCGGGAGGTTACAGCGTGAGACGACCGAGGCTGAGCGGTAGCGCGGAGCCAGTGCGTTGCGCCAGCAGCGCTAGGCGGGTGGCCTCGGCCGCCTCGCGTTTTTCCTTTTCTTGCAGATAGCCGCGCAGGCTCACGGTATAGCGGCGGATATTCTCCACATACTGATAAGCCTCGTGGCCGCGGGCATAGCCATAGTTGAGCCGCTGGTAGTATTTCCTCTGGCTCAACAGCGGCAAACGTTGTTTTACGTCAGCCCAACTGTCAGGATCGCCGCCTTGCTGCTGGGTCAATTGGCGAACATCCAACATATGGCCGTAGCCCATGTTATAGGCGGCCAGGGCAAACCAGATCCGCTCATCCTCAGGAATACTCTCTGGTAGCTTGGCCATCAGGCGCTCCAGGTAGAGCGAACCACCGGCGATGCTCTCCTCGGGGTCGAGGCGATCCTTGACTCCCAACCCTTCGGCGGTAGCCCGCGTCAGCATCATCAGGCCGCGCACCCCGGTCGGCGATGTCGCCTGCGGATTCCAATGCGACTCCTGATAAGAAACGGCTGCCAACAGGCGCCAGTCCATTTTGCGCGCATGCTGGGTGAAGAACTCCTGCAAGGTCGGTAACACGTTGTCGATGGCGGCGAGGAAGGTGCGGGTATCCACATAGTCGAAGCTACCGACATGGCCGATATACTTCTCCTCTAGGCGCGCCAAGGTACCGTCTTCGGCACTCTGGCTAAAGAAGTCGAGCATCGCCGCATACAGACTGTCATCGTCGTTACGTTTGAGATACCACATCACCGGCTCTTCATCGCTGATATCGAAAGCCACAGCCACTTGGGGATGGATACGCTGGAACAGCGCGATCACCATCGAGTCGGCCACCGTATAGTCCAGCTTACCGTCGGCCACCTGCTTGAGCAGATCATTGGCCGAGAGGCGCTCGCTATGCTGCCACTGTAACTGAGGATACTTCGCCTGGCGATAGTGGTTCAGGGTGGTGATATGCGCCGAACCGGATTGAACCTTGAGGGTGCCATTCAGCTCGCCGAGGTTACGCGGACGCACCTTCCCCTGGCGATACACCAACTGCTGCGAGACAGAATAGTAGGTCGGCCCGGTGCGGTAATGCTGTAGGCGTTCACTGTTGTAGAGCAACCCGGCGGCGATCAGATCGGCATCATTGCCATCCAGATCATCGAACAGCTTCGGCAGGGCCGGACGCACAGTTACGCGCAGCTTCACCCCCAAATAGTCGGCGAAGCGTTTAGCCAGCTCATAATCCAACCCGGAGAGCGTGTTGCCTTCGCGCTGGTAACTGAGCGGAGAGATGATGGTGCTGACGCGCAGCTCGCCGCGATCGAGAACCTGCTGTAGCTGGTTTTCATTGCCGCTGCGCCACGGAATGTTGGGCCACAGGGCTAACGCTAAAAGCGCGCAGACAATACCGATAAGGTAATAATTATATTTTATACGTTTCAAATAGTTATCCCATGACGGTCTAGCGGGATGCGAGTGCTGGTGTTAAACGTGGAATAAAGGTCAAACCAAAAAAACAGGCGCATTTTGCTTAACAAAACGCCAGTGTGCAACTTTAACCGCATTTTGGGTCAATAAATAAGCGGCGGGCGCGATTTACAAGAAAGGCTACGCAAACGGTTTCGTCGGCGCGGGAGATTCTCTATAATGGCGCCGGTTTCCCCCTGTTTCGCCCATTGAGGCGGCTGTAAACAGCTTCCTCGCAGACGAGAGAATTAAATCATCATGGAAATTCTGCGCGGCTCTCCCGCTTTATCGGCCTTTCGTGTTAACCAACTGCTCTCTGCCTGCCGGGAGGCTTCCCTGCCGGTGAGCGCCATCTATGCTGAGTACATGCACTTTGCCGATGTCAGCGCGCCGTTGGACGCCGCGGCATCCGCCATTCTGCAACAACTGCTGACCTATGGGCCGTCGCAAGCCACGCATGCGCTGTCGGGGCGCCTGTTGCTGGTTACCCCGCGTCCGGGCACCCTTTCGCCTTGGTCTTCCAAGGCGACCGATATCGCTCACCACTGCGGACTACAACAGGTGCGCCGTCTGGAGCGAGGGCTAGCCTACTACATTACGAGTGAGCCCCTCAGCGACGCGCAATGGCAGACGTTACAGGATCTGTTGCATGACCGCATGATGGAGTGTGTCTTCACCCGCCTGGATCAGGCGCAGCAATTATTTACCCAGCATGAGCCGCAGCCGGTGCAGCATATCGATATCCTGCATGGTGGCCGCACCGCGCTGGAGGAGGCCAATCAGCGTCTGGGGCTGGCGTTGGCGCAGGATGAGATGGACTACCTGCTGGCGGCGTTCACCCGCCTGGAGCGCAATCCGAGTGATGTTGAACTGTACATGTTCACCCAGGCCAACTCTGAACACTGCCGTCACAAGATCTTCAACGCCGATTGGGTGATCGATGGCCAGAGCCAGCCGAAATCGCTGTTCCAGATGATTAAAAACACCTATCAACAGACGCCGGATCATGTGTTGTCGGCCTATAAGGACAACGCGGCGGTGATGGAGGGCTCGGCGGTAGGGCGTTTCTTTGCCGATGGCGAGAGCGGATGTTATGGCTTCCACCAAGAGCCGGCCCACATCCTGATGAAAGTGGAGACCCATAACCACCCGACGGCGATCTCGCCTTGGCCCGGCGCGGCCACGGGTTCCGGCGGGGAGATCCGTGATGAAGGCGCGACGGGACGGGGGGCCAAGCCTAAGGCCGCGCTGGTCGGTTTCGCCGTTTCCAACTTGCGTATTCCCGGTTTCGAACAGCCTTGGGAGCAGGATTTTGGCCGTCCGTCGCGCATCGTCAGCGCGCTGAATATCATGACCGACGGCCCGCTGGGCGGGGCGGCGTTCAACAACGAGTTCGGCCGTCCAGCGTTACTGGGCTATTTCCGCACCTACGAGGAGCGCGTCGCCAGCCATAACGGCGTAGAGCTACGCGGCTATCACAAGCCGATCATGTTGGCCGGCGGTCTTGGTAATATTCGCGCCGAACACGTCCAGAAAGGGGAGATCGCCGTCGGCGACCAACTGATCGTGCTGGGCGGGCCAGCGATGAATATCGGCCTGGGCGGCGGCGCCGCCTCGTCGATGACCTCCGGGCAGTCCGACGCCGATCTCGACTTCGCGTCGGTGCAGCGCGATAACCCGGAGATGGAGCGGCGCTGTCAGGAGGTGATCGATCGCTGCTGGCAGTTGGGTGAGGCCAATCCGATCCGCTTTATCCATGACGTAGGCGCAGGTGGCCTGTCCAATGCCATGCCGGAGTTGGTGAGCGACGGTGGGCGCGGTGGGCGCTTCGAGCTGCGAGATATTCCCAACGATGAGGCGGGCATGAGTCCGCTGGCGCTGTGGTGTAACGAATCACAGGAGCGTTATGTCTTGGCGGTGGCGGCGCAGGATCTGCCGCGTTTTGCCGCCATCTGCGAGCGTGAGCGTGCGCCCTATGCGGTGATCGGCGAGGCGACAGAGGCGCGTCACCTCACCTTAAATGATCGCCACTTCGCCAACCGGCCAATCGATATGCCGCTCGACGTGCTGTTGGGCAAGACACCGAAGATGACACGCCGGGTCGACACCTTGCGTGCGCCGGCTAATGCCTTGGAGCGCACGGCCATCGAGCTTGATGAGGCGGTGCGCCGGGTATTGCATCTGCCGGCGGTGGCGGAGAAAACCTTCCTGATCACCATCGGCGATCGCAGCGTGACCGGCATGGTGGCGCGTGACCAGATGGTCGGCCCCTGGCAGGTACCGGTGGCCGACTGCGCGGTTACCTGCGCCAGCCTGGATAGCTACTATGGCGAGGCGATGGCGTTGGGCGAACGCGCCCCAGTGGCGTTGCTCGACTTCGCTGCTTCGGCGCGTCTGGCGGTGGGGGAGGCACTGACCAACCTGGCGGCCTGCCACATCGGCGATATCAAACGCGTCAAACTCTCCGCCAACTGGATGGCGGCGGCGGGGCATCCCGGCGAGGATGCCGGCCTGTATCAGGCGGTCAAGGCGGTGGGCGAAGAGCTGTGTCCGGCGCTGGGTCTGACCATTCCGGTGGGTAAAGACTCGATGTCGATGAAGACCCGTTGGCAGCAGGATGGCGAGGAGCGCGAGATGACGGCGCCGCTGTCGCTGGTGATCACGGCGTTTGCGCGGGTAGAGGATGTACGCCGGACCCTGACTCCCCAGCTGCGCTGCGCGCAGCCGAACGCGCTGCTACTGATCGATCTCGGCGCCGGGCGCAATGCGCTAGGTGCCAGCGCGCTGGCTCAGGTGTATCGCCAACTGGGGGATGTCCCGGCCGATGTCCGCGACGCCGCCCAGTTAGGCGCCTTCTTCGCCGCCATGCAGCAGTTGGTGGCGCAGGGGCTGCTGTTGGCTTATCACGATCGCGGCGATGGAGGGCTGTTGGTGACCCTGGCCGAGATGGCCTTTGCCGGTCACTGCGCGCTGGATATCGACATCGCCGCGTTGGGGGAGGATACGCTGGCGGTGCTGTTTAGCGAAGAGCTGGGGGCGGTGATCCAGGTGGCGCAGACCGAGCTGGCGGCGGTGCAAGCCGTCTTGGCCGAGCACGGTCTGGCGGCGATTAGCCACGAGATAGGTCAGGCGATGCCGGGCGATCGGCTGCATATCCGTCGCGGCGCGCATAGTGTATACGACGAGAAGCGCTCTACCCTGCGCGCCTGGTGGGCCGAGACCACCTGGCAGATGCAACGCCTGCGCGATAACCCACAGTGTGCCGATCAAGAACACCAAGGCAAACTGCTGGAGGAGGACCCGGGGCTAAACGTGGCGCTGAGTTTCGATCCGCAGGAGGACATTGCGGCTCCCTTTATCGCTCGTGGCGCGCGTCCGCGCTTGGCGGTGCTGCGAGAACAGGGGGTAAACTCGCACGTCGAGATGGCGGCCGCTTTCCACCGCGCAGGCTTCGAGGCGCAGGATGTGCATATGAGTGACATCCTCGCTGGCCGCCTCACCCTGGATCAGTTCCAGGCGCTGGTGGCTTGCGGTGGCTTCTCCTACGGCGACGTGTTGGGGGCCGGCGAGGGCTGGGCCAAGTCGATCCTATTTAACGCGCGAGCCCGTGACCAGTTTGCCGCCTTCTTCCAACGGCCAGAAACGCTGGCGCTGGGGGTATGCAATGGTTGCCAGATGATGTCTAACCTACGCTCGCTGATCCCAGGGGCCGAGTTGTGGCCGCGTTTCGTGCGCAACGTCTCCGAACGCTTCGAGGCGCGTTTCAGTCTGGTCGAGGTCAGCGATAGTCCCTCCCTGTTCCTACAGGGAATGAGCGGGTCGCGCCTGCCTATCGCGGTGTCGCATGGCGAAGGGCGGGTCGAGGTCCGCGATACGGCGCATCTGGCGGCCTTGGAGCAGCAGGGATTGGTCGCGCTGCGCTATGTCGATAACTTCGCCCAGGTGACCGAACGTTATCCGGCTAACCCGAATGGTTCGCCGAATGGCATTACCGCCTTGAGCAGCCAGGACGGGCGAGCGACGGTGATGATGCCGCATCCGGAGCGCGTATTCCGCAGTGTGAGCAACTCCTGGCATCCGGCCGAGTGGGGCGAGGATGGCCCGTGGTTACGCCTGTTCCGCAACGCGCGTCGGGCGCTGGGCTGAGCCGGCTAGCGCGGCCGGCGTTTCGGCGCTGGCCGCGCGGTGCGCCAGTCGGCGGTGATCGACTGGCGCTTCGACCAGATTGCTCCTAATATTACAGAATATTAAACGCTGCTACTTTTTATTTATCGGCAGTTGTGTAACCATATTAGTGGTTGCTCATTCAACTCTTTATGTCAGCGCCTTGATGGCCGGCTCCATAAAACCTCGAATGACGCCATTAGCACGGTGCCTACCGTCCGGGAATATCGATAACAGTCGCTTCGGCGCTTTATCAGGCACAGGACGACACGTTGAGTGAGGCGCCACCTATTCTTATCCTGTGCTGAGAGCTAGCGCAGGCCGCACGCCGGGTTGACCCTCGGCGGCATATCATTAGGCCCGCCGGCTTCGCGCCGTCGGGCTTTTCTCATTCTGGGCGCTCGGGTAGCATGTGGCGACCCGTTTAGTGCGTTACCGCCGGGAGTGATGTCGCATGTCATGGCCCCTGTTCCCCCGTTCTCTGCGCCAGTTAGTGCTGTTGGCCTTCTTGCTGGTGTTGTTACCGTTGCTGGTGCTGGCCTATCAGGCCTACCAGAGTCTAAACCACCTGAGCGCACAGGCCGCCGATGTCAATCACACGACCCTGAGCGACGCGCGGCGGAGCGAGGCGATGGCGGTGCTGGCGCTGGAGATGGAGCGCAGCTACCGCCAATACTGCGTGTTGGGCGATGCGCGCCTCGCCGCGCTCTATCAGCGTCAGCATGCGCAATATCGTCAACTGTTGGAGCAGCATGCCGCGTTGTTGCCCGATGGGAGCGACTATCGGCAACTTGACGCGCTATTGACGCAATTGGCTCAGCCGCAGTGCGTGAATAGCCTGCCGCAGACGGAGGCCGATGCGGCGCTCGCTCGCTTCTCGCAAGCCAATGGCACGATGGTACAAGCGACACGCAATGTGTTGTTTAGTCGGGGGCAGCAGTTGCAACAGGCAATCGCCGAGCGCGGGCGTTACTTCGGCTGGCAGGCGCTGGTGCTATTCTTGGTCAGCGTGTTGTTGGTCGGGCTGTTTACTTGGATGATTATCGGCCCGGTGAAGGATGTCGAGCGGATGATCCGCCGTCTGGGCGAAGGGGAGACCTTGGGGCGGGATACGCCTTTCCGCGGCCCACGCGAGATCCGTACCCTGGCTCAGCGCATTCTCTGGCTCAGCGATCGGCTGGCTTGGCTAGAGTCGCAGCGCCACGAGTTTTTGCGTCACCTCTCCCATGAATTAAAGACACCGCTGGCCAGCCTACGCGAGGGGACGGCATTATTGGCCGATGAGGTCGCCGGGCCACTGAGTGCCGATCAGCGTGAGGTGGTGACCATCTTGGACAGCAGCAGTCGCCATTTGCAGCAGCTGATCGAGCAACTGCTCGACTATAACCGTCATTTGGCCGACAGTGCGCTGACGCTGTCGCCCCTCGATCTGCACGCGTTGGTACAGCGGGTCGTTGCCGCCCATCGGCTCCCGGCGCGCGCCAAGGGGATGCAGACACAGAGCGATCTGCGCGAGCATCGCTGTTTGGCGCAACCGGTGTTATTAGAACGGGTACTGGAGAATCTCTACTCCAATGCGGTGCACTATGGCGCGGAATCCGGTACCATTTGGCTGCGTAGCCGTCGGGAGGGCGCGTGCCTAGTGATTGAGGTCGCGAATCAGGGAACGCCGATCCCTGCCGATGAGCAAGCGATGATTTTTGAGCCTTTTTTTCAAGGGAGTCAGCAGCGTAAGGGCGCCGTTAAGGGTAGTGGTCTGGGGTTGAGCATCGCTCGGGACTCACTGCGTCGAATGCATGGCGACTTGCGTCTGGTGGCGGATAGCGCGGCCGATGTCTGCTTCCGCATCGAACTCCCGTTAGCGAGATAACAGTAAGTATGCGTACCTGGTTGCTCCGCGCGCCCTCTCTCCTGCGTTTATGTCGTCTGTTGCCGTGGTTGCTGCTGCTGTCGCTCGGCGGGTGTCGAGGCACTGGCGAGCACAGCGCGCATCCGCCGGGTAGCACGAAGGTCAATGCCGGCACGGTACACGGTGATTATCAACAGGTCGCCTGTGCGACGTTGTGGCGCGAACAGGCGCCGTCGGCGTTGGCGAACGGTCTATATTGGCTGCGCGCCATGAGTTGTGCGCAACAATTAAACCGAGGCGAGGCTCGCGCCCAGGCTCATCGCTTAGCCGGTGAGAGTTGGTCGGCGGCGTTGAAGCAGAGTCTATTGATCGGGCGTGCCGAGCCGAGCCTGGCCGAACGTCGCCAAATCCTCGACCGCCTGGCGGCCCTCGATGACCAATTTCCGCCGGCGTTGCAGCCGTTGATCCAGCTCTGGCGTAGCCAGCAGGCGCAGATCCTTACCCTGGCGGAAGAGCGTGCGCGTTACCAGCGTCTCCAGAGCAGCAGTGAGGCGCAGCTGGCAGCGCTGCACGCACAATGTCAGGCGTTGCAAGCGCAGTTGGAGGAGACCCAGCGCAAGCTGGAGAACCTGACGGATATCGAACGCCAACTCTCCGCACGCAAGCAGATTGTGCCAGAAGGACGTACTGGGGGCGCGATAGCGCCGAACGCCAGCGGCGAGACGAGTAAGGAGCCATAACGGATGACATCAACCCACGCCGCCCAGCTGTTGCTGGTTGACGATGATCCCAGCCTGCTGAAACTGTTAGGCATGCGCCTGAGCAGCGAGGGCTTTCGGGTGGCGACCGCCGCCAGTGGGCAAGAGGCCTTGCGGCAGCTGGCGCGAGAGCCGATCGACTTGGTGATCAGCGATCTGCGCATGGATGAGATGGACGGTATGGCGTTGTTCAGTGAGATCCAGAAACGTCAGCCGGGGATGCCGGTGATCATCCTGACGGCGCATGGCTCGATTCCCGATGCCGTGGCCGCCACCCAGCAGGGGGTGTTCAGCTTTCTCACCAAACCGGTGGATCGTGACGCCTTATACCAGGCGATCGACGACGCCTTGCGTCAATCGCGTCCTCAGGGCGGCGATGACGCATGGCGTCAGGCTTTCGTCACCCGCAGCCCATTAATGCTACGGCTGCTGGAGCAGGCGCGCCTGGTGGCTCAATCCGATGTCAGCGTGTTGATCAACGGTCAGAGCGGCACCGGAAAGGAGCTGTTGGCGCGCGCCATCCACCGCGCCAGTCCACGTGCCGGTCGGGCCTTTATCGCCATCAACTGCGGCGCCTTGCCGGAGCCCTTGCTGGAGTCCGAACTGTTTGGCCATGCCAAGGGCGCGTTTACCGGGGCGGTGAGCAGCCGCGAGGGATTGTTTCAGGCCGCCGCCGGGGGAACGCTGTTTCTCGACGAGATTGGCGACATGCCATTGGCTTTGCAGGTGAAACTGTTGCGCGTCTTGCAGGAGCGCAAGGTGCGCCCGCTGGGCAGTAATCACGACATCGCTATCGATGTGCGCATCATTTCCGCCACCCATCGCCATCTGCCGAAGGCGATGGAGTTAGGTGAGTTTCGTGAAGATCTCTTCTACCGCCTCAATGTGGTGTCGTTACGTTTACCGGCTCTCAATCAGCGTCCGGAGGATATCCCTTTGCTGGCGGTGCACCTGTTGCGCCAGGCTGCCGAACGCCACAAGCCGCAGGTGCGTAGCTTTTCCAGTGGCGCGATGCGCGCGCTGGTCGGTGCCGCCTGGCCGGGCAATGTGCGCCAATTGGTCAACGTAATCGAACAGTGCGTCGCGTTGACCACCGCGCCGGTGATCAGTGAGGCGCTAGTCGAGCAGGCCTTACAGGGTGAGAACAGCGCCTTACCGACCTTTGTCGAGGCACGCCATCACTTCGAACTACACTATCTGCGTAAGTTGTTGCAGATCACCAAGGGCAACGTTACACATGCGGCACGCATGGCCGGACGCAACCGCACCGAATTCTATAAGCTGTTGTCGCGTCACGCGCTTGATCCAAATGATTTCAAGGAGTAAGGGAGCGGTAATGGTGCCTTGAACAGGCGCCTTCCGGCTCGGTGCGCATTCGTGGGCGCTAAACAAAGTCGTCGGAATGATTTACACTCCCTGCGGATTTTTATCAGTCAGGCTGCGGTATGCCGCGTGCGGCGCCCTGCGGCGTATTGGACAGTGAGTATTTATGAGTCGAACTCTCTCCATTGCACTGGCCCAGCTGAACTTGCTGGTCGGTGACATCGAAGGTAACGCCGAGCGTATGCTGGCCATCATGGCGCAGCAACAGCAGGCGGGCGCCGACATTGTGATGTTCTCTGAGCTGGCGCTCTGTGGCTACCCGCCGGAAGATCTGCTGTACCGGGATGACTTCCACCAGCGCTGCCAGAGCCAGTTGGCGCGCCTGTGCCAGGCCTCCGGATCGATCGCCGTGATCGTCGGTCACCCTTGGCGTGAGCATGGGGCGCTGTACAATGCGCTGTCGGTGTTCGCCGACGGGCAGTTACAGGCGCGTTACTACAAGCAACGTCTGCCCAACTACGGCGTGTTCGACGAGATGCGCTACTTTAGCGCCGGCGATGCTCCCTGCGTCTTTAACCTGAAGGGTTACCGCTTGGGGCTGCTGATCTGTGAGGATGTGTGGTTCACTGAGCCGGTGGATGCGGTGGCCGCCGCGGGGGCCGAGCTATTGCTTACCATCAATGCCTCTCCCTATAACCGCGAAAAACCCTACATGCGCAACACCCTGCTGGCCGATCATTGCCGTCGCACCGGGCTGCCGCTGCTTTACCTGAATCAGGTCGGCGGTCAGGATGAGTTGGTGTTCGACGGTTGCTCTAAGGTTTTCGACGCCCAGGGGCAGTTGACTCACCGTCTGGCGGCCTTCGATGAGCAAGTGACGCAGGTACAGATGGCAGAGACCCGCCCGCTGCCGATGCGCGATGCGGCCAGCGAGTTGCCGCCGTTAGCGCAGATTTACCGGGCGCTGGTCCTGGCGGTGCGCGACTATGTCGTTAAGAACGGTTTCCAGGGCGCGGTGTTGGGGCTGTCCGGGGGCATCGATTCCGCATTGACGCTGGCTATCGCGGTGGATGCATTGGGTAAAGAGCGGGTACAGGCGCTGATGATGCCGTTCCGCTACACCGCCGACATCAGCGTGGCCGATGCGCAGGAGCAAGCGCAGACCATGGGGGTCGAGTTCGATATCCTCTCTATCGAGCCGATGTTCGATGCTTTCATGGGGCAATTGGCGCCACTGTTCGCCGGCACCGAGCGCGATACCACCGAAGAGAACCTCCAGGCGCGTTGCCGGGGCGTGGTGCTGATGGCGCTGTCCAATAAGCGTCGTCGTCTGGTGCTGACCACCGGCAACAAGAGTGAGATGGCGGTCGGCTATGCCACGCTGTATGGCGATATGGCTGGCGGTTTCGACGTGTTGAAGGATGTACCGAAGACCCTGGTATTCCAGCTGGCACGCTACCGCAACACGCTGGGTTATGTGATCCCGCAGCGGGTGATCGATCGTCCGCCTTCCGCCGAGCTGGCGCCGGATCAGGTCGATCAAGATAGTCTGCCGCCCTATGATGTGTTAGACGCCATCCTGCAAGGTTACGTCGAACAGGATAAGTCGGTGGCACAGCTGGTGGCCGATGGCTTCGACGAGGCGGTGGTGCGCAAGGTGATCCGTCTGGTGGACATCAACGAATACAAACGCCGTCAAGCCGCCGTCGGGCCTCGTATCACGGCACGCAACTTCGGCAAAGATCGCCGTTATCCGATAACCTCCGGCTTTGGCCGCAAAAACTGGTGACAGAGGAGCAGTGATGAAAAAGATTGATGCGATTATTAAGCCGTTCAAGTTGGATGATGTGCGTGAGGCGTTGGCCGAAGTCGGTATCACCGGCATGACGGTAACTGAAGTCAAAGGCTTCGGACGCCAGAAGGGACATACCGAGCTGTATCGCGGCGCAGAGTATATGGTCGATTTCCTGCCCAAGGTGAAACTGGAGATCGTGGTGACCGATGATATCGTCGATACCTGTGTCGAAACCATCATGCAGACGGCGCAGACCGGTAAGATCGGCGACGGTAAGATCTTTGTCTATGACGTCGCGCGCGTAGTGCGTATCCGTACTGGAGAGCAAGACGAAGAGGCGATCTAACGCCCGTCCCCTGTCATCCTGGACGACGCGTGTGCGTCGCGTCGTCCGGCTCTTTTCTTAGCGTTATCGCGCATTCCTCCCTACGATTTGCCTGCTTTTGTGCCAGTGCTGCTCGGAAACGAACCTTTCCGCGCCACGGGCGCGCACCGCCTGGGGGGCGGCCTCGCTTCTCCTCCTAGAGACGATCCGTTACACTGCATCAGTAATCCGAATTGAACTCATTGATGAGGCGTGCCCATGTATCAAGATCTGATTCGTAGCGAGCTGAACGAAGCGGCGCAGACACTGAATAACTTCCTGGCCGACCCGGCTAACATCTTGGCTATCCAGCAGGCGGCGCAGCTATTGGCCGCCTCGTTTAAGGCCGGCGGCAAGGTGCTCTCTTGCGGCAATGGCGGCTCTCATTGCGATGCGATGCACTTTGCCGAAGAGTTGACCGGACGTTATCGTGAAAACCGTCCCGGTTACCCGGCGATCGCCATCTCCGATCCCAGCCATCTCTCCTGCGTCAGCAACGACTTCGGCTATGATTATGTCTTTTCTCGTTACCTCGAAGCCGTCGGGCGTGAAGGCGACGTGCTGTTGGGGATCTCGACGTCGGGCAACTCCGCTAACATCATCAAGGCCATCGAGGCGGCGCGAGCCAAAGGGATGAAGGTGATCACCCTAACCGGCAAGGATGGCGGCAAGATGGCGGGCAGCGCCGATGTGGAGATCCGGGTGCCGCACTTCGGCTACGCCGATCGCATCCAGGAGATCCACATCAAGGCGATCCACATTATGATCCAACTGATCGAAAAAGAGATGGCGGCCTGATGGCGGCGGGGGCGAATCTGGTGTTCGCCCCGAAACGAGTGAGGAACGGGAATGTGTGAGCTGCTGGGCATGAGCGCCAACGTGCCGACGGATATCTGCTTTAGCTTTACCGCGCTGGCGTTGCGCGGCGGTCGTACCGGCCCGCATAAGGATGGCTGGGGTATCACCTTCTACGAGGGGAAAGGCTGTCGCACCTTTAAAGATCCCTTGCCCAGCCACAGCTCGCCGATCGCCCGCCTGGTGCGTGAGTATCCGATCAAGTCTTGTGCGGTAGTGTCGCACGTGCGCCAGGCCAATCGCGGCAGCGTGGCCTTGGAAAACACCCATCCCTTCACTCGTGAGTTATGGGGGCGTAACTGGACCTTCGCTCATAATGGCCAGCTCGACGACTATCTGACGTTAGCGACCGGCAATTACCAGCCGATCGGCGAGACCGACAGCGAGTATGCTTTTTGCTGGTTGTTGCAGCAGATGCATAGCCGTTATCCGCAGCCGCCGGATGACGCGCTGGCCCTGTTTCACTTTATCGCCCGCTGTGCCGACGTGTTGCGCCAGCGCGGCGTCTTCAACATGCTGCTTTCTGACGGGCGCTATGTGATGGCCTACTGTAGCACGCAACTGCACTGGATCACGCGCCGCGCACCGTTCGGGAAAGCGACACTGGTGGATGAGGATGTGGTGATCGATTTTCAGGCCGAAACGACGCCGGATGACGTCGTTTCGGTGATTGCCACCCAACCGCTGACTTGCGATGAGTCGTGGCAACGCATCGCGCCGGGGACGTTTGCGCTATTCTGCCTGGGTGAACGCCAGGCGTGAGGGGGGATTACTCTCGGATTGCGAGGCGTTGACCACATAGCGTCCGTCCTGCACATTGACCTGTGGCGGCCGCGCATAGTGGGCGAAGTATTGGTAACCCGGTTGTAACTCGCGCCAGAAGTTAATATAGCTGGAGTTGCGGTGACGCTGCATGTTCTGCTCCGTCATGCGGAATGGGTAGATGTTGATATCGACCAGCATTTGACCGTTGCGGAAGGCGCTCTGCACGTAACGGTAGATTTCCGAGATCCCGGCGTTGGTCATGGCATAGCAGCCAACCGAGACGCAGTCACCATGGATCATCAGGTATTTCCCGGAGTAGCCGTGTGCCTGATCGTAAGGGTTCGGGTAGCCGATATTAATCGCCTGGTAGTAGCGGCTATCGGGCTTCAGATGACGGGCATCGATTTGGTAGAAGCCTTCGGGGCTCTTAAAATCACCTTCGCTGCGTTTCGGACCGAGTCCCCCGGAAAACTTACAGATGGGGAAACGCTTCACCAGCTGATAGCGGTTCTGCACTTTCGCGTACAGTTCCAACTGGCGCTCTTCCTTGAAGATTTGAATATAGACCGGCGAGCCCAGCAGGCTATTAACGCCGCTACGCGGCACGGAACCGGACTCGCTGGCGGAGGATTTGCACGCAGCCAACGGCAATGCCAGGCATATCGCCAGCAAGGCAACTATCTTACCCATGTAGAACCCTGTCAAAGAAGTAATAGCACGACGTTTTTCGGATAATGTCGATTGACCCACCCTTAAGTGCGCACAGTGTAATCCAGAGCTCGCCGTGAGAGTGAGCGTTTTTTTCGTGCCGCGTAGCGGAACGTGCCTGCGCCATACGCGCCGCGTATTTTTATCATGTCAGCGGGTAAGACGCCGCTGGCTTATAACCCGTTGGCAGGATTGGACGACGCAGAGCGGGGCCGCCATAATGTGCGTTTCCCGCGTAAGCGGCGGGGCGCTCACCCGGATCGCCCCGCGAGAATAGGCACCAAGCATGATGACACTCTTTTCCCTAGGGCGAGGCGTCGCGGCCCGTCTCCTGATGCTGCTGGCAACCCTTCTGTTGTTGAGCGGTTGCGGCCCGACACAGGTCGATCTCGCCGGTAAGACCATGGGAACTTACTACGCCGTCAAATACCTCCCCGCCGCCGATACGCCGGCACCGGCTCAGGTACAGGCGGAAATCGACCGTCTGCTCGAACGCGTGAACGATCAGATGTCCACCTATCGCCCCGCCTCGGAGCTGAGCCGTTTTAACCAGAGCCGTGCGCTGGATACCCCCTTCCCGGTCTCGGCAGACACTGCGCGGGTGGTAAAAGAGGCGTTGCGTATCAATAAGCTGACGGATGGCGCGCTAGATGTGACCGTGGGGCCTCTGGTGAATCTGTGGGGGTTCGGTCCCGAGGGGAGGCCAGATCGCGAGCCATCGCCGGCACAGATTGCACAACGACGTGCCTGGGTCGGGATCCAGCATCTGTCGCTACGGGGCAATGCGTTGCTCAAAGATATTCCTGAACTGTATGTCGACTTGTCGGCGATCGCTAAGGGGTATGGGGTCGATGTGGTCGCCGACTATCTGCACTCGTTGCATATCGATAACTATATGGTCGATATCGGTGGCGAGGTGCGCACCTTGGGCAATAACGGCGAGAAGAGTCCTTGGCGCATCGCGATCGAAAAACCCTCAACCGGCGCGCAACAACGGGTACAGGCGATCATTGAACCGGGCGCGATGGCGGTCGCGACCTCCGGCGATTACCGGAATTACTTTGAGCAGGATGGGCAGCGCTTCTCACATGAGATCGATCCGCAGACCGGCCGGCCGGTCACGCACCGTCTGGCATCGATCACCGTGTTGGCACCACGCTGTATGACCGCCGACGGTCTCTCCACCGGATTGTTCGTGATGGGGCCGGATCGCGCCTTGGCGTTGGCTAACCGGATGAATATTCCGGTGTATATGATCATCAAGGGAGAGCATGGCTTCGAGGAGCGCACCTCGACGGCGTTCGCCCGCTATCTGGCAGCGGCACAACCGTAAAGGGCGTGAGGCGCGCCGCGCCAAACTTGGCGCAGCGGCAGAAAATCGGGCGGCCATGGCACGGGAAGCGCACCGGGCCGCCTGAGAGTGCGCAGCTAGGGTTATTTGGCGTTACCGTAGGCGCTCTCTTCCATTAGCGTGGTGTCCAACTCTTCGCCGACCTGCTGTTGGTTAATCTTTACCGGGGTGAGTTTATTGACTGCCCATAGGATCAGCAGCGTCATGATAAATGACCAGGCGCTGGCAAATAGCACCGCGACCAACTGTTTCGCCAATTGCAGGCTATTTCCTTGTAATAGCCCGGTCGGCCCATTGGCATTCCAGACGGTGGAAGCAAAGATGCCGACGAGAAGGGTGCCGGTGATCCCCCCCATACCGTGTACGCCGAAGACATCCAACGCATCATCAAGATAGCGGCGCACCAGCGAGACGCTGGCGTAGCAGATCACGGCCGCCGTAATACCGATCAGCGCGGCCGACTGAATAGAGACATAGCCGGCGGCCGGGGTGATGGTCGCCAGTCCGGCAACGGAGCCGGTCAGGAAACCGGTCAGTTTGGGCTTCCCGGTATGTATTTTGGCAATGATAAACCACGTCACGGCGGCGAAGGCGGCGGCGATATCGGTCGTGATAAAGGCGGAAACCGTGACGGTATTTACCTGGAGCTCTGAGCCGGCATTAAAGCCATACCAGCCAAACCACAGCAAGCCGGCCCCTAAGGCGACGTAAGGAGTATTGTGCGTGCCATCGGAACGCACCGTCCGCTTCCCGACATACAAGGCCGCGGCCAGGGCTGCAAAGCCTGCCGTGGCATGCACGACAATCCCGCCGGCAAAGTCGACCACGCCCCATTTAGCCAGCAAGCCGTAAGGGCTCCAGACCATATGGACGAATGGACAATAGACGCATAGTGTCCACAGCGTAATAAAAATCAGATAGGCTGGGAAATTCACTCGGTTGGCAAAGGCCCCAGTGATGAGCGCCGGTGTAATAATGGCAAACATCATTTGATAACCGACATGCACCAGTAACGGTAACCCTCCGCTATTACCGCTGTACATGCTGTGCGGACCGATATGGTTGAGGAAGGCGTAATAGAATGGATTGCCTATAATACCGTTGGCCGATGGGGCAAAGCTGAGTGAATAACCGACCGCAAACCATAATATCGCCACCCACCCCATAGAAAAGAAACTTTGCGACATGATGGTAATAATACTTTTACGCGAAACCAAGCCACCGTAAAAAAAAGCCAAGCCGGGCGTCATTAACATCACCAGGCTGGTGCATAGCAACATAAAGGCTGTATTGGGTATATCGAGTGAATGCAGTAATAGAAAGGAGTTCTCCACCTTTTCTCTCCCAGTGCTCATTGTGGTTACGGCAAAGTAAAAACGGCAGTGTGCCGCGCCGCTGCCGCCTATTTCTCTGTTGATGCCGAGAAATCAGCGTTTATTTGGGCAAGATAAATTCCAACACCAACCGGGTCAGACCGGAGGCCAGTAATTGTATTGCCAGCGTGACCAATACGATGCCGGCGATGCGCGCCATGGCATCCAGCGCGCCGGCAGACAGACGGCCATGTAGCGGACCTACCGCCAGAAAGGTCAGGGCAATGGTCGGGGCCATCACCAAGATCACGGCTGAGAGCTGTAGCAGTTCGCTAAGTGAAGGCATGTGGCTGGCTAACGAAATGCCGACAGCGATGGTGCCGCCGCCGATGGTGAGGGGAAACAGTAACGGCACCGGTACCATATCCCTTACATCGATAGGGGTATTGGGCATGCGCGCGGACTCGACTTTGGTTCCTCGGGTCATCAGCGGCCAGCCCTGATACAACAGCGCCGCGCCGCCAGTGGCGGTGAGCGCATGGCTATTGAGTCCCAGGGCGATCAGTAAATAGTTGCCGATCCAGATGGCGATCAGCATCACGACCACATACTCCAGGGCGACCTTCCACGCCAGTTGACGCAGTGTAGCGGGTGGAACCCGCCCTAACAGGATCGCAGCCGCGGTAATGGTTGCCGGAGGGCAGAACATCGACAGAAAGGTGACATAGGTCAGTAGAAAATGGGTCAGCCATGTTTCCATGCCATCGTTCTCCGCAGACAACCATGAGGCGATGCTCCGACTTGGCCGCCTCTCCCCGGAACAATGCTGCACCGCCTGATTGCCGGCGGCGACAGCAGCGAGTGGCTCGTACCCGGGCTAGTCTGTGCGAGCCGCCGCTCAGCAAGCGTCTCGATATCGGTTACGCGCCACAACCTCCACGGCGGCCGCGGCCTCTCTAGCGCGGCGCGATTTCCGCGGTTTAGACC
>NZ_BAUC01000027.1 GCF_000474215.1 Edwardsiella hoshinae NBRC 105699 = ATCC 33379 | reverse complement strand
CATGGGAGGCCCTTTTTGATGGCATACCGGATCAGAAGCGGTACTTCAGGCCCAGTCCTAGGATATTGTCGGTGGGGACACTATTGCTGCGAGCGAACTCGTTGTCTTCCAGCAGGTTTATCTTGTAGTCGATATAGGTCACCATATTCTTATTCAGATTATACTCAGCGCCGATATCGACATAGTTGACCAGGTCGCCGTCGGTAACGCGGTCGTCTGCCGTCTGTAGATCGGTGCCGCGTGAGTAGAGATAACCGATGGAGGGGCGCAAGCCGAAGTCGAACTGATACTGAGCGACCACCTCGAAGTTCTGTGTCTTATTGGCGGTCTGCTTATGGTCCTTACCCCAAGGGGTCATGTTGCGCGTCTCGGCGTACATGGCGGCCAGGTAGAGCGAATTGGCGTCATACTTGATCCCCAGTGTCCAGGCCTCGGCGCGCTCACCACCTGCTCCGCCGGCCTCGCTCGACTGGTAGAGGCTGCGATCCGAGCCGCTGTAGGCCGCGGCCAGCGATACCCCGAACTCGCTGTCGTAGCTGACGGAGATCCCGACGCCGTCGCCGTTATCTTTATTGGCGCTGGCCTTGTCACGGTTATTAGTCCCGGTCTGTTTGACGATTTCAATATCGCTCGTGGCGGGATTTTCCCGTACGATCAAACCCGACCCTTCGTTTTTCCCCTGATATTGCAGGGCAAAGTTTAATCCCTCGACCAGGCCGAAGAAGTCGCTGTTACGGTAGGTGAGCAGGTTATTGGCACGACCATTCATAAAGTTGTCGTTGTAGGTGTAGCTGTCGCCGCCGAAGATCGGCATCATATCGGTGTAGGCTTCGACATCGTAAACCACGCCATAATTGCGCCCATAGTCCAGACTGCCGATGTTGCTGAACTTAAAGCCGGCGAAAGCGACACGGGTCTTGCTGACCTGTGCGCTGCCTTCCGCATTGCTGGCATTAGCCTGATACTCCCACTGCCCATAACCGGACAGGTCTTCGTTGATCTGGGTCTCGCCAATGAAGCCGATACGGGCATAGGTGTCATTCCCTTTGTCATCTTTGGCATCGGCGAAGAAGAAGCGGGAAGAAACCTGGCCATACAGGTTTAGCTTATTACCATCCTTGTTATACAACTCTGCGGCGTGCGCGCTCGCCATTGCCAGCAAGGTAGGAATAACCACTGCAAGGTATTTATATTTCATATCTTATCCTTGATATACATAATAAATCATTATGGTGAGGGTTTATTATGAAACGGTTAAAAACCAAGGGCAGGATAATCGCGCGACCAGTAAAATGGCACGATCGTTCAATGCAAACTTATTACATGATGTAATTTTTACGAACGTCGTCGTAATTAGATAAATAGATTTTAATTATTACTCTGCGATTGAATTTATTTTATCAATTTAATATTAATATCTTATTTCTTATTTTTGAACATATTAAATAATTATCAATATTATCATTTGTTTTTATTGGTTTTATTTTGTTTGTCGCTAATTAATATTTTATTTTTATTTTTTTATACATATGCATAAATATTAATGTGTTTTACGCAGTCGCTACTGTGGGTTAAGGTGGGGGAGAATGATTAGTAGTATTTTTCCTTATCATCATAAATTCCGAATAACAAATAAAATAGAGGTGTAACGCTGTGTTAGTGTCAGAATAATATTTGGATAAAACCGCGAGTGCGGTGTTGATGATGCTAATGTGAAAAGCCGTATTATGCGGATTAATCTATTTTGATTTACATTTTGTTACATTGGTGATGCTAAGTGGAGGAGAGGAGTCCCTCCTCCGAGAAGAAGACGTGCGAGGGGATTAGAAGAACGAGGCGTCGTCGTCGTCTCCGCCGCCAAAGAAGCCACCGTCCTGTTGATCGGCGAACCCATCGTCTTGACCGAAACCGCCGTTGTTATCCTGGCGCCAATCGGCGTTCTGCCAGTCGGCGTCGTTCTGGCCGTTATCCTGGTTGTTATCTTGGCTATCGTCAGCGGCGTTGTTGGCCTGAGTGGCGTTATCACTGTTGGTGGCGTTATCGGCGGCTGGTGTCTCATCGATGATGTTGACGATCTCTTCCGGACGGCTCTGGTGGAACAGGCCGGTCAACATATTGGCCATCACCATCCCCCCGGCAACGCCAGCGGCGGTCTGCAAGGCACCACCAAGGAAACTGCCGGCACGTGAAGGCGCGCTGGGCTGGGCCGGTGCCGCATAGCCCTGCGCCGGTTGCGTGTAGCCCGGTTGCGCGTAGTTGGCGGCACCAGGGATTGGCTGGCTACCCAGGTTGCTGCGCGTCGCGGCGGGGGCGGCGCCCTGTGGTGCACTCTGTCCCCCGCCAAACAGGCCAGCCAGGAAGCCACCGCTGCTGCGCGGTTGGCTCTGCAACTGGTTCACTTGTTGCTGCAACTGTTCGACCTGTTGATTCAAGCGTTTGAGCGCCGCCTCTTGGATCAGCATGGCCTGCGCCATGTAGTAGGGCGCGGCGGGTTGCTTGCTCAAGCAAGCCTGGATCAGGCGTTCAGCCTCGGCATCGCGTGGACCGCTGCCGGCTTCGGCCTGTTGCAGGCGGGAAAAAAGACCTTCAATGATACGTTGTTCTTCAGTTTGCATAATCTGCCTCGACACTGCGCCTAAAATAATGGGGCGCGGACCCGCGCCGCGCCTGTGCGATCATAATGTAGGGGTGCTTTACGCCAATGCAATCCCTCTTTACGCAAAGCGACACGGCTTGCGATTTCTCGACAATTGTTGGCGGCACTTAATCGGCCAGTTGCTCCAGCAAGGGCAACAAGATCTTGACCCCCTCGCGGGTGCGGGCCCGGATCCGTCCCGGCAGATGCCGATCCAGATAACTCATGTTGTCATACTGGGGTTGGTGCCAACTGTTCCCCTGGGTAAACAGACGCTCGTGCCGAGTCTGGCGCGCCGGGTGCTGGCTGTCGATGGCGGAGAGCAGCAACAGCGGCAGACCGGCCTGGGAAAACAGCGCCAAGCCTTCGTTCTGGCTGTCGGGGCGGCTTAAGTTCGCGCCATCGGTATGGCAGAGGCTGACGCCCACCCGTTTCGCTACCCGCAATAGGCGAGCGCGGCTCTGTTCGGCGAAAGGCTGGCTACTGCTGCTGACACATAGCCGATCGCCACTGATCAGTGAGTCTAATCCGATGACCAGTAACGTATTTTTCTTCTGCTCTGGGGTCATGCGTGCGAGATAGTTTTCGATGCCTTTTCCCCCCAATTCCTGGGCGCTGAGCGCCAAGAAACGAATGCTGGCATCGGTCTTCACCGTGCGCAGACGCTCGGCCAGCTCCAGCATGACCCCGACACCGGAGGCGTTGTCATCCACGCCTTGCAGCGTTAACCCCCCCAGGTTGCGGTTGACGTCATCGTCGCTCTGCGGTGTAAAGGTATCCAGGTGGGCGACGATCAGGATCTGCTTATCGCTACGCCCCGTCTTGGCTGCGATCACCGAGGTGGCCGTGACGTTATGCCAACTGCTCTTGCCGTTGCTGTCGCGGTAGTGATAGCGAGTCTTAAAATCGCGCAGGTTACTGTCGTAGCCCATCTGGCGAAAGCGTTGATTGACATAGTCGGCCATCATCAGCTCGGCGGGGCTTCCCGCCATCCGACCCGGGAAGTAGGTCGCGATATGGCGTACCTCTTGCTCGGCGATCTTACCGATGGGCTGATGCGTTTGTGCCGAGGCCGGCGCGCAGAGGAGTGCCCCTAGGCAGAAAGCGGCCAGGGAAAGCGAGTATGAGCAGCGGGAAAACATCAGTCGGGCATCCTTTGTATCTGCCGCGGGAGCGTCACCCAGAGGCAGGGAGAGTCATCTGTCACTATTATCTCCCGCATGTGGGGAGTAAACAATTGCTAGCGCCCAAATTCAGACGTACCCGTAGCGCGAGGCCTGGATGGGATGGGCGAGTGCACGGGAGCGCGCGACCAACAATTGGTAACAAATTCGAACGCGCAAATGTTAGACGTTTTTCGCGCCACGGTTATCATCAGAGCCATATGCCAGCATGATGGCCGTAAGGGCTGGCATTGGGCGTCTTGCGCCAGGCTGACACAACCTGGCGTGTGGCGGCGTGGCGGGCGTCCTGCCACTCGACTGAAGACTTTGCTGCCGCAGGATACGGGTATGCTGATGAATGCCGCCGACCGGTCGGCCGATGAACTGAGTAGCGCTGAATACGATGAACCCGCCTACGCCGTGAGCGGCGGCGTCGCCGGCTTCCTCTTCTATTGGCTGGCGTTTGCCCTGCCGTTTGCTGTGTACGGCACCAATACTCTGCTTTTCCTGCTGTATACCTGGCCGTTTTTTCTGGCGTTGCTGCCGTTGTCGGTACTGATCGGCATCTTGCTGAACCGCTGGCTGTCTGGCCGCCTGTTATTTAGCCTGCCGCTCTGTGCCCTGGTGGTGGTGACGCTGTTTTGGCAGACCTTTATCTCCTTAAGCGGTTGGTAAGCGAGGGCATTGTCCTAGGTTCATGCCGCGCGTCGGCTATCAAGTTTTCTCTCTCTTTTCCGATAATGCGTTGGGATGGATATAGTCCGAGACGCCCAAGACACGATTAAGGAAGAGAGTATGACGGTGATTACTATGGCGGCCCCTTCACCTGCGGCGGATACGCAGGGCTGCGGCGTTAGCGTGGCGGCAGACGGTGGTATTGCGGGGCGTATCGCACAGTTACAGAAAGCGATCGCTGGGCTACAGAAGCAACTGGGCAAGCTGGCGGATGCACCGCTGCCGCTGGAGGAGAAGCGGCGCCAGCAGGAGATGATCCAAGATCAGATCAAGATGCTACTGGCTGAGATTGCCCGTCTGCGTCAGCAGGCGAGCGAGGCGCAGCAGCGAGCTGGCAGTATTCCCGCGGTGAACAGCGTCGCGCAGACGCGGCGCGGCGATGGCGTCAACCGCCCTCAAGCAGAGCGGGTGCTCGACGTTTATATCTAGTCTTTTTTGCTTGCGCCGAGGCGACGGCGACGCGTCTCTCTGCGGCGTGAGCGTCTACGCGATAGTGCCCGATGGCGCAGGGGAGCCCGCCTTTCGGTTATGAGCGGCGGGGCGGCGATATGATTTTTTACACAACTTTATCGTTACGCATACACCGGTCATCCCGTCTTCCTATGCTATGATGCGCCTCTTGAACGTATTTCCCCGTTTTTTAGACAGTATTGTGGTGACAGATGACGAATTATCTGCATTTCCCCAGTTTTAATCCGGTGATCTTTTCCATCGGTCCAGTCTCCTTGCACTGGTATGGATTGATGTACCTGGTGGGTTTTGTCTTTGCCATGTGGCTGGCGGTGCGTCGCGCTAACCGTCCAGGGAGCGGCTGGACTAAGGATGAGGTCGAAAACCTGCTGTATGGCTGCTTCCTGGGGGTGTTCCTCGGTGGCCGCATCGGCTATGTTCTGTTCTATAATCTGCCCTTATTCCTCGATAACCCACTGTATTTGTTCAAAGTCTGGGACGGCGGTATGTCCTTCCACGGCGGCTTGATCGGGGTGATCGTGGCCATGTTATGGTTTGCGCGCCGGACTAAACGCACCTTCTTCCAGGTCTCCGACTTCATCGCGCCGTTGGTGCCGTTCGGCTTGGGGGCCGGACGTCTGGGTAACTTTATTAATGGTGAGCTGTGGGGGCGCGTCACGCTGGATACGCCCTGGGCGATGCTGTTTCCCGGATCGAGCAGCGAAGACATGCAGCTGGCGGCCACTAACCCGCAATGGCAAGCGGTGTATAACCATTTTGGCATGTTGCCGCGTCATCCCTCTCAACTGTACGAGCTGTTGTTGGAAGGCGTGGTGCTGTTTGTCATCCTGAACCTATTCATCCGCAAGCCGCGCCCGATGGGCAGTGTCTCGGGACTCTTTCTCGTCGGTTACGGCGCCTTTCGCATCATCTGTGAGTTTTTCCGCCAGCCGGACGCGCAGCTTGGCCTGTTCGATGGGGTGATCAGCATGGGACAGATCCTCTCTATCCCGATGATCATCGCCGGCATCATCATGATGGTTTGGGCCTACCGCCGCCAACCGCGCGCACAAGTATCCTGATTTTTACGTAGAGAGTTTAGAGGTGACATGAAACAGTATCTGGATTTGATGAGAAAAGTGCTGGATGAGGGGACGCCCAAGGCCGATCGCACCGGCACAGGCACCCTGTCGATTTTTGGCCATCAGATGCGTTTCAATCTGCAACAGGGCTTCCCACTGGTCACCACCAAGAAGTGCCACCTGCGCTCCATCATTCACGAGCTGCTGTGGTTTCTCAAGGGTGAGACCAACGTCAAGTACCTGCATGACAACAACGTCACCATTTGGGACGAGTGGGCCGATGAGCAGGGCGATCTCGGCCCGGTGTATGGCAAACAGTGGCGTGCCTGGGGATGCGCTGATGGTCGTCAGGTGGATCAGATCAGCCAGGTGATGGCACAACTGCGTCAGGACCCCGATTCGCGGCGCATCATCGTCTCCGCCTGGAATGTGGGCGAACTGGATCAGATGGCGTTGGCGCCGTGCCATGCCTTCTTCCAGTTCTATGTGGCCGATGGTCGCCTCTCCTGCCAGCTCTATCAGCGCTCTTGTGACGTCTTCCTCGGTTTGCCGTTCAACATCGCCAGCTATGCCCTGTTGGTGCACATGATGGCACAACAGTTGGACTTACAGGTGGGCGACTTCGTCTGGACCGGCGGAGATACCCATTTGTACAGCAATCATCTGGAGCAGACCGCATTGCAATTGAGCCGTGAGCCGCGCCCGCTGCCGCAACTGCGGCTGGCACGCCGTCCGGCATCGCTCTTCGACTATCGTTTCGAGGACTTTATCATCGAGGGGTACGATCCCCATCCGGCGATCAAGGCTCCCGTCGCCATCTAAGGATGCGCATTGTCGTTCATCTCGCTGCAAACGCCGGCCTTGTGCCGGCGTTTTTTATGGCGCTCCGCCGCGTTTTGCCGCCCCGGACGTTGGTCGCTGGCCCGGGACAGCCTAGGCTGGACGCGGGAGGTGTGGAATGCAGGGGGGACAACGGGGTTATACCTTATTGGAGACGCTACTGGTGTGTGCGTTGTTGGCACTGTTGGCCGGCGGCGTGACGCCGTTGTGGATGGAGCGGCGTACGGCAGAGCGGCTGTGGTCGGAGACCCTGCGCCTGCAACGCTATCTGTTGGCATTGCGTGATCAGGCGTTTCACGGCAATGCGGCTCGTCCGCTCTGGTTACGGCGTACGCAGGGCGTCGACTGTCTCGTGGTGCGGGCCGGGGATGACTGCCGAGCCGCGGCGGCCTTTGTGCCCGCACCGCCGTTACGCCTGACGGCGCAACTCTCGCCGCTGGCGGGCTTTTATGGGTTACGCAACACGGCACAGCCCGGTCATGTTCGTCTGAGTGACGCCCGTCAGGCTACCCGGGTGATCTGGTCGGCACAGGGGAGGGTGCGGGTATGCGCAGAGCAGGGGCTGCCGGCGCTGGCTACTTGCAACGCCAGCGCGGAATGAGTCTGTTATCGTTGATGTTGGCGCTGACACTCGGCGCGCTGGTGTTGTCGGCGGCGTTGCGTCTAGTGGGGGAGCTGCGCCGCCAAGGGCTGGCCGCACAACGAGAGCAGCAGCGCAGTGAGGAGGGGGAGGCGCTGCTAGCGCGCGTGGAGAAAGATGTGCAGCGTAGCGGCTTCTGTGCCTCCCCGTGCCGCCGTGCCGCTCCGCCCCTACAGATCGCGGCGGTTGTGGGGGAAGCGCCTGCCTCCTGTGTGCTACTGGCTTATGATCTGGATGGTGATGGGCGTGTCACGCAGACGGAGCGTTTTGGCTGGCGTCTGAGGCAAGGCGCGTTGGAGACGCGGCGTGGCGCAACCGCGTGCCAGGGGAGTGGTTGGGAACGGGTCAGCGATCAAAGCCGCTGGCGCGTTAGCACCTTGACCTTTCGCGCCCTACCCGGCGGGATCGCCATCACCCTGGCATTGGCCGAGCGCGAGCGGGGCGATCCTCCCTGGCAGCAATCGCTGTGGCTGGCGACGCCCAATCGGGCCTCTGGCGCGCGGCGATGAGGTGTGAGATTACGCGCCAACGGGGCGTCGTCGTGCTGGCGACCCT
This sequence comes from Edwardsiella hoshinae NBRC 105699 = ATCC 33379, assembly GCF_000474215.1. Classification (GTDB taxonomy): domain Bacteria; phylum Pseudomonadota; class Gammaproteobacteria; order Enterobacterales; family Enterobacteriaceae; genus Edwardsiella; species Edwardsiella hoshinae. The sequence goes on along the minus strand of NZ_BAUC01000027.1, from coordinate 15,438 downwards.
ATTGGCCGCCTTGATGTTGGCGTTGGGCTGGGTATTGGCGCAGCAGGCCCAGACGCGCGACCTGTGGCGGCGTCATTTCGCCTGGCAGCGCCACTGGCAGGCCGAGGCGCAGGCCGAACTGTGGCTGGCGCGGGCGCAACGTCTGCCCTGGCGTGCGACTGACCACTGGCGTTGTCGCTCGCTGGATGCACGTTGGCGGGCCTGCTTACGCGCCACGGGGCGCCAGTGGGCGCTATTGTGCATCTGCGGGTGGCCCGAACACCTGGATTACCCGCTCGTGCGTATTCGCTACCTGTGGAGTGAGGATCATGAACACACACGACGCTATCGAGCGGCGTCCGCTGGCTGGCTCGACTATCTTCCCGGCGACGAAGCCTGCCCGCCAACGGGGGAGCGGGCTGTTGGCGGTGATGGTGGCGTTGCTGTTGACGAGTATCGGCCTGTTGGGACTGGTGCAGGCTCAACGCGCCCTGTTACAGAGCCAGCGGCTACAGGTGCAGCGCCTGGAGGCTTGGCGCTACGCCCGCCAGGGGCTGGCGCAGACGGCGTTGCACCAGCCCTTGTCGCCCTTGCCGTCAGGTTGGCGGCGCACGCTTGAGTCTCAGCCCGAGGCGGCGTGTCAGCGGCTGCGTTGTCGGGTCACTACGCCGCTAGGCTATACGGCCAGCCTGGAAAAGTTGATTTGCCCTTGAACGGCGTTCGCGGTAGCTTGAGCGCAAAACCCCACAGGCCGCATCGCAGGGCGGCGCTCGACCCGGAGAGGCTATGTTTACCGTTTATCACTCCAACCAGTTGGATGTCCTCACCCAACTGATGGCGGCATTGATGCAGGGGCAGCCGCTGGACAACCCGCTTGAGCGCGAGGTGATCCTGGTACAGAGCCCAGGGATGGCGCAATGGTTGCAAATGGAGCTGGCGCGTAGCTTCGGCATCGCCGCTAATATCGACTTTCCCCTACCGGCTACTTTTATCTGGGATTTGTTTACGCGTGTGTTGCCGGATATCCCGCAGCGTAGCGCCTTCAGTAAAGATGCGATGACGTGGAAGCTGATGTGGTTGCTGCCCCAGTTCCTGGATCGCCCGGCGTTCGCGTCATTGGCCCATTACCTGAGCGACGACACGGATCGGCGTAAACAGTTTCAACTGGCGGCGCGTATCGCTGACCTGTATGACCAATATCTGGTGTACCGTCCGGCGTGGTTACAGCGCTGGGAGCAGGGGGAGCTCGTCGACGGTCTGGACAGCGCCCAGCAATGGCAGGCGCCCTTATGGGTCGCGCTGCGCGACTACACTGAACGCCTAGGACAGCCGCAATGGCACCGTGCCAACCTTTATCAGCGCTTCATCCAAGCGTTGCAGAAGGCTGAAACGCCACCGGCGGGTTTGCCGCGGCGGGTGTTCATTTGCGGCATTTCGGCCCTGCCTCCGGTCTATCTGGAGGCGTTGCGCGCCCTGGGCGAACATATCGATGTGCATCTGATGTTCACCAATCCCTGCCGCTACTATTGGGGCGACATTCAGGATTATGCCTTCCTCGCCCGGTTACAGAGCCGGCGGCGGCGCGATTTCGTCCTGGCCCAGCGTACGCTGGGCGAGAGTCACAGCCCGCTGTTCCGTATGCCGGAACAGGCACCATCACTGTTTGGTAGCGATGGCGAGCAGATGCTGAGTAACCCCCTGTTGGCCTCTTGGGGAAAGTTGGGCCGCGATCATTTGTATCTGCTGGCGCAGCATGCGCCTCAGGAGGTGAACGCCTTCGTCGATCTGACGCAGGACACCCTGTTACAGCGCATCCAGCGTGACATGCTGGAGTTGGAAGACCATGCCTGCATCGCCGATTCGGCGCAGAAGTTACAGGATAGCCGTCAGAAGCGCCTGCTGGCGCCCGATGATCGCAGCATCAGCGTGCACATCTGCCATAGCCCACAGCGCGAAGTCGAGGTGCTGCACGATTGCCTATTGGATATGTTCGCCGCCGACGCGACCCTTAGCGCGCGCGATGTGATCGTCATGGTGGCCGACATCGACAGTTATGCGCCCTTCATTCAAGCAGTGTTCGGCAATGCGCCGCCCGCGCGCTATTTGCCCTTTGCCATTTCCGACCGCAGCGCCCGCCAACTGCACCCGGTAGTGCAAGCAACCCTGGCGTTGCTCGATCTGCCCAACAGCCGCTTTACCGCCGAACAGGTATTGGCGCTGCTGGAGGTGCCGGCGTTGGCCGCCCGCTTCGCCATCGACGAGGAGGGCATCCGCCGGCTGCGCCACTGGGTCGAGGAGTCGGGTATTCGGTGGGGGTTGGATGACGAGGCGGTGCGCGACCTTGCGCTGCCGGCGACGGGACAGCACACCTGGCAGTTCGGTTTGACGCGCATGTTGCTGGGGTATGCCATGGACAGCCGTTGCGGCGACTGGCAGGGGGTGCTGCCCTATGATGAGTCCAGCGGCAGCATCGCCGAGTTGGCCGGCCATTTGGCGCAGTTCCTGGCGGCATTGCACGACTGGCGTCAGCAGTTGGGACAGATGCAGACCTTGGCGCAATGGCAGCCGCTGTGCCGCGCGCTGTTGGACACCTTCTTCCTCACCGATGTCGACAGCGAGGCGGTCTGCGCGCTGATCGAGCAGCAGTGGCAGCAGGTGCTGGCCGATGGCTTGACGTCGCACTACGATGAGCCTCTGCCGATCGCGCTACTGCGTGACGAACTGAGCGCGCGCCTCGATACGCAGCGCATCAGCCAGCGTTTTCTCGCCGGGCCGATCAACTTCTGCACCCTGATGCCGATGCGTTCCATTCCCTTCAAGGTGGTGTGCCTGTTGGGCATGAACGATGGCGTCTACCCGCGCACCCTGGCGCCGTTGGGCTTTGACCTGATGGCCGGCAAGGTGCAGCGCGGCGATCGTAGCCGGCGCGATGACGACCGTTATCTGTTTCTTGAGGCGTTGCTCTCGGCTCAGCAGCGTCTGTATATCAGCTACATCGGCCGATCGGTACAAGATAATACGACGCGTTACCCGAGTGTGCTGGTCAGTGAGCTGTTGGAGTATATTGCTCAGAGCCACTGTTTGCCCGCCGATCAGCAACTGGATGTCGACAGCAGTGCCGCGCGCGTGACGGCGCATCTGTGCCACCTCCATCCGCGCGTTCCTTTCGACGCCGAGAACTTCGATCCGACTCGTGAATACCAGAGTTATGCCAGCGAATGGCTGCCGGCCGCCAGCGGGCAGGGGATGGCGCCACCGCCCTTTGCTGTCCCGTTGGCACCCCAGGCGCTGGATGCGCTGACCTTGGACGAGTTAATTCGTTTCTATCGCCACCCGGTACGCGCCTTCTTCCAACAGCGCCTCGGCGTCAGTTTCACTCGTGAAGAGAGTGAGCTGCCGGAGGAGGAGCCATTTACACTCGACGCCCTTAGTCGTTACCAGATCAATCAACTCCTGCTTAACCGGTTGATCGCTGGCGAAGAGGTTGCGCCGTTGTACCGCCAGATCCGCGCCGCCGGTACGCTGCCCTTCGGTGCCTTTGGTGAGCTGTGGTGGCAGGCGCAACACACGGAGATGAGCCAGTTGGCCCAGCGCGTCGCGGAGGTATTCCACCCCGGCGAGAGCCTGGAGATCGACTGTACCTTAGCGGGCTGCCGCTTAAGCGGTTGGCTGCCTCAGGCGCAAGCCGAGGGAGTGGTGCGTTGGCGTCCGGCCGAGCTGGGGGCGACGGATGGCCTGGTATTGTGGATTGAGCATCTGCTGTTCTGTTTAACTCAGGGGACGGGGGACAGTTGGATGTTGGGGCGTAAAAATACCGCCTGGCACTTCAGCGGGATCGACGCCGCCCAGGCGGAGCAGGCGTTAACGCAGCTGATCGCCGGTTATCGCCTAGGGATGCAGCAACCGTTGCTACTGACGCGCAGCGGATGGCAATGGCTTAAGTGCTGTTATGATAAGACGACGGCACAGTTGCTGACCGACGAGGCGGTTCTTGCCAAGGCGCGTAGCAGTCTCAGCCAATGCTGGAACGGCGATGCCTTCGCCAGCGGCGAAGGGCAGGATGCCTATCTGCAACGGGTGGTTCGGACGCTGGATGAGGCGGCGTTGCAGGCCATCATCAGCCAGGCGCAGCATTTTTACCTGCCGCTGTTACGTCATAATCAGGCGTGACCTCGCCGAAGGCGCGGGGCGTCACGTAACGGGCGCCGATGACAGAATCGAAAGGGGGAGAAACGTGATACGTAGACAAGGTTCGGTGATAGTCCTCTGGCTGTTGCTGCTGTTTTGGGCGCCATTTAGCCTAGCTGCCGCGGGCTGGCAACCGTTAGCCGAGCACATCAACAAGAGCGCTGGCGATCCGCGAGCCTATCAGGCCATCCGTTTGGACAACGGTATGAAGGTGGTGCTGGTCTCTGACCCACAGGCACCGCACGCGTTGGCGGCATTGGCATTGCCGGTCGGGTCGCTGGACGATCCGGCGAGCCAACTCGGGCTGGCGCACTACCTGGAGCATATGGTGTTGATGGGCTCAAAGCGTTTTCCGCAGCCGGATAATCTGTCAGAGTTTCTCAAGAAGCACGGCGGCAGCTATAACGCCAGCACCGCTTCCTACCGTACCGCCTACTATCTTCAGGTAGAAAACGATGCCTTGGCACCGGCGTTGGATCGGCTGGCTGACGCCATCGCCGAACCGTTGCTGGATAAGGGCAACGCCGATCGCGAACGCCATGCGGTGAATGCCGAGCTGACCTTGGCCCGCTCGCGTGATGGCTTGCGTATGGAGCAGGTGTCTGCCGAGACGCTGAATCCGGCCCATCCCAGCGCCCGCTTCTCCGGCGGTAACCTAGAAACGCTGCGCGATAAGCCGGGCAGCAACCTGCACCAACAGTTGGTGGCCTTTTATCAGCGCTACTACTCCGCCAACCTGATGGTGGGGGTGATCTACGGCGATCAGCCGCTGCCCGCGTTGGCGGCCTTGGCGGTGCAGAGCTTTGGCCGCATTCCGAATCGTCATGCGACGGTGGCACCGATCGAGGTGCCCGTGGTGACGCCGGCCCAGCAAGGCATCATCATTCACTATGTCCCGGCCCAGCCGCGCCGCATGCTGCGTATTGAATACCGCATCCCTAACGATAGCGCGGCGTTTCGCAGTAAGACCGATACCTACATCAGCTATTTGATCGGCAATCGCAGTAAGAACACGCTGTCCGACTGGCTGCAACGCCAAGGACTGGCCGAATCCATCAGCGCCGGGGCCGATCCGTTCGCCGATCGCAATGGCGGTGTCTTTAACATCAATGTCGCCCTGACGGAGAAAGGCGTCGCCGAGCGGGGACGGGTGATCGCGGCGATCTACGATTACCTGCACTTGTTGCGCACCCAGGGCATCAAGCAAAGCTACTTCGACGAGATAGCGCATGTGCTGGCGCTCGACTTCCGTTATCCATCGATCACCCGCGACATGGGGTATGTCGAGTGGTTGGTCGACATGATGCTGCGAGTACCGGTCGCTCATGTGCTGGACGCCCCTTATCTCGCCGATCGTTTTGATCCCCAGGCGATCGCCGCGCGTCTCGACAGCATGACGCCGCAGCAGGCGCGGATCTGGTTTATCGGCCCCGACGAGCCACACAATAAATTGGCCTATTTTGTCGATGCCCCCTATCAGGTTGATCGCATCACGCCGCAGCAACGGGCGCGCTGGCAGCGCGATGGGCGAGAGATTGCGTTGTCGCTACCGGCGCTCAACCCCTATATTCCCGATGACTTCAGCCTGATTAAGCCGGTGAGTCCCGCGCCCACTCTGCCGCAGGTGGTCGTTGATCGCCCGGGGCTGCGCGCATTATCAATGCCGAGCCGCTACTTTGCCGATGAGCCGAAGGCGGACATCACGCTGGCGCTACGCAACCCGCTCGACGCCGATGAGGCGCGCGGTCAGGTGCTGTTCGCCCTGACCGACTACCTGGCCGGGTTGGCGTTAGACCAACTGGCCTACCAGGCCTCTGTCGGGGGCATCGGTTTCTCGACCGGTTACGACGATGGCCTGGTGATCAGCGCCAGCGGCTTCACCCAACGTATGCCGCAACTGTTCAGCGCGCTACTGGAGGGCTACCGTAGCTTCACCCCGAGCGAGGCGCAGTTGGCGCAGGCTAAGTCATGGTATCGCCAGCAGCTTGACGCCGCCGACAAGGCCAAAGCCTTCGAACTGGCGATGCAGCCGGTGCGGGCGCTCTCCCAGGTTCCCTATGCCGAGCGCGCCGCGCGCCGCGCGTTGCTGCCGTCGATCACCCTGGCAGACATCGCGGCATATCGCGCCCGCTTGCTCGAGGGGGCGTCGCTGGATCTGTTAGCGGTGGGCAATCTTTCTGCCGCGCAGGTGAGTCTGTTGGCCGAGCGCATCAGCAAGCAATTGCATACCCAAGGTACTCGCTGGTGGTATGGCCGCGATGTGGTGGTCACCCAGCCGACGGCGGCGACAGTGTATCAAGCGGGTAGCAGCAGCGATTCGGCGCTGGCCGCCGTGTACGTGCCGACCGGTTACGATGAGGTGCAGGGTATGGCGCGCAGTCAGTTGCTGAGCCAGATCCTGCAACCGTGGTTCTACGACCAGTTACGCACCCAGGAGCAGTTGGCCTACGCGCTGTTCGCCTTCCCGACCTCGGTGGGGCGCCAATGGGGGCTGGCTTTCCTGTTGCAGAGTAACAACCGGGCGCCGGATTACTTATATGGTCGTTACCAAGCCTTCTACCGCCAGGCGCAGCAGCGTCTGGCGGCCTTGAGCAAGGCGGATTTTGACCAGTACCGTCAGGCGTTGATCACCCAGTTGCGCCAACGTCCGCAGACCCTCGCCGAGGAGGCGGGACGTTTCCAGAGCGATTTCGCCCGTGGCAATTTGGCCTTCGATACCCGGGATAAGCTGATCGCCGCCATGGGTGCGTTGACGCGCGCCGATCTGCAACACTTCTTCCGCCAGGCGGTCATGACACCGCAAGGGTTAGCGTTGTTGTCGCAGGTGATGGGGCAGAGCGCCCAGGGGCAGTATGCCCAGCCGGCAGGATGGCGTAACTACCCCGACGCCAGCGCCCTGCAACGGACGTTGAAGATCGAGGTCAGCCGCTGATGATTGCGACTCACACGCTGGATCCGCTGGCGCTGCCGTTGCGCGGCGCGCGTCTGATCGAGGCCTCGGCCGGTACTGGCAAGACCTTTACCCTAGCGGCGCTCTACCTGCGCTTGCTACTGGGATTGGGGGAGGAGAACGCGTATCCGCGACCGTTGGCGGTCGAGGAGATCCTGGTGGTGACCTTTACCGAGGCCGCCACCGAGGAGCTCCGTGGTCGTATTCGCAGCAACATTCACGCTCTGCGTCTGGCCTGCCTGCGAGGTGCCAGCGAGGAGCCGCTGTTCAGCGCGCTCTTGGCGCAGATCGCCGATCTCACGCAGGCGGCGGCCTTGTTACTGGCGGCGGAGCGGCAGATGGATGAGGCGGCGATCTACACCATTCATGGCTTTTGTCAGCGTATGCTCAGCCACAACGCCTTCGAATCCGGGGTGTTGTTTCAACAGACGCTGTTGCAGGATGAGTCGCCGCTGCAACGCCAAGCTTGCGCAGACTTCTGGCGGCGCCACTGTTACCCGTTGCCGCAGGCGGTGGCGGCGATCGTCAGCCAACTGTGGAGTGGGCCGGAGGCGTTGTTGGCCGAGCTGCGCCCCTACTTGGCGGGCGAGATGCCAGTGCTGCGTCCCGCCTGTGCACGACAGGAAACGTTGGAGCAGCGCCATCAGGCGCTGATCGCCCGCATCGAGGCGCTCAAGGCGTGTTGGCGTGAGCATGGCGGACAGGTGGCCGCGCTGATCGCCGAGTCTGGGGTGGACAAGCGCAGCTACAGCAGCCGCAACCTGCCTAAGTGGCTGGATGAGATGGCGGTGTGGGCGCAGCAGGAGACACGTGACTACCAGTTACCCGCCGCCATTGAACGCTTCGCTCAGACGACGCTGGAGCAAAAGACCACAAAAGGCAGCGCGCCGCGGCACGCCCTGTTCGCCGCCGTCGAGGCGTTGTTGGCCGAGCCCTTGTCGTTGCGCGACGTGTTGCTGGCGCAGGCGTTGGTCGCCATCCGCGAGAGCGTGCAACAGGAGAAGCGGCGCCGTGCCGAACTGGGCTTCGATGATTTGCTCAGCCGGTTAGTGCAGGCGCTTGATGCGCCGGAGGGGGCCGCCTTGGCCGCCGCCATCCGCCAGCGTTATCCGGTGGCGATGATCGATGAGTTTCAGGATACCGACCCGCAGCAGTACCGCATCTTCCATCATATCTACGGCCCGGCGGCCCCCGCCGAAACGGCGTTGCTACTGATCGGCGATCCCAAACAGGCGATCTATGCCTTTCGCGGCGCGGATATCTTCACCTATCTACAGGCCCGCTCGGCGGTGGAGGCCTGCTACACCCTGGGAACCAATTGGCGCTCGGCACCCGCGATGGTACAGGCGGTGAATCGCCTGTTCACCCTGTCGGCGGCGCCGTTTCTGTTCGACGAGATCCCTTTTCTGCCGGTGGCGGCCGCGGAGAAGAATGCGGGGCATCGCCTGCTGATCGACAATGTGCCGCAGGCGGCGCTGGATCTGTGGCTGTACGACGTCCCCGGCTGTAGCCAGCAGGAGTACCTGCACGTGATGGCGCAACGCTGCGCGACGCAGATCCGCGACTGGCTTAGCGCTGGGCAACAAGGGACGGCGCGCCTGATCGGCGAAGATCAGTGTGCGGAAGGGCGCCCATTGTGCGCCGCCGACATCACCATCTTGGTACGCAGTCGCCATGAGGCGACGGTGATGCGTGATGCCTTGAGTGCACTCAATATTCCCTCGGTGTATCTGTCGAATCGCGACAGCGTCTTCTCTACGGCGGAGGCGCGCGATCTACTGTGGTTGTTACAGGCCATCCTGGCACCGGCTCACAGCCGCACCTTGCGCAGTGCTCTGGCTGTCGGCCTGTTGGGACTGAGCGCCGCCGAGCTGGATGCCTTGAATCAGGACGAGCGGCGTTGGGATGCGGTGGTGGATGAGTTCGATGCCTATCGGCGTCACTGGCAGCGGCGCGGCGTCTTGCCGATGCTGCGTGAGTTGATCGGTCGCCGCCGCTTGGCCGAGAACTTGCTGGCGACGGCGGGGGGCGAGCGCCGCCTGACCGATGTATTGCATCTGGGCGAGTTGTTGCAGGAGGCGGCGCAGCAGTTGGAAAGCGAACCGGCGTTGGTTCGTTGGCTCGCGCAGCAGATCGATAGCCCACAGCCGCAAGCGGAGAGCCAACAGATGCGCTTGGAGAGTGATCGCCATCTGGTACAGGTCGTGACGATCCACAAATCCAAAGGATTGGAGTTTGCCCTGGTGTTTCTGCCTTTCGTCGCCACCTTTCGCCGCCAGCGTCAGGGGGTGTATCACCAACCGCACAGCCTGCAAGCCGTCTGGGATCTGTGTGCGGACGAGCAGGCATTGGCACTGGCCGATCGGGAACGTCTGGCGGAAGATTTACGGCTGTTGTACGTCGCCGTCACGCGCTCCATCTACTATTGTGCGCTGGGCATTGCCCCACTGGTGCTTGGCAATCGCAAGAAGCAAGGGGAAAGCGACCTGCACCATAGTGCATTGGGGTATCTGCTACAGCGCGGCGAGGCCTGCGATGCCGAGGGGCTGCGTCAGGCGTTGGCGGCCTTACAAGATGACGATATCCGCCTGACGAGTCTGACGCCCGTTGACGGCGCGGTGTGGCAAGGCACGCCCGCATCGGAGCGAACCTTGAGCGCCAAAGTCTTCCCCCGCTCGTTGCGCGATACTTGGCGGGTGACCAGTTATTCTGCGTTGCAACAACATGGCCAGAGCGGTAGTTACCTGGAGCTATTGCCGCATCTGGACATCGATGCCGCCGGCGAACGACGCGCTGAGCCAGCGCCGCTGCTGGACGCCCATCATTTCCCGCGTGGCGCGGCGCCGGGTACGTTTCTACACAACCTGCTGGAGGCGTTGGACTTTACCCAGCCTATCGATGAATGCTGGCTGGCCGAGCGCTGCCAGGCACAGGGTTTGCCAGCCGAGTGGGTACCGGCGTTGGCGCACTGGCTGCGGCAGATCCTCCAGACGCCGTTGGATGAACAGGGGTTGGCTCTGAACCAACTGCCCCCCACGCATTGCCAGCCCGAATTGCAGTTCTACCTGCCGATTGCCCGCCCGCTCGATCCCATACGCTTGGATGCCTTGATCCGTCGTCACGATGCGCTGTCGGCCCAGTGTCCCGCGTTATCGTTTAATCAGGTCGACGGTATGCTGAAGGGGTTTATCGATCTGGTGTTTTGCCATCATGGACGCTACTACCTGCTGGACTATAAGTCTAACTGGCTGGGCGAGACGGACGAGGCTTACAACGACGCGGCGATGGCGGCGGCGATGATGACGCACCGCTACGACTTGCAGTATCAGCTGTATAGCCTGGCCCTACACCGCTACCTGCGCCACCGTCTGGCCGACTATGACTACCAGCGCCACTTTGGCGGCGTATTTTACTGTTTCCTGCGCGGCATGACGCGCGCGGTGCCAGGGCAGGGGGTCTTCTCCTGTCGTCCCTCATTGGCATTGGTGACGGCGCTCGATCGTCTGTTCGCCGGGGAAGAAGGAGACGACGATGTGCGATGAGCTGCTCTCTTCGTTGGCGCAGCAGTACAGCCTGCGCCCCTTGGATGTGCAATTTGCCCGTCTACTGGCGCCGCAACAGCCCCATCTGGCACTGGCGGCGGCGTTAGTCAGCCTGGAGCTGGCGGCGGGGCACGTCTGCCTGCCGTTGGCGGCGTTGAGCGCGGCGGCATTGCATCGGCGCTTCCCCGCGCAGGCCGATGCGTGGTCCACCTTACTCGCTGATTGGGATGAGGCGCGCTGGCAGACCTATCTGCTAGCGCAACCTTGCGTCAGCCTCGGTGAGCGGGCGACCCCGCTGGTGGTGAGCCACGGCAGTCTGTATTTACAACGTCTTTGGCAGGACGAAGGAACGGTCGCGGCGTTTTTCGCCACGGCCTGCGCCGCGCATGACGCGGATAACCCGCAACTGGCCGCGGTGTTGGCGCGCCTGTTTCCGCGTAGCGAGCGGCGCTCGCCGGACTGGCAACAGGTGGCGGCGGCGGTGGCGGTGACGCGCCAGGTAGCGGTGATCTCCGGCGGCCCGGGCACCGGGAAGACCACTACGGTGGCACGTCTGTTGGCGGCCTTGGTCGCGTTGGCGGCCGATCGTCCGCCGCGCATTCAGTTGGCGGCGCCGACCGGCAAGGCGGCGGCGCGCTTGAGCGAGTCGTTAGGCCAGGCATTGGCGCGTCTGGCATTACCGCCGTCACAAGCCGCGGCGATGCCGCAGGAGGCGTTGACTCTGCACCGCCTGTTGGGCGCGCGGGCCGACAGTGCGCGTTTACGGTATCACCGCGACAACCCGCTCCATCTGGATGTCTTGGTCGTCGACGAGGCGTCGATGGTCGATCTGCCGATGATGGCGCGCTTGATCGAGGCATTGCCGCCGCGGGCGCGTTTGATCCTGTTAGGCGATCGCGATCAGTTGGCCTCTGTCGAGGCGGGGGCCGTGTTGGGTGAGTTATGCCGTTTCGCCGAGTATGGTTTCAGCGCCCCACGCGCCGCTGAGTTGAGTCGCTTGTGCGCCGCGCCGATCCCCGCCGGACCGGCGCAACCAGCGCATGCCTTGCGTGACGCCATCAGCTTGTTGCGCCATAGCTACCGCTTCGCCGCCGACTCGGGGATCGGTCGTCTGGCGCAGGCGGTTAATCAGGGTGAGCGGCGCGCGGCGTTGGCCTGTCTGGCGGCGGAATCCAGCGATTTGCGTTGGTGTGAGATGGTACAGGATGACGACTACCTGGCGTTATTGGCTTGCTGTCTGGCGGGCTACCGGCCGATGCTGGAGGGGATCCGCGCGGGACAGGAACCGGCCCAGATCCTGGCGGCGTTTGCCCGTTTTCGCCCGCTATGCGCCCTACGGGAGGGGCCGTTCGGCCTGCATGGCTTGAACGAACGCATCGCCTTGACGCTGCAACGCGCCGGTCTGTTGCAGCGCGCTGCGGGCGACAAGGCATGGTATGCCGGGCGCCCGGTGATGATCACCCGTAACGACGCCAGTCAGAAACTGTTCAACGGCGATATCGGCATCACCTTAGGTGACGAGCAGCAGGGCTGGCAGGTGTGGTTTATCACGAGCGATGGCCAGATGCGAGCAGTGCAGCCTAACCGTCTGCCGCCGCATGAGACGGCCTGGGCGATGACGGTGCATAAGTCGCAGGGCTCGGAATTCGACCATACCGTGTTGGTGTTGCCAAGCCAACCCTCGCCAGTGGTGACGCGAGAACTGGTGTATACCGCCATCACCCGCGCGCGCTGCCAACTGACGGTATTCGCCACCCGGGCGGCGTTGGAGCGTGCCATCCGCACGCCGACGGAGCGCCGCAGCGGACTGATGGCCCGTTTGCTGGCGGCGGCGCAGTGAGCGGACGACTACAGTTCAGTCAATAAGATCTTAGAGCGGCGCTGGTAGTTGTACAGCGCCTGCTTCTGTTGTGGCAGCAAATCGACCTCCACCGGACGGAAGCCGCGCTCTTGAAACCAGTGGATGCTGCGTGTGGTCAGCACGAACAGCTTCTCTAATCCCATCTGGCGCGCTTGGCTGGTGATGCGTTGCAGTAATTGCTCGCCGCGCGCCGAGTTACGGTATTCCGGATGCACTGCCACGCAGGCCATTTCGCCCATGCGCTCCTGCTCAAAGGGGTAGAGGGCGGCGCAGGCAATGGTCATGTTATCGCGTTCGATCAGGGTGAAGCGCTCGATCTCGCGTTCCAACTGTTCGCGCGAACGGCGCACCAGGATCCCCTGTTGCTCCAATGGGCGGATCAGCGCCAAGATCCCGCCGATATCGTTGATATTGGCGCGGCGGATCTGCTCGGCGCTTTCCATCACGATCTGGGTGCCGATGCCGTCGCGGGAGAACAACTCTTGCAACAACGCGCCATCTTCTCGGTAGCTGATCAGGTGGCTACGCCGTACCCCGCTGCGGCAGGCATTGATCGCGCCGCGCAGGAAGCGCGCTTCGCCTTCGCCCGCCAATCCTTCGCGCGCCAGCGTGGCGATGCGCTGCTCCGCCTCGTTAGGCAGCAGTTCGGAGAGGATGGCACCGTCGTCGCCACGCACTCCCTGTTCGGCACAGAAACCGATCAACTTCTCTGCACGTAACTTGATCGCCAGATGGGTGGCGATTTCCTCGCTGGTCAGATTAAAGCTTTCGCCGGTGACCGATACCGCCACCGGGCCGAGTAGGACGATGGCGCCGGCGTCTAATTGACTGCGCAGGGCGGCTTCGTCGATGCGGCGGATGCGTCCGCTGTGACAGTAGTCGACGCCGTCGTCTACGCCCAAGGGTTGTGCGATGACAAAGTTACCGCTGACGACATTGATGTGGGCGCCGGCCAGCGGGGTGTTGTTTAGGCTCATCGATAAGCGGGCGGTGATGTCCAGTTGGAGCTGACCGGCGGCCTGTTTGACCAGTTCCAGGGTGCGTGCATCGGTGACGCGGGTCTGCTTGTGGTAGCGCGCTGGCAGCCGCTGTTGCTGGAGCAAGGCATCGATCTGTGGTCGAGCACCGTAGACCACCACCAGCCGGATCCCGAGGCTATGTAGCAGGGCGATGTCGTTGATGATACCGGCGAAGTTGTCGCCGGCGATCGCCTCCCCACTCAGCATGATGATGAAAGTCTTACCGTGGTGGGCGTTGATATAGGGTACAGAGTGACGAAATCCCTGAACCAGTTCGGTGCTGCGCTCCTTCATGCTCACCTCTTTTGCATTTTTATTCGATTAAATCGTATTTTTATTCTGTTATTGTACAAAAGGCAAGCGGCAAATCGTCGTCGTACAGCGCTGGGCGGCGAGCAAGGACATAGATTGTTAAATTGTTGCTTGGATTTTCTGATGACATCCCTGGAGGGTTTCGCTAAAGTTTCGCCGGTCTTTTCCCGGTGCAGGGGTGCCGGAGCGGTGTTGTAGCGTGATTCCTTGGGGTTACATGACAGATTCCAACCATAGCCTAACGCGTCGTCGCCTGTTACAGGCCGCGGCGGCCACGTGGTTTCTTAGCGTCAGTCGCGTCGGTTTTGCCGCGGCGGCGCAGGTGATCGCCGTGCGTGTATGGCCATCGTCGACCTATACCCGTGTTACGTTGGAGTCGAGCCAACCGCTGAAGTACAAGCAGTTTGCCCTCAGTAACCCCGATCGCATCGTGGTAGACATCCAGGGCGTGCACCTCAACAGTGTACTCAAGGGCATCGGTCACCAGGTACAGGGCGGCGATCCCTACCTGAAGACGGCCCGCGTGGGGCAGTTCGATCAGGATACGGTGCGCCTGGTGTTGGAATTGAAGCAGAACATCAGCCCGAAGGTATTCACCCTCGCCCCCTTCGCCGAGTTTAAAAATCGTTTGGTGGTCGATCTCTATCCGGCCGCCGGCTCACCCGCCGCGCGTACGGAAGATGAAGACGATCCGTTACTGGCCCTGTTAGAGGATTACAACAAGGGCGATCTGGAGCGGACCCTGCCCAAAGCGGGGCCGCAGAAGGGAAAGGCGGGGCGCGATCGCCCCATCGTCATCATGCTCGATCCCGGACATGGCGGCGAAGATCCCGGCGCCATCGGCAAGAATCGTACGCGGGAAAAGGACATCGTGCTGAAGATCGCCCACCGTCTCAGCGCGTTGATCAAGCGTCAGCCCAACATGCGGGTCTACATGACCCGTTACGAGGACGTTTTCATTCCGCTTAAGGTACGGGTAGCCAAAGCCCGCAAACAGCGTGCCGATCTGTTTGTCTCCATCCATGCCGATGCCTTTACCAGCCGGACGGTGCGCGGTTCGTCGGTCTTCGCCTTATCAACCAAAGGAGCGACCAGTGCCGCGGCGCGCTATCTGGCGCAGACCCAGAACGAGTCGGATGAGATCGGTGGGGTCAGCCGCAGTGGCGATCAGTATCTGGACCATACCATATTCGATCTGATGCAGACCGCCACCATCAACGATAGCCTGAAGTTCGGACGTGAAGTGCTGAATCGTCTGGCTAAGGTGAACAAACTGCATAAGAATCGCGTCGATCAGGCCGGCTTCGCGGTGCTGAAAGCCCCCGATATCCCCTCGATCTTGGTGGAGACGGCGTTTATCAGCAACGTCGAGGAGGAGCGGCGCCTGCGTACCAGCGCCTTTCAACAGCAGGTCGCCGAGGCGATCTTGGCCGGGATTAAGGCTTACTTCGCGAATGGTGGACAGCTGGCGAAACGGTGATGGCGCGCCGTCGCCTCAGCGGCAGCCGTATGCATTAAGGCGGGCGTGTTGTTACCGGATAACCAATACAAAAAAACACCCATGAGGGTGTCGATTGGTTTTGACGG
>NZ_BAUC01000028.1 GCF_000474215.1 Edwardsiella hoshinae NBRC 105699 = ATCC 33379 | reverse complement strand
AATAGCGAATAGCGAATAGCGAATAGCGAATAGCGAATAGCGAATAGCGAATAGCGAATAGCGAATAGCGAATAGCGAATAGCGAATAGCGCGGCTATTTCTCGCATGGCCTATTGTCTGCTTGGCCGTCTGTTTTTGTCGACATGACATCGCGCTGCCCGATTTATCGTCGAGTCGTTGCAGAGAGATAGCTGCACGCAACAGGGATTAGTGAATGGGATGCTAGCGGCCATGAAACGCGGTGGCGATGTGTGGGATAGGGAGGTTCATGTCGTGCCAAGCATGCACGCACATTAGCGTGATAAACTGATTTTTATATTCATTTGATTTACAGAATAAAACTCATTATTCATGGCATGGTTACGCCTATGCCGCTTACGATAATTGCCTGGGAGGTAGGCATCGATACAGATACTCACTTCATTGAGCGAGTGCGCTGGCACAGCGCGTGAGAGCTCGCCGTGCTGCCAGTGAGCTCTGCTCTCATGACCGTATAGGGGCGTGATGTTATGTAATTTTCGCCGGTAGCTTGACATGACTGGTGTCGGACTTTGGCTGTTTAGCGCGCATTGGAGAGTACTTGTTTACTTGATGTGCCACGGTTAGTGCCTTGTAGACGGTATTCGTCGTTGCACATTACATGAGTCGTATGCGCCGACTGTCATTGTTCAGTGCTGTTAATCATTCTTACGATGAATACTCTGTTCCTGTTAGTGCGATGACGTCCGTTTTCTGTGTGCCTTATTTTGAGCGTACCCGCTGGGGAAATAAATCGTAGAGCTGCGGATAAATATCCGTGGACTAGAGGGTATTCTGCTCTTGGGGATTGGCGTAACGGTGAATGGTGATGCCATCATTATCGTTAGCGAAATCGGTGTCCCCATAGGATTAACTGGCGGCACTGATTTTCTGAATATAATTTCGCATTATATTATACAGCGAAAAATAAATATTGTGACTATGCTTAGCGTGAAAGATTATAACTTTATCGTGATCGTGCTGACATCATTAAATGTTACCACTGGTGATAAAATAAACACCCACCATAAAAAACTGCCCCCTGGTTGCTAAAATAGTATGACGGATCTCACTTATTAGTGAATTCGTTTGCATGTTGTTGCTGAATACGGGAGATTGGATAGTCCCTGAAATGGGGTGACGAGTTAATCAATTAATCCCTTTCTCAATCTAGCTTGAGGCAGAGTGCGTCGCCTTGCTAGCGCGTTGTGGGGGCGATGAATAGCCGCGATGAATAGCATAGAGGGAGGAGGGGGAACGCGGGAGAACATCTGGCGCGATCGTCAGTTGGTTGTGGAAATGTTGAAGTTTGCGTGTCGAGATAGCGTATTTTCTTAATCTTGGTTTAAGAAAACTGCGCTATGCTCAATCCACTTTAGGGGGGCCCCTAGTGGGGAATAACGCCAATTTCATTGGATTAATTTGAATAAAGATCACATTTTTCATTGCTGTTACTGATATGGGAACGTGTTAATGAAGGACTTTTTGCCATTCTCGAAACCGGCTATCGGTGAGGAAGAGATTGCAGCGGTAAACGAGGTACTGCGTTCCGGTTGGATCACCACTGGGCCGCAAAATCAGGCATTGGAGCAAGAGTTCTGTCAGGTCACCGGTGCCCGGCATGCCATCGCCGTCTGTTCGGCGACGGCGGGCATGCATGTGACGTTGATGGCGTTAGGGGTGGGTCCCGGCGATGAGGTGATTACCCCATCGATGACTTGGGTATCGACCTTGAATATCATCACCCTATTAGGTGCTACGCCGGTGATGATCGATGTTGATCGCGATACCTTGATGGTGACGCCTGAGGCTATCCGTGCTGCGATCACGCCGCGCACGAAAGCGATCATTCCGGTGCATTTCGCCGGAGCGCCGGTCGATCTCGCCCCTATCCGTGCTCTGGCTCAGCAACAGGGTATTGCGTTGATCGAAGATGCGGCGCATGCCATCGGTACGGCGTACCGTGGCGAGCCGATCGGTCAGCGTGGTACGGCCATTTTCTCATTTCATGCCATTAAGAACGTCACCTGCGCCGAAGGCGGTATGGTGGTGACCGATGACGATCGCCTGGCGGAACAGGTGCGTAGCCTGAAGTTCCACGGTTTGGGCGTGGATGCCTATGATCGCCAGACCCATGGTCGTGCGCCCCAGGCTGAGGTGGTGACGCCTGGCTACAAGTACAACCTGGCCGACATCAACGCCGCTATCGCGCGCGTCCAACTGCGCAAGCTGCCGGCGCTTAACGCACAACGCGCTAAGCTGGCCGCCTACTATCAGCAACAACTGGCGGCGCACGATCTGCCGCTGTTAGCGCTGAGTGCTCCCGCCTGGCCGCATCAGCATGCCTGGCACCTGTTCATCGTGCGCTGCGATGAGGCGCGTTGCGGTATCGACCGTGACCAACTGATGCAGGCATTGAAGGGGCACAATATCGGCAGCGGATTACACTTCCGCGCCGCCCACACACAGAAATATTACCGTGAAACCTATCCGCACTTGCAACTGCCGCAGACCGAATGGAACTCGCAACGCATCTGTTCGTTGCCACTGTTTCCAGACATGAACGAAGCGGATGTGGATCGGGTGATTGCGGCCTTGCAGGCGATCCTAGGCAAGTAACAATTAGGTATGACAATGAGTGATTTTAAACCCATCAAGTTAGTATCGGTGGTGATCCCGGTTTATAACGAACAAGAGAGTTTGCCGGAACTGTTGCGGCGTACCCTAGCCGCCTGCGATGCCATGGGTAAGCCTTATGAGATCGTGTTGGTTGATGACGGCAGTAGCGATGAATCGGCGGCGATGTTGTGTGAAGCGGCGGAGCGGCCTGGCAGTCCGGTAGTGGCGGTCCTGCTTAACCGTAACTATGGTCAACACTCCGCTATCATGGCGGGCTTCAGCCACGTTAAGGGCGATCTCGTGATCACCCTGGATGCAGATCTACAAAACCCGCCGGAAGAGATCCCGCGTCTGGTCGAGACCGCTGAACAGGGGGGCTATGACGTTGTCGGCACGATCCGTCAGAACCGTCAGGACAGTTGGTTCCGTAAGCGTGCCTCACGCATGATCAACCGTCTGATTCAACATACCACTGGCAAGAGCATGAGCGACTACGGTTGCATGTTACGCGCCTACCGCAGCAACATCATCAAAGCCATGCTGCACTGCCATGAACGCAGTACCTTCATCCCCATTCTGGCTAACAGCTTCGCGCGTCGCACCATCGAGATCCCGGTGAAACATGCCGAACGCGAGCATGGCGAGTCCAAGTATGGGCTAATGAAGCTGATCAACCTGATGTACGACTTGGTGACCTGTCTGACCACGACCCCTCTGCGTGCATTGAGCATTTTTGGCAGTGTGATCGCGTTGTTGGGGTTCGCCTTTGCGGTGTTGTTGATCTTAATGCGTCTGACGCTCGGCTCGCAATGGGGTGCGGAAGGGGTATTTACCCTGTTCGCCATACTGTTCATTTTCATCGGCGCGCAATTCGTCGGAATGGGGCTGCTGGGTGAGTATATCGGCCGCATCTATAACGACGTGCGTGCTCGTCCCCGTTATTTTATTCAGAAGGTCGTTCAGGCGTCTTCGCCGAACGAAGAACAGGAAAAGTGATTATGAAAGCTGTTGTTTTTGCCTATCATGATATGGGCTGTGTCGGTGTGCAGTCATTAATTGACGCAGGTTATGAAATTGCTGCAATTATTACCCATCAGGATGCGCCCGGTGAAAATGTCTTCTTCGCTTCTGTAGCGCGCTTGGCGGCGCAACATACGATCCCGGTTTTTGCCCCGGACGACGTCAACCACCCGCTGTGGGTCGAACGCTTGCGTGAATTACAACCGCAGGTGATCTTCTCCTTCTACTATCGCCATCTGTTGAGCGACGCGATCCTGGCATTAGCGCCGCAGGGGGCGTTCAACCTGCATGGCTCTCTACTGCCTGCTTACCGTGGCCGTGCGCCGCTGAACTGGGTGCTGGTGAACGGCGAGACGGAGACCGGCGTCACCCTACACCGCATGGTGTCGCGCGCGGATGCCGGCAATATCATTGCCCAGCAGCGTATTGCCATCGCCGATGACGATAGTGCGCTGACGCTGCATCATAAGTTGTGCCAGTGTGCCAAGGCGTTGTTGGCCGATACGCTGCCGCAGATCCGCAGTGGTCATTACAGCGAATACCCACAGGATGAGCGTGCCGCGACTTATGTTGAGCGCCGCACTCCAGCCGATGGCCGGATCGAATGGCACAAACCAGCACGGACGTTGTACAACCTGGTTCGTGCAGTGAGCGAGCCTTGGCCGGGGGCTTTCAGCTACGCCGGTAACCGTCAGTTTACCATCTGGCAGGCGCGGGTACGCCATGATCTGCCGGCCGCCCGCCCGGGGACGGTGCTTTCCACCACGCCGCTGGTGGTCGCCTGTGGCCAAGAGGCGTTAGAGATCGTGGCGGGTCAGCCACAAGATGGGCTGTATATGCAAGGCAGCCAGTTGGCGGAGAGTTTGGGGCTGGTTGAAGGGGCGATCCTCAATAGTTCGCTGAATTTCGGCGCGCGTCGGGCGACACGTGTGCTGATCCTGGGGGTCAACGGCTTTATCGGTAACCACCTGACCGAGCGTCTGTTGGCGGAGGAGAATTATGAGGTGTATGGCTTGGATATCGGCTCCGACGCCATCTCGCGTTTTGTCGGTCATCCGCGTTTCCATTTTGTCGAGGGGGACATCAGCATCCATTCCGAGTGGATCGAGTATCACATCAAAAAATGTGACGTGGTCTTGCCGTTGGTCGCCATCGCCACCCCGATCGAATACACCCGTAACCCGCTGCGTGTCTTCGAACTCGACTTCGAAGAGAACCTCAAGATCGTCCGTGACTGCGTGAAATATCATAAGCGCATCATCTTCCCATCGACTTCTGAAGTGTACGGTATGTGTAGCGATCCGCAGTTCGATGAGGATCACTCCAACCTGATTGTCGGGCCGATCAATAAGCAGCGTTGGATTTACTCGGTCTCCAAGCAGTTGTTGGACCGCATCATCTGGGCTTACGGGGCTAAAGATGGTCTGCGTTTCACCCTGTTTCGTCCTTTCAACTGGATGGGGCCGCGTCTGGACAACCTGAATGCGGCACGTATCGGTAGCTCCCGCGCTATCACCCAGCTGATCCTGAACCTGGTAGAAGGCTCGCCGATCAAGCTGGTGGATGGCGGACGTCAGAAACGCTGCTTCACCGATATTAAAGAGGGGGTTGAGGCGTTGTTCCGCATTATCGAAAACAAAGATAACCGTTGCGATGGTCAGATCATCAATATCGGTAACCCGGATAACGAAGCCAGCATTCGTGAATTGGCCGAGCAGTTACTGATCTGTTTCGAGCAACATCCGTTGCGCGATCGCTTCCCGCCCTTCGCTGGCTTCCGTGAGGTGGAGAGCAGCACTTATTACGGTAAAGGCTATCAGGATGTCGAGCATCGTAAGCCGAGTATTCGTAACGCCCAGCGTCTGCTGGGCTGGCAGCCGGTGATCCCGATGGAGCAAACCGTCGAGGATACCCTGGACTTCTTCTTACGCACCTTCGATGGTACGGAGCAAGAATGAAGCGGGTCGGTCTGCGCATTGACGTAGACACGTGGCGCGGCACGCGGGACGGCGTGCCGGCGCTGGTGTCGCTGCTGCGCCAACACGGCATTCGAGCCAGTTTCTTCTTCACACTGGGTCCGGACAACATGGGGCGCCATTTATGGCGCCTATTAAAGCCGCGCTTTCTGTGGAAGATGCTGCGTTCTAACGCCGCTTCGCTATATGGTTGGGATATTTTGTTGGCGGGGACTGCCTGGCCGGGACGCCACATCGGCGCCGGACTGGGCGATGTCATCGCCGCCGCGGCACGCGAGCATGAGACGGGGGTCCATGCCTGGGATCACCATGCCTGGCAGGCCTGGGCGGGGGTTTGGTCGCAAGAAAAAATGACCGAGCAGATAGGCTTGGCCTATGACGAGTTACAACAACTGACCGGCATGGCGATCGACTGCTCAGCCGTTGCCGGTTGGCGGGCCGATGAGCGGGTATTGCAGGCCAAGGAGCCTTTCGCTTTTCGCTATAACAGCGACTGCCGGGGGACGCATCCTTTCCGGCCGCTGTTGCCCGATGGCCGCGTAGGGACGGCGCAGATCCCGGTGACGCTCCCGACCTGGGACGAGGCTATCGGCGTGATGACCGATGAAGCAGGCTTTAATCGCTTTATTCTCGCCAAGATGCTGGCCGATCGCGGCGTGCCGGTCTATACCATCCACGCCGAGGTCGAAGGGATCGCTAAACAGGCGCAATTCGCTGAGTTATTGGCGATGGCGCGCGCGGAACAGATCGAATTTTGCCCCCTTGGGGATTTGTTACCCGACGATATTACGCAACTGCCGAGTGGGCGCGTCGTGCGCGCCACCTTAGCTGGGCGTGAAGGATGGCTGGGTTGTCAACAGGAGGTGGAGACGCCATGAAGAAAATCGCCGGAGGGTTTACGCTGGCAGTATTGTTCGTTCTCTATTACATCGTCCCGTTACCGGGACGTTTATTATGGCAACCGGATGAAACCCGTTATGCCGAGATTAGCCGGGAGATGCTGGCCAGTGGCGACTGGATCGTGCCGCATTTCTTGGGTATTCGTTATTTCGAAAAGCCCGTTGCCGGCTACTGGGTCAACAACTTAGGGCAATGGCTGTTCGGCGACGGTAATTTTGCGGTACGAGCCGGTGCCGTTGTGGCGACGGTATTGAGCGCATTGTTGGTCTTCTGGCTGGCACGACGTCTCGTGGCGAGTCGTGGCGCGGCGTGGTTGGCGGTGTTGATCTACTTGACCTGTTTCCTGGTCTACGGTGTTGGCAGCTATGCGGTACTCGATCCGATTTTCACCCTATGGATGACGGCGGCGATGTGCAGCTTCTGGTTGGGGGAGCAGGCGAGCACGACCCGGGGGCGTGTCGGTGGCTATCTCTTGTTGGGATTGGCCTGCGGCATGGGCTTTATGACTAAGGGCTTTCTGGCATTGGCTATCCCGGTGATCGCGGTGTTGCCTTGGGTTATCGCCCAGCGCCGTTGGAAGTCATTGTTCTGCTTCGGCCCGCTGGCGGTATTGAGCGCCATCGCCATTAGCATGCCGTGGGTAGTGGCTATCGCTCAACGTGAGCCAGACTACTGGCACTATTTCTTCTGGGTGGAACATATTCAACGCTTCGCCGAGGAGAATGCGCAACATAAGGCTCCGTTTTGGTATTACCTGCCGATCTTGTTGCTCGGTGCATTACCATGGTTAGGCTTGTTACCCGGCGCATTGCGTGAAGGGTGGCGTGGTCGCGCCAGCCAGGGCGGCGATTTTTACCTGCTGGGCTGGCTGGTGATGCCTTTCCTGTTGTTCAGCATCGCTAAAGGGAAACTGCCGACTTACATTCTGCCCTGTTTTGCGCCGTTGGCGATCTTAATGGCGGGGTATGCCGAGCGCTTGGTCGCTCAGTCGGGTAAGGCGCTGCGGGCGAACGGGTTGATTAACCTGTTGGTCGGGGTGGCTGGAATGGCGGCGGTATTGCTGGTCTTGGCACCGTGGAGCGTGACTGGGCGACCGTTGTATGGCGCGCATGAGGTCGGCAAGGTGATCCTGGCGGCCGTCGCTTTCGGGTGCTGGGCCTTGGTAGGAGGACTGGCATGGCATAATCCCGCGCGCTACTGGCGTTGGAGCGCGGCCTGTCCACTGGCTATCGCGTTGTCGATCGGCGCCGCGTTGCCGCAACAGGTGATGGAGTCTAAGCAGCCGCAGACGCTGATCCAGGCGGCGATGCCTGAGCTCCAGGCGAGTCGCTATATTTTGAGTGATAGCGTCGGTGTGGCGGCGGGCGTTGCCTGGGCGTTGAAGCGCAGCGATATCTATCTGTATGACAACACAGGTGAACTGCAATATGGCCTGAGCTATCCGGACTCGGCCGACCGTCTGGTGCGCGCCGCTCAGTTCCCGGCCTGGCTGGCGGAGCATCGTAAACAAGGCGCCGTCACCTTGGTGCTGCTGTTGGCGCGTAACGAAGGCGTCGACCCGCGGTTACCCCCCGCAGATGTGACCTTGCACAAGGGGCGCTTCCTGTTATTGCAGTATCATCAGCAGCCATGAGTTATCTCCTGATCCTGCTCTCCAGCCTGTTGAGCTGCGCCGGGCAACTGTGCCAGAAACAGGCGGTGTGTGGTGAGCCTCATGGCTCACCACGCCGCCATTTGCTGCGTTGGCTAGCGTTGGCGCTGTTGTGTTTAGGGGGCGCTTTACTGTTGTGGTTGTTGGTGTTGCGCACGCTACCGGTCAGCGTTGCCTACCCGATGCTCAGCCTCAACTATGTGTTGGTGTTGCTGGCGGCGCGCTTCATCTGGCATGAGCGCCTGACCTGGCGTCACCTGCTAGGTATCACGCTAATTATGGCGGGGATCGTTTTGCTGGGGGTGAATGCATGATCGGCTATCTGTGGGCCTTCGCCAGCGTGGCGCTGGTGAGCGGGGCGCAGTTGATGATGCGTTATACGATGATGCAGGTCAGCGATTGGTCATGGTTCCTGACAGCATGGTTGGCGGGAGCCGGTTGGGTCTGGTGGTTACCCGCCGGTATTTTCTGTTACGCCTTGTCAATGTTGTGCTGGTTATTTGCCCTGCGCCGCCTGCCATTGAATCAGGCTTATCCGCTGTTGAGTCTCAGCTATGTGCTGGTGTGTGTCTTAGCGATAGGGTTACCGTTATTCGACGAGCGTTTAACGCTGGGGAAACTGCTGGGGATGGGGTTGATTGTCTTGGGATTGTTGGTGATCTACCCGCCTAGACGCCGTAGAGCCAAGCCATGAGCTAACTTAATTACGCTGTCCCGTTTACCTGCCAGCGGCGAGATTGCGCCGTTATTTGATAAATTGCACGAATAGTTGTAACGGCGTAGACTAAGCACACTGAGTGAATCAGCCGTATAGGTCACTGCTATGCAAATCGTTCGTGCTTTTATCAATCGTCACTCGCAGTTGATGGCGGCCTTCTGGTCGGTATTTATCATCCTTATCGAAGCCTCCATTGCGCTTTATATCTTACGCAACGTCTGATATCGCTACGTTTGTGCTTCCTATTCCTGTCGCGTACGGGAAATCTCCTTGATTTATCCCTGCCTGCTTGACACACCGTCCTCTCGCCAGAGGCGTGCTGTCTGACCGGGGGCATGAACGTCTCCGTTATGTTACTCTGGCCGACTAGGCCTCCCCGTTATGTGAGGGGAGGTGTGGCGATGGTCTGATGTCATGTGGGGA
>NZ_BAUC01000029.1 GCF_000474215.1 Edwardsiella hoshinae NBRC 105699 = ATCC 33379 | reverse complement strand
TCAGCCGGCGATCCCCGCCAGTGTCGGGGTGGCACCGCTAGCGTTGGATGGCGAAACCATCAACAGCATGCCGGTAGCGGCGTTGGCGCAGGTGATGCGCCGCGCCATGCCGCGTATTCCGCAGATGGGGTCGCCGCTGCCACAGCCTAACAGTAACGGTGAGTTTATGGCGCAATTGAGCCTGCCAGCGCAACTGGCCAGCCAGCGGAGCGGGATCCCGCATCAACTGATCATGGCGCAAGCGGCGTTGGAGTCGGGGTGGGGGCAACGTGAGATCCCGACAGCACAGGGGGGCCGTAGCTATAACCTGTTCGGCATCAAAGCCGGTAAGAACTGGAATGGCCCGACGACCGACGTCACCACCACCGAGTATGAGAACGGCGTGGCAGTGAAAACGCGTGCCCGCTTCCGGGTGTACGGCTCCTACTTTGAGGCGATCAACGATTATATCGGTTTGCTGACCAGCAATCCGCGCTATGCCGCGGTAGTCAATGCCGATACGCCGGAGCAGGCGGCTCACGCCCTACAACGCGCCGGGTATGCTAGCGACCCACACTACGCCAGCAAGTTGGTGCAGTTAATCGGCCAGATCAAACAGGCCGGGCAGCGGGTGGTACAGGCGTATACCCACGATCTGGCGAACCTGTTCTGATGTGTAGCGCGCCGTCTTGAACGTGTCCCAGCCGCGGGGCGCCTTCAGCGACGAAGCGTGCCGCGCACCAGGGAGCGGCGGGGGAAAAAGATTCAAGTTTTCTCCCGGTCTGCCGATAGAGAAAATAACAGTAAAAGCCTGTCGTTCCTGGCGGCGGGCTTTTTTAGCGTATAGGAAACCGCATGGCCAACTTAATCAATAACGCAATGAGCGGACTGAGCGCCGCGCAGACGGCGCTGGCTGTCACCAGCAATAATATCAATAACGTGTATACCGCCGGTTATAACCGCCAGAGCGTCAGCTTTGTCGAAAACAACGGCACCAGCACCCCGGCCGGTTTCATCGGCAACGGCGTGGTGGTCAGCGGGATTAACCGCGAATATAACCAGTTTGTCGTGAATCAGCTGCGTCAGGGGCAGAGTACACTGGCGACCACCACGACCTACCATCAACAGATTTCACAGATTGATGATCTGCTGGCCGATAGCACCAATAGCCTGTCCGCCAACATGCAGAACTTCTTTAAAAACCTACAAAACCTGGTCAGTTACCCGAGCGATTCTGCGGCTCGTCAGACGGTAATATCCAATGCTAACGGCCTAACTGCCCAGTTTAAGAGCACCGATGCCTATTTGCGTAACCTAGAAAGCAACGCAAATCAAACGGTGAGCAATAACGCCGAGCAGATCAACGACTATGCCAAGCAGATAGCCCATCTGAATAACCGCATCTCCGAGTTGACCGGGGCCAGCGGCGGTACCGCACCGAATGATCTCTTGGATCTGCGCGATCGGATGGCCAGCGAACTGAATCAGATCGTCAATGTCGATATCAGCATGCAGGACGGGGCGATGAACGTCTCGTTTGCCGGTGGTCTCTCGCTGGTACAGGGCGGGGACGCCTACAGCGTGAAGGCGGTACCGTCCAGCAGCGATCCATCACGTACCACGCTGGCTTACGATCGTGGCAATGGGTTGAGCGAGGTGCCTGAAGCGCGTATCAGCGGTGGCAGCCTGGCCGGTGTCTACCGTTTTCGCAGTGAGGCGTTGGATAACACCCGTAACCAACTGGGGCAGATTGCGCTGAGCATGGCGAATGCCTTCAACCAGGTGCAGGCGGAAGGGGTGGATCTCAACGGCGATAAGGGCGGTGATCTGTTCGGTTTCGCACAACCGGAGAGCCTGTCTAACCGGAATAACACCTCTGATGCCTCATTGTCGGCCAGCTACGATAATATCGCCGAGGTGCAGGCCACCGATTACCGCGTCGACTTTAAAGGCGGCAAGTGGAATATCACCCGTCTGGCCGATGGTAGTCAGCAGACCGTTGCGCCGGTGACTGAGGGCGGGCAGCAGGTGCTGAAGTTTGATGGCTTAAAGGTCAACATCAGTAAAACGCCAGCGGATAACGACAGCTTTAAGCTGCGTACCACCTCGACCGTGGTTAGCGGTTTCGAGGTCAAGATTAGCGATCCGGCGAAGATCGCTGCCGCGAGTCTGGCCTCGGGTAGCGGTAAGGATCCTGAGGTTGGTGACAACACCAACGCACAAAAAATGTTGGATTTGCAAAATAAAAAACTGGTCGGCGGTAAGGCGACGCTGAGCGGCGCCTATGCTGGCTTAGTGGGAACGATCGGTAACCAGACCAATAGCGCCAAGGTTGACAGCAAGGCACAAGAGAATGTGGTGAAGCAGTTGACCAAGGTACAGCAGTCGGTCTCCGGGGTGAACCTGGATGAGGAGTACGGCGATTTGGTACGTTTTCAACAGTATTACATGGCGAATGCGCAGGTCATCCAGACTGCCACGTCGATGTTTAATGCGTTGCTGGATATTCGATAAGGGGACATTCCGCCATGCGTCTAAGTACCAGCATGATCTATCAGCAGAATATGAATGGCGTTCTCGATGCCCAGTCCGAATGGCAGCGCATCGGCGCGCAGATGGACAGCGGTAAGCGAGTGATCGTTCCCTCGGACGATCCGCTGGCCGCCTCTCAACTGGTTGGCCTGAACCAGGCTAAGTCGATGAACGAGCAATATGGCATGGCCCGAGGTTATGCCCGCCAGAGTACCTCGATGGAAGAGAGCGTCTTACAGCAGGTAACCAACGTCTTGCAGAATGCGACGCCGGTCTTGGTTGACGGGATGTCCTCCGGTACCAAGAGCGATGATGACCGTGCGGCGATTGCCACTCAGTTGGAAAGTATGCGCGATCAACTACTTAATCTGGCGAACAGCACCGACGGCAATGGGCGTTACATCTTCGCCGGTTATAAGAGCGATGTGGCCCCATTCACCAAAGATGGCACCGGGGCGGTGGCCTATAAGGGGGGCAATAAGGCATTGACCCAGCAGGTGGATGCGGCGCGTACCATGACCGTCAGCCATACCGGTAAACAAGTCTTTCTGACGGCCTCC
The DNA here is from genome assembly GCF_000474215.1 of Edwardsiella hoshinae NBRC 105699 = ATCC 33379. Taxonomy (GTDB): domain Bacteria; phylum Pseudomonadota; class Gammaproteobacteria; order Enterobacterales; family Enterobacteriaceae; genus Edwardsiella; species Edwardsiella hoshinae. The sequence continues at coordinate 53,536 of NZ_BAUC01000029.1, read as the reverse complement.
AGCAACCCGATCAAAGAGCCGGATGGCTCGGTGAATAACGATATTTTCTCCTCCTTGCAGCAGGCGATCACGGCCCTGAAGACCCCGTTAGCGGGAGCCGATGAGGCCACCAAGCAGAAAGTGGTCGATGGTTTGGATTCCGCCAACCGTGGCCTACGCAATTCATTGAATAATGTCTCGCAAGTACGCGCGGAGCTGGGGACGCAGTTGAATGAGCTGGATTCGCTGGATGCCATCGGCGATGAAAATGCCATTACCTATAAGACCCGGATCAGCAATGTACAGGATGTGGACTGGACACAGGCCGCCAGTGAGTACGCGTTGCGTCAGGTCTCGTTGCAGGCTTCTTATAAGGTCTTTTCCGATATGCAGAGTATGTCGCTGTTCCAGATGGCGCGCTAAGCGTTCGCACCACGGATGACAGCGCAGACGCGGCCTTGGGCCGCGTTTTTTTTGCTGCTTACACCCGATGAGGCCCGCGGCGCGCTAACGGCCATCGGCGCAGTGCGTCGTACGCGTATCGGTCAGTGTTGAGGGGGAGCGGCGTAGGGAGACGGTAAGCACAGACGTGAGGGTAACCGGTGTGGCGCTTCGCTGGCACGTCGCATGGCATGAAAAGAGTGGGAGTGATCACAGCCAAGCCGGCCTGAGACGGGGACGCAACAGGCTGAGACGTAATCACATGTTGTTACTTCCGCGCCTTGGGTATAACGGATGAGGTTTATTTATCCCCTTAAGGAGCTCCTCTTATGTCGACACTTTACCAGCGCTTAGCACATCAACAGGCGCTTGCGGCCACGCTCTGTCGCCTGGCTATCGCCTTGGTCTTTCTTTGGATTGGTCTGTTGAAGTTTATTCCTTATGAGGCCGATAGCATCGTGCCTTTTGTCGCCAATAGCCCGTTCATGTCCTTCTTCTATAACGATCCGGCTAATTATGCTCAGTTTATGAATCACGAAGGCGAGCTGATCGAGGCGAATCGGGCTTGGCATCAGGCCAATAACACCTACGGCTATTCCACGGGGCTGGGAGTGATCGAGGTGCTGTTCAGTCTGTTGATCCTGGCACACTACATTTCGCCGCGTATTGGCTTCTGGGGCGCGACACTCGCCTTTCTGACCCCCTTCGTCACCCTGACGTTCTTGATTTTTACGCCGGAAACCTGGGTGAGCGGCGCGGACGCCCATACCGGATTCCCCTATCTCTCCGGTGCCGGGCGGCTGGTGTTGAAAGATGTGATCATGCTGGCAGCCGCCTTTGTGGCGATGGTGCATTCGGCCCACTGTATCGCCAGCGCATCCCGTCCAAGCCAGGTGCCGCTACGCGCCCCGGCATGAGGGCCTCCTCGCCAATGCCGGGGAAACGTTCGCACACCATGACCTATCACCATAAGGAAAGCGTATGAAACAGAATCCAGCGTTACAGTCGCAGCCGGAACAGCCAATGGCGCGTCGCGCCGCGATCGGTAAGGGGGTCAGGCTAGCGGTCGCCGGGGTAGGCTTGGCGGCCGTGGGGCCGACGTTGGTGCAAGCCGCCAGCGGCGAAACGGGTAAGGCCGATCCCTATGCGGAGCCGAAGGAGTATGGTTTGCCACGCCGCGGAGTCAACTTGCAGAAGTCACAGGTGGCGTTGGTGGTGGTTGATCCCCAGGTCGACTTTCTCAGCCCTAACGGAGTCGGCTGGGCGGTGCTGAAAGAGAGCGTGACGCAGAATAATACCGTCGCGCATCTGGAGGCGTTGTTGCGCCAAGCTAAACGTCAGGGGATGCTGGTGGCGGTTTCCCCTCATTATTACTATCCCTACGATCATCAATGGCAATTCGGCGGGCCGGGCGAGCACTTTATGCACAACAGCCATATGTTTGATCGCCAGGGGCCATTGACGCTGGAGGGATTCAGCGACTCGGGGGCGGATTTTATGCCGCAGTTTAAACCCTATATCTTGGATGGCGAAACCATCATCGCCTCACCGCATAAGATCTTCGGCCCAGAAAGTAATGATTTGGTGCTCCAGCTGCGTAAGCGTGGGATCTCGCAGATCCTGCTGGCCGGGATGGCCGCTAACCTGTGTATCGAATCGCATTTACGCGAGTTGGTGGAGCAGGGCTTCGAGGTGGTGGTGGTGAAAGATGCTACCGCGGGACCGCGTGCCCCAGAGGGCGATGGCTACCAGGCGGCATTGATCAACTACCGTTTCATCGCTAATGATCTGTGGACGACGGCGGAAACACTCAAGCGCATGGCGGCCTTGGGCTAATGGCCGGAAGGCCAAACATGGGGTAGAAAAACGGCGGGGCGCCCTGTGACGGCCCGCCGTATGCGTGCTTGTCGCGCTTATTTCAGCACGGCGACGATGGCTTCACACAGCGGCGCCATGTTGTCCGGCGTCATGCCGGCGACGTTGACGCGCCCGGAGTTGACGGCGTAAACCGCGAATTCTTCGCGTAGGCGGCCGACTTGCTCCTTGCTCAACCCGCTGAAGGAGAACATGCCATTCTGGCGAGTGATAAAGCTAAAGTCCTGTTCGGCCCCTTTCTCTTGCAGGGTGTTAACGAATAGGTGGCGCATGCGCTGGATCCGTTGGCGCATGTCGGTCAGCTCTTGTTCCCACATGGTGCGCAGCGCGTCATCGCCCAGGATGGTGGCGACGATGGCACCACCGTGCGCCGGCGGATTAGAGTAGTTGGCTCGGATCACCGCCTTGATTTGGCTGAAGGCGTTGGCGGCGCTACCGCTGTCGGCGGCGATCAGGGTACAGGCACCGACACGCTCGTTGTACAGGCCGAAGTTCTTCGAATAGGAGCTGCAAACGATCAGTTCGTCGTGGCGCGCGGCAAAGATGCGCAGTCCTAGCGCGTCCTCCTCCAGACCGTTGGCGAAGCCTTGGTAGGCGAAGTCGAACAGCGGCAACCACCCGTTGCAGCGCGACATCTCGGCCAGCATCTCCCACTGCTCAGCTGTCGGGTCGATACCGGTGGGGTTATGGCAGCAGCCGTGGAACAACACCACATCGCCAGGCTGGGCCTGAGCCAGGCTCTCTTGCAGTGCGGCAAAGTCTAGGCAATGGTGTTCGGCATCGTAATAGGCATACTCACGCACCTCGAGGCCGGCGGCGGCGAAGACGCTCTTATGGTTCGGCCAACTGGGATTGCTGACCCAGACACGTTTGGCGCAGGTTTTGTTTGCCAGGAAGTCGGCGGCGACGCGCAGCGCACCGGTACCGCCCGGCGTCTGGGCGGCGTGCGCCCGGTTAGCTAAGAGAATCGGGCTCTCCTGACCCAGCAGCAGCTCCAGCGTCCGCTGGCCGAAGGCGGCGATGCCATCGATACTCAGGTAGTTTTTGCTGGTTTCATGCTCCAGCAGATACTGCTCAGCTTTTTTTACGCTGGTTAGTACCGGGGTATTACCACTTTCGTCTTTGTAGACGCCGATGCCTAGGTTGATTTTATGCGGGCGCGCATCGGCGCGAAACAGGTCGGCCAGCCCCAAGATTGGATCGGCGGGTGCAGCAGGGATGTTTTCAAACATGCGAGAGCTTCCATGTGTCCAGTTTAAGCCAGTGAAACGACAGATTACCGCTATGGGCAACCCTTGCCAACCGTTTGGCTGAAAAAGACGATAAAGTGGCGCTCAAGGGGAAGATGGCGGAATTAATGCTGTAAAAACAATTAGCAACGGCACATATTCAGACGGAGGGTGCCATAAAAAAGCAGGGCCGTAGCCCTGCTCTTGATACGCTTACACAGCCTGAGGCCGCGTCGAGATTAGAACTGGTAGATCATACCAACGCCAACGATATTGTCGGTGCTGATACCGTTGGTTTTGTAGAACTGGTCGTTGCTATCCAGCAGGTTGATCTTGTAGTCAACATAGGCGGACATGTTTTTGTTGAAATAGTAGTAGGAGCCCAGATCCAGGTATTTAACCAGATCTTTGTCTACGTTAGCCTTATCACCCAGTTGCTTGCCTTTAGACTGCAAGTAGGCGATGGACGGACGCAGACCGAAGTCGAACTGGTACTGAGCCACGGCTTCGAAGTTCTGGGTCTTGTTAGCGATACCATTGTCACCGTACGGGGTCATGTTCAGGGTTTCGGCGTACATGGCGGCTACGTAGACGTTGTTGGCGTCATACTTCAGACCGGCGGTCCAAGCCTGAGCCTTGTCACCGCTAGCGATGAGACCGCCAGCGCGTTTCTGATCCAGGGTACGGTTAGAAGAAGAGAACGCCGCTGCGGCGCTTACGCCCCAGCCGATGTCATAGGAGGCAGACATACCGAAGCCGTCGCCGTTCTGTTTGGATTTACCACGGTTATCGTTGTCGTTTTTACCCTGATACTGCAGGGCAACGTTCAAACCGTCAACCAGACCGAAGAAACCGTTGTTACGGTAGGTAGCCACGCCATTGGTACGGCCGGTCATGAAGTTGTCGGAGTTGGCGTAGGTATCGCCACCGAAGACCGGCAGCACGTCGGTCCAGGCTTCGACGTCGTAGACCACGCCATAGTTACGGCCGTAATCCAGGGAGCCGTAGTCGGCGTATTTCAGACCGGCAAAGCCCAGGCGGGTCTTGTTGCCTTCCTGACCGATAGTTGGGTCGCTGCTTTCAGAGTTGTTGGCCTGGAAGTTGTATTCCCACTGGCCGTAACCGGTCAGTTCGCTGTTGATCTGGGTTTCGCCTTTGAAACCAAAGCGGGCATAGGTAGCATCGCCGTTGTCACCCGCATTGGAGCTGAATGTGTGACGGGCGTCGACTTTACCGTACAGGCTAACTTTGTTGCCGTCTTTGTTGTACATCTCAGCCGCGTTGGCCGCGCCAGCAACCAGCAGAGCCGGGATTACCACTGCAAGAATATTGCGTTTCATCATTGTTACCCTCATTGGTTTTATTTTTTTGACACCTGCCACTGCCTAATTTGATCCCGTTGGGACTTTTTTTAACCCCCTGCGGAACTAAGCTAGAGAGTATGGTGTCTTCCTGTGTCTGGATGGCAGTGTTCCATCCACACCGATGATAATCCACCAGCAAAATGATACAAATATATTATAGCGGTAACATAATGAAATAATGTGTATCAAAATGTAAAAATCAGGGAACTTTGTGACAGAAGTCTAAGTTTAAAAAAGAGGGGGTCAGCGTAGCCGACCCCCTCTTTTGTTAGCGAATTGTAATGCGTTGATGCTGCGTTAGATCAGAATGTTGCGTTACGCGGGGTGCGTGGGAACGGGATAACGTCGCGTACGTTCTGTACTCCGGTGACATAGGCCACCAGACGCTCGAAGCCTAGCCCGAAACCGGAGTGTGGCACGGTGCCATAGCGACGCAGATCGCGGTACCACCAGTAATCTTCTTTCTTCAGCCCCATCTCATCCAGACGCTTGTCCAGCATATCCAGACGCTCTTCACGCTGTGAACCGCCGATGATTTCGCCGATCCCCGGTGCCAACACGTCCATCGCGGCGACGGTCTTACCATCTTCGTTCAGGCGCATGTAGAACGCTTTGATATCTTTCGGGTAGTTCTTCACCACCACCGGTGCTTTAAAGTGCTGCTCGGCCAGGTAGCGCTCATGCTCGGAGGAGAGATCGACGCCCCAGAACACCGGGTTTTCGAACTGCTTGCCACAGGTTTCCAGGATGGTAATGGCATCGGTGTAGTCCACCTGGGCAAAATCAGAGGAGACAAAGCGCTGTAGGCGATCAATGGCGTCTTTATCCACCCGCTGGGCGAAGAAGGCCATATCGTCGGCGCGCTCTTCCAGCACCGCGTTGAAGACATACTTCAGCATGCCCTCGGCGACGCCGGCGATGGCGTTCAGATCGGCGAAGGCGACTTCCGGCTCAACCATCCAGAACTCGGCCAGGTGACGGCTGGTGTTGGAGTTTTCGGCGCGGAAAGTCGGGCCGAAGGTATAGACCTTGGAGAGCGCACAGGCGTAAGTCTCGCCGTTCAACTGACCGGAAACGGTCAGGAAGGCTTCGCGGCCGAAGAAGTCTTCGTTGTAGTCCACCTTGCCGGCGGCATCACGCGGCAGGTTTTCCATATCCAGGGTAGAGACACGGAACATCTCGCCGGCACCTTCGGTATCGGAGGCGGTGATCAGCGGGGTGGAGACCCAGAAGTAACCGTTCTCATGAAAGTAGCGGTGGATAGCCTGCGCCAGGGTGTGACGTACGCGAGCGACGGCTCCGATCAGGTTGGTGCGCGGACGCAGGTGGGCCACTTCACGCAGGTATTCGATGCTGTGGCGCTTGGCCGCCATCGGATAGGTGTCCGGATCTTCAACCCAGCCGACCACGCGGATGGTTGACGCTTGCAGCTCGAAACTCTGCCCCTCGCCCGGCGAGGCTACGACGCGACCGCAGACTTCCACGGAGCAGCCGGTGGTCAGGCGCAACACTTCATCTTCATAATTCGGTAGAGAATTATTCACGACGGCCTGTAACGGATCAAAGCAGGAGCCGTCATAGACGGCGAGGAAGGAGATACCAGCTTTAGAATCTCTCCGGGTACGTACCCAGCCACGAACGGTGACCTCAGTGTCTACCGCCACGCGGCCTTGCAGTACGTCGACTACAGGCACTACGCTCATAGATTTCTCTCTTTATAGTGATCTTGATTGACAAATAACCTTGTCCCCTCATAGATGAAGGGCATGATGCTATGTTACTTGTCATGCAAACAGACACAAGCGGAATTAAGCCCCACCGAGGTAACTTTTTCGTGTCATTGCCCCCAAGTAGGGGATTGGCGGAGGGAACCCGGTGCCGCGCCGAGCGGCGGCGCACCGGGGAGGGGGATCAGCTGGCGCGTTTGACCAACGGGAGATCGAAGGCCTTACGCAGCGCCTTAACGAAGGCTGCATCCTGGCAGATGGTCTTACCTGGGCTATCGGAGAGCTTGGCGACCGGCTTGCCGTTGCACTCCACCAGCTTGATGACGATATTCAGCGGCCGTACGCCAGGCAGGTCACAGGTCAGGTGGGTGCCGATGCCGAAGCTGAGGCGGATACGGCCGTGAAAGTGGCGGTAGAGCGCCAAAGCCTTCGGCAGATCCAGACTATCGGAGAAGACCAGCACCTTGTCGCGCGGATCGATGCCCAACGTCTCATAATGGGCGATGGCCTTCTCGCCCCAGGCGATCGGATCTCCCGAATCGTGGCGTAGCCCCTGGTAGTGGCCGGCGAACTGGCTACCAAAGTCGCGCAGGAAGGCATCCATGGTGATGCAGTCGGTCAGGGCGATCCCCAGTTGATCGGGGTACTCATCCAGCCAAGATTGCAGCGCCGCGCGCTGGCTGTTGGCCAGTACCGGGCAGATCTGTTGGTGAGCCTGGAACCATTCATGCGCCTGGGTGCCTAACGGCGCCAACCCCATTTGTTTGGCAAATAGGTAGTTGCTGGTGCCGCTCAGGTAGGGGAACTCCTGCTGTAGGGTCGTCAGGATGGCCTGATGCACCGCCCGCGAGAAGCGCCGCCGGGTGCCGAAGTCCATCAGACGGAACCCGCTCAGATCGATATCGCGGCTCAACTGGTGAAATGCCGCCAGACGGCGCTGCAACTGTTCAATGGCGATCTGCGGAGTGATCTGCGGCGAGCGATGACGATGCACCACTTCACTGATCACCGCCAGCAGCGGGACTTCCCACAGGATCACCTCACGCCAGGGGCCGCTGATGCGGATGTTCAGCCGCCCGCCATCGTTACGGATGACGACCTGCGCCGGGTCGAGGCGCAGGGTTCGCAGCCAATCAAGGTAGTCACGCTGGAAGAAGGGCAGCGTTGCCAGATAGTCATATTCATCTTGGCTTAGGCGCAACTGCCCCATCAGTGCGACCTGGCGGGCTATCTCGTCGGCGTATTCCCCCAGCAGCTCGTCGCCACGGCAGCGAAACTCCGCCGCTACGCTGACATTGCGGTAACGGTGGAACACCGCCTGTTGCATATGCAGTTTATAGGCGTCGGTGTCCAGCAGCGAAGTGATAATCGGGGAGACATCTTGAGTCATGGCGCGTTACTGCATCCTCGTCAGGGATTAGTGACAAAAGTCGAAGGAGTATACCTAGTTTAGACGCAGAATGAACCGATAATCTACGCAAACGGCGGCTGATAGGTTGCGGATTGGGCGCTGGTTCGGTTGTGCGCGGGGCGAAAATCGGTGTGTTATAAGGGGCATGCGCTCTGCGGCGCGTAGGCAGCATAGCATTCTGAGCGCGTTATAGCGCCGCATGTGGCTATATAGTATGGAACAATCCTATCGCACAAGATATGCTGCGACGATGAGGGGTGTGGCGTCGCGCTGCTCGGCGCCCGCACAGATCGCGTAGGTGGCGGGGAGGCATCCCGTCTCGATGGGGCGCGGAGCATCCGCCCACTGCCGCCCAGCCAAAGACAGTCAACAAGGGTAGCTATGACTCAACAACCACAGGCGAAGTATCGCCGCGATTATACAGCGCCGGATTACACCATCACCGATCTGGACTTGGATTTTGCCCTCGATGCCGAACTCACCACGGTGACGGCCATCAGCCAGGTCAAACGGCTGGGGAGCCCGGGAGCGCCGTTGGTGCTGGATGGTGAGGCGCTGACCCTGCGCTCGCTGGCCGTGGATGGCTTGGCGTGGAGCGACTACCGGATTGACGGTAATCAACTGATTATTCAAGGACTGCCGTCCCAATTTACGCTGACGATCGTCAACGAGATCCATCCGGCACAAAACAGCGCCCTGGAGGGGCTGTATCAGTCCGGTGAGGCGCTGTGTACTCAGTGCGAGGCCGAAGGGTTCCGCCATATCACCTATTATTTGGATCGTCCCGATGTGCTGGCCCGTTTCCGGACGCGCATCGTGGCGGATAAGGCGCGTTATCCTTATTTGTTGTCGAACGGTAACCGTGTCGATCAGGGGGAGTTGGCGGATGGCCGCCACTGGGTACAGTGGGACGATCCGTTCCCCAAGCCCTGTTATCTGTTCGCGCTGGTGGCCGGTGACTTCGATCGGCTGAGCGATACCTTTATTACCCGTAGTGGGCGTAGTGTCGCGCTGGAGCTGTATGTCGATCGCGGTAATCTCGATCGCGCCGACTGGGCGATGACCTCATTGAAGAACGCCATGCGTTGGGACGAACAGCGTTTCGGGTTGGAGTACGACCTGGATATCTACATGGTCGTGGCGGTGGACTTCTTTAATATGGGGGCGATGGAGAACAAGGGGTTGAACATTTTCAACGCCAAGTTCGTGCTGGCCAAGGCGCAGACCGCGACCGACAAAGATTACCTGAATATTGAATCGGTGATCGGCCATGAATATTTCCATAACTGGACTGGGAACCGCGTGACTTGCCGCGACTGGTTCCAACTGAGTCTCAAAGAGGGGTTGACGGTATTCCGCGATCAGGAGTTCAGTTCTGACTTAGGCTCGCGCGCGGTCAATCGTATCGATAATGTACGCGTGTTGCGCGGAGCTCAGTTCGCCGAGGACGCTGGCCCGATGGCACACCCGATCCGCCCGGAGCAGGTCATCGAGATGAACAACTTCTATACCCTGACGGTGTATGAGAAGGGGGCCGAGGTGATCCGCATGCTGCATACCCTGTTGGGCGAAGAGAAGTTCCAGGCCGGGATGCGTCTCTATTTTGCGCGTCACGACGGCAGCGCCGCGACGTGCGATGATTTCGTGCAGGCGATGGAGGATGCCTCGGGCATCGATCTGACGCTGTTCCGCCGCTGGTATAGTCAGTCCGGTACACCGTTGTTGACGGTGCGCGACGAATACGATGCCGCACAACGCCAGTATCGTCTGTATGTCACCCAGAGCACGCCAGCGACGGCGGATCAGCACGATAAGCAGCCATTGCACATTCCGTTAGATATTGAGCTGTACGATGCCGATGGTCAGGTGATCCCGTTGGTGATGGATGGGCAACCGGTCGGCAACGTCTTGAGCGTCACCGAGGCGGAACAGAGCTTTGCCTTTGATAACGTGCCGCAAGCACCGACGCCGTCGTTGCTGCGTGAGTTTTCCGCTCCAGTGCGGCTGGAGTATCCCTATAGCGATCAGCAACTGACCTTCTTGATGCAGCATGCCCGTAATGATTTTGCCCGCTGGGATGCGGCGCAGATGCTGTTAGCTAAATATGTCCGTCTGAATGTCGCGCGTAGCCAGCAGGGGCAGCCTCTGTCGCTGCCCGAGCATGTGGTGACGGCCTTCGGCTGCGTACTCGCTGACGAGCAACGGGATGCGGCGTTACGCGCTCAGATCCTGACGCTGCCCACCGAAGTGGAAATGGCCGAGTTGTTCAGCCAGATCGATCCCGAAGCCATCGCCCAGGTTCATCAGGCGATGACCCGGCTGCTGGCGCAACAACTGGCCGGGGCGTGGTTGGCGGCCTATCGGCAGAACGCGACGCCGCGCTATCGCATCGAGCATGGCGATATCGCCAAGCGCGCGCTGCGCAATGTTTGCTTGCATTACCTGGCCTTTGCGCCCGATGTGGCGCAGGCGGATGCTTTAGTCAGTGAGCAGTATCGTCAGGCCGATAACATGACCGATGCACTCGGCGCCTTGTCGGCGGCGATGGCGGCGCAGTTGCCATGTCGTGAGGCGTTGATGGCCGAGTTCGATCAGCGCTGGCATCAGGATGGGTTGGTGATGGATAAGTGGTTCACCCTGCAAGCGACCGCGCCGGATGATGATGTTTTGACGCGGGTGCGCCAATTGCTGCATCACCGCGCCTTTACCTTAAGCAACCCGAACCGGACCCGCGCGTTGGTCGGCGCTTTCGCCCAGTTGAACCCGCGCGCCTTCCATGCTCCCGACGGCTCCGGCTACGCCTTCCTGGCGGAGATCTTGCGCGACTTGAACCGCCGCAATCCGCAGGTCGCTGCTCGCATGGTCGATCCGTTGATCCGCCTGAAGCGTTACGATGCGGAGCGCCAGGCGTTGATGCGTCAGCAGTTGGACGCGTTGCTGGCGCTGGATAATCTTTCCGGCGATCTGTATGAGAAGATCTCCCGGGCGCTGGCATCCTGATTGTGGGATGAGGACTGCCTCTTGACCTACCGGCTCTCGGAGCCGGTATTTTTTTGCTGCCAGCGAGGTGTGCGCCGCCAAGACTGGGGGCGACGCCTTCGGGGTATGTCGGGTGAGACGGCGACAGCGATGAATATCGGGCGCGTTGTATCATGAGGTGAGTGATGCTAATTACAGGAATCGATCACGTGGTGATCACCGTGGAAGATGTCGAGCAGACGCTGGCTTTCTATGTCGATGGACTCGGAATGACGCTGGATGAGCGTAACGATCGCTTGGCGTTGATCTTCGGTAACCAGAAGATCAATATCCATCGTCGTAAGGCGGAATTTACCCCGGCCGCACGTCAGGTGACTTACGGTAGTCTGGATATTTGCCTGTTAGCGCAGGGCGATATCCAGCAGATTAAGCAAGAGTTGGCGGGGCGAGGGCTGACGATTGAAGTGGGCGTGGTGCCGCGGACTGGTGCGCGAGGGCCGATCGACAGCCTGTATCTGCGCGATCCGGACGGCAATCTGATTGAGATTAGCGTATATCAATCATCGCTACCGTCAGAGGCGTAGCGCTCTGCTTAGCCCGGCGAATAGGCGTAATGGTGATGGCTTGCCTGGCGTTTACTAGTCGGCGCATAAGCTGACGCGACCGCTGATGCTGACGGTGCTCTCCCCGTCAGGCATTAGTGCAGGCAGAATGCGGGGGCCGCCTATCCTATGAACAGTCTGGGCCTGTTATCGCTGTAGGCTGTTTCTTGCGCATTGATTAAGCCTATTTTTGCTTAGATTAATACTATTAACACGATTTACATTGACGACTTTCGTCTACAGCCAGAATAGTCTGTTTATCCTTTTCCTTTTTCCTCCTGTCATCGTCGCGCCTGTTGCTACCGACCCTATTGGTCATAAGGAGACATGCGCCATGCTGACACTGTTTATTGCTGTCACTACCGTCATTCTGGTGGTGTACGGCCTGCTAAAGGGGGGATATCCCCAGGCTATTTTGTTACTGGGGGGCGTTGTCCTGCTATTTTTTACCGTACTGCTGCGGGATACCCCGCTGATGGCCGCCGAGCAAAGTAGCCACTGGCGCTATTTTGATATCTTCTATCTTATTAATAGCGTAATGAGTAACCGGTTGGCCGGGATAGGGCTGACCATTATGACGATCTCCGGTTTTGCCCGTTATATGGATCATGTGGGAGCCAGCCACGCCCTGTTTGCCATTTTTGAACATCCACTGAAACGCATCCGCTCGCCCTATCTGTTACTGGTGCTGGGTTTTTTGCTCTCCCAGATATTGGTGCTGTTTATTCCCAGCCACTCCGGCCTGGCACTGCTGTTGATGGTGACGCTGTATCCCATCTTTATCCGCTGTGGGGTCACTAAGCTGTCGGCGTTGGGGGTTATCGGTTGTGCCCAGTTTATCGATCATGGTCCCAGCGGGCCGGTCATTTTGGCAGCTCAACTATCGGGAATGGATCCGGTTATCTATTTTGTTCAGCATCAGTTACCTGTTACCTTGCCGGTTATCGCTGCCGTGGCACTGAGTCATTATGTGGTGCAGCGTTGGTGGGATAGGCGCGAAGCCGCGGCACGATTAACGCTACCCGTTGCGGACGAGGAGGGGGAGAGGCCCGTACCGCCACGGCCTCCGCGCTGTTATGCCCTGCTGCCGGTATTGCCTTTGGCGCTGATCATCACTTTTAGTCCGTTGTTTGCCTCTCCGGTGCGTATTTCCATCGTAGCGGCGATGCTGATCAGTACGCTGACCGCCATGTTATTTGAACTGCTCCGTCTGCGACAACCGCACCAGGTCTTGGGCAGCCTGATGATCTTTATTGAAGGAATGGGGAAAGCCTTTGTATTGGTTGTTTCACTGATCATTTGTGGTGAGGTTTTTGCCAATGGATTGATTAAAATCGGCGCCATCGAAGCCCTGACGCAGGGGATGCATCAGGCAGGGTTTGGCGTCGGCACCATGATCGTGGTGATGAGTTTCCTGCTTGCGCTGGCGGCATTTCTCATGGGATCCGGTAATGCGGCATTTTTCCCGTTAGCGGGTATTGTTCCTGATATTGCCAGTGCGTTGCAGGTGGAGGTGATCACCCTGATGTTGCCCATGCAGATAATGACCAGCTTTGGCCGTACCGTCTCGCCGATTACCGCCGCTATCGTGGCTATCGCCGCCATCGCTGAGGTATCCCCCTTGCAGGTGGTGAAGCGTACTGCGATCCCCATGGCGGTCGCTGCCGCCGTTAATCTGGGATTGAATTTGCTGTGGTTGTAGCGGGTGGTTCAGAGGGAGGCACAGATGGGTAATGTTTAGCCGTGTCTGTGCCATAACCCGATCCAGCGCGGCCTTCCGGTAAAGCGCTCAACTGCGTATGACGATTACTGTCGTTATGGCGTGCATGCATACCATGGCGAGTAAGCTGGCAATAATCGAAATAGCGCTAAAATAAGTTATCGTTAACTCCCTTGATAGTGCATCAATATATGCTGAAATAAAATGAGATAACGCTAAGACAATAACTATACTGCTACCCTTGGGTTAGTCTGCTCAGCAATCTCGTCGTTGCTTACGGATTGTAGACTAATACCATGACCTCAGCATGCTTATTATCTTATGGTTTTATTGTTATGTAAATTGATAGTATTCAGGTTTAAATATTTTAATGATTGATAACATAATCTAGCGACATTAAATAAACCACTCTCACAATAACATTGCAAAAATTGAGGAAATTTAGCAGTTGCAGTCACTATTTTCATCAAATATAAGCCTAATCATAGCCGTAGATAGCGGATCTCCCGTTATGCTATAACCTGTTAAATCAGGTTTATTCAGCATGACTTAAAAGCATATATTCAAAATATAAAATCATTCGACACACTAGCGTGCCATAGATAGAAAAAAGACAAATTTACTCATTGCTGGTGATGTTTTTCGCTTTACACACTGAGTAATTTATCATATGTTGAGCGAGTTGGCTTAAATTAATTTAAATATCTTACCCATATAAATAATAGATATAATTAATTTTATATTCAACACACTAATCTGGGTATCATCCCTTAATGATATACATGATTTTATACTATAAGCTTAAAATCACGACAGTTGATATAAATCCATCCCGTCATTAGATATAGCGATGATGCCAACATCCCACATAATAAATAGTATCTTGAATAAGAGACGAGGTAATATATGGAAAGACAACCGATCATCATTGACTGCGATCCCGGCCATGATGATGCTATGGCCATCTTGTGGGCGCTGGCCTTTCCTCAGCTTGAGTTAAAGGCGGTCACTACCGTTGCAGGAAACACATCTATTGATAAAGTCACTAATAATGCTATTAAAGTATTAACTAAGGCGCGACGAGAAAATATTCCCGTCGTAATGGGTGCGGCAGAGCCTTTGGTTAGAAGTTTGTTAGAGGGGAAGACGGGGTTGCTCTTCCACGGTGCCAGTGGCTTGGATGGACCACTTCTACCTGAAAATGGGTTTGCTCCCTATCCCGGCCATGCCGTTAATTTTTTAATTGAACTTATTGAAAAAAGTGAAGAAAAAATAACGATTATCGCTACGGGGCCCTTGACCAATATTGCCCTATTGCTCAAGATGCGCCCCGATCTCAAATGTAAAATAGCCCTAATTTCCCTGATGGGGGGAGGGGCTCGACGGGGTAACTGGACGCCAGCCGCGGAATACAATATATATGCTGATGTTGAAGCAGCTTACATAGTTTTCCACTCGGGTATTAAAATTCTGATGGCCGGCCTGGATGTAACTCAAAAAGCCTACATCACTCGGCAAGAAAATGAACTGCTACGCGCGAAGGGAACGGAGCTTGCCTGTTTCGTAGCCGAACTGATTGATTTTTTCAGTAAAAGCCACTACGAAATAGAAAATTTCCCCGGCTGTACTCTGCACGATCCCACGGCCGTTGCCGCAGTAGTACATCCTGAATGGTTTACCATCCAGACATGTTATGTTGATATTGAAATGGATGGTGCGTTAACCAAAGGAATGACTGTTGTGGACGATATGAATTACCTGGAGAAACTCCAAGGAAAGGTGATGGAGAAAAATGTCAGTGTCATATTCGATCTTGACCGCGAAATGTATATACACAACTTTATTGAATCGATCAGTAAATTATAACATAACTACTAATAGGTATCTATCATGGACAAGATGGCATGGCACTTTGATAAGTTGACACTCTTTCTTATTCCTATCGCTGTAGGTATTAATTTTATTGGTTATCAGTTATTCTTTGTCATATTAAAAACGCCTTTTACCTGTGATGCTATCGGTACTATCTTGATCGGTGCGCTGTGTGGCCCGCTTGCTGGCGCAACGGCGGGGTTAGTCACCAATGCCATCAATGCCATCACAAATCCAACCTCACTGTTTTATGCCATCCTTAATGTACTTTTTGGTATCGCCGCTGGCCTTATCGCCAGGCGTGGTGGCTTTACTAGTATCTGGCGAGGTGTACTCGCCTCGTTAGTTTTTTCATTTATTGGCGGTGTCGGCAGTATCTTAATCGGTTGGCCACTATTTGGTTTCGATTTTTATGGTTCAACACCACAAATACTGATCGCAATTCCCCTTTATGAGGCGACACATCTTGCCAAGTTTCTCTGCGCCATGATCGCCAGTCTATTAATGGATATCCCAGATAAGATCATCGCCTGTGTTGCTGTCGTCGCCATTATCATGGCGCTCCCCATACGTTATTTAGTGAAATTGCCAAATGGGAATATTTTTATTAATAAAGAATATATTGCTGACTAGTTGTTCAGCCACCAGGGGAATAGCTATCTCATCTAACGACCCGCTCTATACATAAGGGGATATAATGACTAACCAAGAATTTATTAACCGCTTTCGCCATACTTATGTCACGGGTAACTGGCTCATAGACTTGAACCCGCTGACCAAACTCCATATTGCTTTAGCATTAGGCTTAACCTCGATGGTGCTGCGTAACTGGCAGTTTGGCCTCGCTATCTGTTTAATCTATTACTTAATAGCTATTTACATAAAAAAATTTAGGATATTCAATAAACTATTAGTCTCGATCTTCGTCTTACTCGGTTTATTTACGGTATTTGCCCGGTTGATCACCAATCGCCATCAAGGTGAGGTAGTTTTATCTCTCTTCGGCTGGCATTGGACCGACCATGCCCTACAGAGTGGTTTTAACATGGCCTTCTTCATTGTCGGATTCTCCGGGGCTATCATCCTATTTTTTCTCTCTACACCAATGCAGCACTTAGCGATTGCCTGTGAGGAAAAGGGCATGTCGGCCGCAATCTCTTATGTGGTGTTGGTCTCCAGTAAGACAATCAGTGAGTTAGGCTCTCGAGCGACGACCATCCTCGACAGCCAGAGAGCGCGAGGGATCGAAACTGAGGATAATCTATGGCGCCGCATCAGTGCATTTTTTCCCATTATCAGTCCATTAGCCTTGAGCGCCATTGCCTATACGGAAGAGAAGACGATCGCGATGGATGCTCGCGCCTTCTCGAATAAAGCACCGCATACCCATTTGGTTACCTTAAAACCAATCTCACGCTACGAAAAATGGTTAGTACTGTTCTTCTATCTGCTGCTCGTCACAGCCATCGTTCTTAAAGTAAAGGGTGATCTATGAAAGAGAATACTCCATCTAAGATCATCACATTGAAAAATGTTTCATACCGTTATCCACTCACGAATAAGAAAGCATTATCCCATGTCAGCTATCAGTTTGAACAGGGAAAAGTCTATGGCATCATCGGTGAGAATAGTGGAGGGAAAACGACACTCTGCAATCTGTTGCGTGGCTTAATCCCGTTTTTTTATCATGGAGAACTGGAGGGAGAAGTACTGATCGATGGTCTCGACGTACGCCATTGGAATGAAACTGCTTTATCTATTCGTATTGGTTATGTCTTTCAAAATCCTTTCTCACAAATTAGTGGCATCAAAGAAACGGTATTCGAAGAGGTCGGTATTGGCCTGGAGAATCTAGGTATCGACAAGGCACTGATGATTGATAAAATCATCACAGTTTGTCAGCTGCTAAAAATTGACAGCTTGATTCAAAAGAATCCATTGACCCTGTCAGGCGGCCAATGTCAGCGCGTTGCCTTTGCTTCAATTATTGCTATGGACCCCGATATCATCATCATTGATGAACCCACATCGCAACTCGATCCGCAGGGAACCAAAGATATTTTTGAAATTATTAAATTGCTTAAAGCAAGAAAAAAAACCATCATTCTGGTTGAACATAAGGTTGATATGCTCGCCGAATACTGTGACAAAATACTGGTTATGCAGCAAGGTGAACTTTTATTACACGGTTCAACTCAGCAAGTATTAGCTGATCCGATATTGTTGCAATATGACGTACCGCTTCCTCAAGCTACACTCTTTAGCCACCGGATGCATACAGTCGGCCATCCTCTGCCATCTATAGCAATTACTAATCAACAGGCAGCGACATTACTTAGCTTATCCTACCCACACCTTCAACTATACCAGGAGTAACAATGTCGATCGTCTTTGACCATGTTTATTTTCAGTACCCCAATGGGTATATTTCTAACGAAGATCTCGATTTCACTATCGCACAGGATGAGTGTGTCGCGATTATTGGACAAAATGGCGCGGGGAAGAGTACCGCAGCAAAATTGATGAATCGTCTCTTACTACCGACGCAAGGAGATGTACTGATCGATGGTATCAATACACGAG
Organism: Edwardsiella hoshinae NBRC 105699 = ATCC 33379; assembly: GCF_000474215.1. Lineage (GTDB taxonomy): Bacteria > Pseudomonadota > Gammaproteobacteria > Enterobacterales > Enterobacteriaceae > Edwardsiella > Edwardsiella hoshinae. The sequence continues at coordinate 35,754 of NZ_BAUC01000029.1, read as the reverse complement.
AAAAAACAACTGCGCAGATCGCTAAATATGTAGGCTATGTCTTCCAAAATCCCGATGACCAAATCTTTAACAAAACGGTAAATGATGAAGTACAGTATATCCTCAAGAAACGGCAACTTCCCGCCGAGGAGATCCAACGACGAACTGAAATAGCATTGCAACTCACGGGGTTGAGCTCACTCAAAAGGAAAAATCCCTTCGATCTTCCATTGCCAGTTCGTAAATTTTTAACTATTGCCAGCGTGATCGCCAGCTCACCTCATTATATGATACTAGATGAGCCCACCGCTGGCTTGGATAGCCGTGGTATCGCATTGTTAGAAAGCATGATCGCCCAACTGCATCACAACGGCATGGGTATTATCACTATTACCCATAACATGGAGTTTGTCGCACATAACTTCCAACGAGTCGTGGTGATGGCCAATAAACGTATATGTTTTGATGGGTTACCACAAATACTCTTTAGTAACAATCAACTGATCGCGCAATCTGGCATTAAAAAACCAGATATCACCTTGATCGCTGAAATGGCTGGGATAAAACATAAAATATTATCTATTGACGATCTGGTCAATTATCTCACCTCTTCACCCAGCGAATTATAGTCCAGGAATGATTGTTTTGTTATTGCTTCTCGTGCCAGGGAGGACGACATGTTTACAGAATCCTCACGTTCACTCAGCAGGCGCATTGGCGTATCACTGCTAGGTCTTATGTTATGTGGCGTAGGGATAGCTTTATTTTTACATACTGGTATGGGGGTTGACCCAGCCAGCGTGTTAGAACTGGGAATTAGTCATACTGTGAATGTCTCCTACGGAACCGCCGCCGCCTTACTCAATATCTTTATCCTTAGCCTAGTGTTTATTATCGATCGCCGCTATATCCATCTATCTTCGTTTATCGCTATCTTTGCCATTGGTTATACTGCCGATGGGGTGAATTTTCTCATATCCATCTTGTCTCAGGGTGAATCAACTCTGTGGGAAAAACTCCTGATGCTACTGCTTGGTCTACTTATTATGTCAGTAGGCATTGCCACCTATATTATAGCCGATCTCGGCGTGGGTGCGATCGATCTGGTTGCAGAAATCATAAGCGATAAGATGCACCTGAGTTACCGACTTGTACGCATCACCAGCGACGCCAGTTTCGTAATCATTGGCTACCTACTGGGAGGAACGGTTGGTATCGGCACACTCATCGCCGTCTCTCTCACCGGTCCTACAGTACATGGGGTCCGCCCTTACCTCAAACGTCTGATCGAACCAATGCTATACAACAGCAGATGAGAGCCTATCGGCCAGCGAGATAACCGATCTACGGTTTTTCCCTCACCTCCTGCGGACATACTATTAAACATTCTGCTAGCGAGAAATCTATTTTTAATGTGAGGCTCACAGTTAAATAGATAAGAGGCATCATAGTATGGATACTCGACACGCCATATTGGCGGCGGGGTGCGTCTTGACGCTCTCGCCACTGGCGCAGGCCTTGACCATCAGGGAAGCCGGTGAGGCGGATGGCTGGCACGCGCCGCAGTTGATCTTCGCTCAGCACGATTATACGGCAGACAATGCCTGGCGTATTCCGGCGATCACTGTCACTCAGGGCGGCGCGATTATTGCCGTCAGCGATGCGCGCGCCAATGGCACGGGCGATATAGGACGCAATACGGATGTGCACTTTGGCTACCGTATCTCCTATGACCAGGGCGATACCTGGAGCGCTATTGGTGAGGTGGTACCAAATATTTCCGGAAAAAATCAGATTTCCGATCCGGCGATTGTTTATAACCCCGATAGTGGGCGAACGTTCTTGGTTGGATTTTACAACGATCGCTTTATTACGCAAAAGCCGTTGAGTGAGCAGTCTGATTTTTTTCTGTTCACTTCCGATGATGGTGGCAAGCATTGGGACGATGGTGTCAGCCTGTATAATCTGGTCCCGCCGGGGTATAAATATATCTTACAAGGACCGGGTAGTGGTATGTACTACAATGGGACGATTTATATTGGCGTCCAGGCTTGGCATAATAGCCAAGACGCTAAACTTGGCGGGGCAACATCGACCTCCGGCTATATTTATTCTGCGGACAACGGCAATACGTGGCGGGCGGCGTGGTTGCGTCCGAGTGATAAAATTACTGGAGCGCCCGGTAGCGATGGTTTACCTGATATCAGTTCGGAGAGCAGTGTTTTCTATCATGATGGTGATATCCATTTAGCCGTGAAGGCAGAAACGAGCCGAGCCCCAACCGGACGGATGGTGTATCGTACCCAAGATCATGGCCAAAGCTGGCAACCCGTCCAGGAAGATTTTCTCCCCGCGAATATTGCACGTACCGAATCGAGCTCGCTGGCGCTCGATGATCAGGTGTATTTGGTCGGCTATACCGTGCAGACGCCCCGCGCGGGGCGTGATGGTATCTATATTACCAGTAATCGTGGGCGAACCATTCAGGTCTATGATGCGCCGACCAATGGTTATACTTCGATGACACAGGATGAGGATAATCTGTATATCCTGTTTGAGGGGCAGGGAGACATCTTGTTGCAACGTTATGATCTTGCCGCACGCGATTATGCCAATTTAAACGCGACAATTTTAAACCGTAGCGATGATCTGCGCTATGTTCAGGAGAAGTTACGGAGTCCAAGATCCTATTTCAAGGGGGGCTATGGCTCGGACGATAGTGCCGGGGCGGAGTTGCTCTATGCCGGTGAGAGGATGAAGTTGGGGGTATTTTACGCGCGTCAGCGTGAAAACGGTAAGCATGTCGCTGGCACCGTGCAATATACCTCGGAGGATGTCACTCTGGCCTTGGCGAAAGACGCGCTCTTCTTGCCTAGCGATGCTATCTTTATCGGTTATCAGTCCAGCGATATACGCTATATCAATCGGGCTACGAATGATGTCGACTCGGCGTTACTGGGTTATTCCTATCAGCATGAGCTTGGGCCTTTCAGCTATAACCTGAGTGTAAATGGGATCTATAGTTATAATCGATTCACCCGCAATCAGCGGCAGGGCTTGGGGCGCACGGCGAAATTTAAGTCATACAGCGCGGCGTTGCAAAATGCATTATCGATGGAGCTGGCGTTGCCTTATGCGATTTCCGCTAATGTCGAATCTGGGCTGAATACCACCTTTTTCAAGCATGCGAGTTTCAGCGAGCAAGGGGGAAATGGGTGGAATAACGCGACATTGAGTGCAACGGAGAATTGGTCGCATCAGCTATTTATCACGGGCAAACTGAGCAAGCCGCTGACTTTGCTTCAGGAACAAGATCTAACTTTAAGCGCGAGAGCCTCCTATCAGTATGAATTAATGAATACGGATTCGTGGGCGGAGACGTCGACGGTGCTCGATGTGCAACGTCGCATGGCAGCGCCGTTACGCAAATACCAAGCCGGATTGACGACGGGATATCTGGAGGCGGCCTTACAGATTAATCCACAGGCCAGTGTCGTCGCGAGCGGAGCGCTCGATAGCGCAGGCGATAAGGCGATCAGCGGCGTGCTTAGCTATTATTTCTAAGCATATCGCCTGTGTCACGCTGAGGCGGGTGGGTGCAGCGCAAAGAGGCATTCGCCCAGCTCTCGGTCCGCGCCTGGGCGGTGTTTCCCCGGCGCGGATGCCTCGCTGCCGCGCCGCGTAATATCATGGGGAATTATTTGTGAAAACATGACGATCTGGCTAATGGCTGAGGCGCTGATGCGCCGCTGGCTAAGCGTATCCGGCGGGAGGTGAAACGTTTGCTTTTGTCGGCCTATTTTGTCTTTAATCAATTCCAATTCGTCGCGACTTACCTGATAATAGCGCCCCGTTTGGCAACGGGAATCAGGAGATCTCATGTTCTACCCTTTTATCAGGAAGGCACTTTTTCAACTCGATCCGGAACGCGCGCACGAGTTTACCTTTAAGCAACTGCATCGGATCAGCGGTACGCCGCTCCTCGGTCTGGTACGTCAGTCTGTGCCGAGTAAACCGGTCAGTTGCATGGGATTGTCCTTCAAGAATCCGCTCGGGCTGGCAGCAGGGTTGGACAAGGATGGCGAATGCATCGATGCCTTGGGCGCCATGGGATTTGGCTCGATCGAAGTGGGTACCGTCACGCCGCGTCCGCAACCGGGTAATGATAAGCCGCGTCTGTTCCGCATCGTCGAGGCGGAGGGTTTGATTAACCGCATGGGCTTTAACAACCTCGGCGTCGATAATTTGATCGAGAACGTTAAAAAGTCTCATTTCGGCGGCGTGCTGGGCATCAATATCGGCAAGAATAAAGATACGCCGGTAGAGCAAGGTAAGGATGATTATCTGACCTGCATGGATAAGGTCTATTCCTATGCCGGTTATATCGCCGTTAATATCTCTTCTCCGAATACGCCGGGGCTGCGTACCTTACAATATGGCGAAGCCTTGGATGATTTGCTTGGCGCGATTAAAAATAAGCAGGCGGAATTACAGCAGAAGCATGCTAAGTATGTTCCGCTGGCGGTAAAAATCGCGCCTGATCTCACGCATGAGGAGCTGGTACAGGTCGCCGATAGCCTGGTGCGTCATGGCATCGATGGGGTGATCGCCACCAATACCACGCTGGATCGTTCGCTGGTCGCCGGGCTGAATCATTGCGCCCAGAGTGGCGGTTTGAGCGGACGGCCCTTGCAGTTAAAGAGCACCGAAATTATTCGTCTGCTCTCTGCCGAATTACAGGGGCGTTTGCCGATTATCGGTGTCGGTGGTATCGATTCGGTGATCGCCGCGCGAGAAAAAATGCAGGCTGGCGCTTCGTTGGTGCAGATTTATTCCGGGTTTATCTTTAAAGGTCCGGGTCTCGTGAAAGAGATTGTTAACTACATCTAACTCTTGCTCCCTCTCTATTTAGCCCGGGACTTTATTTCTGTCGCGGGCTAGTCTATATTCCAAACAATCTGCTGTTTATTTATGCGGGTGGTGAGTCGACGGTTGCCGGTAACGTGACATCGTTTGTGAGGATGGTTATGTTGCCAGGGAGTTTATGGCGAGGGGAGTATGAGATGAAGATAAAGCCCGGAGATCGCTGGCGTTGGTTCTTTGATCCACAGCACGATCGTCTGATGCTGGATTTGGCGAACGGTATGGTTTTTCGCTCTCGCTTTCCTGCCAAGATGCTAACGCCGGATGCATTCGATGCCAGTACCTTTTGCATCGATGATGCGGCCAGTTATTATCATTTTTCCGAGCGTTGTCAGGGGTGTGACCTCGATGCGTCACAGCATGCCGAACTGGTGCTAAATGCCCTGGTGGCGCAACGCTTTCTCAAACCGCTGATGCCGAAGAGTTGGCACTTCGCTTGCCAGGCCGGACGTTATGTGCCGTCACTGGGCGAACTGGTTGCCGTCCAATTGCACGATGAGGCGGGCTGGGGACGACTGCTGGTGGTCGAACCGGGCGAGCACGCTAGTTTGTGCCTGGTGGCGCAACCACAACTGGTGCTGGCTGGTAAGGCATGTCTATTAGGCGAGGCGATCAAGGTGATGCATGATCGACTATTGCCGTTGTCTACGGTCCCCCTGGCGGCCTCACACGATGCATTGGCTTACGCCGGTTAAACCGCGCTCCTCTTCGCGCGCTTCACCTTTCTGCATGGGCGATTTCCTTTAGGTAATAATCCTAAATTCCCGTGATTAGATGCAAAATTGTACTTTATTTAGACGAATATCTGGTATCCAACCCCAAGGCTAGGATTGTTCATGCTATCATGCGCTCCATAGTAAACGTCACGATCATCAAGGGAGGTTGATATGTTTGACGCGTCAGGGAAATTCCCGTCAGCGTTAAGGAAAACGCTGATTGCAGTGACTACGGTGTCATTGCTGACTTTTTCAACGGCTTCATTAGCAGGCCCGAGCCGCACTACCAAAGGTGCGCTGCTGGGGGCGACCGCCGGTTTGTTGTCCGGTAACGGTGTTAGCGGTGTGCTTAAGGGGGCCGCGCTGGGTGCCGGCGTCGGCGCCATCAGCGAAAAAGGTCATAAAGGTAAGAAGGCCCGTAAAGGGGCAACCGTTGGGGCGACCGTCGGTGCCGTAGCGGGCGTATTGTCCGGTAACGGAATTGAGGGTGCCATCAAAGGAGCCGTCGTCGGCGGTGCCGGTGGCGCGATCATCGGTCGGATCCAATAAAACAGAAGGAATTGCATGTGAAAAAGGTATTGTTGTTAGTTTCTGCTCTGGCTGCGGCTCCGACCGTATGGGCGCAATCTTACGATATTAAATCCGGTCTGCCGGCTGAAGTGTACATGACCTGCGCCGACGCCGGTGAATTGGCGAAGACCGACAGCGCCGGGGTTGCTGAGGTCGTTGCAATCATGGGTAACGCCAGTGTCGAGAGTCGCGGGCTGAAGATCGCTAAGACGGCCGGTACCGATAAGGCCGTTATCGACAAGCTGAATCAGGTGTGTGCCGCCGATCCCCAGATGCTGCTGATCACGGCGATCGATGACACCATGCGCGCTATTGCGCAGAAATAAGTTTAACTGAGCCGCGATGGTGCGGTGGTTATTCTATTCTGGCGTCAGTTGATCGACATGACGGCCAAAGCAAAAAGCCAGCGTGCATACGCTGGCTTTTTGCTGTCATGCGTAATCCTTCCCGCCGAGGGTGGCGGGCGCGCAGTTCACGCGCACGCCGGAGCGCTGGGGGAGTTACTTGTGCCCTGTTCCGGGGCTTTTGGGCTGCGAGGGATCGCTTGCGTCGGTGCGTTCTTCCGCTTCCTCTTTTGCCGTTTGACCACATAACGGCGCCAGTTTGGGAAAGTCGCTCACGATACGGGCGATGAAGACCAGTGAGTAAATATATCCCAATAGCACCACCAGAATGGTTGCGTTACGTGCCGGCCAGGTAACGGCCACAATATCGCCATAGCCGACGGTCAGAATGCTGATGAAGGAGTAATAGAACAGGTCATTAAACATCTGCTGCTGATCCCCGCCGATGCCCTTAAACGAACCGGGATGTAAAACCTCAATGCTCGAAAAGATAAATAGGCCGATATAGCCGATTAACAGAAAACCACTGAGGGCGGCCAGCAAGACTTCGAGATCGACACGGGTGGCGAGAATGACCTTACGTACCACGGCGATGGTGACCAGGGTGAAGAAATACAGGTATAACAATTTTCCCAGTACGACGAAGGGAACCGAGTGGGAGAAGAAGATAAAAATAACAATGTTGACGATAATCGGCAGTGTGACGAACTTACGATAACGGCGTAATACGACGTTAAAGCCGGCGATCCCCTGTAGCGTCAGGCAGATTAACGACTTGATTTGTAGATCGCCGATGTTGGGGATCAGATTGATGAAAAATACCCCGATCAACGAGGCAAACAACCAGCCGAATTGATGCTGCTCGGCTTTGACTCTTAAGGAAATATGGTGACGTTGAGGACGCGTCCCGTGCATGATAATCCACCTTGCCAGGAGTCTGAAGAGGAGGCGTAACGCCCCAGTGCGACCGACTATTTAAGCATAACCCCGGCCGGGGCGGTTAACAAAAATTGCCGACGGCGCCGCCTTCCATGCTGATTTAAGGGGAAAATATGTAAAAAAATGATCTGGGGATGGCATGGCGGCGGGGAAAAGTGGACAATGTCGGGTTTATTCTCACCGTTATCATTTCGGCGCTCAGCCTCCTTGGTAGGACCTAGCTAGGCGGGCGGCGATAGCGGTGAGGAATATCATCCATAATTGACTGATAGCGATAGTGAAAACATGAAATCTCTTTTTGCCAGCACCGCGCGCGGTCTCGAAGAACTACTGAAAAATGAATTGGAAGGGCTCGGTGCGCATGACTGCCAGATTGTCCAGGGTGGTGTGCATTTCAGGGGAGATGGGCGTTTGCTCTATCAAAGTCTGATGTGGAGCCGCCTCGCCTCACGCATCATGCTACCGCTGGGTGAGTTCAACGTTTACAGCGACTTGGATCTTTACCTGGGCGTGCAGGCGATCGATTGGACGACGCTATTCGGTGTCGATAAGACCTTTGCGGTGCATTTTAGCGGCACCAATGACACGATCCGCAATAGCCAGTATGGCGCCCTGAAAGTGAAAGATGCCATTGTCGATCGTTTCACCCGTAGCCTCGACGCGCGTCCCAGCGTGGCTAAGCAAGACCCCGATATTCGTATCAATGTTAATTTGCAGCGTGAGCGCGCTGTGGTGTCGCTGGATCTCAGCGGCGATGGGTTGCACCAACGCGGCTACCGTGATGGGACTGGCCTAGCGCCGCTGAAGGAGACGTTGGCGGCGGCCGTGGTGCTGCGCTCCGGCTGGCAGCCGGGCACGCCGCTGCTCGATCCGATGTGCGGCTCCGGTACCCTGGTTATCGAGGCGGCGATGATGGCCGCTGATCGAGCACCGGGACTGCAACGCATCCGTTGGGGCTTTAGCGCCTGGCTCGGCCACGATGCCGAATTATGGCAAGCGGTATGTGTTGAAGCACAGCGGCGCGCACGCCTGGGGGTGGCGCAAACCAGCTCGCGCTTTTTCGCTTACGATCTCGATCGTCGGGTATTGGAGATGGCGCGCGCTAACGCCCGCCGCGCCGGTGTCGCGGCACTGATTACCTTCAACGTGGGTGATGTGGCGCAGCTGCATAATCCATTGCCGCAGGGGCCGCTGGGCACGGTATTGAGCAACCCGCCTTACGGTGAGCGCCTGGAAAGTGAGCCGGCACTGATCGCCTTGCATAATACTCTGGGGCGCATCATGAAGCGCGAGTTTGCCGGTTGGCAACTGTCGCTATTCAGCGCTTCGCCAGCACTGTTGAGTTGCTTGCAGCTACGTGCCGAACGCCAGTTCAAGGCCAAGAACGGCCCACTGGAGTGTGTGCAGAAGAACTACCGTCTCAGCGCGACGCCGCAAGGCGAGGTGGGCGAGATCGCCCAAGATTACGCTAACCGTCTGCGTAAGAATTTGAAAAAATTCGATAAATGGGCTCACCAGCAAGGGCTGGAGTGCTACCGGGTCTACGACGCCGATCTGCCGGAGTATAATGTGGCCGTCGATCGCTACGCCGACAAAGTCGTGATCCAAGAGTATGCGCCGCCGAAGAGCGTGGATGCGCAGAAAGCGCGTCAGCGCCTGTTCGATGTGGTCAATGTGACCCAGTCCGTGATGGGGATCAGTGGAAATAACCTGATCCTGAAGACCCGTGAACGGCAAAAAGGGAAGAGCCAGTACGAGAAGTTGGCGCAGAAAGGGGAGTTCATGGAGGTGCGCGAGTATGGCGCTCACTTCTGGGTTAACCTGACCGATTACCTGGATAGCGGGCTGTTTATCGACCACCGGATCGCTCGTCGTATGTTGGGCGAGATGAGCCGCGGTAAAGACTTCCTGAACCTGTTTGCCTATACCGGCAGTGCCAGCGTCTATGCCGGTCTGGGAGGCGCGCGCTCGACCACCACCGTGGATATGTCCCGCACCTATCTGGAGTGGGCGGAGCGCAACCTGCGCCTCAATGGCTTGACCGGGCGCCAGCACCGCCTGGTCCAGGCGGATTGTCTGGCGTACCTGCGCCACTGCGAAGATCGTTTCGATCTGATCTTCATCGATCCGCCGACCTTCTCCAACTCGAAGCGTATGGAGAGGACCTTCGATGTGCAGCGCGATCATCTGGATCTGATGGCGGATCTGGCGCGCATCCTGCGCCCGGGTGGCACCATCATGTTCTCGAACAACAAACGTGGCTTTAAAATGGATCAAGCGGGGATGGCTCGCCTGGGGTTACAGGCGCAGGAGATTACCGAACGTACCTTGTCTGCCGACTTTGCCCGTAACCGTCAGATCCACAATTGCTGGCTCATCACCCATGTCAGCGAGGAAAAATAAGCGATGTCTTTGATCAGTCTTTCTGGCGCTTGGCTCGCCTTTAGCGATGCGCCGCTGTTGGATAATGCCGAGTTACATATTGAGCCGAACGAGCGCGTCTGCTTGGTTGGGCGTAATGGGGCAGGGAAATCGACCCTGTTGAAGATCCTCGGGCGCGAACTGGCGTTGGACGATGGCCGGGTGGTGTATGCCCAAGATCTGGTGGTCTCACGTCTGCAACAGGATCCGCCTCGGGATGTCGCCGGTTCGGTCTTCGATTTTGTCGCGGATGGCGTGGCCGAGCAGGCCCAACAGTTACGCGATTACCATGAATTGCTGCGTAAGGTTGAGGGGGATCCCAGTGAACAGCACCTACGCCAACTGGCCGACTTGCAAGAGCGTCTGGAGCACCAAGGGATCTGGCGCATGGACACCCGTATTCGAGATGTCCTAACCAAACTTGGGTTAGCAGCCGATGCCGCGCTGTCGTCGCTCTCCGGCGGTTGGCTGCGTAAGGCGGCGCTGGCGCGCGCCCTGGTGTGTGAGCCGGATGTGTTGCTGCTGGATGAGCCGACTAACCATCTGGATATCGATACCATCAGCTGGTTGGAGGGATTCCTTAAGGAGTTCAGCGGCAGCATTATCTTCATTTCCCATGACCGTGCCTTTATCCGTGCCATGGCGACGCGTATCGTCGATCTCGATCGGGGTAAATTGGTCTCTTGGCCGGGCGATTATGACGCTTATCTGGTCGGTAAAGAGGAGGCGCTGCGAGTCGAAGAGCTCCAGAATGCCGAGTTCGATCGCCGTCTGGCGCAGGAAGAGGCATGGATCCGCCAAGGGATTAAGGCACGTCGTACCCGCAATGAGGGCCGTGTACGCGCCTTGAAATCGATGCGTCAGGAACATGCCCAACGTCGTGCGCAACAGGGGAATGCCCGGATGCAGGCCGAAGAGGCGCTGCGCTCCGGTAAGATCGTCTTTGAACTGGAGGCGGTTAGCTATCGTTGCGGCGAGCGGACCCTGGTGCGCGACTTCTCGGCCCAGGTGCAGCGCGGCGATAAAATCGCCCTGGTGGGGGCCAATGGTTGCGGTAAGACTACCTTGCTGAAGCTGATGCTCGGCCAACTCACGCCCGATAGCGGCCGGGTGCGCTGCGGCACCAAGCTGGAAATCGCCTACTTTGACCAGCATCGCGCCGAACTGGATCCCGATAAGACGGTGATGGATAACTTGGCCGAAGGCAAACAAGAGGTGATGGTGAATGGGCGTTCTCGCCATGTGCTTGGCTATCTGCAAGACTTCTTGTTCCATCCAAAGCGGGCGATGACCCCGGTGCGGGCGCTTTCGGGAGGGGAGCGTAACCGCCTATTGTTGGCGAGATTGTTCCTAAAACCGAGTAATTTATTGGTGCTCGATGAACCCACCAACGATTTGGACATCGAAACCTTAGAGCTGCTGGAGGAGCTGGTCGCCAACTATCAGGGAACGGTGCTGCTGGTTAGCCATGATCGTCAGTTCGTCGATAACTGTGTGACCGACTGTTGGATCTTCGAAGGCGATGGGGTGATCGGTCACTACGCCGGAGGATATGCCGACGCGCATCAACAGCAGGCCGCCTCGCAGGCGTTGCGTCAGCCCGTTACCGCGCTGAGTACACCGCCGCAGAAGGACGAGAGCAAAGTGGAGCGGCGCCGTAGCAACACTAAGCTGAGCTACAATCAGTTGAGGGAGCTGGAACAGTTGCCACAGCGTATCGAGGCTTTGGAAGCGCAGTTGGACGCATTGCAGCAACAAGTCGCCGATCCGGCCTTCTTTAGCTTGCCACATGGCGAGACACAGCCGGTCTTGCAGGCGTTAGCCGAGAGCGAGCACGCGTTGGAAGAGGCTTATGCTCGTTGGGAATCCCTTGAAACGCAAAAAAATGCCAACTGATTGAGGCTATAGTCACAGGGATTATCATCAGCCTGATGGCCGCGCGGCGCGCGGTATGTCAGGCTTTTTTATCACTGGATAACGATATGTGCAATACACAGGATCCGGCCGACGCTCACATGCTTTGCCCACAGTGCGACATGTTGGTTGCGCTGCCGCGTCTGGCGTGGGGAATGAAAAGCGTCTGTCCGCGTTGTGGCACCACGCTGGCGATGCGTTGGCGTCATCCGCATCTTCAGCCGACGTTGTATGCGCTTAGCGCCTTGTTTCTATTACTGGTGGCGAATCTGTTTTCGTTCGTCACCATGTCGGTCGCCGGACTCAGCAATGCCATCACACTGCTCCAGATCCCTGGCATGCTGATGGACGAAGATTATGCCAGCATTGCGACGCTGTTTATGATCTTTGTCCAACTGATCCCGGCCTTCTGTATGGTGGTGATCATTCTGCTGTGTCTACGCGTACCTCTGCCGCATGCCCTACGGGTGGGGTTGGCACGTATCCTGTTGCAGTGTCGCGCCTGGTGTATGGTCGAGATCTTCCTCGCCGGAGTGCTGGTCAGTTTCGTGAAGCTGATGGCCTACGGCGATGTGGGGGTGGGGAGTAGCTTCTGGGCTTATTGCCTGTTTTGTCTGTTGCAGGTACGTGCCTTTCAGATGATCGATCGCCGCCTGTTGTGGGACGATATTGCGGCGCAGCCTGCCTGTGCCGTGCCCTATCACAGCGGTGAGAGCGGGCTACGCCAGGGAGTCCGCTCCTGCGCTTGCTGCACCGCCATTCTGCCGCAGAGCCAACAACAGTGTCCGCGTTGTCTGACGACGGGCTATGCTCGGCGTCGCAACAGCTTGCAATGGACGTTGGCCTTGTTGGCGACGGCGCTGATGCTGTATATCCCCGCGAACGTATTGCCGATCATGGTCACGCAGGCGTTGGGCAGTAAGCTGACGTCGACCATCATGGCCGGGGTGATCCTGCTGTGGGGGGAAGGCTCTTATCCGGTGGCGATGGTGATCTTCATCGCCAGTATTATGGTACCGTCGTTGAAGATCTTGGCCATCGCCTGGTTGTGCTGGTCGACCCGCCGCGGTGTGCGCCGGGACAGTGAACGCATGCATACTATCTATGAGATTGTCGAGTTCGTCGGTCGGTGGTCGATGATCGACGTATTTGTCATCGCCGTGCTCTCTTCATTGGTGAGTATGGGGCAATTGATGAGTATTTACCCCGATGTCGGGGCGATTCTGTTTGCCGCTGTGGTCATTCTCACGATGATCGCGGCCATGGTGTTTGATCCCCGCCTGCTTTGGGATCGAGAGAGCGAATTGACTACAGGGGAGCAGGAATAAGCGATGGTAGCGAAAAATACAACGGCGCAAATTGAGCGTATCAAGCGCTGGTCGCCGGTCTGGATCATCCCGATACTGACGGCACTGATCGGTGCCTGGATCATTTTTTACCATTTTAGCCACCAGGGGCCAGAGGTGACGCTGATCACCCAGAATGCCGAGGGGATCGTCGCGGGAAAGACGGCGATTAAGAGCCGTAGTGTGGATGTCGGTACGGTGCAAAGCGTCACCCTCAGCGATAACCTGGATCAGGTGGTGGTCAAGGCCCGCCTACAGAGTGGTATGGAGAAGCTGCTGCGCAAGGACAGCACTTTCTGGGTGGTGAAGCCGCAGATCGGTCGCGAGGGGATCTCGGGATTGGGGACGCTGCTGTCTGGGGCCTATATTGAGCTTCAGCCGGGATCGTCGGATAGCGAGCAGCGCGATTTCAAGCTGCTCGATCAGCCGCCGTTGGCGCCGCCGGATGCCAAAGGCATCCGTATTATGTTGGTCAGCGACAAGGCCGGGCAGCTCAATCCAGGCGATCCGGTGCTGTTCCGTGGCTTACGCGTCGGTTCGGTAGAGACCAGTGGTTTCGATACCAAGGCGCGCAAGATCACCTATCAGCTGTTTATCGCGGCGCCTTACGACACCCTGGTGACGGAGAATGTGCGTTTCTGGGTAGACAGCGGTATCTCTTTCGATGTGTCGGCGCAGGGGATGCGTGTCCAAATGGGCTCCCTGACGACGCTGCTGAGCGGTGGTGTGAGCTTCGATGTGCCGCAGGGATTGGCGCCGGGAAAAGAAGTGGCCAACCTGAGCGACTACGTGTTGTATGATAACCAGAACAGCATTCAGGATTCGCTCTATACCGAACACTTCGACATGTTGATGTTCTTCGCTGATTCGATCCGTGGCTTGCAGGTCGGGGCGCCGGTCGAGTTCCGTGGTATCCGCTTGGGGACGGTCGCCCAGGTGCCGTTCTTCGTCAAGGGGCTGAATCAACGTCTCGATGCCGATTACCGTATTCCGGTACTGGTACACATTGAGCCTGAGCGTATCGATACTAATATGGGGCCGGATTTCGACCTGCGTCAACACCTGCTAGCCATCCGCCATGGGGGGCTGCGCGCGGCGTTGAAGTCGAGCAATCTGTTGACCGGGGCGCTCTATATCGATCTGGACTTCTACCCCAACGCCAAACGTTGGAAGGGGCCGGAGGCGATCGATGGCATCCCATTGATGCCCACCATCAGTGGTGGATTGGCACAGTTGCAACAGAAAGTGACGGCGGTGCTGGATAAGCTGAATGCCTTGCCGTTGGCGCCGATGGTTAAGACTGCCACGGCGACGTTGAAGACCAGCCAAGAAACCATGCGTAAGACGCAAGAGACGCTGGATGCGTTGAATGGGATCCTGTCCAACAAGGCGACGCAGTCGCTGCCGGCGGATCTGCGCCAGTCGCTGATCGAGCTCAATCGTACCATCAAGGGCATCCAGCCGGGGTCGCCGGCCTATAACCAGATGGTCGGTGATCTCCAGCATCTGGATCAGGTATTGCGCGAGTTGCAACCCGTGCTGCGCACCCTGAATGAGAAAAGCAACGCGCTGGTGTTTGAGGCACCGGCGGGGAAAGATCCACATCCCAAGGGAGCCAAATGATGAAGAGAGGGATGATCCTGCTGGTGGCACTGGTGCTGAGCGCCTGTAGCGCTACCGGCTCGAAGCAATACTATCAACTGCCGGCAGAGCCGGCGGTAAGCCCTAGCGTGACACAAACGGCGGCACAGACGCAGCAACTGTGGGTGCAACCGGTGAATGTGGCCGATTTGCTCGGGGGCATGGGGATCGTCTACCAACAGAGCGATGTGCAGTTCGTCACCGCCAGCAACAACCTGTGGGCTAGCCCACTAAGCCAGCAGTTGACGCAATCGCTGGTTGCGGGGTTAGGCGCCGCCATGCCGGGTTGGCTGGTTTCCAGCCAACCGTTGGGGATGAGCCAAGATAGCCTGACGGTGAATATTAGCGCTTTCTATGGTCGTTACGATGGTAAGGTCGTCGTCGCCGGGGAATGGCTCTTGACCCATCAGGGCGTACTGACACAGCGTGCCTTCCACATCGTGTTGCCGCAACAGGGGGACGGCTACGATGCGTTGGTGCGCACCCTGGGACAAGCTTGGCAACAGCAGATCGCCACCCTGGCGGGGCAGATAGCCCGCGCGGGGTAAAGCGTTACAGCGTGTAAATCGTCCCTTATAAGCCGCTCGTCACCGTGATACGGTGCCGAGCGTTTTTTTTATGTCCCTCAGCCGATTAGCGCGTAGTCGTGAGGGAGTACGCGTACGGCTGCCCCGTCGGGTGTGGCGAAGTGTGACGGCTGGGTAACTTTTCATCATTGACCGAACGGCTAAAAGTAGCTATTGGTTAAGGGTGGCGGCGGCTGCCGACCACTGTTTTCTTTCCACCAGTGTAATCATGAGGGAAAAAAGGCATGAAGAGACAGAAACGCGATCGTCTGGAAAGGGCACAGGCTCGAGGTTATCAAGCGGGCATTGCAGGACGTTCCAAGGAGATTTGTCCCTATCACTCTCTGGACGCTCGTTCCTACTGGCTGGGAGGCTGGCGGCAGGCCATGGAAGACAGGTCTCTGATAGCGGTAGCCTAGCGCGACCGCGATGATGCGATGAGAAGAACCCCCATTCGCTGGGGGTTTTTGTGTGGTAACGCGGTGCAGCAGTAATAAAAAACGCAGCGTCGCTGCGTTTTTCGCTGAGCTTGAGCTTATCGCGTGATGCGCTTAGAAGGCGCTGGTGTCTTTGAACAGACCAACTTTGAGGTCGCTGGCGGTATAGATCAGCTTACCGTCGACGAACACCTCGCCATCCGCCAGACCCATGATCAGTTTGCGGTTGATAACGCGCTTGAAGTGGATACGGTAGGTGACCTTTTTCGCCGTCGGCAGTACTTGGCCGGTGAACTTGACTTCACCAACGCCCAACGCGCGACCTTTACCTTCGCCACCCAGCCAACCGAGATAGAAGCCGACCAATTGCCACATGGCATCCAGACCGAGGCAGCCCGGCATAACCGGATCGCCGACGAAATGACAGGCAAAGAACCACAGATCCGGCGTGATATCCAGTTCTGCTTCCACGTAACCCTTGTTGTGGTTACCGCCATCTTCCGTCATCTTGATGACGCGATCCATCATCAGCATATTGCCTGATGGCAGCGGCGGTCCGCCTGCGCCGAACAGCTCACCACGACCCGATGCTTCCAGATCCGCCTTTGTGTAGGACTCGCGTTTATCTACCATAATTCTCGTCAGCCTTTATTCAATGAAGCGTCCATCTTAGCTAACAGGTGTACGCTGAACAAGTCCGATCAGCCACGACCGAACCAGTTTAACCAGCGCAGCGGCCAAGGCAACTGGCGTCGATCTAACAAGGGGTTGGCGGCGGCGATACGCGCCTGGATGGCACCCAGCAGACTGGGGCCATTCTCGCTGAGATAGGCAACGCCAGTCAGTAACGGCAGCGCATCTTCGGCGTTTTCGACCGCCCAGAGATGGAATGTCCCCGCCTTAACGGCCTCGATCACCTCATCGTTAAGGCAGAGGTGACGGACATTGGTTGCGGGGATGATCACCCCTTGCTTCCCGGTGAGACCACGGCGTTGGCAGGCCTCGAAGAAGCCTTCAATCTTTTCGTTGACGCCGCCGATGGGTTGGACATGGCCGAATTGATCGACAGAGCCTGTCACGGCGATCTGTTGGTCGATCGGCACCATGGCCAGGGCGCTGATCAGGGCGCACAACTCGGCCAGGGAGGCGCTGTCACCATCGACCTCGCCGTAGGATTGTTCGAAGACCAGCGAGGCGGAGAAGGGCAGTTGTTGATCCAGTTCCAACTCGGCGATCAGGAAGGCCTGCATGATCATCATCCCTTTGGCATGCAGGTTGCCGCCCAGCTCGGCCTTGCGCTCCACATCCGTGAACTCGCCATCCCCCTGGTAGACCACGCAGCTGATACGTGACGGTTCACCGAATAATTGCGGATGGCCGGGGTATTCTAAGACGGACAGGCCATTAATCTGGCCGATGGCGGCGCCTTCGGTCTCGATCAGTAACTGCCCGACCTCGATCTCATCATGCATGCGCTCGGCCAGATAGCTCTCCCGCCAGCGCCGTGTGGTCTGCGCCTGGCGTAGTGCCTCGGCATCGATATGCGGATCGGCATACAACGCGGCCTCGCGCAGTAGGCGTCCCAGCATGACGGGGTTGAGGGGCAACAGGTTCTGATCGCCGCTTGCGCGTACGGCGCTGCGCACCAACAGCGGCCAGGCATCCGGCTCGATGGGCGGGAGTTGGTGTTCGGCGGCCAGGGTCGTGACCAGCGCACACCACCGCCGCATGTCCTCTTCATCCGTCAAGGGCATGTCGACTTCGAACTCGCCATATAAGGCGCTGGCGCACAGCTCCGGCTCCAGCTCTTGCAAGTCGGCCAGTCCCTCACGGTCGCTGACCAGCAGAACCTTTAACTGTAACGGCATCGCGGGGATGGTTTGCGGCAAGGGGCGACTTTCGTCGGGTGCGAGCCATTGGAAACGTCCGCTGGTGACGAACTGTTTGAGGCGCATCCACAGTAGCGGTTGTGTCAATAGAGTGCGTAGCGACAGGATCAGCACGCCGCCATTGACCTGATGCACCAGACCCGGCTGCAACTGGATTCCGCTCTTACTCTGGCGTACGGTGCCAAACAGCTGTTCGCCCTCGCACCACTCGGTGCTGAGCACCCGCTGGCTGGCGGCCAGGTTGTCGCTCGGTCGCTCTGCCGGGGCGACGCTAATTTGGTCGGGCGTGATATCATAACGGCTGCCATAGAGTCCGCCACGTGGCAGTAACGCCTCGACGGCGTGTTGCAGGCGTGTGAGGTGCTCGCTATCACAGTCGGCCTTGACCAGCATGAAGGGACTGGGGGCATGGGCATGGCAGAAGTGCGCCAGGCTATTCTCCAGACGGGGCTGATACTCGGCAAAGCTAATGGCCGACAGCGCGGCAGCACTGCTGAACACAGAAGTATAAGGAGTTGTATCGGGCAGCAGCGATTGCCACTCTAGTCGGTAGTTGCTCAACGTCGTCAAATCATCGTCAGTCAGAAAAGGACAATTATACAAGAATCCGCCTGACTGCCTAGGAAACTCCGTCTACTGAGCGGAGGGATTGTGGCCTTTGTCGCCGATAGGTTAAATTTTGTCCCTTTTGCTGATTTTCACACGGCAAGCGCGAGAAAAATTGTTATCCTTAGTCATAAGTTACCGTGTCACGAGCAAACGATATGAAATATCAACAGCTTGAAAATCTAGAGTGCGGCTGGAAGTGGAAATACCTGGTGAAGAAGCACCGTGAGGGTGAGTCGATCACCCGCTATCAGGAGTTGAGTCAGGCCCAGCAGGCGGTGGAGCAGTTGTTACGTCTGGAGCATGAGCCGGTAAAAGTGCTGGCATGGATCCGCGAGCATATGGCACCGACCTTGGCCAATCGGATGAAACAGACCATCCGGGCCCGCCGCAAGCGTCACTTTAACGCGGAGAATCAGTACACACGCAAGAAATCCATCGATCTGGAGTTTCTGGTTTGGCAACGCTTGGCCGCGTTGGCGCAGCGGCGTGGGAGTACGCTTTCCGATACTATCGTACAGCTGATCGAGGATGCGGAGCGTAAGGAGCAGTACGCCAATCAGATGAGCTCATTGAAGCAGGACTTACAGGCATTCTTACGCGGCGTACAGGAGTAATGGTGTGAGGCGTGTATGGCTGATTACCCGCCAGTCGTGAAATAGTGGCGTAAGCCAACGTGATGGCATTATTTTACTCCCAGCAGGCATTATTTTATCGGTAATGAATTGTTTTATTATCTTACCGATATCCCTGGCGGATCGTGGAACGTGTTATTTTGTACATATATTCCCAAAAAGAAGAAATAACGTTTATCTCCATACAAAAAAAGAATAACCGGCGATAGTTCCCTCGCCTTGATTATTGTCCAAGCCTGGCATTATCACCTGTGCTAAATAAGCGGAGCCTGGTGGAAGGCGCTTGGAGTAAGAAAATGTGCGGTGGGGCGTGTAAATATCGCATGTGTCAGCTGGGCCCTGTTCGATCTCTGTCATTGCGCGTGCTGCCTGCTGGCCGTGGCTATAGCGGCATAAAAAAACCCCGCAGAGCGGGGTTTTTTGCCAAGGTCAGCGCGATTAAGCCTGCGGCTGAGTCACTTCGTCTTTGACGCCTTTCACTTCGATAACAACACGACGATCCGGGGCCAGGCAGTTGATCAGCGCGGCACGCGGTTTCACGTTGTCGCAGGTAGCACCGGTAACCGGATCGGCTTTACCCATACCACGGGCAGTGATCTTGTCGGCCGGAATGCCTTTGGAAACCAGGTAATCAACCACGGTCTGAGCACGCTGCTTAGACAGTTTCAGGTTGTACTGGTCGGAACCGATGCGGTCGGTGTAACCCAGAACGACGACAGAGCCGTCTTTCGGATCCATGCTGCTCAGCTGGGTGTACAGCTGATCCAGCGCCTGACGGCCTTCGGCTTTCAGGGTGTATTTGTTGAAGTTGAACAGAACGTCAGACTTCAGGGTGAAACGCTTGGTTTCAACGATCGGAGCCGGAGCCGGAGCCGGGATCGGAGCCGGAGCGACGACGTCATCCTGACCGAAGCGGTATACTACGCCCAGGCTCAGCATGGTGTTGTCCGGACGTGCGCCGGTTTCGCTGCGGGTGCCAACCTTGTTGACGTATTGATAGTCCAGACGGGTCGCCCAGTCTTTGTTCAGCGCGTACTCAACGCCGATAGCGGCCAACGGAGAAACGCCGGTGTCGTGGCTTGAAGTATAGTCGCCGCCATCTGCTGCGCCGTGGATATCAGAACGCCATACCATGCCGCCCAGACGGGTGTATACATCCAGGTTATCCATCAGCGGGTAGCTCAGTTTAGCGGCCAACTGTACGCCCTGTGACTTGAATTTGGCGTTCACGTCACCGGTATAGCCCATGCGGCCCAGCCAGTCGTAGCCCATTTCGAAGCCCAGGTACGGATTAGCCTGGTAGCCGAAGAAGGCACCGGCACCCAGCTGATTCGGATGAGACTTCGTTGAGTCCATACCGTCAAAGCTGTTACCGATATAGTGAGACCAGCCCAACTTACCACCGACGTACCAGGTATCGTCTTTCGGAGCTGCCTGAGCTACGGTCGCGAAACCTGCCAGTGCCACTGCTAATGCGATCGCTGTTTTTTTCATTTTGCGCCTCGTTATCATCCAAAATAGGCAATGAGCCATGTATAACATTAGCTCTTAGTTTAAACCCCTTTATCCGGCTGCCACTCAGTTTTATTACGCTGTTAGCCAGGTAATAATTATAGATATTTCACACAGCCGTCGTGATAACAAGTCTACAACGAGATTAAAAACTTACAAGTACGATGTGATTAGGGTCACCAAAAAAGTTTTGCTAATGGCTCTTTTGGTCAACGGTTGCTGTTTTTTTGCTCGCCACAAAAGGGCGATACCTTGTGTACTTTTCCCGCTTGGCGCGGTTTTTCTAATTACGCAAAAAAGGATTTCCCTATTTGCACGGCCTAGGCTGGGAATTATCCTAAAGACGCTTAATGGAATTGCTCGGCACGCCGCGTTAAGGCGAGCGGTGTATGCCCCTTGGCGCTCGTTTTTCCCCCCCAAGGCTGCATCAGCAGACCGATGCTGTTGCCTACCTTCGCCGCTTGATTGAGACGCAAGCGTTCGGCGGCGGTCAATGGTGGCAGCCAGCCGAGCACTACACTGTAGTTGCCGCTACGCAGAGCCTGTTCCATGGCGTGGATCGCTTCCCCGGCCTCGGCGCGCTGCAATTGCATCACCTTGTTCACCGGCACGCCGCAAGCAGCGAGCCACTGCTTATTGGGCTTGTGTTGCGCGGTGATCCACAGTTGCCAGCGCGATTGCTCTCCCAACTGACGCAGCAATGGCGGCAACAGCAGTGATAACAGGGGGTGCTGATCGCCATATCCCAATTCACTCACAAAGCCGCTTTGCGGCACCAGCGCGGTGGGCGCATAGGCGGGACGGCTGAACAGGACGCGGTCAGAGGCAGGAGGCAACGAGGAGGTACGCATAATCGTGTTCTCTATCTGTATACTGTATGCCTATACAGTAATTCTAGCCTGGACGAAGATCAACCTCTTTTTTTGAATGTGCCTCGCATTTATCGGATGTAAAGCCAAGTGTGTCCCGTTTGTGTATTGGGCGTGAATGCGGAATTAGTTATGTTGCTAACGTTTTCCCGTGGCGACCTGATTATAGGTCATTAATTATGATGATTATTAAGGAGCTACGCATGAATGGATTGCCTGATGAAAAGCGTAGAGTCGCAGCGTCGCTGTTTGCGGCATTAGGGCAGGTTTCGCAACGCTCTCAGTTCGGTGGGCTCGGTGTTTGGTGCGATGGGGTGATGTTTGCTTTGATCGCCGAGAATGAGCTCTATCTGCGCGGTCGGGAGGCATTGGGGCGTGACTATGCGGCGTGCGGCATGCGCGCCTTCATCTACACCAAGCGCGGTTTTCCTGTACATCTGCATTATTATCGGGTGGAGGCGGCGATGTGGCAGCAGCCCAGCCAGCTTGCCGATCTACTCCAGCGCTCATTGCAGCAGGCGCGCAGCGATCAGGCTGCGCGTCTGGCGGCGATGATGCGTCTGCATACGCGCCCCAATATCTCTATCAATATGGAAAGGCGCTTGTACCGTATCGGTATTTACTCCCTGGAGGATCTGGCACGCGTTGGCGCGATCCAGGCCTTTAGCCAACTGAAAGAGGCTAATCATCAGGTCGACGATCGTGTGCTATTCGACTTGGCGGCAGCGGTGCAGGGGTGCCATAGCGCCGTGTTGCCGCGACCAGTCAGCGAGGCGTTACGCCAGTGGTTACTGGGTAACGCGCATCGTTGGCGTTATAAGAAGTAATGTCGTGCTGGTTTGCATTGTCTCATGCCAGTGACTTTTTCAGTCGGGTCAGTTCCGGTAGCAGCGCCAGCATTAAGCTGATCTGTTGGCGTACCAACTGCCCGCTACTATCGCCGGGGGCATCGGCCGCCTGTAAGCGCTGGCGTAGCTGGTCGAGCGCCTGGTGCACACGGGCGGCGAATGCCTCATCTGGACAGTTCAAGGCGTCGTCCATATAGCAAACCGCATCATCGAGTAGCGCCAGCGTGACCGGATCATCCAGGCGCTGGCGGTGGGCACCGAGAGCGGAAATGTAGCTCAACAGGGTATGGTTGAGCCCCAGCAAGTGGAAGGCAGCCTCTTGTGACTGGGCGGTGTGGCGCGGCTCCAGTGACATATTGGAGACCACGGCCGCCAGTTCGGCATCGCAATTGTGGGCATCGCGCCGCGCGATACGGTAATCCAGAGCATTGGACTTGCCTTGGTGATATTGCACCAGGATCGCGTCCAGATAACGGCAGTCGGCATTGAGCGTACGGCTGATCACCGCCGGGAGTTGGCGGAAGTGCCAATCCGGCCAGATGAAGGTCACCGCCGCCCAGGCGATGGCGCAGCCCAGCAGCGTGTCGAACACCCGTGGCCAAGCGACTTCGAATCCCTCGCCCAGCAGATTGAAACAGAGCAATACGAGCAGCGTAATAAACATGGTGGCGTGGGCATACTGCACATTGCGAAAGGCGAAAAACAGCACACCGCTGATCACGATCAGCAGCAGTTGTCCTTCCAATGAGGGCACCAGGTAAAGCACAGGCAACCCCAGCAGAATACCGGCCAAGGTTCCGACGATACGCAGCCAGAGTCGGCGTTTAGTGGCATGGTAGTTCGGCTGGCAGACAAATAGGCTGGTCAGCATGATCCAGTAGCCATGCTGCATGCCGGAGAATTGGATGAAAGCATAGCCCGCGACCAATACTGTGGCCATGCGAACTGCGTGGCGGAATAGCGGCGATTGTGGCGTCAGGTGGCGGCGGATACGCAACACCATATCATGCCAGCCGGTGATGCGATCTTCGGCAAGGGTACTCTCTTCCGCCTGTGTCTCCGCCAGCGTCTGCTCCGACTCGATATTTGCCAATTGAGCATCGATGGCACGCAGGTTAATCAGCAGATTAAACAGTGACTTGACCAAGATATGCTGGCGACCATGTTGGGCGGCGAGGCGTTCCAGGGTTGACTCGAGATGGCTGAATACGCGTTCGAAGCGCGCATCGTGCTGGTAATGTTGTACCAGGATGATGCTTTGGGCGAGTTGTGCGCAAGCGTGAGCCTGGAGCATCAACAGGCGTTGGAAACGGAACAGCACGTCGCTGTAACGGAACATTTCACACAACTGCTGGTATTGGAAGTGCGAGGAGCTAGCGCGCTCGTGGATATCTTGCGCCACGAAGTAATAGTGCATCATACGCCGCGTGCTGCGTTGGCCACGATCGCCACGTAGACGGGTGAGCAACGTGAGTTTAGTCTGGTTGAGCGTGCTGACCAGGGCACTATTGGCCATGGCGACATCGATCAGCGGTTGATCCATCTGTTCTTGATCCGGATCGAACAGATTGGATTTGGCATCCAGGTAGGCGGCCAACTGATTATAACTGCGGGCGATCCCCTCTTGTACTGGTCGAATGGGAAACAACAGATGGGCGATCAGCGTCAACACGTTGTACCACACGGCGCCCAACAGCAGCAGCAGCGGTTGCTGATACCAGAGGTGGTACATCGAGGTGCCCAACATGGTATAGATGGCGATCAGCAAGGCGCCGAAGGCAATGGTGGCGTAGCGTTGCCCCAGCGCGCCGAGCAGGATAAAACCGACTGTCGACAGCATTAACCCGGCGGCGAACAGCCAAGGATAGGGGAACAGCAGCTCGATGGAGGCCGAGGCGATGAAAAAGCAGACCAGGGTGATCACCAGATTTCGCAGGCGACCGACCAGACGATCGTCGATATCTGTCAGCGCAGCCGCGACCACGCCCAGCGTCAGGGGAATGGTTAGGCGCGGTTGATGCAGCAGCCAGGGGCCCCCGGCTGCGCCGGCCAGAGCGATGAAGATACGCAGGTTATACAGCAGCGTGCTGTTATAGGCATAGCGGCGTAGGCGGGGGGCGAAAGTGACAAACACAGACATGGCTTAGCGCGATTTACTGAAAACGGCGGCGAGCATTAGCGTGGCGCATTTCCTGTGCGACCTCGACCGAGACGACGCGACGCCCGACGGGCCACAGCGCGATAGCGGCGATCTTGAAATTGGCAATCCCGACGGGAATCCCGATCAGGGTCACGCATTGTACGATGCCCGCCGCGATATGGCTCAGGCAGAGCCACCAACCGAAGAGCACCAGCCACAGGATGTTGAGCAGGGTACCGCCGGCACTGAGCAGACCATTTTTTCGCTCGGGATAGAGATCGTCGACATGCACCGCCTCGTTGCCATAGGGTAGCAAGGAGAGTTTGGTTATCTCCCAGCACGAGCGAGTCAGCGGCAGGGTGATGATCAATAAGGCGCTCACGACCGTCGCCAGTAGCCAGCCCAGGGTGGTGATAAAACCACCAAGCACAAAATTCAGAATATTCAGTACGGTTCTCATTGGCATCAACTCATTAGGATTCGGGCGGTTACGACGCGTTAGTTTACCCTGTTTTCTCGGCGGCCGGAATGTGATGCGTTGCGTTTTAGTCGCTTTCGTCTGCATTGTGAGCGGGCGTGCGGTCAGTGAAGGCGCCTAGAGCCGATGGCGATTCCTGAGTAAACTGTCAGCATGATGGCGTCAATACGGGTAAAAGAGAACATGGAACTCAGGGCCACCAAGTTGGGGCAGCGTTTAGCGCAACATCCCTATAACTGTGCGCGGATGTTGAATGCCGGCGTCGAGGTGAGTGGAGAGCGGCATCAGTATCTGATCCCGTTCAATCAACTGATGGCGTTGCGTTGTAAGCGTGGATTGGTATGGGGAGAATTGGAGTTTGAGTTACCCGACCAGCGGGTCGTGCGCCTGCATGGTACCGATTGGCAGGAGACGCAACGTTTTTATCACCATCTGCGGCAAAGTTGGCAGACGTGGAGTGACGAGATGGCGCAGATCAGCGCCGAGGTGTTGCAGGTGCAGTGCCAGGCGCTACAAGCGTTGAGCGAGCGTGACGGTTGGTTAGGACGCGATGCGTTGGCGCAGGCCATTCAGGCGATCGAGAGCGCGTTTCAGGCGCTGCCATTGCCGTGCCAACGCTTGGACGAGTTCCCCGTCTGTGCGTCGTTGTATCGCGATTGTTTGGCCTGGTGCACCGAAGGGGAGTCATTGCGTCAACAGCATAACCGGCAGTGGAGCCAGCGCATGTTGAGCGAGCAAGCGGATTTCTTCGCCCAGGTCGAGGCGCGGCCACTCAATCCGAGCCAGGCGCTGGCGGTCGTCAACGGTGAAGCCAATGTGTTGGTGTTGGCGGGGGCTGGCAGCGGAAAGACCAGCGTGTTGCTGGCGCGTGTCGCTTGGTTGCTGCACCGTGGGCTGGCCGAGGGGCCACAGATCTTATTATTGGCCTTTGGGCGTCGGGCGGCACAGGAGATGGCACAACGCCTACAACGCTGTTCGGGGTGCGATACGGTAGAGGCGAAAACCTTTCACGCGCTAGCGTTACAGATCGTACAACAGGCGGGGCGCAAGCCGGTGCGCCTCTCGCGTCTGGCAAGCGATCGTCAGGCACGCGATGATTTCTTACTCGCCGAATGGTGCCAGCAATGTGCAACCAAGAAGAGCCAAGCCAAGGGGTGGCGCCAGTGGTTGCAAGACCTGTTTGGTGAAGTAGCGGTGGAGGAGTCCTTCTGGCAGGATAAACACTTACAGGCTCGCCTGGTGCCGCGTCTGGCCTATTGGATCGGCTTATTACGCGAGCACGGCGCGTCGCAAGCGGCGATGACGGCTTTGGCGCCTGAGGCGTTGCGTACGCCGTTTCAACAACAGTTGCGTTTGTTGGCTCCGTTGCTGAAAGCGTGGAAGGCGGAGTTGAAGCGGGAGGCGGCCCTTGATTTTCCGGCGTTGATCCAGCAAGCCCAGGCCTTGCTGGAAAAGGGGCGCTTTATCAGCCCATGGAAGCACATCCTGGTGGATGAGTTTCAGGATATCTCGCCGCAACGCGCTCGCCTACTGGCAGCATTACGTGCACAGAATAGTCACAGTACGCTATTTGCCGTCGGTGATGATTGGCAGGCTATCTATCGTTTTAGCGGCGCAGCGTTGGCGTTGACCACTGCCTTCCATCACCATTTCGGTGTCGGGGAGTGCTGTCAGTTAGACACTTCTTACCGTGTTAATCGCCGCATCGCGGAGATCGCCAACGGTTTTATCCAACAGAATCCGCATCAACTGAAGAAGTCGCTTGCCAGCGCGAGTGCCGGCGAGCGTCAGGCGGTTACCCTGTTGCCGCAAGATCAACTGGAAGCGTTGCTCGATAAGCTGAGCGGCTATGTTCGAGCCGAGGAGTCTATCCTGATTCTGGCGCGCTACCATCATCTACGTCCGGCGTTGTTGGCGCGTGCGGCGACTCGTTGGCCCGGGCTGGATCTGCGCTTCCTGAGTATTCATGCCAGCAAAGGCTGCGAGGCGGACTATGTCATTGTGCTCGGGTTACATGAGGGAGATGACGGCTTTCCAGCCCCCGCACGGGAGAGCGTCATCGAACAGGTACTGTTGCCGGATGGCGAAGATTTCCCCGATGCCGAAGAGCGGCGTCTGTTGTATGTCGCGTTGACGCGTGCGCGTCGTCGGGTATGGCTGATGCAGGACGTACAGCGTCCTTCGCGCTTCGTGGCAGCGTTGCAGCGGCTCGGTGCGGTGGTGCGGCGCAAGCCCTAAGCGGGGCAAGTAGGGTGGGGGCGGCTCAGAGAGGGCTGAAGCTGGCTCTGAGCCGCGACATTTAGATCAGACGCTGATTGAGATAACGCTGGTAGTCGGGGATGGCGATCGCCATCTCACCGGCGAACATCGGTGAGCTGATGAGAAAATCCGCCGTCGCGCGGTTGTTGGCGACCGGGATGTTCCAGACGGTCGCCAGGCGTAGCAACGCTTTGACATCGGGATCATGCGGTACGGCGTTGAGGGGGTCCCAAAAGAAGATCAGCATGTCGATTTTCCCTTCGGCGATCAGCGCCCCGACCTGCTGATCCCCGCCCATTGGGCCGCTCATCATGCAGTTAACCGGGATGCCACTGGCCTTCTGGATCAGATTACCCGTGGTGCCGGTGGCGAAGAGTTGGTGTTGGCTGAGCTGTGCCTTATTGTGCGTAACCCACTCCAGCAACGCTTGCTTGCGGTGATCGTGTGCCACCAAGGCGATGCGTTTATGGTTGGGGAGGGTGCGGGTGGTCATTTCCATGCTGTTGGCCTTCATTTAAAAAAGAGTGTCAAAACAAGGGAGCGCTACACCATAGCAGGGTTGGGTATACGCTGTCGCGATACGGCGCAAGAAACACGAAAAGGGTAACGATCTGGCGTTAGGGGGCCAGTATGGGCAGGGCGGCGTTGGCGTCGCTATGATTGTAGCGACGCAGCAACTGGCGATAGCCCTCGCTGTCCGTCGCGCTCGCGTCGAGGACGTCGGCACGAAACTCGAGCGGGATGCCGCGATGGTTAAGCAGCTCGAATCCCTGCGTCTGCTCCAACTGGTGGATATCCCTTTCATTGCCGAGGCGAGGCAGCTTGATGGTGACCGAGGTGGCATCCCGGGTATCGAACAGGGCGATTAGCGGGGCAGAGTAGTGCGGTTGCCCGTTCTGGATAAAGGGTTTGGCGACGCGGAACAGTACTTGATGGGTGCCGCTATCCAACTCTAGGCTATTGGCGCTCTTAAACAGTGCCGTCGGCAGCGGTTGGCCGTCGAGCGCCAGCAATTCAATATCGCTGCCAAACTTCAGCGTGGTGGCTGACAGGGCGTGGCAAAACAGCAGCGTGCCGCACGTCAATGCCAATAAAACACGTTGTCGCATGGGATCCTCAAGCTTGCTCGGACGAAGCGCGTGCGGCTATCGCGGCGAGACAGAAAGCAGAACGCGCCGGGCGCCTTCTTTGTAACATATTTTTACATTATACGGGGGCTGGCCGCACCGCGTCAAAAAACCTTTGTCATCTGTCGGATGGGCTCTATGCTGAAGTGGTGCATTTTCTCTTAGGAGTCTGAAATGGATGATGAAACGCTAACGCGGATTTTACGCCGTGTGCGGCATATCGCCCTGGTTGGTGCCAGTGATAAACCAGAGCGGGCCAGCTATCGCGTGATGGCCTACTTGTTGGCGCAAGGGTATCGGGTGACGCCGGTCAGCCCCAAGTTAGCCGGGCAGACGCTGCTGGGGCAAACGGTCTATGCGACGCTGGCCGAGGTGGCGCAACCGATCGATATGGTCGATGTCTTTCGTCACGCCGACGCAGCCTATGAGGTTGCGCAACAGGCGATCGCCGTCGGGGCCTCGGTCCTCTGGTTACAGCTGGGAGTGATTAATCCCGAAGCGAGTGCCTTGGCGCAGGCCGCCGGGCTACAGGTGGTGATGGATCGTTGCCCGAAGATCGAAATCCCGCGTCTGGGGCTGGCGCACGAGCAGGGCTGAGGTAATGCCTCCCCCACATTGATGGGGAGAGGCGCATCCATCGATCAGTTTCTCAAGCGCGGTGCCTGAAGCTGGGCGCGGATTGATTCGGCCAGTTCATCCATCGATGGTTGTTCTGGATGGGAGTCATTGCTTTCGCCATCCAACTGTGCCTCCGCCAGATAAGTATGTACTGGACGCCCCTCGTCATCTTCCATTACCACGTGATACCACGGCGCATGGCGTAGCATCTCGTTGGCACCCAGATCATCCGCCTCAGGCGTGTCCGCTAATGCATATTCGGGGTCAATGTCTATCACCACACCCAGCGAGCCTAACAGTTTGTGGCGCACCTGCTGCCCGATGCCGAATTTGCTGGTAATCATATGACCTCCTTAGAAACCGCAACTTCTACCGACAGATATGTGGGTGGAAATCCCTGTTTCAAGTATGACGCCATCGCCGAGCGCATCCGCGTGCGCCCCTTGTCGGGGCGCGTCTTACGATTTCTCCATGACGCGGCAGGCAAACCCTTTCAGGTAGAGGCCCTCCGGGTAGCTGGCGATCACCGGGTGATCGGCGGCCTGACGGTACTGTTCTATAAATTGTATATCACGTCCGGCATCGACGGCGGCATCGGCCAAAATTTTCTGGAATAGATCGGTCGGCATCAGTCCAGAGCAGGAGAAGGTCAGTAATACCCCACCAGGACGCAGCAGTTGCAGGGCCAGCATGTTGATGTCTTTGTAGCCACGGCAGGCCCCTGCCAGCTGACTCTTATTCTCGACGAATTTCGGCGGATCCATCACGATGAGATCGAAGGTTTTTCCCTCATCACGATAACGGCGCAGCAACTGGAACACGTCATCGCGCAAGAATTCGGCGCGGGCGAGATCCAGGCCGTTCAGCTCGACGTTTTGCCGGGCGATGTCCAGCGCCGCCTGTGACGTGTCCACGCTGGTGACCTGGGCACAGCCGCCCATCAGCGCCGAGACGGCGAAGGCACCGGTGTAGGAGAAACAGTTGAGGACGTGGGCGCCGCGCGCGAAGCGCCGCGCCGCGAGGCGGCTATCGCGTTGGTCGAGGTAGAAGCCGGTCTTGTGTCCCGCCTTGATATCGACCAGGATTTGCATACCGTGCTCGCGGATGGGCAACAGGTCGGGGGGCAGTTCGCCGCTGATCGGTCCCTGGGTGAGTGGCAGCCCCTCTTTCTTGCGTACGGCCACATCGGAGCGATCGTAGATGGCGCACTGGGGATAACAGGTATGTAGCGCGGCCAACAGCGTGGCGCGTTGGTATTCGGCACCGGCAGAAAGCAACTGTAACACCAGGGTGTCCTGGAAGCGGTCGATGGTGATCCCTGGCATGCCGTCAGACTCGCCGGCGATCAGGCGGTAGCCTGTCAGATCATCACGTTCGGCCAGCCAGTCACGCCAGCGCTGGGCTTGTTGCAGTCGGCGTTCGAAGAAGGCCTGATCGATATGTTCGTCACGGTTAAAGCTCCAGACTCGGGCCCGGATCTGCGATTGGGGCGAATAGGCGGCGTGGGCCAGCCACTTCCCTTGATGATCGCAGACATCCAGCGTCTCACCGCTGGCGGCATTCCCTTCGATGCGAGCCACCGCGCCGGAGAAAATCCAGGGATGGCGGCGGAGTAAGGACTTTTCGCGTCCTTTAGCGAGGATTAAACGGGCCAAAATTCACCTTCAAGATACAGTTATGGAAGCGGCGGGCGGCTATCATAGCCGAATGTTGCCGCAGCCACTACCCTCGCGACGTAGAGGCGATCGCCGACGGCGTGGTAGTCTATGCTGTTAGCAGCGGCGAGGCACTCGTGCGGCTATTGCGGGCGGTGATGGCATGGTGAACGATGGTCGGGGGAGGGGCAACGATGGCGATACAATGCGTAGCAGCGTATATCAGTGGTTGTGTGCAAGGGGTGGGTTTTCGCTATGCGACCCAGCGCCAAGCACAGGCATTAGGCGTGACGGGATACGCCCTCAATCTGGACGATGGACGGGTGGAGGTGTTGGCCGAGGGCGAGGCGGCGGCGGTAGCGCGTTTGCTACAATGGCTGTCGGCGGGAGGCCCGCGCCATGCGCAGGTCACCCGGGTCGACACAGAGCCGCGCCCGCCGCAACATTTCCCGCTATTCACCATTCGTTATTGAGTGGGAACCAGGCCGCCTAGGCGGCTATCAGATACATTTTACCGGCTTGGGAAGGCCGGCAATCTTGGTCGCCTGTTTGGCGGGGCCCTTGGGGAAGAGGCGATACAAATAGCGACTATTGCCTTTCTCTTCGCCATATTTTTGCGTCATGGCCTTGACCAGCATGCGGATCGCCGGCGACGTGTTAAAGGTTTGGTAAAATTCACGCACAAAGCGCACCACCTCCCAATGGGCCTCGCTTAGGGTAATCCCCTCCTGCTGAGCCAGGATCTCGGCCAGCGCCTCGCTCCACTCCTGGCTATTGCATAGATACCCCTGGGCGTCGGTTTCGATGCTACGACCGTCAAACTCTAACATGGCAAAATAGTCCTAACTGGCAAACAACCGCCTAGTGTACCTCAGTGGTTGGCTCGTACCAAATGGAGAAAATAACAGCCCCGCCAAGGCGGGGCTGGATAACGTAGGTGTATAACGCGGAGGGGATCAGTTGCTGCGTGCGAAGCCCAGCAGGCTGAGCAGACTGATAAACAGGTTATACAGTGATACATACAAGCCGACGGTAGCGCGGATATAGTTGGTTTCGCCACCGTGAATAATGTTGCTGGTTTCCCACAAGATTGCGCCAGTCGAAAACAGAATAAACAGGGCACTGATGGCCAGAGACAGCGCCGGCAGTTGCAGGAATAGGTTAGCGACGACGGCCAACAACAGCACCACGAAGCCCGCCATCATCATCCCGGAAAGGAACGACATGTTTTTCCGTGTAGTCAGCACATAGGCTGAACAACAGAAGAAGACCAGCGCGGTGCCGCCCAGAGCCAGCATGATCAGATCACCAGCACCGTTGGCGATGAAGGTGCTAAGAATCGGCCCTAGGGTATAGCCCATAAAGCCAGTCAGCGCGAAGACGGCCAGGATACCTGCCGGACGATCGGCCAGACGATAGGTGAGAAACATCAGACCATAGAAGCCGACCATCATCAGCAGTAGACCCGGTGCGGGTAGCATCAATACAGTGCTAGCGGTCGCGGTGAGGGCGGAGAAGGCCAGTGTCAACGCCAAGAGGAAATAAGTGTTGCGCAGAACCTTATGGGTGCTCAGTAATGAACTGCGCGCAGAGGTAGAAGAAACGACAATACGATCCATACGGAGACTCTCTTGTTGTGTTATCGATAGGGATAGGGGCTCACCCTGGGGGATTGTCGGAGGCAACCATCCTTGCCCGTTACCCGCGCTGTCACCCCATAACCCAAGATAAAATATAAGGAGAGGGGGAAAAGCGAGAAGGCGCTTTACCCATCTTTACGCATTTTCATGCCGGGGGCACGTCACATCCGGTTGTTTTTTAGCGCAATTGCACAAAAAGGGATCAGGCGATGGCGCCATTGTCGATTTTGCCAGCATTCGCACCATCACAGCCTTTACAAGGCCTCTCACGCTGGCTATAGTCTTCCCCATCGCGGAGGAGTGGCCGAGTGGTTTAAGGCAGCGGTCTTGAAAACCGTCGAGTGTAACAGCTCCTAGAGTTCGAATCTCTACTCCTCCGCCAAATTTCAGCCCCAGGCTATTAATTAGCCTGGGGCTTTTTTCATTTGGTGATGAGGCCAATCGGTGATCGTCCTCCATACGCTAACTCCTCACCTAGCCGCCTGTTGCCGATGCCGCCTCGCACCGTTTAAGCGTGTTTAATCTGTGTCGCATGGTGTGGCTTCATCGCTGCTTATCTGCTCGGAATTTGAGCGTCAGTTCATGGTCATGGCTTTACGCGAAGTAGGGCGCGGTAACGTGAGTCGGCGTGTGCTGGGTAAAATCCTCCAAGTTGTGGGTCAATGTCTCGCCGATGACGTTCTTCGCCCGGTCATTATGTCGGCATGACAGCAGGAAGCCAGATCGGTTTCCCCCATTTCCAAGCGGTTCGCGCCGAGACTGAAGATGGTGAGGACGAGGAGGCAGAGGGTATATAAGGTCGCCATAAACGCGAGCGGGATAAGATGGTCGGGTGGGGTTGATAGCAAAATATTACCGGCATAGGGGCGATATTAAGGCGATAATCGCTGGGCGAGGCACCGCTTGCCGGAGCGGCAAGCGGTGTGCATGAAGCCAGGCGTACACCTGGCGGGAGCAAGATTATTTAGCGTTGCTGCGGTTATAGCGCTTGTCCACACCGATGATCGTGATAATCAGCAGGACTAACAGAATGGCGATGGCACCCATCAGCATGAACACGCCGTTCCAAGAGTAGGCTTTCTCGATCAAGGCGATAGGTGCACCGGCCATCGCGGCACCGATATAGGTCACCCCACCTTTTAGGCCAGTCGCGGCCCCAGCCCCATCGGCGTGCGAGGCCTCGATGATCCCCAGAGCAAATAGCATCTGCGGAGCGTAGATGCCAGCACCGATGATGAAGAAGCAGATGGCGACCAAGTAATAATGTACATGAATGGTCAGGGCGACGCCGATCATGCCGCCGATTAAGACGAAGCTGTAGATCAGGATGGTCTTCCAGCGATCCGCGTTAAAGAGTTTGTCGGAAATAATCCCCGAAGTTAACCCACCGAGAATGCCTCCGACCTCGAACCAAGCGACCAACGAGTTTGATTTGACCAGATCCCAGCCCAATTCCTTAACGAAGTAGACGCTGACCCAATCGTTAGTGACGGTACGGATGATGTAAATGCAGAGATCGCCACCGATAGCCAACCAGATGATCGGGTTATTGACGATATAGCGGGTGAACATCTGCCAGATGCTCAGACCATTTTCAGAGCGTTTGTTGATCGCTAATTGCTTACTGTCTTTCTTCCATTCGCCAACATTTGGTAGCCCATATTTTTCTGGTTTGGCGCGCATAAAGACCGCTGAAATAATCGCCTGCACGGCGGTGATAGCCGCCGGAACATAGAAGGCGTAACGCCAGTTACCAGTATATTCAATAACCCCGGAGGCGATCAGTGGAGCCAAGGCACCACCGACGTTATGTGAGGTGTTCCAGAGTGAATACCAACCGCCGCGTTCAGACTTGGAGTACCATTGACTGATCGCCTTAGCGATCGGTGGAAAGCCACAACCTTGTGCCACGGCGGTCAGGCAGTAGAGTGAAAGCAACACGGTGACGTTATTGGACATACCGATGCCCACGTTAATTACCGCAACGATTAATAACACCGGAGCCAAGAATAACCTAGGATTAATCCGGTCGGCTAATAACCCAGAGCTGAATTTAGAGATACCATACAGAATGTAGTAAATAGAAGAGGCGGTACCAAATTGTACCGCAGTCATCCCGATATCCTGCATTAGTAATGGCGCCGCGGCGGCGAATGCCTTACGGGATATGTACATCACGGTGTAGGTGAGAAAAGTGGTGATGATGATTTGCCAGCGTAATTTCTTATAGATTTTATCTATGTTATTCATTATTTATACACCATGTGAGCGAGGTGGCGTAAACACGTCATAAAAAAGCACGGCCAAAATAGGACTCATGCAGCCTGGTGGTTCGATATATGCCACAGTTCTGTGGCGGTAGGATAAGAACGCGGGGTATCTTGTCATGAACTATAGGGGGCGTCTAGCGTTGAAAGTAACAAATATGGGATAAAACAGCGCCAATTTGTATATAACTTGGCTTATTTGTTTCCATTTATATTTGTGTGAGTTCTATCAATTATCCTCAGGCACTATTGCAGTAAAAGTAATCATCAGTGGTTAAAAAGGTTTTTATTATCCTATTTTTCTTTTTAGTGCAACGCATCGTAGCGAATGATGAATATTGCATGGGTCAGGTCAGTAGCTACCATTACATAGCTAGCGTGATAGTTGCTTTAGGACATTATCAGCCTCGGCGTCGAGGTGAACTGAGGTAACAAATTTGATGGTGTCGCGTGCTGTTTGATATCGTTGGTGTTATAGCGTATCGCTTGAGGATGATATTATCGCCTTGGCTGTCAAATGGCGCTGCCTGCAAATAGGTGAACTAGGCAACTGATGGGGGGAGGCTAACTGATTAGCCATGGGTGATGACGCCAGCGCTCTCGCAGTACGCTAATAAAGCGTAGGAATATGGCGAAAAATATCATCGCATGGAAATCGAGTGTGCAAGTAAGATGGTCGGTGTTATCATCTTCCCTGTAAAAATATATTATTGTCGGCCAATGAATATATCTTTCTCGCCCTATTGGTGAATGAAAAATAGCCTGTTGGATTTGTAATGATGGCACATGCTTATTTTTGCCATCGTCGATAAGAAAGTAATCTTTCTGTGCGTTGTCTGCCGATTATTTTAATGCGTTTGCGCCCGTGTGCCTTTGCATATAGGGAGGAGATAGGTGGGTAAGGTCTGGAGGGGGCGTTATTATATTTTGACCAGGCGGATAAAATATGGTTAAGGCGCAAGCAGTCGGTGCTGTCTATGGCGCGTACCTCTCTATTGAGATTAGTATCGATGAAAAAATACAGGGCTATCGGAGGACGGTGTAGTCGATAGCGTGTAACTGGTATGTATACTCGGTCTGCGAGTTTGAGCGTGAATGATTTATTGCTCGCTAGGCGATCATTGATACTCTTAATCTGTAGCTATGGTAAATAGCGTATTGTGACGTTTGGGCGATGCCGCGCGATAGTACGCTATTGCCGATATCGTCATGACGGTTAAAGCAGGGTAATCGTGGTTCGCTGTATACGCAGGGAGCAGCAACGTTGGCGCGTTGTGCGCCTCGGGGATTTCTTATGGGGGCTTGCGGGGTATTTTGCTGGTGAATAGCGAATAGCGAATAGCGAATAGCGA
The DNA here is from genome assembly GCF_000474215.1 of Edwardsiella hoshinae NBRC 105699 = ATCC 33379. Classification (GTDB taxonomy): domain Bacteria; phylum Pseudomonadota; class Gammaproteobacteria; order Enterobacterales; family Enterobacteriaceae; genus Edwardsiella; species Edwardsiella hoshinae. The sequence goes on along the minus strand of NZ_BAUC01000029.1, from coordinate 63 downwards.
ATAGCGAATAGCGAATAGCGAATAGCGAATAGCGAATAGCGAATAGCGAATAGCGAATAGCGC
>NZ_BAUC01000030.1 GCF_000474215.1 Edwardsiella hoshinae NBRC 105699 = ATCC 33379 | reverse complement strand
GCGAAGCGGCAGGAGGGTGTAAATAGGTAAATCGATTATTATCATCTATTTGCTGAATATGACAGCAATAGATTGATTCTTGGCCGATGATCTGGTGAGTTTACCCGCGTGTGTTCCAGATAGGGGCTTGCACGGTGGGTGGAGAGAGCGTGGAATCGGGGGATTCGGGCGGGGACAGACCGCCGTTGAGCTCGGCGTATGTGTGCAACCATGCGGCCAGAGTAAGCCCGCGCGCCTCGGCCGGCTTTCGTGTTCGGGACAGGGGACGCAATCCGGTAGGGCAAGGCGATGCTCTTCGGCGTTGGGGCAGCGCTAACGCATCCTAGGTCGCGCATAGGGCCGGCGAGTGGTGCGGCTTTGTCGCAACAAATCCCACCGATTGATCGGCATGAGCACCCTGGGCGTTGCTAGCGACCTCGATTGATAGCGCGCTCCCCACCCATTTACCTGGACGACAAAGGGAAACGCCCAGGTATTGTCGATCCTCGCCGTCATCTGGCGTCGTGTGGCGACGGAGCCGATGTCTTGCCCCGCGAGGCGTTGCGTGCCAGGGCTTTTCCGTATGCCCCCTGATAGAGCGGCATCGTGGCAAAGCCCATTGCTCAGCGGGTGCGCGCCCAAGCAGAGAGAGGCGGATATCCTGCTTGCATCCTACGATCTTTGCCGCGCTTCCTATAACCAGAGCGTTTACTCGAAGAATTTAAAGAAAGGCGATAGACAAAGCAGTACTCCTATCGCCGAGATAAAGACGACTCGCCAAGAATAGTATTTCTTTAATGCGGTGACTTTAAACACCAGATAACAGGGGATAATACACGAGACAATGCCGGCAACGGGGGCGGCTATCTGAGATAATAAGAGAATAGGGAAATGTGTCAGTACCCACCCCCATAATAAAATAATAATAGAGAGGGTGATCCCGCGGCTGACGAGTTTCTCATTGATGGCTTGCTCATCGATAATACGTGAGAGAATATTTACGACAATGCCGGTCATGGCCTCCTGAAATCCGAGATAGTTACCAAAAAAGGCGGTAGCGATGGCGGAAATATTTAATGCTATCGACATTATCTTAATGATATTTCCGGGGATTACTTTGGCGACGATGGCCATCGCCGAGATATTGTGCTGCGCCGCCTCGACCGCCTGATCATGGCTTAACGAGAGCGTAAAAGAAAAGGCGAAGAACAGGACGGCGCAGACCAGGATGGCATAGGCGATACGACTGGCTCGCTGTGCACGGTAGGTGGCGATAATCGGATCGGCCTCGACCTTACGGAAGGCGACGTTCATCGGGCTGAGGATCTGGACGAATAGGATGGAGAACAGGGTGAAAGGTAGGGTAAGGATGGTGCCGACCAATAGCTCGCCAAGGGGCGGAATATTGCCGATATAGCTGAAGTTCCAGTGGGGGATCATCACCACCCCGAGCAGCACGACCACCCCCAGCTTCATTAACACCATCGGCCCAGACACCTTGAAGATGAGTCGCTCGCCCTGGGCGGCGATGCCGACCAGGAAGGCTAAGATCAGCAGCCCATACCACCAGCGATCCGACAGGGGCTCCTGGGTTAGGCCGAAGGTTTGCAGGTAGGAGGCGCTGTCGAAGGTGGCAGAGAGTGAGTAGGTCAGCATGCCGATCAGTAACATGATGAAATAGGTAATGCCGAGGAAGAACCCCCAGTTTTTCCCCAGGTAGTAGGTGATCACCCCGGAGTAATCTTTACACTCTGGGCTTTGAGATAACGTCTTTAGATAAAGCGATTGCATCATATATAGCGCGGGGTAGGCGAATAATACCGATAGGGTAAAGACCCAGATCCCTTTTAATCCAATTTGAATCGGGAGGAAAATAATTCCGGCGCCGATGGCCATGCCGATACACAGAATGACCCAGCCCGCATCATAACTGGTGAATGGAATTTTACTTTTAATCGCAGCTTGTGAAATATCATGGCTATTATCCATAATTTTACCATTATATTAGTGGGAGAGGAGTGGGCAGTTCGCCACTTATAACCTCACTATTTATTTGCCGCCTACTGGTAAAATCACAAACTGTGATCCTGTGAGAATAAAGTTTACTATTGGTGAAATATAATGAATTCATTGTCGAGTGTTAGTGAATTACCCGATGGAAACTAGTCCTGTTATTTATTCGTTTCCCCATATGGTATTAACTTAATCAATTCCATTCCGTTCTCTTGATAAAAGAGGGAACATCAATGCTTAATGCGTATACTCTGCATCAACTCAGTGTCTTTGTGCGTATCATCGAGATGGGGAGCCTGAGTAAGGCGGCGCGAGAGTTGGGGCTATCTCGTTCGGCGGTGAGCAAAAGCCTGGCAACCTTAGAGCAGCAATTGGGCGTGCTGTTAATTAAGCGTAGTACGCGTCGCCTGTTCCTGACGGAGCAGGGGGCGGCGGTCTTTAACCGGGCGATTATGTTGCTCGATGCCTGCCAGGATCTCTTTACTCAACTGCATAGCGAGACGGAGCCAGAGGGGGTATTGCGTCTCTCTTGCTCGGTGGCCTATGGTTCGACCTGTTTGCCTGATGCGATCAGCGCCTATCAACGCCAATTCCCGCGCGTCAGGATCCATGTCGATCTCAACGATGAGTTGATTAATCTGGCGGAAAGAAATTTTGATATGGTGCTCAGGATCACTCAGCGACAGTGGGAGCGCGCGAATGCCTTTCTGTTGGGCAAGGTGAATTGGATCTACTGTTGTTCCCCACACTACTTGCAGGGCAAGCCGGCGATCACTCAGCCAGCGGATCTTTCTCTACACCGTTGTCTTACCAATCCGGTGATGAGCTATCAGGATAAGTGGGTCTTCTGCGGTCGCGATGGGCAGCAGATGATCGCGGTGGACTCGCGTCTGACCTCCAACTCTAGTCTGACACTGCTCAAGGTCTTGCTGAATCACAATGGTGTCTCCTGCCTGCCCGACTATCTGGCAGAGGCTTACATCGCGCGCGGTGAGCTGGTACATCTGTTGCCGGATTATCATGCCGGGATTTTTCACTATCTGTACGCCATCGAAAAGACATCTCGGGTGGTGAACCCATTAACCCGCTCCTTTATCGCACATCTTAAAGCGACGCTACCGGTCTATCACGAGGGCACTGGAGAATAGGGGGAGTCCCGGGGGGATGGGCGGACGATCGTGCGGGGTAGACCGGTGTGGCGCACGACGCGCATGCGCTGATCGCTAACCAACAAAAAGCCCGCACAAGGCGGGCTTTTCAGGAATCTGGCTCCTCTGACTGGACTCGAACCAGTGACATACGGATTAACAGTCCGCCGTTCTACCGACTGAACTACAGAGGAATCGTGACAACGGGGCGCATCATAACGGCCAGGTCTCATGCTGTCAACCGCTAACCCGCAGACGGTAGCGTGAGTGCTGTTTTTCTCGCCGCCGCAAGCTAGGCTTGGGGCGTGGAGAACCGTAGGCCGCTGTCGTAGAGGCGTTGCAGCGGGTCCTGGCGGTAGAAGCGGACAAAGTGGCGATAAACGGCGGGGAAGCGCCCCGCCAGAAGCTCCGGCGCGCTAAAGAAGTATTCGGAGAGGACGGCGAAACACTCCGCCGGCTCGCTGGCGGCATAGGCATCCAGGCTGGCACCCTCTTCACCCAATAGCTCGACCTCCTCCTGGATCGCCGTCATGGCAGCGTGTAGATCATGTTCCCAGGCGGCCACCTCCCGCAGCGGGATCGGCGGAATACCATTGGCGATCCCGGCGTTACGCATGTCGAGCTTATGTGCCGTCTCGTGGATGATCAGGTTGTAACCAGAGCGGTCGAAAGAGTCGCGCACATCCAGCCAGTTGAGCAGTACCGGGCCCTGCAAGCTGCACTGGCCGGCCTGTACTGCCGGGCCGCTGTGCACCAGGCCGATGTCATCCTCCCATTCCTCATGCAACAGGTAGGGCTCTGGGTAGAGTAAGATCTCGTGGAAACCATCGAGCCAGTCGATGCCCAACTCCAGTACCGGCAAGGCAAATAACAAGGCGATGCGAGCCTCCATCAGCGGCGTGACTGGCAGCCCTTGGAGTGGCACCAGGCGCTTGAGGCGGATTACCTGTTGCGCCATGGCGCTCAAACGCCGCTGTTCGTCGTCGCTTAGCGCCGCCAGTAGCGGAATGGTCGCGGCCTCGCGCCAGGGGTAGTTGTCCGGTGCGCTAGGGGGCTGCGTACGCCAAGGCCACTTAATCATGACGGATCCGTTCCTCTTCTTTTTCTGGGCGCGTGAGATGTTCGTGTGGGTGAGGCCGTTAACGCCAGTATATGCGGGGGTATCGCATAGCGTGAGCGTTTTAGCCATTAATGTATTATGCGGGCCGTGTTGATATTAAAAAGGTTGTACTGAGAGGATTGTGATATATATCGCGCTGTTATACCGCGCCGCCCGCCGTGATGGGGGCGGCGCGAATGATCAGTCGCGGCAGCGTTGCAGAATATCCAACTGTGGATTTGCCGCGCTGGTGGTGACATGCATCATCGACAGCAGGGTTGGGAACAGATTGTCGTGTGAGAAGTGCCCCTCACGGGCAGCCTGTTGCAGACACTGGAGATTGATGCGGTTCGCCTTGGCATAGCTATCTGATAGCCAGAGCGACATCGGTACATGGGTCTGTTCGGCGGGGGCGAATTGATAGGGGGTACCGTGCAGATAGAGTCCCTTCTCCCCGAGCGACTCGCCATGGTCGGAGACGTAGTACAGGGCGACATTGTACTGCTGCTCATACCCCTTTAGCCGTTCGATAAACTGATTCACCACATAGTCGGTATACACCAGGGTATTGTCATAGGTGTTGACCAGTTGCTGTTGGCTACAGTTTTCGATGTCGCTGCGCTCGCAGTCCGGCATAAAGACGCGGAAACGCGGCGGGTAACGCAGGTAGTAGGTCGGGCCGTGGCTACCGATCAGGTGGAAGACCAGCAGCTTGCTCTTGCCGTCATCGGGGATCTTCTGTTGCAGGTTCTCCAGCATCACCTCATCGAAGCAGGTCTTGCCGTTACATAACGGGTTGTCGGCCTTGGTCGATACCAGTTCGTTCGGGGTGCGATCGCAAGCCCCTTTACAACCTTCATCGTTGTCGCGCCAGAAGGTGGTGACACCGGCACGGTGCAGCACGTCGATGACGCTGTCGCTGTTACGCGCCACGTTACCGTCGTAATGCGCTCGCGTCAGATTGGAGAACATGCAGGGGACGGAGATGGCGGTGGCGGTACCACAAGAGGTGACGTTACGGAAATAGATCAACCCCGGCTGTTTGGCGCTATAGGGATTGGTGTCCCGCGCATAGCCGCCCAGTGACTGGTTCTGAGCGCGCGCGGTCTCGCCCAGGATGACAAACACCAGTGTCGGTTTCTCGCCCGGCTGAGCGACCAGCTTGGCATCCTCGCCCACCTTACGGAAGGGCATCGGCTTAGTGAGATAGCGGCGGTCGATATACTGCGCCGTGCTATACAGGTAGCTGGCCGGCTGGATCTCCAGGTTCAGGGTTCGGTTGTTGCGCCCGACCGAGGCATAATCTTGGTAATAGAAGCAGGCAACCAGGGCAATCAGCAACAGGGAGAGCAGCATCACCAGCAGGCGGATACCCAAGCGCAACAGGATATTATGGCCATAGATGATGCGGGTCTTCAGCAACAGTAGCGCCGGTAAGACGCCCGCCAACAGCACCCATCCCACCACATAACGGTTAAGGTAGGAGCTTGCCTCGGCGCTATTGGTTTCGAAGATGTTCTCGATCATCGAACGGTCGAAAATCACCTGGTACTTGTATTGGGCGTAGCTGGCCAGCGCAGTGATGACCAGCAACAGGGCGAAAAAGGGTTTCAGCAGCGGGCGGAAACTGAAAGGCATAAACACAAACAGCAGCGCGGCGAATAGCACCAGCGGGATCGACACGACAAAGCCGATGCGGTACTCACCCAGAGCGTGCAGGATGCGATAGAAATGCAATAGAATCGGAATGTTCAGGACCAGCGTGAAATAGCCGGCCAACAACAGCATAACGGTAAGAAAGCTGGCGGAAAGGCCTTTATGTGACAATGAAAACTCCTGCCTGTCAGGCGATAAGCTGCCCGAGGGGCAGATGCAAAAAATAGTTTAAGCCTAAGTAGGGAAACTTAAAATAGCCTTAAGTTAGCGCCTTTTCTCGTGCCCCGCCTTTGTCTGCCAGCCTATAGCGCAGCTGATCGGTCGATAAACCCCGCTTCACAGCGTCTATTCCCGCCATCGCTTCATTTTTACTCTGGCATGCTATGCACTGCGTAATTTTAGGTAGCTATTGCAGTCGGGGATGACGTGGCAGAAGAGAGTGATCTGGAAAAAACCGAAGACCCCACCCCCCACCGAATAGAGAAGGCGCGTGAAAAGGGGCAAATCCCGCGTTCGCGCGAGCTGACCTCTATGTTGATGTTGGCCGTCGGCTTGGCGATCCTGCTGCTTGGCGGCGACTATTTGGCCAGCGCCCTGGCGGTGATGATCGCCCAAGGGTTGCACTTCGACCACCTGTTGCTGAGCAATGACCGACAGATGCTGATCCAACTCGGCATGTTGTTGCGCCAAGCGGTGGCGGCGCTATCCCCGGTGCTGCTGGGGCTGATGCTGGTGGGATGGTGCGCACCGATGCTGATCGGGGGATTCCTGTTTAACCCTGGTTCGATCAAGTGTGACATCAATCGCCTGAATCCGCTCACCGGCTTCAAGCGCATGTTCTCCAGTCAGGTGTTGGCTGAATTGTTGAAAGGCGTGCTCAAGGCCACGTTGGTCGGCTGCGTGACCGGTTGGTTCTTGTGGCGCTACTGGCCGCGCATGTTGCGTCTGATCACCGAGTCTTCTCTGGAGGCGATGGGCGATGCCCTGCACCTGGTGGGGATGTGTGGCTTATTGGTGGTGTTGGGGCTGCTGCCGATGGTGGGTTTTGACGTGTTTTATCAGGTCTGGAGCAACCTGAGTAAGCTGCGCATGACCAAACAGGAAATCAAGGATGAGTTTAAAGAACAGGAGGGCGATCCGCACGTCAAGGGGCGTATTCGCCAACAACAACGCGCCGCCGCCCGCCGCCGCATGATGAGCGATGTACCGAAGGCCGACGTGATCGTAACTAACCCGACGCACTATGCCGTCGCCTTGCAGTATCAAGAGAACAAGATGAGCGCGCCCAAGGTCTTAGCCAAGGGCGCCGGCGATATTGCCCAGCGCATCAAGGCGTTGGGCATGGAGCACCGCATCCCCCAACTGGAGGCACCGCCCCTGGCGCGCGCACTCTACCGTCACAGCGAAATCGGCCAGGCGATCCCCGCGACCCTGTATGCCGCCGTAGCCGAGGTATTGGCCTGGGTCTACCAATTGCAACGTTGGCGACGGGAAGGGGGGCAAGCCCCGAAGAAACCGACAAACTTACCGGTGCCGCCCGCACTGGATTTTGGCGTTACTGACTCCGTAGAAGGAACACCGACCGATGGCTAATCTGGCCGCGCTATTGCGCCTCCCCGGCAATATGAAAGACTCTCAATGGCAGGTATTGGCCGGGCCGATCCTGATCCTGCTGATCCTCTCCATGATGGTGCTGCCGCTGCCGCCTTTCGTGCTGGATCTGCTGTTCACCTTTAACATCGCATTGTCGATCATGGTGTTGTTGGTGGCGATGTTTACCCAGAAGACCCTGGAGTTCGCCGCATTTCCGACCATTTTGCTATTTTCCACGCTGTTGCGTTTGTCGCTTAACGTGGCCTCGACCCGCGTGATCCTGATGAATGGCTATACCGGCGGTGCGTCGGCGGGACAGGTGATCGAGGCGTTCGGTCACTTCCTGGTGGGCGGCAACTTCGCCATCGGTATCGTGGTGTTTATCATCCTGGTGCTGATTAACTTCATGGTCATTACCAAGGGCGCCGGGCGTATCGCCGAGGTCGGCGCGCGTTTCGTCTTGGACGGGATGCCGGGGAAACAAATGGCCATCGATGCCGATCTCAATGCCGGTCTGATCGGCGAGGAGGAGGCGAAGAAACGTCGCGCCGAGGTGACGCAAGAGGCCGACTTCTACGGTTCGATGGACGGTGCCAGTAAGTTCGTGCGCGGCGATGCCATCGCCGGCTTGATGATCATGGCGCTCAACGTCGTCGGCGGACTGTTGATCGGCGTCATCCAGCATGGCATGTCGGTCGGCCAGGCCGCAGAGACTTATACTCTGTTGACCATCGGTGATGGCTTGGTCGCACAGATCCCGGCACTGGTGATTTCCACCGCGGCCGGCGTGATCGTCACACGCGTCAGCACCGATCAAGACGTTGGCGAACAGATGGTGACTCAGCTGTTCAACAACCCGCGGGTACTGATCCTCAGCGGCGCGGTGCTGGGGTTGTTGGGCTTAGTCCCGGGCATGCCTAACCTGGTATTTCTGCTGTTTACCGCCGCATTGCTGGGCACCGCCTGGTGGATGAGCAAGCGTACGGCCCAGGCCGAACAGCAGCAGGAGCAGATGCCGCTGCCGGAGAGTCAGCCGGTGATGGAGGCCAGTTGGGATGATGTTCAACTGGAGGATCCGTTGGGACTGGAGGTGGGCTACCGTTTGATCCCGCTGGTGGATTTCCAACAGAACGGCGAGTTGCTGGGACGTATACGCAGCATTCGTAAGAAATTCGCCCAAACGATGGGCTTTCTGCCGCCGGTGGTACACATCCGCGACAACCTGGAGTTGCAGCCCTCCGGCTACCGCATCCTGTTAAAAGGGATCGAAGCCGGGCGCGGTGAGGCGCATCCGGGGCGCTGGTTGGCGATCAATCCCGGTAATGCCGCCGGCACCTTAGAGGGGCAGGTGACCACCGATCCCGCCTTTGGCTTGCCGGCGATCTGGATCGACAGCGCATTGCGTGAGCAGGCACAGATCCAGGGCTATACCGTGGTGGAGGCCAGCACGGTGGTGGCGACCCACCTTAACCATATTATCAGCCTGCATGCTAGCGATCTGTTTGGCCGCCAAGAGGCGCAGCAACTGATGGATCGCGTCTCGCACGAGATGCCGAAGTTGACGGAAGACTTTATTCCCGGGGTGGTCACGTTGACCATCCTGCATAAGGTGCTCCAAAACCTGCTGGCCGAAAAAGTGTCGATTCGTGATATGCGCACCATCATCGAAACGCTGGCAGAGCACGCGCCGATTCAGAAAGATCCCTATGAGCTGACTGCATTAGTCCGTGTGGCCTTGGGGCGGGCCATTAGCCAGCAGTGGTTCCCAGGGGAGGGGGAGATCCAGGTCATCGGCTTGGATACGCCGTTGGAGCGTTTGTTGTTACAGGCCTTACAGGGTGGCGGCGGCTTGGAGCCGGGACTGGCGGATCGCCTGCTGGATCAGGCGCGCCAGGCGTTGCAGCGCCAAGAGTTGCTCGGTGCGCCGCCGGTATTGTTGGTCAACCACGCGTTGCGTCCGTTATTGGCGCGCTTCCTCCACCGTTCATTACCCCAGTTGGCGGTACTCTCTAACTTGGAGATCAGCGATAACCGCCAGATCCGCATGACTTCAACCATCGGCGGGGCGGAGTAAACGATGCGCCCGCTGATCGCACTATGTCTGTGGGGATGGCTGGCGATGGCGTGGGGTGCCGCCGGCGGGAGTTGGTCGGCGGAGAGTAGCGGCTTGCCGTTAAGTCAGTTGGGGGTGGTGCGCAACCAACCCCAACTGGCTCCCTTGCCCGGTCAAGTGCCTGCCGGTGCGCGTATCGACGATGTGTTGTGGCAGATCTCGCTGTTGAGCCCCGCGCCGACCGGGTTGACGCTGCAACTGTGCACGACGCGGCGTTGCATGGCGTTAGACGGCTTATCGGGGCGCGCCCTTGGCTTGAGCGGTGAGCCCGCCGACAGCACGTTGCGGGTGGTGATGTGGGTCGCGGGCCAGGGAAGCCTCTACCCGCCGATTAACGTGGTCAGTCAGCAGGTCATCGTCAATTATCACTGAGTACAGCCATCCAGAGCCCCGTTTTTAGCGGGGCGTGTGGTACTCGCCGCAGGCTAACACGTCATCTCTCCCCCGAGGGAAACCCGTTCTCTCGTATGATCTCACCGTATGATGACCGACAGCTCGATGGACTGACACCGCCGTGTTCCCCGTAGCAACGTCACGCGGGGCACGAGGCAAGCTGGCGCTGCATTGCATAGCAAACGGGGGGAACGCGGGAGAAGTTATCTCCAGAGAGGTGGGATGACCCGCCGATTAACCGGGTTCGTCAGCGGGTGTTGCTTCGGCGCGCGGTGTACGTTACACGCCCGCGTTCCGGCGAGTGTCCTGGTGTTGGCGCAAAGGCCTAAATGCGTAATTTGCGGGCGTTGAGTAAGCCACTCTGGGTCTGACCATCCGGCCCATAAAGTGCTTGGCCGTGACGGCTCTGTAGCGTCCCCAGTGCCTGCTGATTGTAGGACAGGTGACGATTGAGCAACTCGCCGTTGTGCTGGTTCATCTCATGCAGTTGGCGTGTCAGCGTCAGGATCGTCTGCCACAGCGCAGCCAATTGTGGATCGGTATAGGGCGGCTGTGTGGCGGCATCACGCCGCCGCTGATCGAGATGGCGCAGATTGGCCAGCTGATTCTCTTTTTCTAACGTCACGGCCTGTAGGTGCACCGCATCGACCTGACCGGCGCACAGCAACTGTTGCTCCTGGTTCAGCGTGACGTTGAGGGCCTGCAAGATTTCCACCATCTGTTGCAGGTGAACGACTGTGTCTGCCATTAAGCTTATTTATCCTTTAAATAGGCGAACGTATCCTGCAATAAGGCATCGGCGATTTTACCGGTATCCATCTTCAGCTCCCCGCTGCGGATCGCCTGTTTCAATGCTTCGACGCGCGTGGTGTTGATATCGCGGCTATTCGGTTGCATCAGGCGAGCCTGGGCGTCACTCAGCTTGACCTGGGTGCCGATAACGCTTTCCTGGCTGCTGGCGACCTTGCGGGTCTGTTGCGCCGCATCCTGAGGTTCACGGGCCTGAAGCTGGCTGATGGCACTCAGCGCGGAGGTACGATCTATGCTCATCGTTATGGTCTCTCTGGTTGACCACGCCACCGGGTGTGGCGGGTGGCTATCCGGTCTTTATCTTCTTTAGCTATGTCATCGGCAAATTAATCAATAACTTTAGCCATAATGTAGCGATATTTATCTGTTTATTTCCACCGATGACCGTGAATGCTCACGCTATCCGTGCATGACGGCATTATAAGGTTACCGTGAGCGTCCCCGGGCCACTGGCTTTGCCGCTGATCACCTGGCCCGAGGCGGTGCGCGCACGCACGACGTCGGCCAACGCCGCATTGTTCATGGCCCGCCCTTCGCTACTGACATTGAAGCCATCGCCTTGCGCCAGGATCTGGACCTGTTGGCCGGCGCGGATCACCCAGGTTCGGCGCACCATGCCGGCGGTGATCGGTTGTCCGGCGCCAATGCTGCGTAAGGTGGTCGCTCCCTCTAGACGTGAGAGATCGAGAATAGTACCGGGAGGCAGGGTGTCGAGTCGACCCCGCGTCAGGCGAAATTGCGTCGTGCTGAGGTTTTGTCCACGATTGAGCGCCTTAACGGTGACAGGATAGCGCCCGGTGACCTGTACCTCGGTTTGCAGGTAACGCCGCGCTTCGGGACACTGCACCAATACACTGAGCCGTCCCCAACGGCGCGGTGAGGCGAGTTGACTGATCTGTGGCTGTAGGCAATGGGGCCATTGTTCGGCTTCGGACAGGAGGGTGACCCGCACCTGATAGGCATCGCCAGGAAACTGTTGTTGGAAGTAGGCTTGAATCGCTGCTGGTAAGGAGGCATCCGCCGTCATCGGCGCCGCGTCACAGCTGGGTGCCGCCAACCCTAAGGTGGCGGCGAGCGGCACCGTCAGGCGCAATAATCGTCGCAGCATGCTTTTATCTCCCGGTTAAATCCCCATCACGCATAGGGTGTTTTCTGTACCCGCGGCGATAGTTTACCCGGGCAGGCTAAAAGTAAAGGCGCTAAATAGCAGGCCAATTACGCCTTATTCTCGCCATCGGCTTTACCTGTGCAGACCTATCCTATGCACTCCAAATTGTCATTGACATAGGGTGGGGGAGCTTTTCCGCCATCCCAGCTAACCGATAGCGGAGACGGTATGCTCGATAAACTGGATGCCGCGTTTCGTTTTCAGCAGGAGGCCCTGAATCTGCGCGCGCAGCGTCAGGAGATCCTGGCTGCGAACATCGCCAACGCGGATACCCCCGGCTACCAGGCCCGGGACATTGATTTTGCCTCACAGCTGTCACGCATCCTGGAACAGGGGCGTCCCGACGGCAGTAGCATGGCGCTTTCACTCACCTCGGCACGCCACATTCCGGCGCAGACCGTACAACCGCCGACGCTGGATCTGTTGTACCGCGTGCCGGATCAGCCCTCATTGGATGGCAACACCGTCGATATGGATCGCGAACGTACGCAGTTTGCCGATAACAGCCTGCGCTACCAAACCGATCTCACCGTCCTTACCGGCCAGATTAAAAGCATGATGTCCGTGCTGCAACAGGGGTAATCCATGTCGCTCTTATCCATTTTTGATATTTCCGGCTCTGCGCTGACGGCGCAGTCCAAACGCATGAACGTGGCGGCCAGTAACCTGGCGAACGCCGACAGCGTGACCGGTCCCGATGGCGAGCCGTATCGCGCCAAGCAGGTGGTCTTCCAGGTGAAACCCGGCGCGGGCGAAGAGATCGGCGGAGTACAGGTCAGCCAGGTGGTTGAGGACCCCTCGCCGGATCGTCTGGTCTACCAGCCGGGTAACCCGCTGGCCGATGCCAAAGGTTATGTGCGTATGCCTAACGTAGACGTGGTCGGGGAGATGGTGAACTCCATCGCCGCATCGCGCAGCTACCAGGCGAACGTCGAGGTGTTGAACACCACCAAGTCCTTGATGATGAAGACGTTAACTCTCGGCCAATAACAGGAGGCGCCATGGCGATTTCCGTATCGCTTAACGATCCGGTTAATACCGGCTCACCCGTCAATGCCAGCAGTAAGAATGGGCTGGTGGCGGACAACAGTCAGGATCTACAGAACAACTTCTTGACGTTGCTGGTGGCGCAACTGCGTAACCAAGATCCGACCAATCCGTTGCAGAACAATGAGCTGACGACCCAGTTGGCGCAGATCAGTACGGTGAGCGGCATCGAGAAACTGAATACCACCCTGGGCAGTATCTCTGGCCAGATCAATAGCAATCAGTCGCTACAGGCCTCCAGCCTGATCGGCCACGGCGTGATGATCCCGGGGAAAACGATTCTGACAGGGAAAGGCGAGGGGGACGGGAAGGTCAGCACCACCCCCTTCGGTTTCGAACTGGAGAGCGGCGCGCAGAGTGTGGTGGTCACCATCACCGATAACACCGGCAAGGTGGTCAAGCAGATCGACATGGGCAGCCATAACGCCGGTGTCTTTAGCTATACCTGGGACGGCAAGGGTGAGGATGGTGTTGAGGTGCCGGACGGAGCCTATAACTTCAGCGTTAGCGCCAGCAATCAGGGACAGCAGACGGTGGTGCAGCCGTTGCATTTCGCCATGGTTAATGGGGTCACCCAAAGCAGCAAAGGCCCGTTGTTAGAGCTGGGGCTGGCGGGCTCGGCCACGCTGGCGGATGTTCGCCAGATCTTGTAATCGCGGCCGGACCAGCCGGCCTTTACTGAACTTAGAGACAGGATTTTACTATGGGATTCTCTCAAGCAATCAGCGGCATGAACGCCGCCTCCAGTCAGCTGGATGTGATTGGCAACAACATCGCCAACTCGCAGACTGTCGGCTTCAAATCAGGCTCGGTGACTTTCGCCGACATGTTCGCCGGCTCCAAGGTGGGGTTAGGGGTGACCGTCGCCAGCGTAAACCAGGACTTTAAAGACGGCACCACCACCACCACCAACCGTGGTCTGGATGTGGCCATCAGCGGTCAGGGTTTCTTCCGTATGCAAGACCCCAACGGCAGCGTCTACTACACCCGTAACGGCCAATTTTCCAAGGATGCCAAGGGGTTTCTGACCAACGCCCAGGGCATGTACCTGACGGGCTACCCGGCCTCGGGGACGCCGCCGACCATTCAGCAGGGGGCTGATCCGGTGCCGATCCAGATCCCGACCGGGCTGATGCCGGCCAAGGCCAGTACCCAAGGCAGTATGGTGCTGAACTTGAACTCGGCGAATCCGGCGATCGACAGTACGGCACTGCCGTTCGATCCGAGCAAGGTCGATACCTATACCTACGCTACCTCGATGACCACCTACGATTCGTTGGGCAATGTCCACAATATGAATCTGTATTTTGTGAAAGGGGCATCCACCACGAAGGCGCCGATCACGACAGCCTGGCATGTCTATTCTGTGGATAGCGCGGCCCCGGCCGGAACCAAACCGCAGGATGTCGGCGCATTGACCTTTGACAGTAACGGTGAGCTGGCGAAGGGAACCGCGCCGTTGACCCTAAATATGGCCGCCAGCAACGGCGCGCCGGCACAGACCTTTACCCTCGACTTCACCGGCACCCGCCAGCAGAACACCGGCAAGGATGGTGTAACCTCCAAGACACAGGATGGCTACAAGGCGGGTGAATTGACGGGATACCAGATCAACGACGACGGCACCATCACCGGCAGCTACACCAACCAGCAGAAGCAGCTGTTGGGGCAGATCGTGATGGCTAACTTCGCCGCCCCGGAAGGGCTGGTCTCCGAAGGCAACAACGTGTGGAGTGAGAGCGCCAAGTCTGGCCAGCCGATCGTCGGCACCGCTGGAACCAGCGGCCTGGGCAGCCTGACCAGCGGAGCGGTCGAGGCTTCTAACGTCGATCTGAGCAAGCAACTGGTCGACATGATCGTAGCACAGCGCAACTACCAGTCTAACGCCCAGACCATCAAGACGCAGGATCAGATCCTGCAAACCCTGGTCAACCTGCGTTAATTCCGCATGACAACCGCCCGCATCTTGGGCGGTATGACGAGACGAGTTAAATGGATCACGCGATTTATACCGCGATGGGGGCTGCCAGTCAGACCCTGAACCAGCAGGCCATCGCGGCCAACAACATGGCTAACGCGACCACGCCGGGCTTTCGCGCCCAGTTGGCGGCGTTGCGCGCCGTGCCGGTCGACGGCGAGTCGCTGGAGACCCGTACCTTGGTGACCGCCTCGACGCCGATGCACGATCTGAGTATGGGTAAGCTGGACTACACCGAACGTCCGCTGGATGTGGCATTGCAGCAGGATGGGTGGTTGGCGATCCAGATGCCTGACGGCACTGAGGCCTATACCCGTAACGGTAGTCTACAGATCAACCCGCAGGGAATGTTGACCGCGCAAGGGCACCTGGTGATGGGCGACAACGGCCCGATCGCCGTGCCCGACCGCGCCCAACTGACCATCGCCGCCGATGGCACCATCACCGCATTGGGCGCGGGCGATAAGCCGAATGCCACCACGCAGATCGGCCGGCTGAAGCTGGTCAAAGCCAGCGCCCGGGAAGTGGTGCATGGCGACGATGGGGTGTTTCATCTGACGCCGGAGACCGAGCGCCAGCGCGGCGCTCAACTGCCGCTAGATCCGACGCTGAAGGTGATGCCGGGCGTGTTGGAAGGCAGCAATGTCCAACCGGTTGAGGCGATGGTCAACATGATCACTAACGCCCGCCGTTTTGAGATGCAGATGAAGGTCATCCGTAGCGTGGATGACAACGAACAGAAAGCCAATCAGCTGTTATCACTGAGCTAACAGCGCGGGAGTTATCATGATCCGATCACTATACATCGCCAAGACCGGGCTGGAAGCCCAACAAACTAACATGGACGTGATCGCCAACAACTTGGCTAACGTCAGCACCAACGGATTTAAGCGTCAACGGGCGGTGTTTGAAGACCTGTTATATCAGACCTTGCGTCAGCCGGGGGCTCAGTCCTCCGAACAAACCACTCTGCCTTCCGGCTTGCAGTTGGGGACCGGTGTCCGTCCGGTCGCCACCGAGCGTCTGCACAGCCAGGGCAACCTGTCGCAGACCAATAACAGTAAAGATGTGGCGATCAAGGGCCAGGGCTTCTTCCAGGTTACCCTGCCTGACGGCAGTCAGGCCTACACCCGCGACGGTTCGTTTCAGGTGGATCAGAATGGTCAGTTGGTGACCGCCAGCGGCTTTCAGGTCTCGCCGGCGATCACCATCCCGGCCAACGCCACCAGCATGACCATCGGTCGCGACGGTATCGTCAGCGTCACCGTACAAGGGCAGGCGGCGGCGCAGCAGGTTGGTCAGTTAACCCTGAGTACCTTTATCAACGATGCCGGTCTGGAGAGTGTGGGCGAGAACCTGTACCAAGAGACCGACAGCTCCGGCGCCCCGACAGAGAGCACCCCAGGATTGAATGGCGCGGGTTTGTTGTACCAGGGCTATGTCGAGACCTCTAACGTCAACGTGGCCGAAGAGCTGGTCAACATGATCCAGACTCAACGCGCCTATGAAATCAACAGTAAGGCGATCAGCACCTCCGATCAGATGCTCCAGCGTCTGACGCAGCTGTAATGCGTGGCCGCCCCCCAGCGGGGGCGGCGTACGTCAGCGCCAGAGGTAGCGTAAATCGACGTTAATGGCAGAAAAAGGCAGAAAAACGATGCAAAGACATTCGGGAATCGCGCTGTGGTGTGCGCTGGCGTTGTCGGGCTGCGCCTATATTCCCCACGACCAGGTGGTGACCGGGCCGACGACTGCCACGCCGGCACCGGCGACGCCGCCTCGTGCCAATGGCTCCATTTTCCAAGGCGTACAGCCGATGAACTACGGCTATCAGCCGCTGTTCGAGGATCGTCGCCCGCGTAATATCGGTGACATCCTGACCATCGTATTGCAAGAGAATGTCAGCGCCAGTAAGAGCTCTTCGGCGAATGCCAGCCGTAACGGCGGTTCGAAGTTCGACTTCGCCACGGTGCCGCGTTACTTGGAAGGGCTGTTCGGTAATGCGCGCGCCAATATGGAAGTCAACGGTGAGAATCAGTTCAACGGGAAAGGGGGGGCCAACGCCAACAACACCTTTAGCGGAACCATCACCGTCACCGTGGCCGATGTGCTGTCCAACGGTAACCTGAAGGTGGTCGGCGAGAAGCAGATCGCCATCAACCAAGGCACCGAATACATCCGTTTCTCTGGCGTCGTGAATCCGCGCACCATTAGTGGCAATAACTCGGTGCCGTCGACGCAGGTAGCCGACGCCCGCATCGAATACGTCGGCAGCGGTTATATCAACGAGGCACAGAACATGGGCTGGTTGCAGCGTTTCTTCCTCAATCTCTCCCCCTATTGATAGGTATTTGGCTATGGGTAACGTTAGACAATCCCCTCGCTGGCGTCGCGCCGGCGTTTGGCTCGGCAGCCTGTTGCTGGCGCTAGGGCTGCTGAGCCAAGGCGCATGGGCTGAGCGTATTCGCGATCTCACCTCCATCCAGGGCGTGCGTAACAATGCCCTGATCGGCTATGGCCTGGTGGTTGGGCTGGATGGCACCGGCGACCAGACGATGCAGACGCCGTTTACCACGCAGAGCCTCAACAATATGTTGTCGCAGTTGGGGATCACTGTTCCCGCCGGCACCAATATGCAACTGAAGAACGTGGCGGCGGTGATGGTTACCGCGAATCTGCCTCCCTTCGCCAAGCCAGGGCAGACCATCGATGTGGTGGTCTCGTCGATGGGTAACGCCAAGAGTCTGCGTGGTGGAACATTATTGATGACCCCGCTGAAAGGGGTCGACAACCAGGTGTATGCCCTCGCACAGGGGAACGTGTTGGTCGGTGGGGCTGGTGCTTCGGCCGGCGGCAGCAGCGTACAGGTGAATCAGCTGTCGGGGGGCCGCATCAGCGGCGGCGCCACCATCGAACGCGCGGTGCCGACCACCTTCGGTAACAGCAACGTGATCAACCTGGAGCTGAATAACGAAGACTTCTCCTTGGCGCAGCGTATTAGCGATGCGATTAACCGCGCCAACGGCTTGGGCGCCGCCACGCCGTTGGATGCTCGGACCGTACAGGTCTTGGTGCCGCAGGGCGGCAGCAATCAGGTGCGCGTTTTAGCGAATATTCAGAATATTGAGGTCAACGTCGGCACCTTCGACGCCAAGGTGATCATCAACTCACGTACCGGCTCGGTGGTGATGAACCGCAACGTCGAATTGGATTCGTGCGCCGTAGCCCAGGGGAGCCTGTCGGTGGTGGTCGATCGCCAGATGAATGTCAGTCAGCCGAATACGCCGTTCGGCGGCGGCCAGACGGTGGTGACGCCAAACACGCAGATCTCGGTCAATCAAGGCGGCGGATCGCTGCATCAGGTTAGGGCGGGTGCCAACCTGAATAGCGTGGTCCGGGCCTTGAACGCCTTGGGGGCGACGCCGAACGATCTGATGTCAATCCTGCAAGCGATGCAGAGTGCAGGCTGCTTGCGTGCCAAGTTGGAGATCATCTAATGGCCGACGATAGCCTGGCGTTTAGCAGCGCTGCCTACGATGCGCAGGCGCTTAATTCGCTGAAATACAGCGCCGCTGGCGGCTCCGACAAAGCATTGCGTGAGACAGCGCGTCAGATGGAGGGCATGTTTCTGCAAATGATGCTCAAGAGCATGCGCCAGGCGACGCCGCAGGAGGGGCTGCTCGACAGCGAACAGAGCCGCCTCTATACCTCGCTGTACGATCAGCAGGTGGCGCAGGAGATGGCGGCAGGCAAGGGGATGGGCATCGCCGATATGCTGTATAAGCAGATGCGCGGCGCCCATCACCCTCAGCCGGCGATCCCCGCCAGTGTCGGGGTGGCACCGCTAGCGTTGGATG
>NZ_BAUC01000031.1 GCF_000474215.1 Edwardsiella hoshinae NBRC 105699 = ATCC 33379 | reverse complement strand
CGGTAGACGGTAGACGGTAGACGGTAGACGGTAGACGGTAGACGGTAGACGGTAGACGGTAGACGGTAGACGGTAGACGGTAGACGAGCGGGCAGGGGCGAGGCGTGCGTCGCGAGAGGCTGCGCAACCCCAGCAGGCGCCTGAGCGCCTGCTGGGGCTGAGGGCTTATTTCAGGCCGGCAGCATCGCGCAGTAGCGCCGCTTTGTCGGTCTTCTCCCACGGGAACTGCTCACGGCCAAAGTGGCCGTAGGCCGCGGTCTGGCGATAGATAGGCTGGATCAGATCCAGCATCTGGATCAGACCGTACGGACGCAGATCGAAACATTCGCGCACCAGCTGGATCAGCTGCTCTTGCGCGATTTTCTCCGTGCCAAAGGTTTCTACCATGATGGAGGTCGGCTCGGCGACGCCGATGGCGTAGGAGACCTGGATCTCGCAGCGCTCGGCCAGGCCGGCGGCGACGATGTTTTTGGCGACATAGCGTGCGGCATAGGCGGCAGAGCGGTCGACCTTGGACGGATCCTTACCGGAGAAGGCACCGCCACCGTGACGGGCGGCACCACCGTAAGTATCCACGATGATCTTACGCCCCGTCAGGCCACAGTCGCCCATCGGGCCACCGATGACGAAGCGACCAGTCGGGTTGATGAAGTATTTGGTGGCGGCGGAGAGCCATTCAGCCGGCAGAACCGGCTTGATGATCTCTTCCATCACCGCTTCCTGTAGCTCTTTCTGGCCGATGCTATCGGCATGCTGCGTGGACAGCACCACCGCATCGATACCGGCGATCTTGCCATCGTCATATAAGAAAGTGACCTGGCTCTTGGCATCCGGACGCAGCCACGGCAGGGTGCCATTCTTGCGGACTTCGGCCTGGCGCTCCATCAGACGGTGGGCATAGGTGATCGGGGCCGGCATCAGTACGTCGGTTTCGTTGGTGGCGTAACCGAACATGATGCCCTGGTCACCGGCACCCTGCTCCAGCGGGTCGCAGCGATCGACGCCCTGGTTGATGTCCGGAGACTGCTTACCGATGGCGCTCAGCACTGCGCAGGAGTTGGCATCGAAGCCCATATCGGAGCTGACATAGCCGATGTCGGCCACGGTCTTACGGGTCAGCTCTTCAATGTCGACCCAAGCGTTGGTGGTAATTTCACCGCCGACCAGGACCATCCCGGTCTTAACATAGGTTTCACAGGCGACGCGTGCCTTGGGATCCTGTTCCAGGATGGCATCCAACACGGCGTCGGAGATTTGGTCGGCGATCTTATCCGGATGTCCTTCAGAGACGGATTCGGAGGTGAAAAGGTGTTTGGCCATGGTGTTCTTTACCTTCAAAAGACGGGTTGATTCTACTGCGCTGCGTTGACACTGCGTGCTGCATGGGGTGAGCCATCAGGGGGATACGCCGCGCGCCTCCCACTGCTGTCTGATGCTTCCTGCAACGCCCCTCAGGCAAAGCCGTTAAGCAGTTTATCGGTTAAAAAGTATAGATGGATTAACATCTGGACGGCTATTTTAGGCGAAGCCACGAGGTTTTTTCCACCCCTTTTTTTGCGTAAACGCACGATAAAGGCGCGTTAGCGCCCAGGCGACGCCGGTGAGCGCTAGGGAGAATAATTTCATTTTGCTTTTTTGCTCGGTTGTCGGTATAAACGGCGCGCGGCTTACCGGTACATCACGCTTTAACCGGCTTGTTGCTGCTTTTCGGCGTCGATCGCGACGTCAGGCGGCGCATTTCGGGGCGGCTATGTGTCCCACTTCCGGCCGAGGAGGGTATGGGTATCCATACTGTCAGTTTTATCATGCTGTTAACTTTGAAGTGCTGTCGTGCTAAATGGCAGCGATGGAGGTGGTTCAGGTAATGATCCGTGTTGAGGCTGTGGTGAAACGTGCTGCTCCCGGCAGCGTTCTGCGTCATGGCGACGCGTTTTGCGCAACGCGCCTTCCTTCCTTTTTATCCTCATTTCTTGCTTTTTCCCGATGTTATTCATCCTTGAGATGAAGGCTTGGGTCTACCTCAGGATTCGTGCGCCGTTTACGGCATCTGATGACTGAACCAGGGTAACCTGTGGCGTTCGGCTACAGGCATGTATTCATAGGGGGTGTGCCGTTACTGGCGGTTTCCCCGACCCACGGAGTGAACGACGTGTTTTGTTCTTATACTAATATCGGCCCGGTATTTCGTCCGGCGCTGAGCTTTGTGGTCACGCCAAAAATCCCGGCGTGTGGGTTGTTCTATGCAGATGATGCTGCGATAGTGACGGGCGCAAAGGTTAGCCACACTGCCATCGAAGGAGTCGCTCGTGTCTGATCTGATTGCACAGTATCCGCAAGATGCGGTCGATACTTCCCCGTTGCGTTCCATGCAGGAGGTCGCCATGAGCGATAGTAATGCCAGCAAGATGCTGAGCACCTACAACGTCGCCTATTGGGGTGGCAACTATTACGATGTGAATGAGCTGGGCCACATCTCCGTGTGTCCCGATCCCGATGTGCCGCAGGCACGAGTCGATCTGACGGCGTTGGCGTTGCAGATCCAGGCCGATCGCCAGCAGCGCCTGCCGGCGCTGTTCTGCTTCCCGCAGATCCTGCAACACCGTTTACGCTCGATCAACGCCGCCTTCCGACGCGCCCGAACCGCATTCGGTTATCAGGGGGATTACTTCCTGGTGTACCCGATCAAGGTCAATCAGCAACGTCGGGTGATCGAATCGCTGGTCAATTCCGGTGAACCGTTGGGGCTGGAGGCGGGATCGAAGGCCGAATTGATGGCGGTGCTGGCCCATGCTGGCATGACGCGTAGTGTCATCGTCTGCAATGGCTATAAGGATCGCGAATATATTCGTCTGGCTCTGATTGGCGAGAAGCTGGGGCATAAGGTCTATCTGGTCATCGAGAAGCTGAGCGAGATTAACCTGGTGCTGGAAGAGGCGCAGCGCCTGAACGTGGTGCCGCGCCTCGGCGTACGAGCGCGTCTGGCCTCGCAGGGTTCCGGTAAGTGGCAGTCGAGCGGCGGTGAGAAGTCTAAGTTTGGCCTGTCGGCGACCCAAGTATTGCATCTGGTCGAGACGTTGCGTCAGGCTGGGCACCTGGAGAGTCTGCAACTGCTGCATTTCCATCTCGGTTCGCAGATGGCCAACATTCGTGACATCGCCACCGGGGTGCGCGAGTCGGCACGTTTCTATGTCGAACTGCACAAACTGGGGGTGAATATCCAGTGCTTCGACGTCGGCGGCGGCTTGGGGGTCGATTACGAAGGGACGCGTTCCCAGTCGGACTGCTCGGTCAACTATGGCCTGAACGAATACGCCAACAACGTGATCTGGGGCATAGGCGATGCCTGTAATGAACACGGTCTACCGCACCCGACGGTGATCACCGAATCGGGACGTGCGGTGACCGCGCACCATACGGTGTTGGTCTCCAACATCATCGGTGTGGAACGTAATGAATTTCCGCAGCCACAGCCGCCGGCTAGCGATGCCCCGCGTGCCTTGCAGAGCCTGTGGGCGACCTGGGAGGAGATGCAGACGCCGGGCGGCCGCCGTTCACTGCGTGAGTGGTTGCATGACAGCCAGCTCGATCTGCACGACGTTCACAGCCAGTACGCCCACGGCATACTCAGCCTGAGCCAACGCGCCTGGGCCGAGCAGCAGTACCTGGCCATCTGTAATCAGCTACAGACGCAGTTGGATCCGAGTAATCGCGCCCACCGCCCGATCATCGATGAACTGCAAGAGCGGATGGCCGACAAGCTGTATGTTAACTTCTCCCTGTTCCAATCGATGCCGGATGCTTGGGGGATCGACCAGCTGTTCCCGGTGCTACCGCTCAGTGGACTGGATAAGGTGCCGACGCGCCGTGCCGTATTGTTGGACATCACCTGCGACTCGGACGGTACCATCGATCACTATATCGATGGCGACGGGGTGGCGACCACCATGCCGATGCCGGAGTATGATCCGCAGGATCCGCCGCTGGTGGGCTTCTTCATGATCGGTGCCTACCAGGAGATCCTCGGCAACATGCATAACCTGTTTGGCGATACCGCCACGGTCGATGTGTATGTGTTTGAAGATGGCAGCGTCGAGGTGGACGAATCCTACGACGGCAACTCGGTGGCAGAGATGTTGGAGTATGTGCAGCTCGATCCGCAGGTGTTGCTGACGCACTTCCGCGATCAGGTGCGTGCCGCGCAGTTGGATGAGGGGTTACAGGCGCAATTCCTGGAAGAATTCGAGGCGGGGTTGTACGGGTACACCTACCTGGAAGAGGAGTAAGCGCCACAGGAGTGCGCCGCTGAACGCAAGATGGCTGGCGGGCTTGCAGTCCCGCTGGCTTGCCGCCATAATCGGCGGCAATACGCTGTCAAGCGAACAGATAATCCCTTCCTCGTCGGGCCAACGACGCGGGAGGGATTTTTTTTTCATCGCGACGCCGCCAGTCCGTCTGGTCTTGAGCCACGGCGGCGGGATTTATATGAGGAGCGAGTATGTGTACTCTCGGGCATAAACCTGATAACTCTTTGGTCTCCAACGCCTTCGGTTTCTTGCGTCTGCCGTTGGACTTCATGCCGTATGACGGCGATGCCGATTGGGTGATCACCGGGGTGCCGTTCGACATGGCCACCTCCGGCCGCGCCGGTGCGCGTCACGGACCGGCGGCGATCCGTCAGGTCTCCACCAACCTGGCCTGGGAAGGCAAGCGTTGGCCGTGGAACTTCGACATGCGCGATCGCCTGAAGGTGGTGGATTGCGGCGATGTGGTGTTCAGCTTCGGCGACGCCCAGGAGATGAGCGACAATTTGCAGGCGCATACCGAGCGTCTACTCGCCAGTGGCAAGCGCTGTCTGACTTTCGGCGGCGACCACTTCGTGACTTTGCCGCTGCTGCGCGCGCACGCCAAACACTTCGGTAAAATGGCGCTGGTTCACTTCGACGCCCATACCGATACCTATGCTCACGGTAGCCTGTTCGATCACGGCACCATGTTCTTCCATGCGCCCAATGAAGGGTTGATCGATCCGCAGCATTCGGTGCAGATCGGCATCCGTACCGAATACGATCAGGATAACGGCTTCACCGTGTTGGATGCCGCTCAGGTGAACGATCGCGGCGTCGAGGCGACCCTGACTGAGGTGAAACGTATCGTCGGCGATATGCCGGTCTATCTGACCTTCGATATCGACTGTTTAGACCCGGCTCATGCCCCGGGCACCGGCACGCCGGTGATCGGCGGCCTGACCTCCGATCGCGCCCTGAAACTGGTGCGTGGGCTGCAAGATCTGAACATCGTTGGGATGGATGTGGTGGAGGTGGCGCCGGCGTATGACCAGTCGGAGATCACCGCCCTGGCGGCGGCGACCCTGGCGCTGGAGATGCTGTATATTCAGGCGGCGAAGAAGTAATCCTCGCGCCGCAAGCGTCGAGGCCGGGCGATGCCCGGCCTTTTTTATGCCCTGGCGGCGAGCGGCACAGGAACGGTTAACCTGCGCCGCCGTAGGAGGCGCGGGCCTGGCGGTAGAGCGCCAGGCGGATCTCGCGCGCCTTCTCGAACTCCTTGTTCATGATCAACGGGCGGATTTCCTTCTGGTAGACCTGAATACTGGTCTGTCCCTGATGGTGCTGATAGCCGACAGGATGGCTACGCCAGCGGCGGTCGATGATCGCCTCTTGGCTGTAGAAGGGATCGACCTGGTTACGGACATACTCGTCGAAACGCGCACGTAAGGCGCGCCGTTGCTCCTGATGCTGCGCTGAGTGAGCCAGGTTGCGCGTCTCACCGGGATCCAGGTGTAGATCGTACAGCTCTTCCTCTTCATTCTCCTTATAGATGATGTACTTGTAGCGATCGGTACGCAGCATGCGGGCCGGTTGAACGTCCACGTTGCGGTCGGTATTCCATTGCGTGATGACCTCATCGCGCCACGCCTGCGGCTGCTCGCCACGTAGGATCGGCAGCAGGGAGCGGCCATACAGCCCCGGCGGCGGCGTGATACCGGCGTAGTCGCACAGGGTTGGCAGCAGATCGCACAGCGAGGTGAGATGATCGCTGCTGGCCTGGGGGCGGATGCCGGGGCCGGCGAAGACCAACGGGACGTTGGTCGATTCCTCATAGAACCAATTCATCTTCGCCACCAGACGGTGTGCCCCCATCGCGTCGCCATGATCGGCGAAGAAAACCACCAGCGTGTCGTCGCCGTGGCCGCCGGCGCGCAGTGCCGCCAGCACCTGGCCGATGCAGTCGTCGGCTAGGGCGGTGAAGTGATAGTAGGCCTTGAGGTACTGGCGAAAGTTGAGCTCATTCCAGTTGGCGGCCTGCATCACACGGTTATGGGTGCAGCAGGCGTACTGGATGGCCTGAGGACGGTTAGCCAGATCGGCGGCGGTGTCGAAGTTATCCAGCAGCGGAGGTAAAGGCCCCAGTCCCTCGATCTCGCCGTGCGGACCGGCGAAGGCACCGGTCCAGCCGTTGATGTTATGCGGGTTATTGAATTCGACCACCAGCATGAAGGGATGGTCGCTGCTGCGTCCCTTTAGGGTATCGATATACTTGAGGCTCTCTTGCAGGCAATAGACGTCTTCGCGGGTATCGTAGTCGACCGGGTAGGCAGCGGGGCTGTCGTAGGGTAACTCGATCTGTTCGGCGCAGTCGAAGCCCTTCAGTGCGCCGTAGTCGTGGCGTTTGCCGAAGTGGCGGCATTCATAGCCAGCCTGGCTGAACAGTTCGCCCAGCGTCACCATGTCTTGTGGAATGTTGGGGCTGTCGTTGGCGATCACCCCGGTCTGATGCGGCAGGCGCCCGGTCCAGTAGCAGGCGCGTGATGGCGCGCACAGCGGATAGGGGCAGTAGGCGTGCTCGAAGCGGGTGCCACGGGCGATCAGGCTGTCGATGGCCGGGGTCGTGACTTGCGGATTGCCATAGCCGCCGACGGCGCGGCGCGCCAACTGATCGGCAGTGATGATGACGATGTTACGCGGGGGCGTCGCCCGCTGTGATGTGTTAGCTGTGGCACCGTCAGCAGCCAGCGCCGGTGCGCCGAGGGCGACGCCGGCGATCCCGCCGGCGGTACGCTGCAAAAACTCGCGTCGTGAGAGAGACATAATCGCTTCCTTTTTTATTGTTCGAAAGCAAAGATAACAATTTGAAACATTGATTGACCGCGATAGTGATCGCATAACGTACAATCAAAAGAAAAGGAAAGTTTTTGTTGAATAATGACGCAAGATAACGCCGTGGAGCTAAAGCGACCGTGGTGCACGGTACTGGATAGCGCAATAAAATGCCGAGTTAGCGCCATCACGGTGCGCTGTCTGTCTGGCGAGAGAGACGGGTATGTTACCCTAGGCCGCGATGCTAAGCCGTAGCGCATCGGTCTCTCTGTGAGGCGGCGTGAACGCGCCTGATCGTGGATTTGTGGCCTCTCCCTCTGGCCGCACCACGATAAGGATTGCCGTTTTCACTCCGAGTCTGAGACAATACGGCGAACCCTTGTTTTCATACAATCCGACTTGGAGTAGAACATGTCCTCTCGTAAAGAGCTTGCCAATGCTATTCGTGCCCTGAGCATGGATGCGGTGCAGAAGGCCAAATCCGGTCACCCGGGCGCCCCGATGGGGATGGCGGATATCGCCGAAGTCCTGTGGCGTGATTACATGAACCATAACCCGGCCAACCCGCACTGGGCCGACCGCGACCGTTTTGTGCTGTCTAACGGCCATGGTTCGATGCTGATCTACAGCCTGTTGCACCTCACCGGCTATGATCTGCCGATGTCCGAGCTGGAAAACTTCCGTCAGCTGCACTCCAAGACCCCGGGTCACCCGGAATACGGCTATACCCCGGGCGTCGAAACCACCACCGGGCCGCTGGGCCAAGGCATTGCCAACGCCGTCGGCATGGCCATTGCCGAGCGTACGTTGGCCGCGCAGTTTAACCGCCCGGGGCATGATATCGTCGACCACTTCACCTATACCTTTATGGGTGACGGTTGCATGATGGAAGGCATCTCGCACGAAGTCTGCTCTCTGGCCGGTACCCTGAAGCTGGGCAAGCTGATCGCGTTTTACGATGACAACGGTATCTCCATCGACGGTCACGTCGACGGTTGGTTTACCGACGACACCGCCAAGCGTTTCGAGGCCTACGGCTGGCACGTGGTGCGTGACGTCGATGGTCACGATAGCGAAGCTATCAAGGCCGCTATCGAAGCGGCACGCAGCGTGAGCGACAAGCCGTCTCTGCTGATGTGCAAGACCATCATCGGTTTCGGCTCGCCGAACAAGGCCGGGAGCCACGACTCTCACGGCGCGCCGTTGGGCGACGCCGAGATCGCCGCGACCCGTGAGCAACTGGGCTGGAACTACCCGCCGTTCGTCATCCCGCAGGAAATCTACGCGCAGTGGGATGCCAAGGAAGCCGGTCAGGCCAAAGAGCAGGCTTGGGACGCGCGTTTCGCCGCCTATCAGGCCGCGTTCCCGCAGCTGGCTGCCGAATTCAAACGCCGCATCAACGGTGAACTGCCGGCTAGCTGGGACAGTGAAGCCCGTAAGTTCATCGAACAGTTGCAGGCCAACCCGGCCAAGATCGCCAGCCGTAAGGCATCTCAGAACGCGCTGGAAGCTTTCGGCAAACTGCTGCCGGAATTCCTGGGCGGCTCTGCCGACCTGGCACCGAGCAACCTGACCATGTGGTCCGGCTCCCAGGCGCTGAATGACGATGCCGCGGGCAACTACATTCACTACGGCGTGCGCGAGTTTGGCATGACCGCCATCATCAACGGTATCGCACTGCATGGTGGGTTTATCCCCTATGGCGCGACCTTCCTGATGTTTATGGAATATGCCCGTAACGCCATGCGTATGGCGGCGCTGATGAAGATCCGCAACATTCAGGTTTACACCCATGACTCCATCGGTCTGGGTGAAGATGGCCCGACGCACCAGCCGGTCGAGCAGATGGCGAGCCTGCGCACCACGCCGAACATGAACACCTGGCGTCCGTGTGATCAGGTCGAATCTGCCGTGGCCTGGAAGAAGGCTATCGAGCGTCTGGATGGGCCGTCTGCGCTGATCTTCTCTCGTCAGAACCTGACGCAGATGGAGCGCACTGCCGAGCAACTGGCCAACATCGAGCGTGGTGCTTATATCCTACAGGATTGTGACGCCCAGCCGGAGCTGATCTTTATCGCCACCGGTTCCGAAGTGGAACTGGCGATGAAAGCCGCCGCCCAACTGAGCGCAGAAGGGCGCCAGGTGCGTGTGGTCTCCATGCCGTCAACGGAAGTGTTCGACAAGCAGGATGCCGCCTATCGTGAAGCGGTGCTGCCGTCTGCCGTCAGCGCTCGTGTGGCGGTTGAGGCCGGCATCGCCGACTTCTGGTACAAGTACGTCGGTCTGAACGGCGCTATCGTCGGTATGACCACCTTTGGTGAGTCTGCGCCGGCTGAACAGCTGTTCGTTGAGTTCGGCTTCACCGTCGATAACGTGTTGGCCAAGGCGCGCGCACTGCTGAACTAAGGCCTCGCCATCACGGTTTAATGATAGACGGGGCTACGGCCCCGTTTTTTTGGGACGTTATGGTCATCGTCGTGTTGCTCTTGCTATTTTTCAGACTAAATTTGTGATGAGATGCACGTTTCCATCCAAATCTCCCCTCAAGCTACGCCCTTTTCTCCTACCGTATTTTCTTTGTCCGAGGTTTGGTTTATTCTTAGCTGAAGCGTTTCAGTTGATGGGGAGAGTGGTGACGAAGTGATGGGGACAGCGGCGTTTTTTGCTGCAAGAAGCCATCCCCGCGCCGCAGGCATCGATTACTCTGGAGCCTCTTTTGCCGGATGAGGAATAGAGTGAGATGTCCTTACGTATCGCCATCAATGGGTTTGGACGCATCGGGCGTAATGTGCTACGGGCGTTGTATGAGTCGGGGCGGCGAGCGCAGATCCGCGTCGTCGCGATTAACGAGTTAGCGGCATCGGCAGGCATGGCGCATCTGTTGCAGTATGATAGCAGCCATGGCCGTTTCGCGTGGCCGGTGCGTCAGCAAGATGATTGGTTATGGGTCGGGGACGATCGTATCCGCCTGTTGCATCAAGCGCAGATCGCGGCATTGCCGTGGGACGCGTTGCAGGTGGATATCGTTCTGGACTGTAGCGGCGTTTATGGCAGCCGGGCGGATGGTGAAGCTCATATTCTGGCGGGGGCTAGGAAGGTGCTGTTTTCCCACCCCGGTGGCCATGACCTTGATGCGACGGTGGTGTACGGGGTGAATCAGGCATGCCTACAGGCGAGTCATCGCATCGTCTCGAACGCCTCCTGTACCACCAACTGTATCATCCCGGTGATTACGGTGCTGGATGATGCCTTTGGTATCGAATCGGGGGCGGTGACCACCATCCACTCCGCAATGAATGATCAGCCGGTGATCGATGCCTATCACCCGGACTTACGCCGCACTCGCGCGGCCAGCCATTCGATCATTCCGGTGGATACCAAGCTGGCGGCCGGTATCGCGCGCGTGTTGCCACAGTTTCGCGATCGCTTCGAGGCGATCTCGGTGCGCGTGCCGACCCTGAATGTGACGGCCATCGATCTCAGCGTCAATGTGCGGACGGCGGTGCAGGTCGACGAGGTGAACCACGTGCTGCAAAAGGCGGCATCCACCTCATTTCATGGTATAGTTGATTACACAGAATTACCGCTGGTCTCGACCGACTTTAATCACGACCCGCACAGCGCCATCGTGGACGGCAGCCAGACGCGGGTAAGTGGTCGGCATTTGATTAAAACGTTGGTCTGGTGTGACAACGAGTGGGGCTTCGCCAACCGGATGTTGGATACCACGCTGGCGATGTCCCGGGCAGTTTCTACTGCGTCGTAGCCGTGCGCGGCGACACAGCTTAAAGCAACTTTTAGAGAATCAATGAGAGGATTCACCATGTCTGTAATTAAGATGACCGATTTGGATCTGGCGGGTAAACGCGTCCTGATCCGTGCGGACCTGAACGTTCCGGTTAAAGACGGTAAAGTGACTTCTGATGCGCGTATCCGTGCGTCCCTGCCGACCATTGAGCTGGCGCTGAAACAGGGTGCGTGCGTGATGGTGACTTCCCATCTGGGTCGTCCGACCGAAGGCGAGTACAACGAAGCGTTCTCTCTGCTGCCGGTGGTGAATTACCTCAACGATCATCTGAGCGCGCCGGTGCGTCTGGCTAAAGATTACCTGGATGGCGTCGATGTCGCTCCGGGCGAATTGGTGGTGCTGGAGAACGTCCGTTTCAACAAGGGCGAGAAGAAAGACGACGAAGCACTGTCTAAGAAGTACGCCGCCCTGTGTGACGTCTTCGTGATGGATGCCTTCGGTACCGCACACCGTGCTCAGGCTTCAACCCATGGCGTGGGCAAGTTTGCGCCGATCGCCTGTGCCGGTCCGCTGCTGTCTGCTGAACTGGAAGCGCTGGGCAAAGCGCTGAGCAATCCGGCGCGTCCGATGGTCGCCATCGTCGGCGGTTCCAAAGTTTCCACCAAGCTGACCGTGTTGGACTCCCTGGCTAAGATTGCCGACCAGCTGATCGTCGGTGGTGGCATTGCCAACACCTTTATCGCTGCGGAAGGCCACAATGTCGGTAAATCCCTGTATGAAGCCGATCTGATCCCGGAAGCCAAGAAACTGCTGACCACCTGCGACATCCCGGTACCGACCGATGTGCGTGTGGCCACTGAGTTCTCTGAAACCGCGCCGGCGACGATGAAATCCGTCAGCGAAATCAAAGATGATGAGCAGGTGCTGGATCTGGGCGACGCCTCCGCCGAGCAGTTGGCCGCTATTTTGAAAAACGCTAAGACCATCCTGTGGAACGGTCCGGTCGGCGTATTCGAGTTCCCGAACTTCCGTAAAGGAACCGAAATCGTGGCTAATGCCATCGCCGAGAGCGACGCGTTCTCCATCGCGGGCGGCGGTGATACCTTGGCGGCGATCGATCTGTTCGGCATCGCTGACAAGATCTCCTACATCTCCACCGGCGGCGGCGCCTTCCTGGAGTTCGTTGAAGGCAAGAAATTGCCGGCCGTGGTGATGCTCGAAGAGCGCGCCAAGCAGTAATACCCGTTAACGGGAGGCCCGCGTGCCTCCCGTTGTTTTATCGCGCCCTGGCGCGCGGTAATGTTGTTCCGATTGGAAAACACTCACGCCCACGAAACAGGACGATTAGACATGTCTAAAATCTTTGATTTTGTTAAACCGGGTGTCATCTCTGGCGATGACGTTCAGAAAGTATTCCAGGTAGCGAAAGAGAACCAGTTCGCGCTGCCGGCGGTAAACTGCGTCGGTACTGATTCCATCAACGCAGTCATGGAAGCGGCAGCGAAAGTACGCGCCCCGATTATCGTTCAGTTCTCCAACGGCGGCGCAGCCTTCATCGCCGGCAAAGGGCTGAAGCTGGAAGGTCAGCAGGCGGCCATCCTTGGCGCGATCTCCGGCGCGCATCACGTGCATCAGATGGCCGAGCACTATGGTGTTCCGGTGATCCTGCATACCGACCACTGTGCTAAGAAGCTGCTGCCGTGGCTCGACGGGCTGCTGGACGCCGGTGAGAAGCATTTCGCCGCGACCGGTAAGCCGCTGTTCTCCTCCCACATGATCGATCTGTCTGAAGAGTCTCTGGAAGAGAACATCGAAATCTGCTCTCAGTACCTGGCTCGCATGGCCAAGATCGGCATGACCCTGGAGCTGGAACTGGGCTGCACCGGCGGTGAAGAAGATGGCGTGGACAACAGCCACCTGGACAACTCCGCGCTGTACACCCAGCCGGAAGACGTGGATTACGCTTACACCAAACTGAGCGCCATCAGCCCGCGTTTCACCATCGCCGCCTCTTTTGGCAACGTACACGGCGTGTACAAGCCGGGTAACGTGCAACTGACGCCGGTGATCTTGAAAAACTCTCAGGAGTATGTGTCCAAGAAACATAACCTGCCGCACAACAGCCTGAACTTCGTGTTCCACGGCGGCTCCGGCTCTACCGCAGCAGAAATCAAAGAAGCGGTCAGCTACGGTGTGGTGAAGATGAACATCGACACCGATACCCAGTGGGCAACCTGGGAAGGCGTGCTGAAGTATTACCAGAAGAACGAAGGCTATCTACAGGGTCAACTGGGTAACCCAGAAGGCGACGATAAGCCGAACAAGAAATACTACGATCCGCGTGTATGGCTGCGTGCCGGCCAGAACGGGATGATCGAGCGTTTGGAACTGGCGTTCAAAGAGCTGAACTGCATCGACGTGCTGTAATCCTGCCATGTCGTTGAATAACCCCGCTTCGGCGGGGTTTTTTTATGGTGTGCGCGCGGAGTCTGAGAGTAAATAAAACATCATTAATGGCTTTTTATTTTCAGATTATTGGTGTGAATGAAATGTGGAGTCTCTGGCGATTGTTAGCTACTCTGCATGGGTTTTGGCCACGAGCTGTGGCCTGCTTTTGCCTGTGCCGTCGACGAGTGAGGCCGCGGGCAGACAATAAGATTGGAGGTTAAAGCATACGATGAAAGAATTGGATGTGGTAAATGGGATCCAAAACGCGGGCAGCTGGCTCCTGCGCAATCAGGATCTGCTGTTGAGCTATGCCGTTAATCTGGTCGCCGCGGTGGTGATCATGATCGTCGGTTCACTGGTCGCGCGCGGTATCTCCTCGACGCTGACCCGTCTGTTGAAGGCGCGCGGTCTGGATGTCACGGTGGTGCACTTCTTGGCGGCGATGGTCCGTTACGGGATTTTGGCCTTCACTATTATCGCCGCGTTGGGGCGACTCGGAGTACAGACCACCTCGGTGATCGCGGTGATCGGTGCCGCCGGTTTGGCTATTGGTCTGGCGTTGCAAGGTTCGCTGTCCAACTTCGCCGCCGGTGTCCTGCTGGTTCTGTTCCGTCCGTTCCGCGCCGGTGAGGTGGTGGATTTAGGCGGTGTGGTGGGGACGGTGCGTGAGGTGCAGATCTTCTCGACGACTCTGGCAACCGCCGACAACAAGATTATCGTGGTGCCCAACGGTAAGATCATCGCCGGTAACATCATCAACTTCTCCCGTGAACCGAAGCGGCGCATCGATATCACGGTCGGTGTAGCCTATGATGCCGATATCGACGTGGTTAAGCGCGTGCTCGGTGAGGTCGTCGCGGCAGATACGCGCATTCTGCATGACGATGGCGTGACCATTCGCTTGAACGAGATGGCCGCCTCTTCGCTCAATTTTGTGGTGCGTGTCTGGAGCAACAACGCCGACTACTGGGCCATCTATTTTGACCTGATGGAGAACTTTAAACGCGCGTTGGATGCCAATGACATCGGCATTCCTTTCCCGCAGATGGATGTGCATCTGTACCGTACATCGGCCGCGAAGGCCCGCGCCGAGTAATCTACACCGTCACTGGCTGGGCGAGCCTCGGCCAGTGACGATAAGTCGATCTAATCCCCGATAAGAAATCCCCATTTCCCCTCGCTGCGGCGGCTGATTATGATGCCTTTCAGCCAATTTTTCAGGAAATATCAACCATGTTCTCTGTCTTTGCTCAGGGCTTCGCTCTGGGGGCGGCCCTGATTTTGCCCTTGGGACCGCAGAACCTGTTCGTGCTCAATCATGGCATTCGACGTCATCATCATCTGACCATTGCCAGCCTGTGTGCCTTAAGCGATCTGGTGTTGATCTGTGCCGGCGTCTTCGGCGGCAGCGCGCTGTTACTGCGCTCTCCGTTGTTGTTGCAGGGCGTGACCTGGGGTGGGGTGGCGTTTCTGCTGTGGTATGGTTGGGGTGCCTGGCGGGCGGCCTGGCGTCCGGCGGCGAACGAACGGGACGATAGCCTGTTACAGCAGGGGCGTTGGCGTATCATCATCACTCTGCTGGCGGTGACCTGGCTCAATCCGCATGTTTATCTGGATACCTTTGTGGTGTTGGGCAGCCTCGGCGGGCAGTTGTTGGCGGAGCCGCGGCGTTGGTTTGCCTTTGGGGCGGTGACGGCCTCGGTGGTGTGGTTCTTTAGCCTAGCGCTGCTAGCCGCCCGACTGTCCCCCTGGTTGCAGCGTCCGCGGGCCCAACGGGCCATCAATCTGTTGGTCGGTGCGGTCATGTGGTTCATTGCGCTGGAATTGGCGCGTCAGGGATGGCCACAGTAGGCAATTATCCGATACCCGACATGCCGTTGGCGCGCTATGCTACTGGAGAGTATACCGCCTACGGGTGGCGGTAAATGGCCGGGAGGCACGCGGTGCCGGCGAGTGGCGCAGGGCGGCTTCCCAGGCAACGAGGCAGTAAAGCGGAGGATAAGCGTGAAACTAACAGTATTGGCCTTGGCCGCAATGATGGGTGTCGGTGGGGTGGCGCTGAGTGCGCAGGCCGCCGAGATGCCAGAAGGTCCGCATGTGGTGACGTCGGGCACCGCCAGTGTTGACGCCGTCCCCGATATGGCGACCCTGACCTTCCAGGTCAGCGCCAGTGCGAAGGATGCCGCCGGTGCCAAGTCGCAGGTCGACCAACGGGTGGCGAAATATTTCGACTTTTTGAAGCGTAACGGCATTGAGACGCAGGATATCAGCGCCGCCAACCTGTATACCATGCCGGAATATGATTACCAGAAGGATGGTAAGAGCCAACTGAAGGGTTATCGTGCGGTGCGCACCGTGCAGGTCACGCTACGCCAACTCGATAAGCTAAACAGCCTGCTGGACGGGGCGCTCAAGGCGAATCTCAACGAGATCCGCTCCGTCGAGCTGGGTGTCGCCAAGCCAGAGGTTTATCGCGAGCAGGCGCGCCAGATGGCGATCAAGAATGCCATCTCCCAGGCTGAGTCACTGGCGCAGGGATTTGGCGTCAAGTTGGGGCCGGTGTATAGCATTCGTTACCATGTCTCCAACTTCCAACCGGAGCCGGTGACGCGTATGTATGCGGCTGCGCCATCCGCTAACCAGACGTCGGCGGCGCAGACCTATGAGCAGCAGACCATTCACTTCGATGATCGCGTCGAGGTGGTGTTCAATCTGAATCAATAAAGCATCGCCAGGGAACACGGGATCGCGTGCGATCCCGTTTGGGTATAGCCCCTTGAGCGGCCGCTTAGTCTTGGCGCAGGACGTTACGGCCGTGGCTGAGCAAGGCATCGGTGACGCGGCGCATCAGGCGGCTCTCTGGCGCGAAGCGGTGCCAATAGAGCATACGGCGCTGCACCATTCCCGGCGTCAAATCGATTAAGACCCCTTCACGCAGCTCTCGTTCGACCTGGAGATGCGGCAGCATACAGCAGGTGGTGCCTTGGAGGGCCAACTGGACGAAGGCTTCGGAGGAGTTGACGATATGGCAGGGAACGCTGCCTGGCGGCAGTTCGAAGTTTTGCTGTAGGAAGGCTTGGTGCATGTCGTCCAGATGGTCGAACGCGACCGCTGGCGCCTTGAGTAGGGAGGAGCGTGTTACCCCGTTGGGGAAGTAGCGCGCGGCGAAGGCGGGCGAGGCGCAGAACAGGTAGTCTAAGGCCCCGAGGCGATCCACCAGGCAACTGGGCAACGGCTGAGGCTGCAAACTCACCGCCCCGACCACCTCACCGCGCCGTAGGCGTTCCTGGGTGCGGCTCTCATCCTCGACCTGCAAGTTAAGGCGCAACGGCGAGTCGGCCAATACCGGCTTGAGCGCGGGCAGCAGCCATGTCGCCAGACTGTCGGCGTTGACCGCCAGCGAGAGCAGCAGGGGGCCATCGCTGCTGTTATCGTTACCCAGCCACTCCTCTTCCAACAACTCGACTTGATGCAGCAGCGCGAGGAGGCGTTGTCCTTGCTCGGTCGGACGCGGTGGTACGGTACGCACCAGCAGTGGCTGGCCAAAGAGATTTTCCAGTTGCTTGATGCGTTGCGATACCGCCGACTGTGTGATGCAAAGTTTCTGTGCCGCGCGTTCGAAGCCGCGCTCGCGGATGACAGCGTCCAGTGCCTGCAAGGTCCGGTAGTCCGGGCGTTTCATTATGGTCTTTATCCCCTTGGTTCCATTTTTTGTTATCGGTAAAGCGCAATTGCTCACGTTGGAAAACGGCACAAGCGAACGCTCCCCCTCGCCGAGAGAGAGGCTCTAGTCAGGCGCCGCGTGGCGGCTGGAGGCATTGCCGTTACCGCAATATGCCACATTTTTCCGCTTGTCGCGGATAAAATAGGGAGGTGCAACGGGAAAAACACAGTACGTGGGCGTAAATTTGCGCTCCCATAGTGGGGTATTTTCGTGCGCTGCTCTATAATACGCACACGTTTTCGTAGCAAAGTCCATAGGATACGGTATGACGCAGGATGAATTGAAGAAAGCAGTGGGTTGGGCTGCATTGAAGTATGTGCAGCCCGGTACGATTGTAGGGGTTGGCACCGGCTCCACCGCCTCTCATTTTATTGATGCGCTGGCGACCATGAAGGGGCAGATCGAGGGCGCCGTCTCTAGCTCCGACGCGTCGAGTGCCAAGCTGAAGAGCCTAGGTATCCCGGTGTTTGACCTTAACGAGGTGGATACGCTGGATATCTATGTGGATGGTGCCGATGAGATTAATGGCGCCATGCAGATGATCAAGGGGGGCGGTGCAGCCCTGACGCGCGAGAAAATCGTTGCCGCCGTGGCGAAGAAATTTATCTGCATCGTCGATGCCTCGAAGCAGGTCGACATCCTGGGTAATTTTCCGCTGCCCGTCGAGGTGATCCCGATGGCGCGAGCCTACGTGGCGCGTGAGTTGGTGAAACTCGGTGGTCAGCCGGTATACCGCCAGGGGGTACTTACCGATAACGGCAACGTGATTTTGGATGTACACAATCTGCAAATCATGGAGCCGTGCAAGCTGGAAAACGCCATCAACGCCATCGCTGGTGTGGTGACGGTCGGGCTGTTTGCTAACCGGGGGGCCGATGTGGTGCTGGTTGGCTGCGCGGATGGGGTGAAAACCCTGACGGCCTGATTGCGTCTCGGCGCCCCGTCTCCCTGGGGCGTCGTATCCGGCGGGCGCTTTTTTCTTACTGCCGAGAATTCGGTGACATCTATCACAGAATTACCGTCCTTCAATTTTTCCCGCTGATAGCTCGTTGTTTATTAAAATTTTCCGCAACTTTTCTCTATCTAGTGCTGCGTATTCGTCGGGCGTACGCTGCCGCCATGGCTTGCCGCCGAGGTAAATTTTGTTATGTTGACTAGAGTTTGTACAAACTGCTGACATAACACATACGCTTTTTCGGACAATAGGGTAGATCATGGCAAAAGTTTCTATGGATAAGGATAAGATCAAGTTTTTGCTGGTGGAAGGCGTACACCAAAGCGCCGTCGAGGCGTTACGGGCCGCCGGTTATCACAATATCGAATACCATAAGGGCGCGCTGGATAGCGCCGCGTTGCGTACGGCGATCCGCGACGCGCACTTTATTGGGCTGCGCTCGCGTACCCAATTGAGCGAAGAGGTGTTCGCCGCCGCAGAGAAGTTGGTGGCGGTCGGCTGTTTCTGCATCGGTACCAACCAGGTGGATCTGGCCGCGGCACAGCAGCGCGGCGTGCCGGTATTTAACGCGCCCTTCTCCAATACCCGCTCAGTGGCGGAGATGGTGCTAGGGGAGATCCTGCTGCTGCTGCGTAATATTCCCGAGGCCAATGCCCGTGCCCATCGTGGCGAATGGAACAAGCAAGCGGCTGGTTGCTATGAAGCGCGAGGTAAAAAGCTGGGGATCATCGGCTATGGCCATATCGGTACCCAACTGGGGATCTTGGCGGAAGGGATTGGCATGGATGTCTATTTTTATGACATCGAAGGCAAGTTACCGCTGGGCAATGCCACCCAGGTGCGCCACTTGTCCGAACTGCTAAATATGAGCGATGTGGTGTCGCTGCATGTTCCAGAGACGGCGTCGACTCACCGGATGATCGCTGAGGCGGAACTGGCGCGGATGAAACCGGGCGCCATCCTGATCAACGCCGCTCGCGGTACGGTGGTGGACATCGATGCCCTATGTCAGGCACTGGAAAGCCGTCATCTCAGCGGCGCCGCCGTCGATGTCTTTCCGACGGAGCCGGCGACCAACAACGATCCCTTCATCTCACCGTTGTGCCGTTTCGATAACGTGCTGCTGACTCCGCATATTGGCGGCTCAACGCAAGAAGCCCAGCAGAATATCGGGGTGGAGGTGGCCGGGAAACTAGCCAAGTATTCTGATAATGGCTCGACCCTGTCGGCGGTGAATTTCCCGCAAGTCTCCTTGCCGATGCATGAGGAGCATGTCAGCCGTCTGCTGCATATCCACGAAAACCGCCCAGGAATGCTGAAGGCTATCAACCAGATCTTTGCCGAAGAAGGGGTGAACATCGCCGCGCAGTATCTGCAAACGACGCCGACCATCGGCTATGTGGTGATCGACGTCGAAACGGAGGTAGAGCGTGCCGAGGCCGCACTGCAACGCATGCGTGCCATTCCCGGTACCGTACGGGCACGTTTGCTGTATTAAGGTTTGCGGGCCGTCTCTTAGGGACGGCCTGTAGGGCTAGCCAGGTGATGGGGAGGCGTGTACTGCTTGCCACGGCGCCCCGGCCTGTGGCCAGCGGTAGTGTGCCGAGGGGGTGACGATCTCCGGCAGGGGAACATCCCAGTCGGCAGCGGTTAGCGCCGCGACACGCTGACAGTCGTGTGCGATCCCGATGGGATAGGGGCCGAATCCGTGTTGCCGCCGTTGGCGCCATTGGGCCAGGGTCCGGTCATAGAAGCCGCCGCCCATACCCAGCCGATTGCCTGCCGCATCGAAGGCGACCAGCGGCGTCAGCATCAGATCTAGGCGTGTCAGGGGAACGACGCGCGTCGCATCCAAGTCGGGTTCGCTGATGCCAAAGGCATTGCGCCGCATCGTCGTTTCCGGCGTGTAGCGCAGAAATAGCAGTTGGCCGCGGGTAAAGGGGTGTAATACCGGGAGAACCACCTGGTGACCGCGTTGCCATAAGGCGGCGATCAGCGGGCGCGTATCGGGTTCGCCGTCAAAGGGCAGATAAAGGGCGATGCGGCAGGGGCGTGCCAGATAAGGCTGTGCCAGTAGGCGATCCCGGAGAGCGAAAGCCGCGTGACGTTGTTGGGCCGGCGAGAGTGAGCGCCGCAACGCGCGTTGTTGTTGCCGAATGTGATGACGAGAGAGCGACGCAGGCTCCTGGGGCATGGAGTCGGCTCCGTGGCAGGATAAGCGTATTAGGGAATCTCCGAGGTGCCGTAGCAGGCTGTAACCCTTGAACCCGCGGTTCAAGGTGAACGCAACGTCGCAACTTTAAGGCTTCTCGGAGACCGAGCCTGCTCACCGGTTGTGGAGCGCTACATTCTTAAGGTTTGAAATATCGGCTCAGGGGACTGGCCCGCGCACGAACACCTCAGAGAAATTTGAAATCTTGCTGCTTTCTTACTAATTATACTAACACAACTTACATTTTATGGAACGCTTTTCTTTGTAAATTTTGTTGTATAATCAGTAAGTTAGTTTTTACTCAAAAGAAGTACCCGGACGCTCAGTAATGCGTCCTTGCTCCAGCAGCGCCTGCTCAATCGTCTGCTGCAACATGCGGATCCTTTGCTCCATATTGGCGGCATAATCGCGGGTTTTCAACCGCTCCTGTGCCAGTTCGTGACACACATTCAACGCCGCAATGAAGACCAGTTGTTCCGTATTGGTGACTCTAGTGCGAACTTTTAGATCTTGCAACCGCTGATTCAGATCCTCCGCGGCTTGGTTCAAAGCATCCAGTTGTTCTGGCGGACAATTAACACGCAGTGCGCGGCCAAAAATTTGAATATCTACCGGCTGTGCAGACATACTACCTTCCCGCTCGATTTTGCGCCGCGTCCCCCCGGGAACGCTGTGGGCGCTAACTATATCTACCCCGCTATGCAGTGACAAGCCCTCGGCTTGCGATACGGCCCTTTCTGGTATAGCGACTCATCTTGGTGGTAGCATAACACGAACTTTACCTGTCAACGATGACCAATACGTATGTCTACAGAGAATAGCTTGGCGGATTACGCCGTACTGACGCAGGCCCTACAGCAACAGGGGGTGGCGCTGACCGCCGCCGAGATGCATGGTTTAGTGAGCGGAGTGTTGTGTGGCGGCAACCGTGACGCCAGTTGGCTGACGCTGGTGCATGATTTGACTAATGAGGGGACGGCCTTCTCGGCGTCGCTCGCCCAGCCGCTACAGGCGCTCTATACCCAGACGCGCGATGCCTTAGAGGGGGATGAGTTCGCCTTTCAACTGCTGCTGCCGACGGAAGAGGCGGCCACGGTGTTCGAACGCGCCGATGCGTTGGCTGGCTGGGTGAATCACTTCCTACTGGGACTGGGGATGATGCAGAGCAAGCTGGGCCAGGTGAAGGGCGAGGTGGGCGAGTCGATCGACGATCTGCGTAGCATCGCCCAGTTGGGCTACGATGAGGACGAGGATCAGGAGGAGCTGGCCCACTCCTTGGAAGAAGTGGCCGAATATGTACGCATGGCCGCCATGCTGTGCCACGGCGAATTCCGTCAGCCGGATGCGGCACCGCTAGCGCCTCAACTGCACTAACGTCGCCTAGCGCCCACGGCCTCGTGTCGTGACGCGATGACTCGCTCGGACGCCGATGTTGGCGTCCGAGCGAGTCAATGAGGCGCACTCCCCGGGTTATCGACAGCATACGCCGTCGATGCTATTTGCCTTACCCTTTGTTTTTCCTCTCGTGGTAGTCTAGAGCTTATGCGTATTGTTCACGCGCGCACGGAGAGGCGCCATGGCACGCACAGCTTTACTGAGCCCATGGCCGTCACTGGCTTGTGTCGTGGGGCGCACCGCGTCGGCGGCGTGCCAGCCGTATCATTTACTTGCCGATTTTCAGGAGATGGATATGACCCCGCAAGAGTATCAGCGTCGCCGCCAGGCATTGCTGGCGAAGATGCAGTCGGGCAGTGCCGCGCTGTTTTTTGCTGCCCCGGTTCATTGCCGTAACGCTGAGAATGAGTATCCCTATCGTCAAAATAGCGACTTTTGGTATCTGTGCGGCTTCAATGAGCCGGAGGCGCTGTTGGTGCTGATCAAGAGCGACGAAAACCACAGCCACAGCGTGTTGTTCAACCGGGTGCGTGACGTGACGGCGGAGGTCTGGTTTGGACGCCGGCTTGGACAAGAGGCGGCGCCGGCGCGTTTGAATATCGATCGGGCCTTGCCGTACGGCGAGGTCGCGGAGCAGTTGCCGCTGTTGCTGAACGGCCTGGATGTGGTGTACCACGCCCAGGGCGAGTATGCCTTCGCCGATGACTTGGTGTTTGCCGCGCTGGAGACGCTGCGGCGAGGTGCGCGCCAGAATTTGCGGGCACCGGCAACGGTGACAGATTGGCGTCCCTGGGTGCATGAGATGCGCCTGTTTAAGTCGCCGGAGGAGATCGCCGTGATGCGGCGCGCCGCCGAGATCACCGCCCTAGGGCACACGCGAGCGATGGAGAAATGCCGCCCGGGCATGTATGAGTATCAGTTAGAGGGCGAACTGCTGCACGAGTTTAACCGCCATGGTGCCCGTTCTCCCTCCTTCAATACTATCGTCGGCAGTGGCGAAAACGGCTGCATCCTGCATTACACCGAGAATGAAAGCCCGATGCGTGATGGCAGTCTGGTGCTGGTCGACGCCGGTG
Organism: Edwardsiella hoshinae NBRC 105699 = ATCC 33379; assembly: GCF_000474215.1. Classification (GTDB taxonomy): domain Bacteria; phylum Pseudomonadota; class Gammaproteobacteria; order Enterobacterales; family Enterobacteriaceae; genus Edwardsiella; species Edwardsiella hoshinae. The sequence goes on along the minus strand of NZ_BAUC01000031.1, from coordinate 26,469 downwards.
CAGAATATCGCCACTATGCCGGGGATATTACTCGCACCTTCCCGGTCGGCGGGCGTTTTAGTGAGCCCCAGCGCCAGATCTACCAGTTAGTGCTGGACGCGATGACGGCGGCGATCACGCATTATCGTCCTGGCAGCAGCATTCGTCTTGCCCAGGAGGCGGCGGTGCGGGTGATGGTGCAGGGGTTGGTCGCACTCGGCATCCTACAGGGTGAGGTGGAGACGCTGATCGACGAACAGCGCTATCGCGCCTTCTTTATGCATGGCCTAGGGCATTGGTTGGGGCTGGATGTGCATGATGTCGGTGACTATGCCACGCCGGCGCGTGACCGGGTGCTTGAGGCGGGGATGGTACTTACCTGTGAGCCGGGGCTGTATATCGCGCCGGATGCTGACGTTCCCCCGGCCTATCGCGGCATCGGGGTGCGCATCGAGGATGACATCCTGATCACCGAAACAGGCTGTGAGATCCTGACGGCGGGGGTGGTCAAGTCGATCGACGAGATCGAGGCATTGATGGCTGCGGCACGCGGCGTCGAATGAGCATCATCATCGCCGGAGGCGGCATGGCGGGCGCAACGCTGGCTCTCGCGCTGTCGGCGCTGAGCGCGGGGCGTTGTCCCGTCACGTTGGTGGAGTCTATCGCCCCGGGCTCAGGGGCGCACCCCGGTTTCGATGCACGCGCCATCGCCTTGGCACAGGGCACCTGCCAGCAGTTGGCCCGGATCGGTATCTGGCCCGCTTTGGCGGCGCACGCGACGGCCATCAATCAAGTGCAGATCAGCGATCGCGGTCATGCTGGCGCATTGTGGCTGGATGCGGCGTCCTACGATCTGCCCGCTTTGGGGCAGGTGGTGGAGCTGCATCGGGCTGGCGAGCAGTTATTCCGGCTGTTGGCGACGGCTGCCGGGGTGACGTTGCACTGTCCGGCGACGGTGGTGCGGGTCGAGCGACAGGCCGCGGGGGTGACGGCTTGGTTGGCGGATGGGCGTAGCCTGTCCGGTCAGTTGCTGGTGGCCGCCGACGGCTCGGCCTCGGCGTTGGCGACGATGTGCGGCATGCATTGGCATCGTGAGTCTTACGCGCAGACGGCGTTGATTGCCAACGTCGCGACTAGCGAGGCGCATCGCGGTCGGGCCTTCGAGCGTTTTACCGCCGATGGGCCGTTGGCGCTGTTGCCGATGAGCGAGGGGCGTAGCGCGCTGGTGTGGTGTCTGCCGCCTGAACAGGCCGAGCAGGCGGCACAGTGGGACGAGGCGACGTTCTTGGCGCGGTTACAGCAGGCATTCGGTTGGCGTTTGGGGCGTTTTACGCGCTGTGGGCGACGTGACGCTTATCCGCTGGCGTTGCGTCAGGCGCAGGCTCATGTCAGCCATCGTCTGGTGCTGGTGGGGAATGCAGCGCAGACGCTGCATCCCATCGCCGGCCAGGGGTTTAATCTGGGACTGCGCGATGTGATGACGTTGGCGGAGACGCTGAGTAGCGCTTGGCTATCGGGGCAGGATCCCGGCGGTTACGCGACCTTGGCCGACTATCAGCGCCGTCGTCAGCCCGATTGTCAGGCGACGGTGGCGTTGACCGACAGCCTGGTGCGCCTATTTGCCAATCGTCTGCCGTCACTGGTGGCCGGGCGTAATCTGGCCCTGATGGCCTTGGCACTGTTGCCGCCGCTGGGTACACCGCTGGTGCGGCGCATGTTGGGCCAGGTCGCGCGCTAAGCCTTTTTGCTTGGGAAGACAGGAAGTTATGCAATCATTCGATCTCATTGTCGTCGGTGGCGGCATGGTGGGGCTAGCGCTGGCCAACGCCCTTTCTGGCAGCGGACTGCGTATCGCCGTTGTCGAGCAACGTCCCCCCCCGCCGGCGGCGGAGGGGCTGCGCGTCTCGGCGTTGAATATCGCCAGCGAGCGTCTGTTACAACAACTCGGCGTCTGGCCGACGATCTTGGCGCAGCGGGCGAGTGCTTGCCGCGGCATGGAGGTTTGGGAGGCGGACAGCTTTGGCCGTATCGCTTTCGACGCCGACGCCTATGGTCACTCCCATCTAGGACACATCATCGAGAATCAGGTGGTGCAGCAGGCATTGTGGCAGCGCGCCGAGCAAGACAAGGCGATCACCATGTTGACGCCGGCTAGCGTGGCCCAGGTGGCTTGGGGCGAGAATGAAGCGTTTTTGACGCTGACAGATGGGATGATGCTCAGCGCGCGCTTGGTCGTTGCGGCTGATGGTGCGCACTCCCAACTGCGCCAGTTGGCTGATGTGCCACTGACGTTCTGGGATTATCAACAGCATGCCTTGGTGGCGACCATTCATTGCGCGCAGCCGCATGGCGGGATCGCGCGGCAGATCTTCCGCTCGCAGGGGATACTCGCATTCCTGCCGTTGAGCGATGCCCACCTCTGCTCCATCGTCTGGTCGTTGCCGCCTAGCGAGGCACAACGCTTGCAGACGGCCGACGACGAGGCGTTCGAGCGTGAGCTGACCATCGCCTTCGATCATCGTCTCGGCTTATGTCATTGCCGTAGCGAGCGGCAGCTGTTCCCGCTACGGGGACGCTATGCGCGCAGCTTTGCTGGCCACCGCCTGGCCCTGATGGGTGATGCGGCGCATACCATCCACCCGTTGGCCGGACAGGGGGTCAACCTCGGCTTGATGGATGCGGCGGAGTTGGCCGGTGAGCTGCGGCGTCTCCAGGCTCAGGGCAAGGATATCGGTCATCATCTCTACCTACGTCGTTATGAGCGGCGACGCAAGCAGAGTGCGGCGCTGATGTTGGCGGCGATGCAGGGATTCCATGACCTGTTTGCCGGCGCGAATCCGGCTAAGAAGCTGCTGCGAGACCTGGGGCTGACCTTGGCCGATCGTCTGCCGGGTATCAAGCCACAGCTGGTACGCCATGCCATGGGGTTGGCGGATTTGCCGGCGATCCTCCAGACCGGCGCTAGCGAGATACGCTAGACACGGGGCGGCTTCGGCCGCCCTCGCGTGAAATATTCTAATGTCATGTCGACTTTCGCATTAATTTTTCTTGCGATATCCCCCTTTTCCTGCGCCGTTTTATGCGGCTTATTAAGCCGATAAGGTTATTTATCGGCAATAAAAATGCAGCGCAAATGTTAATTGTGTGCATCCGTGCGCATTTTTAAGGCGAAATATTCTGCATCATCGATCGCGTGCTTCCGTGTGCGCTGAGCGCGTTACACCTATTTTATCTTATGGTTAATCCCATTTTTCGGTGCTACCGTCGGAGCGATGTCATCGTTTGCGTAGCCGCCCTTTTGCGGCATTCCTGCGCGTGTGGCGTAAGCCGCGTTACTCAGTCGAGGATGAGAATGACAAAACAGACAGTGCTTTATCAGCAACATGTGGCCGATGGCGCACGGATGGTGGACTTTCATGGCTGGATGATGCCACTGAATTATGGCTCCCAGTTGGAGGAGCACCATGCTGTGCGGCGCGATGCCGGGATGTTCGATGTGTCGCACATGACCATCGTGGATTTACACGGCCCCAATGTACGCGCCTTTTTGCGCCACTTGCTGGCGAACGACGTGGCGCGCCTGACGCAGCCGGGTAAGGCGCTGTATAGCGCGATGTTAAATGCCAGCGGCGGAGTGATCGACGATCTGATCGTCTATTTTCTGGCGGAAAACAATTTCCGTCTGGTGGTCAATTCGGCTACGCGTGAGCGGGATCTGGCTTGGATCGGCGAGCACGCCCCTCGTTTCGGCATCGTCTTGCGGGTGCGCGACGATCTGGCGTTGATCGCGGTACAGGGGCCGCACGCCCGTGAACGGGTGGCGTCATTGTTGGGGGCCGAGCAACGGCTGGCATTGGCCGACATGCAGCCCTTCTTCGCCCGTCAGATCGATACGCTGTTTATCGCCACCACCGGTTATACCGGGGAGGATGGTTATGAGATCGCCTTGCCACTGGCCGATGCGCAGCCCTTCTGGCAGCGCCTGGCGCAGGCCGGAGTCCGTCCCTGTGGCTTAGCGGCGCGCGACACGCTGCGCCTGGAGGCGGGGATGAACCTGTATGGTCAGGAGATGGATGAGCAGATCTCGCCCCTGGAGGCCAATATGGCGTGGACCGTCGCCTGGCAGCCGGAGACGCGCGATTTTATCGGTCGCGACGCATTATTGCGTCAGCGCCATCAGCCCCATGCGCAATTGGTCGGCTTGGTGATGCGGGAGAAAGGGGTGTTACGTGCCGGCATGACGGTGAGCCTCTGGACGGCGTCGGGAGAGAGGACGGAGGGGGTGATCACCAGCGGTACTTTCTCGCCGACCTTGGGGTGTGGCATCGCGCTGGCCCGCGTACCGCAGGGGGTCGGCAGCGAGGGGCGCATCACTATTCGTGGACGTGAGGTCGCGGTCACGCTAGTAAAACCGGGCTTTGTGCGCCAGGGTCGCAGTCTGATTTAACCTGAGGCGTCCGACGTCTCAGTCGACAAACAAACGAGACAATACTCAATTCCAGGAGAGGATGGCGATGAGCAATGTAGCGACAGAGTTGAAATATACCGCGTCTCACGAGTGGGTGCGCGCCGAGGAAGCGGGGATCTTTTGCGTTGGCATCAGCGATCATGCCCAATCCCTATTGGGGGATATGGTGTTTGTGGATCTGCCGGAGGTGGGAGAGCACGTTGAAACCGGCGCCGACTGCGCCGTGGCCGAATCGGTTAAGGCGGCGTCTGACATCTATAGCCCGCTGGCCGGCGAGATCGTGGCGGTGAATGAGGCGCTGGTGGAGGCGCCGGAGCTGGTCAATAGCGAGCCCTATCAAGCGGGATGGTTGTTTAAGATCCGGGCGGACGACCCTGCCGACTATGCGACGTTGCTTAGCGCCGATGAGTATCAGCGCACGCTGGAGGCGTAGTCCCTCCCCCCGGACCGTCCTGCGCGGGCGGTCTCGATCAATGCGATGCCGGGCGCCGGGCAGCGGCGCGACCAAGGAATGCATAAGCCATGACGCAGACTCTCTCTACGCTGGAAAACAGCGATGCTTTTATTGCCCGCCATATCGGCCCGACGCCGGCTGAACAGCAGCAAATGCTGGCGGAGATCGGCGCACCGGATCTGGCGACGTTGATCGCTCGCCTGGTTCCCGTCGACATTCAACTGCCCGCCGCACCCCCCATCGGTGCGCCCTGTGACGAACAACAGGCATTGAGCGAATTGCAGGCGATCGCCGAACAGAATCAGATCTACAAATCCTTTATCGGTATGGGGTATTACGGGGTGAAGACGCCGCCGGCGATCTTGCGCAACATGCTGGAGAATCCCAGTTGGTACACCGCCTATACCCCCTATCAGCCTGAGGTATCCCAAGGCCGCCTGGAAGCGTTACTCAATTTTCAGCAGATGACGCTGGATCTTACTGGGCTAGCGCTGGCCTCCGCCTCGTTACTGGATGAGGCGACCGCCGCCGCAGAGGCGATGGCGTTGGCGCGCCGTGCCAGCCGGTTAAAGCAGGCTAACGTGTTCTTTATCGCTCAGGATGTACACCCACAGACGATCGATGTGGTCCGCACCCGGGCGCAGTGCTGTGGGATCGAGGTGATCATCGGCGATCCACGCCAGGCCATCGAGCAGCGCGATCTGTTCGGAGTGCTGCTACAACAGGCCGGTAGCGATGGGCAGTTGCACGATTACCGCGCGTTGATGGCGACGCTGCGTGAGCGAGGCGTGATCTGTTGCATGGCGGCCGATCCGCTGGCGCTGGTGCTGTTGCAGGCGCCGGGGCAGCAGGGGGCCGACGTGGTGTTTGGCTCGGCCCAGCGTTTCGGGGTTCCGATGGGCTACGGCGGCCCCCACGCTGCCTTCTTCGCCTGCCGGGACGAATTCAAGCGTGCCATGCCGGGACGTATCATTGGCGTGGCGCGTGATGCCGCCGGAAATCCGGCGCTGCGTATGGCGATGCAGACGCGTGAGCAACACATTCGGCGCGAGAAGGCCAACTCCAACATCTGTACCTCTCAGGTGCTGCTGGCTAACATCGCCGGGATGTATGCGGTCTATCACGGCCCTCAGGGATTGCGGCGCATCGCCGAGCGCGTGCATCGTTTGGCAGACATCTTGGCGTTGGGGCTACAACAGAAGGGGATGACGCTGCGTAACCACAGTTGGTTCGATACCCTGACGGTTGTCGTGGCGGATAAGGCGGCGGTGTTGGCGCGGGCGCAGAGCTTCGGCATCAACCTGCGCGGTGATCTGGACGGTGCGGTGGGCATCGCCTTCGACGAGTGTAGCACGCGCGACGATCTGGCGGCGCTGTTCGCCATCCTACTTGGCGATGGTCATGGCTTGGACATCGACACGCTGGATATCTTGGCGCAGGAGGCGAGCGAAGGCAGTATTCCCGCCGCGTTGCTACGCAGCGAGCCGATCTTGACGCACCCGGTATTTAACCGTTACCACAGCGAAACCGCCCTGATGCGTTATATGCATCGTCTGGCACGGCGCGATCTGGCGTTGGATCAGGCGATGATCCCGCTGGGCTCTTGCACCATGAAGCTGAATGCCGCCGCCGAGATGATCCCGATCACTTGGCCGGCCTTCGCACAGTTGCATCCCTTCTGTCCGCCGGCGCAGGCACGTGGTTACCAGATCCTGCTGAATCAGCTGGCAGGCTGGCTGACGCAACTGACGGGGTATGATGCGGTCTGCCTGCAACCCAACTCTGGGGCGCAAGGGGAGTATGCCGGGTTGCTGGCTATCCGCCGTTATCATGAGAGCCGGGGTGAGGGGCAGCGAATCCGCTGCCTGATCCCGGCGTCGGCTCACGGCACCAATCCGGCCTCGGCGCAGATGGCCGGGATGGAGGTGGTGGTCGTGGCCTGCGATGAGCGCGGTAATATCGATCTGCATGATCTGCGGTGCCAGGCCGCGGCGGCAGGGGAGACGTTGGCGGCGATCATGGTGACTTACCCCTCGACGCACGGCGTCTATGAGGAGACCATTCGAGAGGTGTGCCAGATCGTTCATCAGTATGGCGGGCAGGTCTATCTGGATGGTGCTAACATGAACGCCCAGGTCGGCATCACCACCCCTGGCTATATCGGCGCCGATGTGTCACACCTCAACCTGCATAAGACCTTTGCCATTCCTCATGGCGGCGGCGGGCCGGGGATGGGGCCGATTGGGGTCAAGGCGCACCTGGCGCCTTTCGTTCCCGGCCATCCGGTGGTGCATATCCCGGGCATGACGACGCGCCAGGGAGCGGTCAGCGCCGCGCCGTTCGGCAGCGCCTCGATTCTCCCCATCAGTTGGATGTATATCCGTATGATGGGGGCAGAGGGACTGTGGCAGGCCAGCGCGGTGGCGATCCTGAACGCCAACTATATCGCCCAGCGTCTACGTGCCGCCTACCCCGTGTTGTACAGCGGGCAGGCGGGCTATGTGGCGCATGAGTGCATTCTGGATCTGCGTCCATTGAAGGCGAGCAGCGGGATCAGTGAGATGGATATCGCCAAACGCTTGATTGACTATGGTTTTCATGCACCGACGATGTCTTTCCCGGTCGCCGGTACCTTGATGGTGGAGCCGACGGAATCGGAGGATAAGCGCGAATTGGATCGTTTTATCGCGGCGATGCTGGCTATTCGCGCCGAGATAGCTCGGGTCGAGGCTGGCGAGTGGCCGCGTCAGGATAACCCGCTGGTCAACGCGCCGCATACCCAGGCGGAGCTCACTGGCGAGTGGACGCACCCCTATAGTCGCGATCTGGCGGTGTTCCCGAGTCCCCAGAGCCGTGACAATAAGTACTGGCCGGCGGTGAAGCGTTTGGATGATGTCTATGGCGATCGTCATTTGCAATGTGCTTGCCCACCGGTGAGTGACTGGGCATAAGCGTAAGGTGAGCGGGGAGGCAACCCATTTGCTCGACCGTCACGTGGCTTCGGACGGTAAGCCGCGTGCTGATTTGCCTGTGGGGCGTAGCGGTGTTATGGTTGCGCCCCTCATTCGCCTGAGGGGCGTCGTTTCACGCCCCGTGGTTCCCTCTCGCTCAGTCTGCGCACGATTTTCTCGAATGAAATTTTCTAATTAATTCTTCTCTCGCCGTCGAACGGTGTGCATAACGCTTTTTGCGGTAAAGTTAATTTAAAACAAAGTGTTACGTTTTTATCGCCTGTTATTACTTTCGCTTATCATCACTTTTATTCATGCATCACTGGCTCATTTCCCCGACTATTCCTCGCGGGAAAGTGTGATAGAGTTCTCATCGTGAGCTGTTGCCATTTCCTGTAGAGGCTTCCTGCACGGCGGCGGCGACGCACAATTCCTGCGTTTATTCGGTTGAGATCACCGCGCCCGTTCATCAGGCGACGGCGGCAGACTATTCCCCGTTAAACGCCCTATCCACCGACAGGTAAAATAAAAACGGGTAATGACAGGTATGGACTTTTTGGCACAGTGGGTTAATCGCATTAATAGTCTGTTGTGGGATGAACTGTTGATTTTTTTACTCTGCGGCACGGGGATTTATTATACCCTGCGTCTGGGGTTCATCCAGATCCGCCATTTTGGCTCCGGCTTCCGTGCCCTCTTCGGCGGTATGTCGTTATCCGGTGCGAAGGCGGATAAGCAAGGAATGAGTTCATTTCAGGCGGTTGCCACGGCGATCGCCGGTCAGGTGGGGACGGGTAACTTAGCCGGTCCGGCGACAGCGATCGTTGCCGGTGGTCCTGGCGCCATCTTCTGGATGTGGGTCTCCTCGTTTCTCGGTATGGCGACCATCTATGCCGAAGCGATCCTGGCGCAGAAATATAAGTCTTTCGATAAACAGGGACAGGTGGTGGGTGGCCCAGCCTATTACATTGAACAAGGGCTGAAATGCAAATGGTTGGCGGCGCTCTTCTCCGTGCTGATCATCTTCGCCTTGGGCTTTATTGGTAATATGGTGCAATCCAACTCGATCGCCGCTGCTTTTGAGGGATCGTTAGGGGTGCCGGGCTGGATCGTCGGTGTGGTGCTGGCCTTGCTGACCGGCGGGGTGATCATGGGCGGACTGCGTAGTATCGCGTCCTTCACCGAAAAGGTAGTACCGACCATGGCGATCTTTTATCTGGTCGGGGCATTACTGATCTTGGGCTTGAACGCCCACTATATCTTGCCAGCCTTTAAGGCGATCTTCGTCGCCGCCTTTAATCCGCAGGCGGTGCTAGGCGGTGGGGCTGGGATCGCCATTCAACAGGCGATGCGTTTCGGTATCGCCCGCGGCCTGTTCTCTAACGAGGCCGGGATGGGCTCGACGCCACACGCACATGCGGTAGCCAAGGTGAAACACCCGGAGCAGCAGGGTTTCATCGCGATGATGGGGGTATTCGTGGTGTGCGTGATCGTTACCCTAACGGCGTTGGTGATCATCACCTCGGGGATGGCCATGTGGCAGCAGGGCGGCCAGACACAAGCCTCTTTCTTAGGCGTCTTCTCTGGCCAGGGGATCGCGGTGACGCAGCAGGCTTACTCTTATGTCTATGGCCAATTCGGTAGCCTGTTTATTTCGGCCTCGTTGTTCTTCTTCGCCTTCTCGACCATCATCGGTTGGTACTACTATGCGGAGACGAACGTACGTTATCTGTTTAACTCGCAGAAAGCGGTACGGGTCTATCAGCTGTTGGTGATCGTCTTTATTTTTATCGCGTCCTTCTTCCACGTGGAGCTGGTGTGGAATATGGCCGACATGTTTAACGGCCTGATGGTGTTGCCGAACCTGGCGGCATTGTTGCTGTTGTCACCGGTGGTGATCCGCTTGACGCGTGAGATCACGACGCGCCGTCATGGCGAAGTGGCGACGGAGGGAGAATAAGCCAACTCTCATCGTCGTGAGGTTGAGGTAAGAAGACGGCGGACGGGGAAACCCGGCCGCCGTTGTCGTTGTTAGAGATAGAGATAGATGGCGAAGAAGTGGCAGGCGCTGCCTCCCAGGACGAAGCCATGCCAGATGGCATGGTTGTAGGGGATGCGTTTGCAGACGTAGAAGATGACGCCCAAGGTATAGATGATCCCCCCTAAGGCCAACAGGATGAGCCCGCCCCCCGCTAGGCGTAGCGCCAATTGATAGATGACGATCAGCGATAGCCAGCCCATGGTGAGATAGGTGATCAGCGACAGCACCTTGAAGCGATGGGCGAAGGCCAGCTTAAAGATGATCCCCGCCAGCGCCAGCGACCAGATCACCACCATTAGACCGCGTGCGAGCGGCGAGTCTAAGCCGACCAGCAGGAACGGAGTATAGGTCCCGGCGATCAGCAGATAGATGGCGCAGTGGTCGACGATCTTTAACCAGCGTTTAGCCGCCGGATGAGGGATGGCGTGGTAGAGCGTTGAGGCGAGAAACAGCAGGATCATACTGCCACCATACAAACTATAACTGGTGATGGCCGTGGCGTTAGCGCCACTGTCGATGGCGTGCGTCAGCAGCAGAACCAAGCCGACGATCCCCAAGATAAACCCAATGCCGTGGCTAATGCTATTCGCCACCTCTTCCGCCAGAGAGTAGCTCGGCAGGGGGGGGCTGACCGTTGTCATCGTTATTGACCTCATAGAGTGCTCACCGGCTTTAGGCGGCGATTGACCGGCTGAAAATTTACTCCTCTAGGTTAGCTGAGAATGATTCCAGTGTACACGTGTACGCTAAAAAGAGTCAGAATGCTCGCCATCCTGCCGGCTGCCTTATGTGGCTAGAATCACAGATATTCATCATGATTATTATTTTTACAACAGCATACGGTGTGAAGGAGTAGGGCGCGCGCGGCTGGTAGCCGCTATTCAACGGAAATATTTTTATCTCATTGAATTTACTGACCTGATTTTTAACCAAAAGTTAGACATTTTGCACAGAAAATCATCAAGTTATTAATTTGATAGGAATCCCAATTACTGTATTATTTCTACGGCGAATTTCTCCGCAAACGTGAACGCAATCGATTACGCTTTTGGAAAACTCCTACTGGATCACAGTTTTCTGTATCCGTTTATTTCTATAATGCGCGTGGCCAGCGAGCAGGCACCTGAGCGAGTGATGGCTGATTTGTGGCGATGTTGACATGTTGTCGTTGTCTCCCTCTGCGTAGGGAGCTTTTTAAGGTATGTGGCACTCATATGAAAAAAACAATTTTAGCTGCGGGCGCGCTGTTATCCTGTCTTTCCACCACCAGCATGAATGCAACGGCGGCAGACAACAACGGCGAGTATCTTTCTGATTGGTGGCACCAGAGCGTCAACGTGGTAGGCAGTTATCACACGCGTTTTGGGCCGTTCCGTAACAATGATGTCTATCTGGAGTACGAAGCCTTCGCCAAGAAAGATTGGCTCGACTTCTATGGTTATGTCGACGTACCGAAGTTCTTCGGTGTCGGTAACAGCGTCGATAAAGGGGTATGGGACAAAGGTTCGCCGTTGTTTATGGAGATCGAGCCGCGTTTCTCCATCGATAAGCTGACCGGCCTGAACCTGGGCTTTGGTCCGTTCAAGGAGTGGTACTTCGCGAACGACTATGTCTTCGACATGGGACACAATAGCAATAATCGTCAGAACACGTGGTACATGGGTCTGGGGACGGACATCGACACGGGCTTGCCGATGAGCCTGTCACTGAACGTGTACGGCAAATATCAGTGGGAAAACTACGGTGCGGCTAACGAGAATAGCTGGGACGGCTATCGCGTCAAGGTGAAATACTTTGTACCGTTGACCGAGCTGTGGGGCGGTAACCTGAGCTATATCGGCTTTACCAACTTCGACTTCGGCTCTCGTCTGGGCGATAAGTCCGGCGCTGGCACCAACGGTAATCAGCTGCGCTCCAACAATTCCATCGCCTCCAGCCATATCCTGGCGTTGAACTACACCCATTGGCACTACTCGGTGGTGGCGCGTTATTTCCATAACGGTGGTCAGTGGAAAGAGGGCGCGGCGCTGGGTGAAGATCTGCATCCGACCGGCTGGGGTTACTACCTGGTGGTGGGATACAACTTCTAATTCCTCTATTTCCGGTGATCCAGGCTCCGTCTCGACGGGGCCTGTTCTTTTTGCGCGCCTGGATGGCGCAAGCGCGGGCACCGTGCGCGGGGAACACCGCCGGTCTATGCCTCGCGGCAAGAAAAAAGAGGAACCGCAGCAAAAAATCGAGCCGTTTTTTCGCGACCTGTTTTAAGCGATGATGATGGCGTCGTACAGCGCACATTTTCCCTCTTCAAGGAGCAATCATGACCCGACACCTCAGCAAGGATACCCAGTTGTGCATGTCATTGGCGGCACGCCCGGGTAACTTTGGCACGCGTTTTCATAACTACCTGTATGACGCCCTCGATCTGGATTACTTGTATAAGGCGTTTACCACACACGACATTGTGGCCGCCATCGGCGGCGTGCGCGCCTTGGGCGTGCGCGGCTGCGCCATCTCGATGCCTTTTAAGGAGGCGGTGATCCCGCTAATGGATGAGATGGACGCCTCGGCGGCGGGGATCGGTTCGGTGAACACCATTGTCAATAGCGCCGGTTGGCTCAAGGCCTATAACACCGACTATATCGCAATCGCTCAGTTGTTGCGCCAGTATGCCCTTGATCCTACGCTGACTTTTGCCCTGCATGGTAGCGGCGGGATGGCCAAAGCCGTCGCTTGTGCCTTAAAGGATGCCGGGTTTAGCCGTGGCTACATCGTGGCGAAGAATGCCGACAGCGGCCAACAGTTGGCGCAACTCTACGGTTATCGCTGGTGTCAGACGCTGCCTCCCGAGGCCTCGGTTGATCTGCTGATCAACGCCACGCCTGTCGGTATGTTGGGAAGTGAGTTTGCCAGCGCGTGCTCCTTTAGCCTGGAGCGGATTGCCCAGGCCTGTGCGATCTTCGAGGTGGTGGCGCAGCCGATCGAGACCCCCTTGGTACAGGCGGCGCGCGCGGCAGGGAAGACGGTGATCACCGGTGCCGAAGTGTTCGCCATTCAGGCGGTGGAACAGTTCGTCTTGTATACCGGCATTCGGCCCGAGCACGCGTTATTCTTACAAGCCGCGGCCTACGCGCGCGGGGAGTGAGTCGCAAGCGAGAAGACACGCCCGTCGCCGGTGGCGGCGGGCGTCAGGGCGTTACTCGGCGTCGTCTAGCGTATAGGGTAAGGGCGCGATCGTCAGTTGGCTGCGTTCATCGTCGCGGACGCGCCATACACTGTCAGCGGCAAGATCGTTGCTCAATACCGCCTGAATATAGACCTCGCCATTGGCCAGACGCTGCGCGGCCAATACGGTTCCGCTGCGGCGCCAGCTATCGCCCAAGCGCAGTTCGAGATCCTCGCTGGCGTGCGGCAAGCGCCCGGCGCTACCACGCAGCCAGAACAGGGCGCGCCGGTTGGCGCCACGGTATTTGGCACGCGCCACCATCTCTTGGCCGCTATAACATCCCTTAGTGAAGCTGATCCCCCCGAGGGCTTGGAGGTTGACCGCCTGTGGCAGGAACTGGTCGCAGCTCGCCTCATCGATGATCGCCAACCCCGCCTCGATATCCAATGCGAGCCATTGTTCGCCGTCGCTGAGGCGTGCGCGGCCGCGCAATCGTTGGATGACGCGCTTCGCCTCCTCTTCATCGTCGCAGACTACCAGGTAGCGCGGTTGAGGATCGGCGAAGAATAACAGCTGGCTGTGGGCAGCCTGGCGGAGCGGGCAGTTGGCATCGGGTAGATCGCTAAATAGCTCACGCAGCGCCTCGCTGGCTTGCGCACCGGCGAGACCGAGTACGATCGCTTGCGGGTCGTTAGCGAGGGTGACCTTAGCGAAAACGGCGTATTTCTTCAATTCCAGCAACTGGAGTTCGGCCACGCTGCGGCGCAGCAGATAGGCGAAGCCGTCGCCGCGCCGCCATAGGCGTAGCGTACTCCATAGTTTGCCTTTGGCATCACAGTGCGCGCACAAGGCATGTTGCTGCGCCGTTAAGGCTGGGACATCGAGCGTGAGCTGGCCTTGCAGGTAGTGCTGTGCATCCACGCCACTGACGTTGACCAGTTGCCAGTCGGTGAGAGCCATCAGGGTGAGGGGCAGTTGGGCGGCGGCCAGCACGGGCTGCGCGGTGAATTGGGCGTTAAGGTTCATGATAGTTCCCTGTAAGGTCATATCGGAAGTCGTGTCCATGGTAAGAGAGCCAGCATGCGATGCCAATGGATAATTGCGTTGCGCTGTCATCGCGTGAGGCGGCCTCCCCGCCGTGAGATTCAGCACGCGTGAATAACCTCTGCATGCGGTCAGCGCGGGCGGATGTATTGCGTAACATATTACAACTTCAGAAGAAAAACGCACAGATAACAAATATTGCCGCGTTGAGGTACGGCAAAATATGACGGAGTGTGAAGGGATTTCCGCAATGAAGTTCTTTTTCACGCTAGAATAGAGAACGATTAGCGACGGGGTGAAATCAGGCCTGCACAATGCGGCCCCTTCCCCGTATTTTGCCATCAGTGCGCAAATTTAAATTTTAAGCCGGAGTGAATGAGTCATGGATATCAATAATAAAGCACGGGTTCACTGGGCATGTCGCCGTGGCATGCGGGAGTTGGACATCGCCATTATGCCCTTCTTCGAGCATGAATATGAGACGATGAGCGATGCCGATAAGCAGACGTTTGTCCGCCTGTTGAGCTATGACGATCCCGAGTTATTCAAGTGGTTGATGAACCAAGGCGTACCGGAGGATGTTGAGCTGGCACGAATGATTACCCTGATTCAGACGCGAAATAAAGCACGTGGCCCCATGGTGCTGTAATATCCATGTCTCCTGGCGTACCCAGGTGATCGCATTGCTGGGATATGGCGCGTTGGTGCTGGCGATTCTCTTGGCCCCTTGGCCGGAGAGTTATGGCGTCAGCGCCATCTGGCTGGTGCTGCTGGTGGCGGTGATCTTCGAGTGTATCCGCAGCCAGCGTCGGATCGCGCGCAATCGTGGGGAGCTGCAATACCACGCGACGGGAGAGTGGCGTTGGCAACAGCGTGAATGGCGTCTAGCCCGCCGCCCGTGGATCAGCGATATGGGGGTGTTGCTGCTGTTGCAAAGCTGTACGGGGCCGGCGCGTCGGCGACGCCTGTGGTTGGCCGCAGACAGCATGAGCCGCGACGAGTGGAGTGAATTACGCGCGCTATTACTGAACACCCGCGGCGCAGACGACTAGTCGTCGGGGCGTGCTCTGCATGGCTCGGGGGGCTTTCCTCTTTTTCCCCGTACTGTGGGCTGCGCGCCCGGGGCCGCGTAGCGCTGGAGGTTAGAGCAGCTCCGCCGCCTCCAGCATGATTTGCTGGCACCATTGCTGTAGGCGCTCATCGCTGAGATCGTATTGGTTGGCCTCATCCAAGGCGAGGCCGACAAACAGCCGTCCTTCATCTAAAGTCGCGCGTGAGGCGCTAAACGTGTAGCCCGTTGTCGGCCAATAGCCCACCATGTTGACGCCCAAGGGCAGCAACTGGTCGTGCAACAGCCCAAGCGCATCCTGGAACCATTCTCCGTAGCCCAACTGATCGCCAAGGCCATACAGCGCCACAATCTTGCCCCGCAGGGCGAGGGTCGGCAGGGTATCCCAGACCGCCTGCCAATCTTCCTGTAACTCGCCGAAATCCCAAGTAGGAATACCGAGGATTAGCATGTCGTACTGGGTCATCGCCGTGACTGATGTGTCTCTGATGTTATGTAAGGTGACCAGATCGGCACCGAGGATAGCGCGAATTTTTTCTGCCGCCATCTCGGTGTAGCAGGTGCTGGAGCCATAAAAAAGACCGATTTTCATTGTGTATTTGTCCGGTTAGCTAGAGCGGATAACGTCAGTGTAACAGATTTGAATCCACTGCCGGCATCATGTAGGCTGGCCGACAATGCCGCGCCGCATGTACTGCGGCGCGGCGCAAGGTCATCATGAGGATTGAGGAGTCGGAGTGCAGCAGCAGGATCAGGCGCTGATCGAACAATTTTTGGATGCGCTGTGGCTAGAGAAGAATCTGGCCGAAAATACCTTGTCCTCTTACCGCCAGGATCTGTGTACCCTCGCCGCGTGGCTGGCCGATCACGGTCTCTCGTTGCTGACGGCGTCGCACACGGATCTACAGGATTTCTTCGCCCAGCGAGTCGATGGCGGTTATAAGGCGTCCAGCTCTGCGCGCCTATTAAGCGCGCTGCGCCGTTGCTACCAGTATCTGTACCGTGAAACGTTGCGCAGCGATGATCCGAGTGCGTTGTTGGCGGCGCCGAAGCTGCCGCAGCGTCTGCCGAAAGATCTCTCCGAGGCACAGGTGGAGGCTTTGTTACAGGCGCCGGCGATCGATAACCCGTTGGAATTGCGCGATAAGGCGATGCTGGAACTGCTGTACGCTACCGGTCTGCGCGTCTCCGAGTTGGTGGGCTTGGGGCAGGAGGATGTCAGCTTACGCCAAGGGGTGGTACGGGTGATCGGTAAGGGAAACAAAGAGCGCTTGGTGCCGTTAGGGGAGGAGGCGATCTATTGGATCGAGTACTATCTGGAGTATGGACGCCCCTGGCTGGTGAATGGTCAGACGGTGGCAGTATTGTTTCCCAGTAACCGCGCGCGCCAGATGACGCGGCAGACTTTTTGGCACCGTATCAAGCACTATGCCGTGTTGGCCGGTATTGATACGCAACGCCTGTCACCGCACGTATTGCGCCATGCTTTCGCTACCCACCTGTTGAACCATGGCGCAGATTTGCGTGTCGTACAGATGCTTTTGGGACACAGTGATCTTTCCACCACCCAGATTTATACCCATGTCGCGACGGAGCGGCTCAGACAGCTACATCAACAGCATCATCCCCGCGCTTGAGCGGAGGGCAATGTAAAGGAATTGGTTATGAAAAAAAGCGTGATTTGGTTGGCATTACTGGCGGCCTCCGTCAGCAGCCTGGCCCGGGCAGACGATGCCACTATCCAACAGTCGTTGAAGAAGCTGGGGATCCAGCAGACGCAGATCCAGCCTTCGCCGGTAGCGGGCCTGAAGACGGTCTTCACCGAGGGCGGCGTGCTGTATGTGACGGATGATGGTAAGTATATCCTGCAAGGGCCGATGTATAACGTCAGTGGCGCGGTGCCGGAGAATGTGACCAATCAGCTATTGCTCCAGCGTCTCAATAAGCTGGAGCCGGAGATGATCGTCTATAAGGCACCGAAACAGAAGTATGTGATCACGGTCTTCACTGACATCACCTGTGGCTACTGCCATAAGCTGCACTCGCAGATTCAGGAGTATAACGATCTGGGGATCACGGTACGCTATCTGGCTTTCCCGCGTCAGGGCCTAGATTCGAAAGCCGAGAAAGATATGCAATCCATCTGGTGTATGGCCGATCGTCGCAAAGCCTTCGACGATGCCGTGAAGGGAGAGGCGATCTCACCGGCTACTTGTGACATCAATATTAAGTCCCACTATGAGCTGGGCGTACAGTTCGGCATTCAGGGGACGCCGGCGATCGTCCTGAGTAACGGGATGGTGATTCCAGGTTATCAGGGGCCGAAGGAGATGCTGGCGATGCTGGATGCCCAGGCGCAAATGAGTCAGAAGAAAGGGTAAGGCATTGGCGATCAAGACACGACTATGCCGGCGTGAGGCGGCGGTAGAGAGTCGCCTGCCGGATGCGTTACCGCCTCTGCTACGCCGCCTGTATGCGAACCGCGGGGTATGCAGCGCCGCGGAGTTAGAGCGTGGGGTCAATGGACTGCTCTCTTATACGTCACTGACGGGGATCGATGCAGCGGTGGCGTTATTGTATCAGGTGCTGACACAGCGCCTACGTCTGGTGATCGTCGGTGACTTTGATGCGGATGGGGCTACCAGCACCGCCTTATCGGTGTTGGCGCTGCGCGCCATGGGATGCGATCACGTGCAGTACCTGGTGCCCAATCGTTTCGACGATGGTTACGGCCTTAGCCCAGAGGTGGTCGCCCAGGCTGCCGAGATGGGCGCGGAGGTGATCATGACTGTCGATAATGGCGTCTCCTCCCACGCCGGGGTCGAGGCGGCACATGCGCGCGGTATCCGCGTGCTGGTGACCGATCACCACCTACCCGGTGCGACGCTGCCGGCGGCGGAGGCTATCGTCAATCCCAACTTGGTCGATTGCGCCTTCCCTTCGAAGTCTCTGGCCGGTGTCGGGGTCGCCTTTTATTTGATGTTGGCGCTGCGGCGTCATTTGAGCGAACAGGGCTGGTTCGCCCAGCGCGGGTGCTCGGCGCCCAATCTGGCCGAGCTGCTCGATTTGGTGGCTCTGGGGACCGTGGCGGACGTGGTCGCGCTGGATACCAACAACCGTATCTTGGTACACCAAGGGTTGCGCCGCATCCGTGCCGGACGCTGTCGCCCGGGGATTCGAGCGCTGCTCGAGGTGGCGAAGCGTGATGCCGCCCGTCTCACTGCCGGTGATCTGGGGTTCGCGCTGGGGCCGCGTCTGAATGCGGCTGGGCGTTTGGATGACATGTCACTGGGGGTCGCGTTGCTGCTGAGTGAGGATATGCCACAAGCCCGGGCATTGGCCTGTGACTTGGATAACCTTAACCAGACTCGGCGAGAGATAGAGCAGGGCATGCAGAGCGAGGCGTTGGCGATCTGCGCCTCGCTGGAGCGTACCCTGACTGAGCTCCCCTATGGCTTAGCGTTGTACCACCCCGAGTGGCATCAGGGGGTAGTCGGCATTTTGGCCTCGCGCATCAAGGAGCGTTTTTATCGTCCGGTGATCGCCTTCGCGCCGGCCGGGGACGGCCTGTTGAAAGGCTCTGGACGTTCGTTGCCCGGACTGCACATGCGCGATGCCTTGGAGCGTCTAGATACGTTGCATCCCGGTTTGCTACTGAAGTTCGGCGGCCATGCGATGGCCGCCGGGCTCACCATCGCGGCGGATCGCTTTGAGGATTTTCGCCGCCACTTCGCGACCTTGGTCGGCGAGTGGCTCGACCCGGCGCAGTTGGAAGGCGTCGTCTGGTCGGATGGGGCGCTTTGCAGCGAGGAACTGACGCTGCCGGTCGCGGAGCAGTTGCGGGAGGCGGGGCCTTGGGGCCAGGCGTTCCCTGAACCGACCTTCGACGGCTGTTTCCGTGTTCTCCAGCAACGGCTGGTGGGCGAGCGCCACTTGAAGTTGATGTTGGAGCCGTTGGCGGGGGGACCGTTATTGGACGGCATCGCTTTTAACGTCGACACCACACTGTGGCCGGACGCGAGTGTACGAGAGGTGGAGTTGGCCTACCGCCTCGATGTTAATGAGTACCGTGGAAATCGCAGTGTACAGTTAATGATTGAGCACCTCTGGCCGCGTTGAGGCAGTGTGCACAAAATCATGTATTGTAGAGGGGTGATATTTATCACCCCTTTATTTTATTAGCATAATTAATAACGAAGGGGCACAGATTAGTAAATTCGTTGAACTGTTGCGTTAAGTGCCGGATTTTATAGCAACAGTGCAGGATCTCTGCGTAAGGTCTGCCATTTCGCTAAACGAGTTGCTATAGTCTGTAGGGATAACGGGGGCAATTATGCCGCCCATCCGCCATCACATGGTGCGATATCCCGTTGCTTTACGTTTTTTCATCTTGGCCGGGGCGTAGGGTGGCAGTTTTCTTTCCTGGCCAGTGTACTTTTTATAGAAGATAACAGCATATGTTTGAAATTAATCCGGTAAAACACCGTATTCAGGACCTGTCTGCGCGGACAGATGTTCTGAGGGGGTATCTTTGACTATGATGCCAAGAAAGAGCGCCTAGAAGAGGTCAACGCCGAGCTGGAACAGCCGGATGTGTGGAATGAGCCGGAGCGTGCGCAGGCACTGGGCAAAGAGCGTTCCTCCCTCGAAAGTATCGTCAATACCATCGACGAGATGCACCAGGGGCTGGAGGATGTGGCCGGATTGCTGGAGCTGGCGGTCGAAGCCGACGACGAAGAGACCTTTAATGAGGCCGTCGCCGAACTGGATCAGCTCGAGGTGAAATTGGGGCAGTTGGAGTTCCGCCGTATGTTCTCCGGCGAGTACGATAGTGCCGACTGCTATCTGGACATTCAGGCCGGCTCTGGGGGCACTGAAGCCCAGGATTGGGCCAGCATGCTGTTGCGCATGTATCTGCGCTGGGCAGAAGCCAAAGGTTTCAAAACCGAAATTATCGAAGAATCCGAAGGTGAAGTGGCCGGCTTGAAGTCCGCCACCATCAAAATCAGCGGCGACTATGCTTACGGTTGGCTGCGTACCGAAACCGGCGTGCATCGCCTGGTGCGTAAGAGCCCGTTCGATTCCGGCGGTCGCCGTCATACCTCGTTCAGCTCCGCCTTTGTTTATCCTGAAGTGGATGACGATATCGATATCGATGTCAATCCGGCGGATCTGCGCATCGATGTTTATCGCGCCTCCGGCGCCGGCGGTCAGCACGTCAACAAGACGGAGTCCGCTGTGCGTATCACCCATATTCCGACCGGACTGGTGACCCAATGCCAGAATGACCGTTCACAGCATAAGAACAAAGATCAAGCCATGAAGCAGATGAAAGCGAAGCTTTATGAACTTGAGATGCAAAAGAAAAATGCTGAACGTCAACAGATGGAAGAGAATAAGTCCGATATCGGTTGGGGCAGTCAGATCCGCTCTTATGTGCTGGATGATTCCCGCATTAAAGATTTACGTACCAGCGTTGAGACACGTAATACACAGGCCGTGTTAGATGGCGACCTGGATAGGTTTATTGAGGCAAGTTTAAAAGCCGGGTTATGAGGAAACACTATGTCTGAACAACAGCAACAAGGCGCCGAACAGGCTCTGGACTTAAACAACGAAATGCAGACTCGCCGCGAGAAGCTGGCAGCCCTGCGTAAGGAAGGCGTCGCTTTCCCTAACGACTTCCGTCGTGATACCACGTCCGATAAGCTGCATAGCTTGTACGATGGTAAGAGCAAGGAAGAGCTGGAAGCACTGGACATTGAAGTTTCCGTCGCCGGGCGCATGATGACTCGCCGTATCATGGGTAAAGCCTCTTTCGTTACCTTGCAGGATATGGGCGGTCGTATCCAGCTGTACATCGCACGCGATGATCTGAAAGACGACGTATATAACGAACACTTCAAGAAGTGGGATCTGGGCGACATCATCGGCGCGCGTGGTAAACTGTTCCGCACTCAGACTGGCGAACTGTCTATCCACTGCCACTCTATCCGTCTGCTGACCAAGGCACTGCGTCCGCTGCCGGACAAGTTCCACGGCCTGTCTGACCAAGAAACCCGTTACCGTCAACGTTACCTGGATCTGATCGCCAACGAATCTTCCCGCGAAACTTTCCGTACGCGCTCTAAGATCCTGGCGGCTATCCGTAACTTCATGGTCAACAAAGGCTTCATGGAAGTCGAGACACCGATGATGCAGGTGATCCCGGGGGGAGCCTCTGCCCGTCCGTTCATCACGCACCACAATGCGTTGGATATCGACATGTACCTGCGTATCGCGCCGGAACTGTATCTGAAGCGCCTGGTGGTCGGTGGCTTCGAGCGGGTGTTCGAAATCAACCGTAACTTCCGTAACGAAGGTGTCTCTCCGCGTCACAACCCTGAGTTCACTATGATGGAACTCTATATGGCTTACGCGGATTATAAAGATCTGATCGTGTTGACCGAAGAGCTGTTCCGCACCATCAGCCAGGATGTGCTGGGTAGCAGCGTCGTACAGTACGGCGATCAGACTTTTGACTTTAGCAAGCCGTTCATCAAGATGAGCATGAAAGAGGCCATCTGCCACTATCGTCCGGACATCGCCTCTGCCGATCTGGATGACATGGAGAAAGCGTGTAAGATCGCCGAATCCCTGGGCATCAAGATCGAGAAGAGCTGGGGTCTGGGTCGCGTACAGTGCGAGATCTTCGACGAGACGGCCGAAAGCCAGCTGATCCAGCCGACCTTCATCACCGAATACCCGGCAGAAGTCTCCCCGCTGGCGCGCCGTAACGACGAGAATCCGTTCATCACCGACCGCTTCGAATTCTTCATCGGCGGCCGTGAGATCGGTAACGGCTTCTCCGAGCTGAATGACGCCGAAGATCAGGCCGAACGTTTCCTGGATCAGGTGAAAGCCAAAGATGCCGGTGACGACGAAGCCATGTTCTATGACGAAGACTATGTGACCGCGCTGGAGCATGGTCTGCCGCCGACCGCGGGTCTGGGTATCGGTATCGACCGTATGATGATGCTGTTCACCAACAGCCACACCATCCGTGACGTGATCCTGTTCCCGGCGATGCGTCCGCAGAAATAAGCGTCGATCTCTGCGCGTATCCGCCCCGGCCAAGCCGGGGCGAATGAGATGGTCATCCCCACCCTGTGAGCGGCACGCTGGCAGGGTGTTTTTCTTTCTGGAGAGGCCATCATGGAACACATTGCGCTTATTGGTATCGATCTCAGTAAACCCCCTTTTCATGTTCACTGCCAGGATAAATCTGGTAAGGCGCTTTTGCGGAAGAAATTCACGGGCACGAAGCTAATTTTAGCTTGTTGAGCAAATAACAGCGCTGGAATCAGAGTTAACCCCGTCAATCAACGTCGCTCAGTGTTACAAAAATGGGGGCGACCATAGATTTTTTTATCCGTGAATCCAGCGGTTAACCATCATGGGCGCTCGCTTCCATTCTCCTCATCCCATTTAGTCTCCTCAAGCGAGGCCAGACGGATATCGCAGCCGCGCTTAACGATAGATAGGGCAGGGCACGACGGTTGGCGACGCTAAGGACAGATTATCTTCGCCGTATAGGGATGTTCATGGCGATAAATTCGACTATGCGGAGATGTTCTATGATATATGCTGAAATATTCATCACTTAGCATCATTGCCTCTTGCTGCGCCGGCGGAAGTGACTATAATGGTTTGCACATCGCGGGCGTAGTTCAATGGTAGAACGAGAGCTTCCCAAGCTCTATACGAGGGTTCGATTCCCTTCGCCCGCTCCAATCTCCTCTCCAGTGCTCCGCTGAATTTCCACCACATAACGATTTAATTGATTTTTTCGGTATTTTCTTGCCAATAAAATTCGACTTATCTGACTTTCAATCAATCGACTGTGTTGTGTAGCCAGGCGTATGACGCCTCAGGTCGCCGCTAAGCCTATGCCAGGACTCTGACCTATCTTGGGATAGGCCGCGTAAAGCCGCAGAAAAACATCTAGCTAGACCGATGACAATGGGGCTATCACTCGCGCGCCTCATGGCCTGGTCTCTGTTATCGTTTTCTAGGGCAAGCCAGAGAGGTTCTCCTTAGATCGATGTCTATCCCACGTTTCCTGCCGAAGCCAGAAGCGGCGAGGTGAAGTTTAGGCGCTGTTGGCGGCAGCCAGCAATCTCAGTAACGTTGGTTTCAGCGATGCTGCCGCATACGCACTGCCGTCAACCCGAACGCATGCGTTTGCGGTTGAACACGTGTTCGCGCAGAGGCCGATAGCATTGCCATCCTGTCGGCAGGGGGATATCCCCTCCTCACGCCGGCCCAAGGGCGTTGTTTGATCCTATCTCGGATAGGAACACGATCTGCCCATCACGATCTCCGGTTTTCATCCCGTTAATTGGACGTGTGATAATACTGTCAATTTTCGCTGCCCAGGGAGCGGTGATTTCCAGCGTTGATGAAGCATTGGCAAAAGTAATAGATCCAAGTGCTATCACTAATCCAAGTAACTTGGTTCGCATCTCTATCCCCTAGAATTGGACTCCCGAATGCTTGCCGTGTCTCTGGGAGACGGGAATAACTTCGCCTCTGTAAGCGCCCAATTCATCGGTGCCTGGCACCAGCGGGACGATGGTGGTCAACGAGGACGGTCGGCGTCATGGTCTCTCTCCCACGAGGTTTCTTGGCTCAGCGCCAGAAGGCATGAGCCAGATGAAACCGAATGGGCCAACGGGCTCTCATGGCTATTGGTCGCTGTGACCGAATTCCGACGGCTCCCGCCTGGCCCAAGAGCGCGCGAAGGATTTGTACAAGAGTTGACCACCGACGTCTAGTGCGTTATATCTACATCTGGCTTTGGTATCGATATTTAAAATTATCTCATTTCATGCCGTCTCTGGTCGTTTCTATCCTCGATTCTCCACAACGGTGCTGATCAGGCGGAACGCAAGGCTCAGGCCGGATTCGGGGCGGTTGATTGCATGTGCTGCAAAGGGATATGGGCTATGGAGGCTTGGATCTGGCGAGCGTATTGGACGGTGTTGGGCCTGTTCACGCCGTTGGCGGTCGCCCAGGCGCAAACGCACGACAGTGCCGTTCAGGAGGTGCTGCGCCAGCAGGAGCGCGAGCGGGTGCTGCGCGGGCAACAGGAAGCGTTGCCTGATGTGCGGTTGTGGCCAGAGCCGTCGCCGCCGCCTGGGCACCTGCCCGCTGGCGAGACGCCATGCTTTCGCATTTCGCAGATCCAGCTTGATGGCGAGGATGCTCAGCGCTTCTCTTGGGCGCTGAGGGCGGCGGCTCCGAGAAGCGACCCTTTTACCGGTCGCTGTCTGGGCACCGCTGGAATTAACGTTGTGATGGCTCGCGTACAGAACGCCATCATCGCTCGCGGTTTCATCACCACGCGTGTCCTGGCAGCGCCACAGGATCTCAACACCGGCACGTTGACCCTGACGATCGTTCCAGGCCGCATCCGCGCCATTCGCTTCGCCGCTGGCACATCACTCAAGGCCACCGCCTGGAACGCCGTCCCGGCCAGGCGCGGCGATCTGCTCAACCTGCGCGACATCGAGCAGGCACTGGAGAACTTTACGCGCGTGCCGACGGTGGAGGCGGACATCCAGATCGTCCCGACCGATGGCGAAGATGCCCGCCCCGGCGAAAGCGACCTGGTCATCGCCTGGCGGCAGCGTTCTCCCCCGATCCGGCTTTCCGCTTCCCTGGATAACACCGGCAGCAAGGCGACGGGCAAGCACCAGGGCGAGCTGACCGTCTCGCTTGATGATCTCCTCATGTGGAACGACCTGTTCTACGCCAACCTCAACCACGACGTTTTCAACGGCAACAGCAAGGGCACCAAGGGCTACACCGCGCACTACAGCGTGCCCTACGGCTACTGGACGCTCAGCGCCACGATCAGCGGCTACGAGTACCGGCAGACCGTCGCCGGCTACAGCCAGGACTATGTCTACAGCGGCACCAGCGACAACGCCGAACTGCGCCTGTCGCGGCTCGTCTATCGCGATGCCATGCGCAAGACTACCCTCTACGTGCGTGGCTGGATGCGCAAGTCCGACAACTTCATCGACGACACCGAAGTCGAGATCCAACGCCGCCGCACCGGCGGCTGGGAGCTAGGGCTGATGCACCGCGAATACCTGGGCGAAAGCACGCTCGATGCGAGCCTGGCCTACCGGCGCGGCACGGGGGCTTTCAACGCGATGCCGGCGCCCGAGGAGGACTTCGGCGAAGGCACCTCGCGGATGAAGGTCATCACCGCCGACGCCCAGCTCATGGTTCCCCTGTCGCTCGGGTCGCAACGCGCCCGCTACATCGGTAGCTGGCGCGCGCAATGGGAGCGCACGCCACTCGTCCCGCAAGACCGCTTCTCCATCGGCGGTCACTACACCGTCCGCGGCTTTGACGGCGAACTGACCCTGCTGGGCGAGCGCGGCTGGGTCTGGCGCAACGAACTGGGGCTGCTGCTTGGCGCCGGTCAGGAGCTCTATTTCGGTGCCGACTACGGCCACGTCGGCGGCCCGTCCACGCGCTGGCTCCGGGGGCGCAACCTGGCCGGCTCGGTCATCGGCCTGCGCGGCGGTGCCAGGCGGTTCTATTGGGATCTCTCCGCCGGCACCCCGCTCTTCAAGCCCGGAGGCTTCAAGAGCGACTCGCTCACGACTGGCTTCAGCCTCAGCTGGTTCTACTGATTTCGTGCAAGCATAAGGATGTGACGACATGAACAAGAACCTCTATCGCATCGTTTTCAACCGGGCGTTGGGCCTGTTCCAGGTTGTCGCCGAGATTGTCCGCAGCAACGGACCAGGAGCCAGCGCCGGCAGCACCGCTGCTGGCAGCCGGTGCCTCGCCACGGTCAGCCCCTTACGGTTTGCGCTGGCGCTGGCGCTCGGTCAGGCGGTTATCCTCCCTCTGGCCCATGCCCAGGTCGTCGCCGACCCGAGAGCGCCCGGGAATCAGCGCCCGACGGTACTGGAGGCCGCCAACGGAGTCCCCCTGGTGAATATCCAGACGCCCAGCGCCGCTGGCATCTCGCGCAACACCTACAAGCAATTCGACGTCGACCCGCAAGGCGCCATCCTCAACAATTCGCGTATAAACACACAGACGCAGTTGGGCGGCTGGGTGCAAGGCAACCCGTGGCTGGCGCGCGGCACCGCCCGCATCATCCTCAACGAAGTCAACTCCAGCGACCCGAGCCAACTGCGCGGCTACATGGAAGTGGCCGGCGATCGTGCACAACTGGTCATCGCCAACCCCGCAGGTATTTCCTGCGACGGCTGCGGCTTCATCTGTGGGGT
>NZ_BAUC01000032.1 GCF_000474215.1 Edwardsiella hoshinae NBRC 105699 = ATCC 33379 | reverse complement strand
GAGGCGTGCTAAATAATCGGCGGGGAGGCTTTCCGTGGCCGCAAGTACGGCGAAGATCGGTATGCCGAAAGCGTGCTGCTCGATCCGCTCTAATTCACCGGACAGGATATCGGCGGCGCAGAGCACGACGGCGGCGACTTCGCATAAGTCACACTGATTGAGCGTTACGATAGGGCGTTCGCTAATAATGGTTGTCTGCATGCCATCGCTGACTGCTATTTTTAACTGTTTCATTGGCTACTGTTTATTAAATGATTTTAGGCAAAGTAAGTCCGCCAAATTTATTATCCATAAATTCGTTGCGGTTTAATTTCTTGTAGGCAACGACCAGCCCGGTAATGGGGCGCAGGAGCCCTACCGTAACTGGGGGATGCCGTTGTCAGATGGCTTACGCCATCGTGCAGCATTCGTCGCTATGGGAGGCGGGAATCCGCCTGATCTAAGCCGTAAAGTCGCAGTGGCTACGCGTTGACATGGCCAGGTAGGCTAATTAGATCAAGAGGATGACACGCCGCACAGGACGGATGCCGAGAGGAGGGGGTTATCGGGCGTTGAACTGATGAAAATCGAAGCAGCTACGGTGAGCCATCATCATAATATGGGTCACACGTCGGATATGCGGCCAGCTTTTGTTGTTATTTTCCATCGTCGACTCTCTCGCAATGAGATAAATAGAACAAACCGAACTCGGATGAGATGGTCGTATGGTACCTTGGCTTATCTTAACAAGCGGCCTTAGTGTAAGTCGTCGTGCAATTGATACTGTGATTCCCATCACTATTGATAAAATAGATTAAATTTAATTGTTACTGCATGTTTATCATTGAATTTAATTATTACGCCATTTTATGGCGACCATTGCACGCTGTGCGTTAGGTTGACGGTGGGGTGGTCGTGGTCGGTTAAAATAAGCCGATACCTGCATGGATATTAACGCTACGCTTTTTCTTAATGCGCGATGCTATTTTTAGTTGATGATTTTTTTAGTGATGTTATTAGGGCGTGATTATCCCGGGGCGCCGTGTAAATAATCTGGGCTCAGCGCGCGATGGCTTCGTACGTGAGCGCGGTAAGGTGGAGACATTCTGTGCGTTATAGCGTCTGACGCCAGCCTGTTTTTGCGAGCCGGAGCGGGGCGGAGATGGCGCTTAACTTGCCGAAATGTAGAGGGAAATGACGGTGATCGCAGAAAAATAAATTATGGTTCTTAATCCATCGTAAAAAGACATATCCATAGGTTTTATATTGTTTTTTGCAAAAAATTAGCTACGCTTTTTTTACAACATCACCTGACGGCGTGTGCCCGTGCAGAGGGGATGGTTGCCGTCTCACCGTATTCTGCACGCACGGAGCGGCCTGATCCTTTGCCGCGGGGGGAACGCCGTTGGCCGATCAAACGCGCCCGGTGTCCCCGCCGGTGCGGCAAGGAGAAGAGACGTGCGTTATGAATAATGAGGATACCTTTTACCAAGCCATGCGCCGTCAAGGAGTGACACGGCGTAGTTTTCTCAAGTATTGCAGTCTGGCTGCCACATCGCTGGGGCTGGGGGCCGGGATGGCACCGAAGATTGCTTGGGCATTGGAGAATAAACCACGTATCCCAGTAGTGTGGATCCATGGTCTGGAGTGCACCTGCTGTACTGAATCGTTCATTCGCTCCTCACACCCGCTAGCGAAAGATGTCATCCTTTCACTCATTTCCCTCGATTACGACGATACCTTGATGGCGGCGGCCGGTACCCAGGCCGAGGCGGTCTTCGAAGACATCATCACCCGTTATAACGGCAAATACATTCTGGCGGTGGAAGGTAATCCGCCGCTGGGCGAGCAGGGGATGTTCTGTATCAGCGGCGGTCGGCCATTCATCGAAAAACTGAAGCGCGCCGCCGCCGGTGCCAGCGCCATCATCGCCTGGGGCACCTGTGCCTCCTGGGGTTGCGTGCAGGCCGCGCGTCCCAACCCGACCCAAGCGACCCCCATCGATAAGGTGATCACCGATAAGCCGATCATCAAGGTTCCCGGCTGTCCGCCGATCCCTGATGTGATGAGCGCCATTATCACCTATATGGTGACCTTTGACCGGCTGCCGGAGGTCGATCGCATGGGCCGTCCGCTGATGTTCTATGGTCAGCGTATCCATGATAAATGCTATCGCCGCGCTCATTTCGACGCCGGTGAGTTTGTGCAGAGCTGGGACGATGACGCCGCGCGGAAAGGCTACTGTCTGTACAAGATGGGCTGTAAGGGGCCGACCACTTATAACGCCTGCTCTTCCACCCGCTGGAACGATGGGGTTTCTTTCCCGATCCAGTCCGGTCACGGCTGTCTGGGCTGCTCCGAGAACGGCTTCTGGGATCGCGGCTCCTTCTACAGCCGGGTGGTCGACATTCCGCAGATGGGGACCCACTCTACCGCCGATACCGTCGGCTTGACCGCGTTGGGCGTGGTTGCCGCCGGGGTGGGGGTGCATGCAGTGGCCAGCGCCGTCAATCAGCGTAAACGCCATAACCAACAACTAAAACAGGCAGAACAACAGCCGGGCAATGAGGATAAACAGGCATGAGTTACCAGTATCAAACCCAAGGATATACCTTAAGCGATGCCGGCCGTCGTCTGGTGGTGGACCCGATCACCCGCATCGAAGGGCACATGCGCTGTGAAGTCAACATCAACGAGCAGAACATCATCACCAACGCCGTCTCCTGCGGCACCATGTTCCGCGGGTTGGAAATCATCTTACAGGGGCGTGACCCGCGCGATGCCTGGGCCTTTGTCGAGCGTATCTGTGGGGTATGCACCGGGGTGCATGCCCTGGCGTCGGTCTACGCTATCGAAGATGCCATCGGCATCAAGGTGCCGGATAACGCCAACATCATCCGTAACATCATGCTGGCCACCCTGTGGTGCCACGATCATCTGGTGCACTTCTATCAGTTGGCCGGGATGGATTGGATCGATGTACTCGATGCCCTGAAGGCCGATCCACGTGCCACCTCGCAGCTGGCACAGAGTCTCTCTTCCTGGCCGATGTCGTCGCCGGGCTACTTCTTCGATGTGCAGAACCGCTTGAAGAAGTTCGTCGAAGGCGGCCAGTTGGGCATCTTCCGCAACGGCTATTGGGGGCATCCGCAGTACAAGCTGTCGCCGGAGGCCAACCTGATGGGCTTCGCCCACTACCTGGAGGCGCTCGACTTCCAGCGTGAGATCGTCAAGATCCATACGGTGTTTGGCGGGAAGAACCCGCACCCGAACTGGATCGTCGGCGGCATGCCGTGCGCCATCAATATCGATCAGAGCGGCGCGGTCGGGGCGGTCAACATGGAGCGTCTCAACCTGGTGCAGTCGATCATTACCCGCACCGCCGACTTTATCAATAACGTGATGATCCCGGACGCCCTGGCCATTGGCCTGTTTAACAAGCCGTGGAGCCAGATCGGAACCGGTCTGTCCGATAAGTGCGTGCTGAGCTATGGCGCCTTCCCGGATATCGCCAACGACTTCAGCCAGAAGAGCCTGCTGATGCCGGGCGGGGCGGTGATCAACGGCGATTTTGCCAATGTGCTGCCGGTGGATCTGGCCGATCCGCAGCAGGTGCAGGAGTTCGTCGACCACTCCTGGTACCGTTATCCCAACGAGCAGCAGGGACGTCATCCGTTCGATGGCATCACCGATCCGTGGTACAACCCGGGCAACGTCAAGGGGAGCGCTACCGATATCCAGCAACTCGACGAGCAGGCGCAGTACTCCTGGATCAAGGCGCCGCGTTGGCGCGGTCATCCGATGGAAGTCGGTCCATTGGCGCGTACCCTGATCGCCTACCACAAGGGCGATGCCGCGACCGTCGAGTCGGTGGATCGCATGATGTCTGCGTTGAAGCTGCCGCTGTCCGGCATTCAATCCACCCTGGGGCGTATCCTGTGCCGTGCCCACGAGGCGCAATGGGCTGCCGGTAAGTTGCAATACTTCTTCGACAAGCTGATGACCAACCTGAAGAACGGCAATCTGGCTACCGCCAATACCGAGAAATGGGAACCGGCTACCTGGCCGCAGCACTGCCGTGGCATCGGCTTTACTGAGGCGCCGCGTGGCGCGTTGGGCCACTGGGCGTCGATCCGCGATCAGAAGATCGAGCTGTATCAATGCGTGGTGCCGACCACCTGGAACGCCAGTCCGCGTGATCCCAAGGGGCAGATCGGGGCCTATGAGGCGGCGCTGATGGGCACCCAGATGGCGATCCCCGATCAGCCGTTGGAGATCCTGCGTACCTTGCACAGCTTCGACCCCTGTCTGGCCTGTTCAACCCACGTGCTCGGCGACGACGGCAGTGAACTGATCTCCGTCCAGGTACGCTAAGCGCTAAGGAGAAGAGCGATGAGTGAAAAGACATCCCCACGCGCCGAGGAGGCGCGTGATGATGCCGTCAGTTATTATGTGTTCGAGGCGCCGGTGCGCCTCTGGCACTGGCTGACGGTCGGCTGCATGTTGGTTCTGATGGTGACCGGTTACTTCATCGGCCGTCCGTTACCGTCAGTCAGCGGGGAGGCCACCTATCTGTTCTACATGGGCTATATCCGTCTGGTGCATTTCAGTGCAGGGATGCTGTTCACCGTGTTGTTGCTGGGGCGCATTTACTGGGCCTTTGTCGGTAATCATTACTCGCGTGAGCTGTTCATCGTGCCGGTCTGGCGGCGTAGCTGGTGGCAAGGAGTATGGTACGAGGTTCGCTGGTATCTGTTCTTGGAGAAGCGTCCGAGCGGTGATATCGGCCATAATCCGGTGGCACAGGCGGCGATGTTTGGTTACTTCCTGATGTCGGTGTTTATGATCCTTACCGGCTTTGCGCTGTTTAGCGAACATAGCCAGTATGCCATCTTCGCCCCGTTCCGCTATGTGGTGGAGTTCTTCTACTGGACCGGCGGTAACTCCATCGATATTCATAGCTGGCACCGTTTAGGCATGTGGTTGATCGGCGCCTTTATCATCGGCCATGTGTATATGGCGATCCGCGAGGACATCATGTCTAACGACACGGTGATTTCGACGATGATCAACGGCTTTCGCAGCCATAAGTTTGCTAAAGGCAAACGTGACAAGGAGGCGTCATGAGTGAGCAGCGCGTGGTGGTGATGGGGTTGGGCAACCTGTTATGGGCCGATGAGGGCTTCGGCGTACGGGTGGCCGAACGGCTGTTCGCCCATTACCACTGGCCGGAGCAGGTGGAGATCGTCGATGGCGGTACCCAGGGACTTAACCTGCTGGGCTACGTCGAGAGCGCCAGTCACCTGCTGATCCTCGACGCCATCGACTACGGTCTGGCGCCGGGTACCCTGCGCACCTATGCCGGAGAGATGGTGCCGGCCTACCTCAGCGCCAAGAAGATGAGTCTGCATCAAAGCAGTTTCTCCGAGGTGCTGGCGTTGGCGGACATTCGCGGTCACATGCCGTCTCATGTCGCGCTGGTCGGCTTGCAGCCGGCGTTGCTGGACGACTACGGCGGTAGCCTAACCGAGGTGGCGCGCGCGCAGTTGCCGGCGGCAGAGCAGGCGGCTCTGGCGCAATTGGCCGCCTGGGGAATCGTCCCGCAGCCGAGCGAGGAGGAACGTTGCCTGAACTATGCGTGTCTGTCGATGGAAAACTACGAGGGGGTACGCATTCGTCAGTATCGCATGACGTTGGAGGGGCAAGAGGAGTGTTAAACGACAACCCATTTTCCGCACTGTGGCAGCGCATGCTGGCGCGCGGCTGGCAGCCGGTGGATGAGACGAGTCTGGATGATTGGTTGGCACAGGCGCCGGATTGTGTGGTGTTGCTGAGCTGCGATCCGCGCCGTACGCCGGAGGTGAGTGACAATCCGGTGATGATCGCCGAGTTATTGCGCGAGTTTCCGCACATCGACTGGCGAGTGGCGATGGCCGATCTGGCCCAGAGCGAGGCTATCGGCGATCGCTTCGGGGTTCGGCGTTTCCCGGCCACACTGGTGTTTCTCGACGGCGAGCTACGCGGCGTGCTGAGCGGCATCCATCCCTGGGCCGATCTGATCGCCCTGATGCGCCCTTTGCTTGAGCGTCCCACCCCGCAGGAGTCAGCGTGATGAGTGAAACCTTTTTCCATCTGTTAGGGCCGGGCAGCCAGCCGAGCGATGACAGCTTTAGCATGAACCCGTTGCCGATCACCTGTCAGGTGAACGGCGATCCGAGCATGGCGGCGCTAGAGCATTGCGCCCATAGCCCGGCGGTGATGGCGCTGTTGAAGCAGCTGTTGACCCAGTTGGCGCAACGCATTCCGCCGCTGGGCGAGGTGGTGGCCTGGGATCTGACCACGCTGGAGGCTCACGACATCCAGTTCCTCAACGCCCTGTTGGGCGAGGGCGAGGTCTCGGTACGCATTCAGCATGGCGATGGCAGCGAAAGCGAGATCCAGGAGGCGATCTTCTGTGGCTTGTGGCGGGTACGCCGCTTACAGGATGGGGTGGTGTTGACGGATCGGCTGGAGGCGGGCTGTGCGCCGTTGCCCTTGTGGCAGGCGGCGAGCGCCGATACGCTGCCAAACGACTCGTTACTGCCGCCGCCCAGCGAGGGGTTGATGAATGCGCTACCGTTGGCCCATGAGCTCCTGGCCCATGTGCGCGATCCGGCGGGGCAGCCCCACAGCATCAACCTCACCCAGTTACCGCTGAGCGAGGCCGACCGTCTGTTCTTGGCACGTTTGTGTGGTCAGGGGGTGATCCAGATCCGCACCTTCGGTTACGGCGAGAGTCGCATCGACTCGACGGGATTGCGCCACGTCTGGCATCTGCGTTGCCTGGATACCCTCAAGGGTACGCTGCTTGATAGCTATGAGGTGTGCATCCTGCCGGAGTTGGTGTTGGCGGCGCCGGAGGATTTGGCCGACTCGGCCCAGCGCCTGGGCGATGTGTACCGCTGGCTAGAGGAGAACGCCGATGTTTGAGCGTGGCTATAGCCAGGCTATCCCGGATGAGGCACGTCTGGAGTGTAACCTGTGTTGGTGGGTGTACGATCCGGCACAGGGCGACGCCATCGGCCAGATCCCGCCGGGTACGCCCTTCAACGCGCTGCCGGCCCATTGGCGCTGTCCGCAGTGCGATGCCGATAAGCAGCACTTCTTGCTGTTGGAGTGAGGCCGGCGGGTTTCCCCCATCGCGATGACGCCGCCAATGCGTGCGGCGTCATCGCGAGGTTGTCCGGTGATTATCCTGGAAAAAAATAGGGCTTTTGGGCTTTTGTGTAGCGTGATTGGCCGATAACGACATTTCGGGACGGCGGGAGCGTGAGGGACGATCTACTATTAGTCGGTAATTCCCTCTCTTATCGCCTACAGGAGTCCGCATGTGGGATGTCATTGACTTATCGCGCTGGCAGTTCGCACTGACCGCGCTGTATCACTTTATTTTCGTACCGCTTACCTTGGGATTGATTTTTTTGCTGGCCGTCATGGAGACCATCTACGTGGTGACCGGCAAAACGATCTACCGCGACATGACGCGTTTCTGGGGCAAGCTGTTCGGCATTAACTTTGCCCTCGGGGTCGCGACCGGCCTGACCATGGAGTTTCAGTTCGGCACCAACTGGTCGTTCTACTCCAACTATGTGGGCGATATTTTCGGCGCCCCCCTGGCAATGGAAGCCTTGATGGCTTTCTTCCTCGAATCGACCTTCGTCGGTCTGTTCTTCTTCGGTTGGCAACGGCTGAATAAGTACCAGCATTTGCTGGTCACTTGGCTGGTAGCCTTCGGCTCCAACATCTCCGCGTTGTGGATCTTGAACGCCAACGGCTGGATGCAGTATCCGACCGGGGCGCACTTCGACATCGATACCTTGCGCATGGAGATGACTAGCTTTAGCGAGTTGGTCTTCAACCCGGTCAGCCAGGTGAAATTCGTGCATACCGTGATGTCCGGCTATGTCGCCGGGGCGATGTTTATCATGGCCATCAGCGCCTGGTATCTGCTGCGCGGCCGCGAGCGTGAGGTGGCGTTGCGCTCTTTCGCCATTGGCTCGGTGTTCGGCACGTTGGCGATCCTCGGTACCCTTCAACTGGGCGACAGCTCAGCCTATGAGGTCGCCAAGGTGCAACCGGTGAAACTGGCGGCGATGGAAGGGGAGTGGCAGACCGAACCGGCACCGGCACCGTTCCATCTGGTGGCGTGGCCGGAGCAGGAACAGGAGCGTAACGCTTTCGCCATCAAGGTGCCGGCCTTGCTCGGCTTGTTGGCGACCCACTCGCTGGATACGCCGGTCCCTGGGTTGAAAAACCTGATGGCCGACGCGCTACCACGCCTGCAACGTGGCCGGGAAGCCTGGCTGCTGATGCAGCAGATCTCCCAAGGCGATCGTTCACCGCAGACTCTGGCCGCTTTCCGGGCGCTAGAGAACGATTTGGGGTATGGCATGTTGCTGACCCGCTATGCGCCAGACATGAACCATGTCACCCCGGCGCAGTATCAGGCGGCACAACGCGGCACCATCCCGCAGGTGGCGCCCGTGTTCTGGAGCTTCCGCATCATGGTGGGCTGCGGTTCGCTGCTGCTACTGGTGATGGTGATCGCCTTGGTGCAGACCCTACGTCGCCGCATCGACCAGAAACGCTGGGTGCTGCGCATGGTGTGCTATAGCCTGCCGTTGCCGTGGATTGCCATCGAAGCTGGCTGGTTTATGACCGAGTTTGGCCGCCAACCTTGGGCTATCCAGGATATTCTGCCGACCTATTCCGCCCATTCTGCGCTGACCACCGGCCAGTTGGCTTTCTCGATGGGGCTGATCTTGGGGCTTTACACCCTGTTCTTAATCGCCGAAGTCTATCTGATGCAGAAGTATGCGCGTCTTGGGCCGAGTGCGATGCAGAGTGAACAACCGGCGCAGTAACAGGGGTAAAGGAGACTGTCATGTTTGATTATGAAACGTTGCGCTTCATTTGGTGGCTGCTGATCGGGGTGATCCTGGTGGCCTTCATGGTGACCGACGGGTTTGATATGGGGGTCGGTTGCCTGCTGCCGCTGGTGGCGCGCAACGACGACGAGCGCCGGGTGCTGATCAACAGCGTCGGCGCGCACTGGGAGGGCAACCAGGTCTGGTTGATCCTGGCGGGCGGCGCGTTGTTTGCCGCCTGGCCACGGGTGTATGCCGCCGCTTTCTCCGGCTTTTATGTGGCGATGATCTTGGTGCTGTGCGCCCTGTTCTTCCGTCCGCTGGCCTTCGATTACCGCGGCAAGATCGCCGATGCGCGCTGGCGTACTCTGTGGGACATCGGATTGGTGATCGGGAGTCTGGTGCCGCCGCTGGTCTTTGGTGTGGCGTTCGGTAACCTGATCCTCGGGGTACCTTTCGCCTTTACCCCGCAACTGCGCGTCGAGTATTTCGGTACCTTCTGGCAACTGCTGTCGCCCTTCGCCTTACTGTGCGGCCTGCTGAGCCTGTGCATGGTGATCATGCAGGGTGGCGTCTGGTTACAACTGAAGACCGATGGGGTGATCCGCCAGCGGGCGCAATCGGCCACCTACCGTAGCGCGTTGCTGGTGGTACTGTGCTTCGTGCTGGCCGGTTATTGGATGTGGGTCGGCATCGATGGCTATGTGCTGCTCAGCCAGGATGCCAACGGCCCCTCCAACCCGTTGCTGAAGGCGGTGGCGGTGCTGCCCGGCGCCTGGATGGGGAATTTCTTCCATACGCCGCTGTTGCTGATCTTCCCGCTGCTCGGGGTAGTGTGTCCGTTGTTGACCCTGCTTACCAGTGCGCGCGCGCGCGCCGGTTGGGCGTTCCTGCTGGCCTCCTTGGCCCAGGCCGGGGTGGTCTTCACCGCCGGGGTGACGCTATTCCCGTTCGTGATGCCCTCCAGCATCAATCCGCTCTCTAGCCTGACGTTGTGGGATAGTACCTCCAGCCAGATGACGCTGAGCATCATGTTGGTTATCGTGTTGATCTTCTTGCCGATCGTGTTGCTCTACACCCTGTGGAGCTACTACAAGATGCTGGGGCGGATTACGCCGGAAACCATTCGCCGTCACGACCATGAATTGTATTGAGGAGGGAAAGCGATGTGGTATTTAGTGTGGTTTGTCGGCATCTTGCTGATGTGTACGCTGTCGACGCTGGTGTTGGTGTGGCTTGAGCCACGCCTGAAATAAGCGCTTTACCCCGCGGGGCGGCCTGGGTCGCCCCGTTGCTATGCCCCAGGTCTCTTCGTGGTGTTCCCCGCCTTTCTCTGTTTGTCCGGCCTCCCTTGATCCCGCATTTGCCGCGAAGCTGTCGTCATTCATCGTGCTTCTCTGCGAGTGCTGTCTACGCGCGGGTAGCTTGCCGCCCGGAGCCGGGCGGCGGGTAACGCTATCGCGCAGGCCTTATGCCGCGCTCTGTTCTGCTCACGCCGAGCGGCTCCTTTGGTAGGCCTCCCGCGATTTCCCCGCTTCGCCGCGGATCGACAGAGGGAGGCACCCACGCGCTGCGCCAGATTTATTCCGCCGGGTAATATCATCATACTTCCGCGGGGTGATTATTCGTAGGTGATAAAATCTCCGCCTGTTTCTTTCTGCGAGCCATTCCATGCGCCACACTCCGCTGCACCGTATCTACCGCACCTTAAATCATGAGATCCACTATCTGATGAGCTTTATTGGCGGTTGCCTAGAAATCGTCAGTTTTATGTTTTTATACAAGGCATTAATCGGCTACATGACCGCGAATATGATCTTTGGTATCGCGGCATTGGCCCAAGGCAGGATGAACTTCGAGTCGTGCTATCACATCGCCATCATCGTGATCTGGATGTCGCTGGCGGCGTTACACCCACTGCTGGTTAGTCGCTATCCTGTGCGCCTGACGAGCCCGTGGCAGGGGTATGCTCTCGCTCTCAGTCTTAATTGCCTACTGCTGCTGGCCTTTATGCTGCTGGGCGCGGCGTTGGCGCGCCATGGCCAGATCGGGCATCAACCGACGCCGGCGGTGCTGCCGCTGGTGACTCTGGGGCTAGTGTTCATGTATATCCAAAATTTTGTGATTAAACATGGAGGAACACGCCAGCCGACAGCGACCTCGGTGGTGACGACCGTGTATGTGCTGATGGTGAGTCGCCTGTTCGCGCTCTGCGATCGTCAACGCCAGCGGCGCGAGCGCCTGGCGTTATACCATGAGGGGAGGCATTACCTGTTGGTGATCACCCACTTTTTCGTCGGGGCATGGCTTACCGCGCTGCTGAGTCGCCAGCTGGGTTTTTATAGTTTGTTGCCGGCCTGGTTGGCGTTACTGCTGTTTACCCTGCGTATCTGGCAGAGGCATCGTCGTCAGCGGGGGGAGGCGCAGTAAGTCGGAGGCGGATGAACCAACGGCGGCCTCGGCTGCCGTTGGCGCTGTCGGCGTGGGTCAGGCGTCGCTGGGCGAGGCGTGGTCGCTCATGGCGCTCAGTGCCTTGCGGATCAACTGATGGACCGGATCGTGCGCGGCGCGCTCATGCCACATCAGATGATAGGGATAGGTGAGTCGCAGGTTAGGGATGGCGACCGCCTGGTATTCCCCGCTGGCGATCAATGGGTCGCCGGTGCTACGCAGCGTGACCAGTAAGGTGTCGTCGTCCACCAGTTGATCCAACCAGCGGCGGAAGTTATTGGTCAGCGTTAGCGTGATGTTGAGCAGGCCTTCATTCAGCCGGTTGGCTTGCAGGAAGCTCTCCCAGAGGTAAGGGCTGATGTTGTAAATGATCAACGGGCTATTGAGCCATTGCTCCCGGTTTAGTTGGCGCATGGGCGGCGTCGGGGGCTGGGAGGCGTGGGTGCGGCGCAGGAAGATAAACTCGGACGTGCCGAGGGTTTTTAGGTGAATGCCGCTGGGGGACGCGTGCGGGAAGTGGCGTACCGCCACATCGACCGTTCCTTGCTTAAGGCTCTGTACGATGTCTTCCGCCGTGCTGCTGCTGGGAGGACGGAAGTTAATCACTAAGTTGGGATACAGCGTACGAATGTTACCGATCAGCGCGGAGACCTCTTGAATGTTGAACCAATGAGGGAGGCAGATGTTGTAACGGTGCTTCACGCCACAGCGTAGCTGCTCGATCATCGATTGGCTGGTGTACAGGGTATTACGCACGATGGCGCACAGCGTTTCACCGACAGGGGTGAGGGTGAACAGATTATTACACTTGGTATACAGCGGATCGTTGAACTCTTTGCGTAGCTCCATCAACAGCTTACTCATCGAGGGCTGACTGATGTTCAGGCATTCGGCCGCACGGCCGACGCTTTGCGCGTCATTGAGCGCCGCCAAGGCGACCAAGGCACCGTAGTGGGTATTAAACATCGATTGTAATAAGTTATCGTGCGACATCGTGTCACCTGTATCGGGTTAGCGCGTAAGTGCTTATTGATCTGGGGGGCCGAAGCCGCCATAACGGGTGAGGGCTGGGGGCGCTAACGTGCGGTGCCAGGGCTCCCCGTGGGCTGAATAATACCTGCCACCGTTGAAGAGCGCGGGCGCGGAAGGCACTAGTGCAGGCACAGAGAGAGTAACGGAACATGTGCTAGCAGCTCTCATCGTAACACGCCTTCAACTGCGGCCAGGCGGCACGGAAAGAAACGCGCTTCCCAGGTTATCCACGTCTTATCGGCGTCGGGGCTGAAGTTATGCCCGCCCTCCATGACGAATCCCGCGTCGCTATGTGCCGCGATATCAGAGGGTGAAGGCCGGCGACCATGAGAAAAAATATAGCGGCTAATCCAGGGATCGACACCGTGGCGCGCCACCTGGCCGGCTCGGCGGCGTGATTGCTGGTTAACGAGGCGAACGTTGAGCAGATACAGCCAATCGCGCCCGTTGCCGGGGCGTTGCCGTTCCTGGCCGGCGCGCAGGGCGCGCTCGAAGAACATATTCAGGCACGCGCAGTCCCACCAGCCGGTCATACAGCCTTCAGCTAACCCCGGCGAGTCGTTTTTCATCCTTGGGCGAAACAGCCGCGGATGATGGATCGGTATCTCATCGGGGCGTGACCCATTAAGGCTGATGCCTGCCTGTTGCAGCAAGGAGGACAGGATCGCGTCGCTACGGGAGGAGGAGGGTAATTCACGGACAACGCTGTGCATAGTTATTCCAATGATAAAATTTCCCGCATCATATCCGTCCTATCTAGGGGACAACAAAGCATATAAAAATTCGCCAATAGAATAAATTTTTAGAATGAAAAGATAATTGAGGCGATGTTCCATTTATCTTCCTCGCCGCTATGATATGGCGCGCTAGCGCCATTACTCCAATTTATTGTTCGCGGCCTTTTCCTCTTAATGATGCCTTATTTTTCAGCTGATTATTTGTTTTCTCCGATGAATGTCGCCTTGCCGTGAGGCGATGGGGTTCCACCGCGGCGCTCTTCTGGCATGAGGATGCGGTGAGCGTCCGGGGAACGCGCGCGCGGGCGGACGTTCTGCCAGGCCGTCGAGTTTTACTACTCGCCTTGAGCGCGCTCTGTTGTGGCGTATTGCGCCGCGAGTTCAGCGGGAGAGGTAGCCTGTGTCAGGCCTTGACGTCCGGCTGGCGGTAGGGCGCGGCGAATCATCGTCCGTGCATGGTGGAGGACGTGGGCCTGTATCGCCTGTCGCCGTCATCCCGTTCCGGAGGGAATTATTTTTTAGACATAAATGTTAACCGCATCACTAATCTGTGTCGTTATTGCGATGCTTTTTCATTTTTTGACCGGGGTAGCAAAACCTTTTCACTGAGGGGTGATAGGATTAAATCATAATAAAAGAAAAATGTTTTTATCTAATCTTATATCTGACCCTATGTGTGAGGAAAATAACATGAATCTGAAGCTACAGCTGAAGATACTGTCATTTCTGCAATTCTATCTGTGGGGGAGTTGGCTAACCACGCTCGGCTCCTATATGTTTGTCACGCTGAAATTCGATGGGGCGGCCATCGGGGCGGTGTATAGCTCGTTGGGGATCGCCGCGTTGTTTATGCCGACGCTGTTGGGGATCGTGGCGGATAAATGGGTCAGTGCCAAGTGGGTGTATGCCGCCTGCCACCTGGTCGGCGCGTTGACCCTGTTCCTCGCCGCACAGGTCACCACGCCCAGCGCCATGTTCGTGGTGATCTTGTTGAACTCGTTGGCCTATATGCCGACCTTGGGCTTGGTGAATACCATCTCCTACTATCGTTTGC
Organism: Edwardsiella hoshinae NBRC 105699 = ATCC 33379; assembly: GCF_000474215.1. GTDB lineage: Bacteria > Pseudomonadota > Gammaproteobacteria > Enterobacterales > Enterobacteriaceae > Edwardsiella > Edwardsiella hoshinae. The sequence goes on along the minus strand of NZ_BAUC01000032.1, from coordinate 20,520 downwards.
AGAATGCGGGCATGGATATCGTCAGCGAGTTCCCGCCGATCCGCATCTGGGGCACCATCGGTTTTATCCTGGCGATGTGGGCGGTGAGCTTCTCCGGCTTCGAGCTGAGCTATATGCAACTGTATATCGGCGCCGGCGCATCACTGCTGTTGAGCCTGTTCTCGATGACGCTGCCGACCATCCCGGTGACAAAAACCCAGGAAAAACAAGGCTGGGTGGAGATGCTGGGGTTGAACGCTTTCAGCCTGTTTAAGAATTCGCGTATGGCGGTCTTTTTCATCTTCTCCATGCTGCTGGGCGCCGAGTTGCAGATCACCAACATGTTCGGCAACCCGTTCTTGCATAGTTTCGACCAGAATCCGTTGTTTGCCGGCAGCTTTATCGTCGAGCACGCCTCGGTGCTGCTGTCGGTTTCGCAGATTTCCGAGACCGTGTTCATCCTGACCATCCCGTTCTTCCTCGGTCGCTATGGCATCAAGAACGTGATGCTGATGAGTATGGTGGCCTGGATGCTGCGCTTCGGGCTGTTCGCCTACGGTGATCCGTCGCCGTTCGGCACCGTGCTGCTGGTACTGTCGATGATCGTCTATGGTTGCGCCTTCGACTTCTTTAACATCTCTGGCTCGGTGTTTGTCGATCAAGAGGTGAAACCGGCCATTCGCGCCAGTGCCCAGGGGATGTTCCTGATGATGACCAACGGCTTCGGTTGCATCTTGGGTGGACTGGTCAGCGGTAAGGTTGTGGAGTATTACACCCAGGGCGGGATGACCGATTGGCCGACGGTGTGGCTGATCTTCGCCGGTTACTCGTTGCTGCTGGCTATCGCCTTCCTGTTCCTGTTCCGCTACCACTATGTCCGTCCGCAGGAGGCGGCGAAGCGTGCGGGACAACAGGCCTAATTCTGGCTCCTGTTGAGGACGCGGGCCACGCCATACGGCGTGGCCCGTTTGCTTTATGGGTGATGCCTGTCGCCCTCACCGGGGGCGGCGCAGGCCGCTGGCGCTTCCCGTTCTCTCGTGCGTGCACCGTGCCATCCTTGGCGCATTCGCGCTGTACCCCATGCCTATGCTGACACTGATAAAACATAAAAATATATTTAAAATCAATTAATTACCAGTTGGTTTTCTCCGCGACTCCCCTCTGTTTTTCGCGCAGGCTAACACGCTGTCTGCGGCACGCAGTGATAAGGTGAAGCTTGAGCAAGCAGCATCACGCGCGCTATGTCATCGATTGGGACGGCTATCTGTGAGGGAACGAACATGAATCTGACGCTGCAATTAAAAATTCTGTCATTTCTGCAATTCGGGCTATGGGGATGCTGGTTGACGACCTTCGGCTCCTACATGTTCGTCACCCTGAAGTTCGACGGGACGGCCATCGGAGCGATTTACAGTTCGTCAGGGATCGCGGCGTTGTTTATGCCGGCGCTGTTAGGGATCGTGGCGGACAAGTGGATCAGCGCCAAGTGGGTGTATGCCACCTGCCATCTGGTCAATGCCGTTGCCCTCTCTTTGGCCGCACAGGTCACCACACCCGGTGCGATGTTCGCCGTGATCCTGGCGAGTTCGCTGGCCTATATGCCGACCTTAGGCTTGGCGAACAGCATTTCCTATTACCGTTTGCAGAGTACGGGCAGGGATATCGTGCGTGAGTTTCCGCCGATCCGTATCTGGGGCACCATCGGTTTCATCCTGGCGATGTGGGGCGTCAGTTTCGCCGGCTTCGAATTGAGTCATATGCAGCTGTATATCGGCGCTGGTGCGTCGCTACTGTTGAGCTTGTTCTCCACGACGTTGCCCACGATTCCGGTGACGAAACCTCTGGAAAGACAAGGCTGGGTCGCGATGCTGGGGTTGGATGCCTTCAGCCTGTTTAAGCGTTCGCGTATGGCGGTCTTCTTCATCTTCGCCATGTTGTTGGGTGCCGAGTTGCAGATCACCAACATGTTCGGCAACCCGTTCCTGCATAGTTTCGATCAGAACCCGTTATTTCGCGGCAGCTTTATCGTCGAGCACGCCTCGGTGCTGTTGTCGCTTTCGCAGATTTCCGAGACCGTGTTCATCCTGACCATCCCGTTCTTTCTCGGGCGCTACGGTATCAAGAATGTGATGCTGATGAGTATGGTGGCCTGGATGTTGCGCTTTGGTCTGTTCGCCTACGGTGATCCGTCGCCGTTCGGTACCGTGTTGTTGGCACTGTCGATGATCGTCTATGGTTGCGCCTTCGACTTCTTTAGTATCTCCGGTTCGGTGTTCGTCGACCAAGAGGTCAAGCCAGCCATCCGCGCCAGCGCTCAAGGGCTGTTCCTGATGATGTCCGGCGGCGTCGGCTCGATCCTGGGGGGCTTGGTCAGTGGGAAGGTCGTGGCGCTGTATAGCCAGGCCGGGGCGGTCACCGACTGGCGGATGGTATGGCTGATCTTTGCCGGTTACTCGCTGCTGCTGGCTATCGCTTTCTGCTTCCTGTTCCGTTACCGTCATCAGCCTCCCTCAGCGCTGCCATCGGATGCTTGAGGCGCGGGGGTGCGGCGCATTCGCTGTCCGTCACCGTCTGGGTATTGCGCTACGCTTGAGAGCGGCGGGAGGAGCCGAATTCTGCGGAGGAACGATGACGATTGTAGCGTTGGATGAGACCATGATGCGCCTGTGGGTAGGGCTACGCGCCCAGTTGGCGCCGCAGACACCGTTGAGCCAGCACTGGCTCGATGGCTGCGCCTTGTTAGACGCAGCGCCCTTTATGGGGTTTCTGGCGTTAGGGCCACAGGGTGAGGGGCTGGGATTTATCGAGTTAGCCTTGCAGCCGGACTCATTGCATCGTCACGCGCCGGTCAGTCTGCGTTTAGGCTGCCTGTTTGTGCGGCCGGAGCGGCGGCAGCAGGGGGTGGCGACCGAGTTGGTAGCGGTGGCTTGCGCCTGGGGACGGCAACACGGCTGCGCCGAGATGGTGTCGGCGGTGCCGTTGGCGGATCAGGGGCAGCAGCAGATGCACCGGGCGTTGGGCTTTACGCAGGGCGAGCGCTGGGTGGATTACCGTTTGTCGCTCGATTGAGGCGCGCCGCGCAACAGGGCGCGGCGCGTGAGGGATTAGGCCAGGCTGGCCAGCGGGCGAGAGCCGTGGCGACGCGCGCTGTGGATCCAGGTGTAGGAGCCCATTACGGCGATGGCCGTCAGCAGGATATACTCCAGTGACATGGCGTAGACCCCCTGGATGGCGTAGATCACCACGCTAATGACGTCGATCACCACCCACAGCAGCCAGTTCTCAACGTACTTGCGGGTCATCAGTACCATCGCGGCGATGGAGAGTACCAGCATGGTGGAGTCCCATAACGGGAAGGCGTCCGGTTGCAGTTCCGGCATTACCACGTTGGCCCCCATGCCTTGCAGCAGATCGATGGCGATGCGGGTGAGGACGGCGAACACCGGGTCGATGAAGCGCGTCATCAGGGCGATGGCCACCAGGCAAACCAGCGTCAGTGTCACGGCTTTGCTGCGCGACAGCCAGCGTACCTTGAGCGCGGCTTCGTTATCGGCATTCTGGCGGCTCCAGGCATACCAGCCGTAGAGGTTGGCGGCGAAGAAGAACACCTGAAGCAGCAGGCTAGCATACAGCTGGATCTGGAAGAAGATGGCGGCGAACAGGGTGACGTTAATCAGCCCGAACAGGTAGTTGATGATCTTCTCTTTGCTGGCAAACCAGATGCACAGCAGGCCAAACAGGGTGCCGATAGCCTCGATCCAAGACAACGCGTAGCCGCCCTCGCCGAGCGGAATGTTTACCATCACATTGTTAATGCTAAAGAAATCCATTACTACATCTCCTTATTCTGATCCAGACGGATGGCATGCAGGGCGAGTTCGATCTCGCGTGCTTCGCCGCGTAGGCTGTGGCTCTCCTGCTGTTGGTAGTCGTTGATGCCTTGCTGTAACTCGGCGTTGTGGGTCACCACGACATTGAGGATGGCGGCGGTGCGTAGACCGCGTAGGGCGCCGACGACCATCAGCGGTGCGGTTTCCATATCGGCGGCAAGGATGCCGCGCGCCGACCAGTCGGCGTCCAGTTGGGCCTCGCGATCGGTATAAAAGCTGTCGTGGCTGCGCACGTAGCCGCAGTGCGCCGGGTAGCCTAGGCGTCTCGCCTCGCGCCGTAGCAATTCGACCAGGCCATGATCGGCACAGGCGGGATAGGCGGCGGGGGCATAAGCGTGGCTGGTGCCCTCGTCACGCACGGCGGCGTTGGCGATCACCAGATCGCCCAGCGCCATGTGGTCTTGCAGGGCGCCACAACTTCCGATGCGGATCAGGGTATCGACACCGATATGACGCAACTCCTCTACGGCGATAGCGGTCGAAGGGCCGCCGATACCGGTGGAGAGAGCGAGGATTTCGATACCGTGGAAGTAGCCGCGCAGGGCGCGGTACTCTCGGTTTTGGCCCAACGGCTCGACGTCATCCAGGAAGCGGGCAACATGCTCTACGCGTTGCGGATCGCCGGGCAATAAGGCGTAACGCGCCTGGGTCATGGCCCGGCTCAGGCGAATATGCGGTTGTAGTTCCATCGGGTTCCTTATGGCTCTGAATGATAGGCTGCTGCGCCTGGCAGGCCAGCCTCACGCTGTAGACGCTCGGCGTCTAGCAGGATAATGCACTCTCCTTCGACGGCGATGATCTGCTGCTCCTTCAGCGTAAACAGGATGCGGTTGATGCTACGCATGGCGGCGGCGAACTCGAGGCTGAGTTGCGGCTTGTCCAGCGTGATGCGATCCGTGCCCTGTTGAGTAAAACGTTGCCACAACGCCAGCGCGACCCGCTGTTGCAAGGGATACAGGCTGTCGGCGCCCGCCTTGGCGGACAAGTGGTAATACTGCTGGCTGCTGGTGCGCAATATGCGTTGATTAAAATGGTTATCCAGCGCCAGCCAACGGTAGAAGTCTTCCCGATTGAGTCGTAACAGCTGTGTCTCACGGGTGGCCTCGACCGAGCAAATATAGGGGCGTTGTTCAAATATTTCCAACTCCCCCAAGATGTCTCCCTGGTGGTAGCGTGCTTGCCGATAACGTCGTCCGTCCTCGGCCTCAAAAAAAATGTCTGCTTCTCCCTGAAGTATTAGCCAAAAGTGTTGGCAGATATCGCCCTGGCGGCAGATGAGTTCGCCGGGGGCGACGGTTTGCCCGCTCCAGCTGCGCATGACGCTCAGCGGACAATTTTTTACCCATTCGTATAAGACGGCATTGCGGGTGACGCGCTCGACCAGGGTTAGCCAAGTCTCGCGTTGCAGCGCGTTTTTCACTTTGAACACTATAGATTTTCCTTCAGTTAGCGGACAGGACCGCGGTCCGCACTCAGCATGCCAGTGGGCGAAAAAGTGCCGATAGCCTCTGATATTACACATCCGCCCGGGACAAATGTCTCGGGCGGGAAGGATGAGAGAATAATGTGTGATGACGATCGGCTTTCGCCGTTGCGCCGGTGGCGGGAGAGCTAGATCAGAACGATCAGTAACACCAGACCGATCAGCATGACGGGCGCGGTACGTTTGACCAGATCGAGGGGCGAGACGCCGACCATGCCAGCGACCACGATGGCCGCGGCGGAGAGCGGCGAGGCGGTGCGGCCCAGGTAACTGGCGAAGGCGGCGGCGGTGCCTAGGCTGGTGCCATCCATGCCGAAGTCGGCGGCATGAGGCGTGATCGCCTCGTTGAAGGCGTAGGCCGCCGCATCACCGGAGCCGATCACGATAGCCATCAGGAACGGGCCGATGGTGCCGCCGAAGCGGGCGGCCTGTGGGTAGTCGATCAGCAGGGTTTTAGCGGCCGCGATCAAGCCGATGGCGTTGAGGCCGGCGACAAAGACCCCGGCGCAGATGATGATGCCGAACACGTCGCTATAGGCCTTGCCCATGCCGTCGAAGAAGGCCGGGATCGCCTTGCCGGGGTGGGTGCGGGTGACGAACAGCGTGGCGAGGATACCCCACATTACCGCCTGCGGTACCCCCATCTTCAGCCAGGCGATGCCGCCGAAGGCGCCGAGCATCAGCAGAGTGACCGGCAGCAGCGGCATCAGCGCCGCCAGGAGGTTGAGCGGCTGATGGTCGGCCTGGATGTCGTGCTCCAGGGTTGAGTGGTAACCGCGGTGCTCGCGGCGTAACAGGGCGGTCAGGGTCATGCCGACCATGATCAGCAGGCCTAACCACACCACGGTCATGGCGCGTGAGGCGATGATGGTCATCACATCGCCGCCGACAATTTTGGCGACTAACGCCATATGGGGGCTACCGGGATTCAACAGGCTGGCGCCGAAGGTGCCAGCCAAGACCGAGGCCCCGGCCATCACCGGGTGGATGCCGGCCGCCAGTTGCAGGGGGATCATGGTGATACCGGCCGCCGCCGCCGCTCCGGCCGCGCTGGGCAGCGCCAGCTGGACGAACGTGGTCAGCAAGATAGTCCCGGGGATCAGCAGCAGGCCGACGCGGCGCAGCGGGACGCTAAGCAGACGCACCAGATGGCGGTCGCAACCGGTAAACTTCATCACGGTGGCGAAACCGATGGCGGAGAGGATCGCCTGGATCAACCCTTCGGACACCATCTTCTGGGCGAAGCTGTTCATGGCCGCCATCGGATCGGCGGCCAAAAGGCACATTGACAGGCCGGAGAACAACAGGACGGTGCGGGTATCTTGGCGTTTGATCAGCAGGATGATCGTCACGATCAGGATCGCGATACCGATAAGTATTAACATGACTTACTCCCCGTTATGAGGTGGGTAGATGAGGTGATGTTCCGCCGGGAGACAGGGCTCTTGCTCCAAGCGGGCGCGCAGCGCATCAAACTCCGCCAGCCACTGCGTGTGCCAGTGCGCCTTGAGCGCCTCCGGCTGCCAGCAGGCATCGATGCCATTGGCCAGTAAGCGGCGTACACCATCGAGATCGAAGCCAAACTCCTCCACCATTACCCGGTAGCATTCGGCGCCGTTGGTGTCGTGCATGTGCCAGTCGTCGGTCGCCGGGATCAGGGTGAGTCCCGCCTGCGCCATGCGGCGGATCGGATGATGGCGCCGCCAGGCCTCATGTTCCGGCCAGCGTTTGAGGAAATAGGTGTTGCTCGGTACCACGGTAAAGGGAATGCCATCGCGGGCGCAGCGTGCCAGGAGCTCCGGATTGTCGACGATGCTGTAGCCGTGGTCGATGCGTTCCAGTTGGAGCAGATCCAGCCCGCTCTCCACGTTGCGCCAGTGCAGGCCGAACTCGCTACAGTGGCCGGTCAGGCGCAGACCGCCTTGTTGCGCCAAGCGATAGGCTTTCCAGAAGTGCTCGATCGGCGCGTCGTGTTCGCGGTAGTCGATGCCGATCCCGGCCACCAGCGGATGGGGATGGGCCAATACGGTCTCCACCATGCGCACCGCCTCTTCGGGGCTCTTCTCGCGATTGATCGCCGGCAGGAACAGCGCGTGGATCTCCCAGCGGCGGGCGGCGTCGGCCAATCCCTGCGCCAGGGCGGCGGTGACCTGGTCATAAGGCAGCGGGGTATCCGAGGGATTCCAGAAGAGCTCCAGATGGCGAACCCCGGTGGCGGCGGCGTCTTCGGCGACCTCCAGCATCACCCGGTAGTAGTCTTGCGGACTACGTAATAGCGGGTAGAGGAAGTTGAGGGCGGCGATGCCGCCTTTGGCCTGACCGGTCTCCGCCTGATAGCGGCGGTAGAAACTCTTGGCATCACGTTCGCTCAGCGCCACGCCGGCGCGGCGCGCCAGGTCGCGCATCGTCTCCAAACGGACGCCTCCCAGTAGGTGGTAGTGCAGATCGACCTTGGGAAAGGTCGTCAGGAACTCTGTCCAGGTAATCGTTTGCGTCGCAGGCATCGCCGTCTCTCGGGAGCGAGGAAAGAAAGGGGGCATCTTAGGGGCGCGCGCGCCCGCGGGGAAATGCTATTCCGGCATCGCCCAGGCCGATTCGGCATCAGCGTGCGCGGCGTAACGGCCGGTGTTTTAGATTGTGTCGGCAGGTGGCCAGAAGCGCTCACCGCGGGCGATGCGCGCCGCCAGGCGTTGCCAGAAGGCTTCGGCTCGTTGGTGCAGACGGGCGCGGTTACGGTACAGGCGGATCTGGTAGGGGACGCGCCAGCGCTGACGATCCACAGCGACCAGGCGTCCTTCGCTCAGCTCCGCGTGGATCTGGCAGTCGGCTAACCAGGTCAGCCCGTGGCCGCGCAGCGCCATCCGTCGGTGTAGATCGCACAGTGAGGCTTCGAACATCGGTTGGGCGGCAAACGGATGCTGCGGCATCAGTCGTTCGACCATCCGTGCGCTGTAGGCGTCGGGGGGGTAGCGTAACACCGGCACCGGCTGTTCGCCCGGCGTAAAGCGTGCCCTGCCGTCGGGGCCGGGGGCGCCCACCAGCAGCATCTCGCCGTGACCGAGTAGTAGATTGTCGAAGGGCGGCTGCAATAGGGCGTGGTTGTCGAAGCCCAGCAGGAAGTCGCAGGCGCCTTCGATTAAGGCTTCGACGGCGTAATCGACGCGCAGGATATCGACGGCGAAAGGTAAGGTGCTGGCCTCGGCAGCGCCGACTGCGGCCACCAGATCGAGCAGGAAGGGCGAGGAGAGGGCATGGGGAGTGCTAAAACGCACCGGGTGGAGCAGGAGCGGTGGGCATTCATTAATTCGATTTAGCCCCTCGCGCCATTGGTTGACCATGGCGTGGGCCAGCAGACGGAACTGGTAGCCGGCCGGCGTTAGGGTGACGGGGGTGGTGCTGCGATCGACCAACTGTTGTCCCACGCTCTCTTCTAAGGCTCGGATATGGCGTCCAAACGCGGGCTGCGTAATGTGACGGTTGGCGGCGGCGCGGGAAAAGTTACGCAGCTCCGCCAGTGCCAGAAAGTCTTCGAGCCACCCCATCTCCATGCGCTTTTCCCCCTGATCAACCTTGTGCATCGTCGGTGTAATCCTGCCCGGATGACGGGTGGTATGACAACCCCTCCGGTTCGCTACGCTAACGATCATAACGCCTTTTCGCCGCTACACGCTGGGGAAAATCAGTAACCTGAGGGATAAGGGGACAAATTGCTCGGTATTTTCGATGTGATCAAGTTGTTCAAGGCGAACTATTAGGTGATCACAAACGCAGAATTGTATCTCTGGGAAATGAAATGACGGAAATGTGAGGCGTGCACTGCCCACTTATCCGATAGCTAAAATAAGATGTCATACAGAAACCAATTCGATTAGTTATTTGTCCAGACCAAAAGTGACACATCTTCAACCAATGTCAGGGAGCCTTGCTATATGAAACTGAAAACTTTTTCCCGTCATATCCTCTGTGCAGCGGTGCTTTCTCTGATCGCGGGTGGCGTGTCGGCGGCCGAGAAGGTGACGCTGAAGCTGGCGCACAATCTGGAGCGCAGCCACGTGGTACACCAGGCCTTCGAGCAGATGGCGAAAGAGGTACAACAACTTTCTAACGGTACCATGCGTATTCGTATCTATCCTAGCAGCCAGATGGGTAGCGCACGTGAGACGTTGGAGCTGTTGCAGAATGGGGCGCTGGATATGACTAAAGGCTCCGCCAGCGACCTGGAATCCTTCGATAACGTCTATGCCATTTATAATATGCCGTACCTGTTTAAGGATCAGCAGCACTTTAATAACGTCGTTTATGGCCCGGTCGGCAAAGAAATCATGGACTCCACCAAGGATAAAGGTTTCTTCTCGATGGCCGCTTATGTCGCCGGGACGCGTAGCTTCTACGCTAAGAAGCCGATCACCTCGCCGGCAGATCTGAAGGGGATGAAGATCCGTGTCCAGGCGAGCCCGACCACTATCAAGATGATCGAGCTGATGGGCGGTTCGCCGACGCCGATCTCCTTCGGTGAGGTGTACACCGCGATGCAGCAGGGCGTAGTGGATGGCGCCGAGAACAATGTCCCGTCTTGGGTACAGACCCGTCATATCGAAATCGCTAACGTCCTGTCTGAAGACGAACATGCTTCTATTCCGGATTACCTGGTCATCGCCACCAAGACCTGGCAGAAGTTGACGCCGGAACAGCAGGCGATCCTGACCAAGGCGGCGCGCGATTCCGAAGTGTACCAGCAGAAGCTGTGGGATAAGGTTGACGCCGAATCACGCGCTCAGGCGAAAGCGATGGGGGCCAGCATTGTCAGCGTCGATAAAGCCCCGTTCCGTGCCGCGGTTCAGCCGTTGTATGACGAGTTCCGTAAAGATCCGAAGCAGGCAGCCCTGTTGGATAAGTTCGAAGCCGCCGCGCAGCAGTAAGGCCGTTATGCGCGGATACGCTTGCGGTCCGCGCCGTTTCATCCCGCTATTTGGATAGACCGTATGATTCTCGATCGGATCAAAAAAATCGTCGACCGTTGCATCGCCTCGTTTGCGGTGGTGGTGATGGTGGCGCTGGTGGCCTGTGTCGTTTGGCAGGTATTTAGCCGCTATGTGCTTAGTCAGCCCAGTACCCTGACCGATGAACTGGCGCGTTTTCTGATGATTTGGGTCGGCCTGTTGGGCGCGGCCTACACCGTGGGTGCACAGCGTCACCTGTCCATCGATCTGCTGGCCATGTCGGTCAGTGACCGTACGCAGGCCGTACTGAGCGTGCTGGTTAATTTGCTGGTGATGGTGTTCTCGTTCCTGGTGATGATCGTCGGCGGGCGGATGTTGATCGACAAGACGCTGGCGACGGCGCAGCTATCGGCGGCGATGCAGATCCCGATGGGGTACGTCTATTTCATTCTGCCATTGAGCGGCGCCATCATCATTTTCTATAACTTCTATTTTGTCGCCCATGGCATCAAGAAACTGGCCGGTCAGCAAGGAGTGAGTCACTGATGGATAGCTATATTGCCTTGACCCTGTTCGGCAGCTTCTTTTTCCTGGTATTTGTCGGTGTGCCGATCTCGTTCTCCATCGGCATCGCCACCTTCGCTTCGATGCTGCTGATGTTCCCTTGGGAGATCGCTACCATCACCGTGGCGCAGCGTCTGGCCAACGGGCTGGATAACTTTGCGTTGCTGGCGATCCCGTTCTTTATCTTTGCCGGTACGCTGATGAACAGTGGCGGTATCGCCATTCGTTTGATCAACCTGGCGCAGGTGATGGTTGGGCGTGTCCCCGGTTCTCTGGGCCATGTCAACGTGCTGGCGAATATGATGTTTGGCTCCATCTCCGGTTCCGCCGTGGCGGCGGCGGCGGCGGTGGGGGGCACGCTGCATCCGATCCAGACGCGTGAAGGCTATGATCCGGCCTTTTCTACGGCGGTGAACGTCTCTTCCTGTATCACCGGCCTGCTGATCCCGCCCTCTAACGTCTTGATCGTCTTTTCCCTGACCGCCGGCGGCGTCTCGGTCGCCTCACTGTTCCTGGCGGGGTATCTGCCGGGGATCTTGATGGGGTTGTCGATCATGGTGGTGTGCGCCTTCATCGCCAAGTCACGTAACTACCCGGTGAGTGCGCGTCCGACGCTGCGTCAGGCGGGAAAGGCTTTCTGGGATGCCTGGCCAAGCCTGCTGCTGGTGTTTATCGTGATGGGCGGCATCCTGGGAGGGGTGTTCACCGCGACCGAGGCTTCGGCTATCGCCGTGGTGTATACCTTCGTCTTGTCGGTGTTGATTTACCGTGAGGTGAAGTGGCGTGATCTGCCGAAGCTGATCCTGGAGTCGGTGGTGACAACCTCCATCGTGCTACTGTTGATCGGTTTCTCCGTCGGCATGTCCTGGGCGATGACCAACGCCGATATTCCGTACTTGATCAGTGACGCGTTGATGGGGATCTCCGAGAATCCGATCATCATTCTATTGTTGATCAACATCGTGTTGCTGATTGTTGGTATCTTCATGGATATGACGCCAGCGGTGCTGATCTTCACCCCGATCTTCCTGCCTATCGCCCAGGAGTTGGGGATGGATCCGGTCCACTTCGGCATCATGATGGTGGCTAACCTGTGCATCGGTCTGTTAACGCCGCCGGTGGGGAGCGCCTTGTTTGTCGGCTGCTCCATCTCGGGCGTGAAGATCCAGCAGTTGATTAAGCCGTTGTTGCCTTTCTACCTGGCGTTGATCGTCTCGTTGATGATGATCACCTACATCCCGCAGATTTCGCTGTTCGTACCGCAGCTGTTCGGCCTGATGTAAACCGAAGCCGCGCGTACTCCCCCAAGGCAGAGCTCAGCTCTGCCTTTTTTCTTGCTAATGCGTGCAGAACGTGCAACCAGGAGGCAGAGAGTCTACTGGGGAAGGACTCAGTAAAACCGGGGGCTTAATTCGGTATATTGGAATGTTGTGCCAAGATAGCTCACAAAAAGTAGATTTCTTCTCGCCGTGAATTGCATCGTCTCTGCCCTGTGAGATAATTATGTGGCTCAGGGGATTCGGCTAAAATCCCGCTGGGCGTCTCCCGGTTCTGACAGATCGGGGCCAGAAAGCAGAGCGGCTCTCCCCCTCTGCTTTCGCTTTTTTCCCCTCGGGCGATGGGCAATGCTGTCGCTGTCGCTGTCGCTGTCGCTGTCGCTGTCGCTGTCGCTGTCGCTGTCGCTGTCGCTGTCGCTGCCGCTGTCGTTGCCGCTGTCGTTGTCGCTGTCGCTGTCGTTGCCGCTGCCGCTGTCGTTGCCGTTGTCGCTGCCGCTGCCGCTGCCGCTGCCGTTGTCTTGCGCGTTCTGACTTTAACTTAATCGCGTCCCGAGCTTGATTCGTCATAAAGTTGAAACCGGTTTCTGAAACCGGTTGCTGTTGTTTTCCGTCGCCGTATATACTGTAACGGTGACGTGTCGGTAGGCGACGCGTAGACAGCGCTAGCGAAGGGAGAGGAGCGATGGGATTTCCAGCGGGTTTCTTATGGGGAGCGGCAACGGCGGCTTATCAGGTTGAAGGGGCGCACGATGCCGATGGCAAAGGACTTTCAGTGTGGGATGTCTATGCCCATCAACCCGGAACGACCTATCAGGGGACCAATGGGGATGTAGCCGCCGATCATTATCACCGTTTTCGTGAAGACGTGGCGCTGATGGCGGAGTTGGGCATGACCTCGTATCGTTTTTCCCTCTCTTGGCCGCGCCTATTGCCGGAGGGGACCGGGCGTGTCAATGAGGCCGGCGTCGCCTTTTATAACCAACTGATCGACACACTGTTGCAGCATAACATTCGCCCGATGATCACCCTGTATCATTGGGATCTTCCACAGGCGTTGCAGGATCGCTTCGGTGGCTGGGCGGATCGGCAGATCGTAGATGCCTTCGACGAGTATGCCCGTCTGTGTTATGCCCGTTTCGGCGATCGTGTCGATCTCTGGTCGACATTCAACGAGACCATCGTATTCATCGGGATGGGTTACTTTACCGGTCAACATCCTCCGGCGTTGAAAGACGCCAGAACCGGCATTCAAGCATGTCATCATGTGTTCCTGGCGAATGCGCGCGCGGTGAAAAGTTTCCGTGAGATGGGCATCGCCGGGCAGATCGGCTTCGTCAATGTGATGCAGCCCAATGATCCCATTAGCCAGCGTCCCGAGGATCTGCGCGCCTGTGCGTTGGCCGAGGGGATCTACACGCACTGGCTATTCGATCCGGTGTTGAAGGGCGAGTATCCCGCCGAGCTATTGGCGATGGCACAGCAGGCCTTCGGCGTGCCGCAATTTGCCGCGGGCGACGCCGCGTTGCTGCGCGAGAATATCGTCGACTTTATCGGACTGAACTACTACAAACGCGAGATGATCGCGGCCAATGAGGTCATCCAGGGGTTCGATCTGAATACCAGCGGCGAAAAGGGAAGCAGTGGGGGGATGGGCTTTAAGGGATTATTTCAGATCGTACGTAACCCGAACGGCGTCTATTCCGATTGGGATTGGGAGATCTATCCACAGGGATTGACGGAGGCGATCGCCCGGATACGGCGGCGGTATGGCGAGATCCCCATCTACATCACTGAAAACGGGCTCGGCGCTAAGGATCCCATCATCGAGGGTGAGATCGCCGATCAGGCGCGCATCGACTATTTACGCGATCATATCGCGGCGGTCGAGCAGGCTATCGCCGCAGGGGCCGATGTGCGCGGCTATTATCCTTGGTCGTTTATCGATCTGCTCTCGTGGCTGAATGGTTATCAGAAGCAGTATGGTTTTGTCTATGTCGATCGTCAGCAGGATTTGGCGCGGCGTAAGAAGCGTAGCTTCTATTGGTATCAGCAGGTGATCCGCAGCAATGGCGCCGAGCGCTAATCCTCTTTTTTCGGCCGTCCGCTGACGGCCATTCTCTTGCTTATCTTTGCCATTCGGCTGGTTTTTCCCGTGTCAGCGTTTATGATGAAGGCAGGGTGCCGCCGTGAGGCGGCTGTCTGGCGGATGGCAGGCATGCTGTCACCGCCGTCAAGCGTGATATTGCAATAACGATGAACAAATGGCTCGGGAGTTTCGTTGGCCTGTTGTTGGCCTTGGGCCTGGTGGTGGTGGGCGCGCGACTATGGGCGCCGGGACATGCGCAGGATAACCGCCAGGCGCAGGTTTCGATCAGCCAACTGACGCGTCAGGAGCGGGTGGTGGCCTATCTGCGGGCGCACCGGCAGTTACCGGATTACTATATTACCAAGCGCCAGGCTCGGGCTGCCGGCTGGGATCCCGCCCAGGGTAACCTGTGCCAGGTATTGCCTGGTCGCGCCATCGGCGGCGATCGCTTCGCCAACCGTGAGGGGCGTTTGCCGCAGCAGGCGGATCGCATCTGGCGTGAAGCGGACGTGAATTATCGCTGTGGCCGTCGTCAGGCCGATCGCGTGTTATATTCCAATGACGGCCTGATCTATGTCACCCGTGATCACTATCGACACTTTATCCGTATGGAGTGATCGCTATGCAAAAAGTCCAATTTGATTTTAACCAGATAACCGATTTAGCGGCATTCTATCGCCAGTTTTCGCATGTCTTTGCCTTGTCGCCGGCGTTCGGCGCGAATCTCGACGCCTTATGGGATGTGGTGACGGGCGATATCGGCATGCCATTGGAGATCGACTTTATCAACTTCGATGCTGGCAAGAAGCGGCGCTTCGCCGCGCTGGTGCTGCTGTTTGAGGCGGCGGAGGCGGAGTTAGAGGGGGCGCTGCGCTTTAATACCTATGAGAAGGCGGCGTAAGTAAGGCGCCGCCAGCCTGTTGGCCGGCGGGCGTCCGTTATCACGCGTCCGCCTCGGCCAGCGTGCGCAGATACTGGAAGATTTGACGTGCCGATTTCGGCGGCTTGTTTCCCTCGCGCTCTTTCTTCGCGTTGCGGATCAAGGCGCGTAGCTGCTGGCGATCGGCTTGCGGATAGAGGTTGAGCACCTCGGCGATCGCCTCGTCGCCCTCGTCGATCAAGCGGTCACGTAACTGCTCCAGCTTATGAAACAGGGCGACCTGCTGGTTGTGGCGGTTCTTCAGCTTATCCAGCGCAGTCTGAATCGGCTCGGGGTCGCGTTGGCGCAACAGCTTACCGATCAACTGTAACTGGCGACGACGTCCTTCTTTCTTAATGCGTTGGGCCAGCTCGATCGCGGCGCGCAGGTCTTCATCCAGCGGAATGCGTTCCAAGGCGTTTTTCCCCAGATCGACCAGTTCGGCGCCCAGGGCCTTTAGGGCTTCGGCATCGCGTTTGATTTCGCTTTTGCTGACCCAGATGATCTCATCATCGTCGTCGTTTTCTTCCTGGCCGGGGATCTCGTCCAGCCACTCTTCGTCTGGATGTTTATGCATGACAGTTTCCTTAAAAAATGGCGCACATCCTAACAGGTGTCGCTGCGCGTGTCGCGTAATTCTCGGCGGGTGCGGTGCGGCATGATGCGATGCTGCGGTTATCGCTCTGTGTCTGTTCAGCAGTATATACCCAGCGTCGCGCTTGCGGCAGGGAATGTTCCATCAGACGGCGTGATGCAGCAGGGTGACATAGGGGGCGCAGGGCGTCCGTGGCCGCCGTCAAATAGGTGTTACGGTTTATCTGTAGTTTGTAATGTACGGTATAACGCGCTCAGCTCAAATTTAATGCTCTGATTAGTCATGCCGCATGCTCGCTTATTGGCAAATTATCAACGCTTAGCTGATATATGATTATTGACCCATTATGTTTTTTTACTTTTAAAGCGCATGAAAAATCGACAGCGTTGTATCAATGCACGGTACATTGCCAGAAGTTAATCGGTCATAGGTTTTGACTCGCAAGATTATATAATTATAATGCCGCCGTCTAAATTAATATAGGTTAGTTATGTCAGATTTGCTGAAGTCCCTGAATAATATTCGTACGTTGCGTGCTTATGCGCGTGAAACACAACTCAGCGCGCTGGAAGAGATGCTGGATAAGCTGCGTACCGTGGTCAGCGAGCGCCGTGAAGAGATCGCGCAGGCTGAGAAGTTGCGCCGTGAGCGCGAAGAAAAGCTGCATGCTTATCGTGAAATGTTACAGGCCGAAGGGATCTCGCTGGATGACTTACTGGCGATGGAAAAGAGCGCTGAGCGTAAGGTGAAAGCAAAGCGTGCACCGCGTCCGGCTAAATATGAGTATCTGGATGAGCAGGGTGAAATTCAGCAGTGGACTGGTCAGGGCCGTATGCCGAAAATGATTAAGCAGGAGATCGATGCCGGTAAATCTCTGGACGATTTTCTGATTAAATAATCGAGCGCGTTCGTGGGCTGTTCAACAGATAAAGTGTACCGATGATAGTCACGCCTCAATTATTGAGGCGTTATCGACAGCGCGCTCCTTAGCGTATCGCCGCGTTATCCTCCGTTATTTCGCTCGCGCCCTCGACGGGCCACAAATTTTATTTCTTCCTTGGCTTTCCTCCCCGCGACGCCTGTACAACAGGGGGCGCGGAGCATGCGCTGGCAACGAAATTCACGGCGCTTCCTGTTACACTCATAGCATCACCCAGGTCATGGCCTGTTGTCATAGCCGCCGGCGTGTGGCCGGCCGGTTTAATCGTTTTGCAATCATGGCGGATTAATGAAAGTCATCAATCAGGTAGCAGAGCAGCGCAAGGCGCTGGAAGAGGCCGTAGCGCAGGCGCTGACGCTGGCGCAGGCCGGTGCGGAGGCGGCGGAGGTGGCGGTGACGCGCACCACCGGCATCAGCGTCAGCACCCGTTTTGGTGAAGTGGAGAATGTGGAGTTTAACAGCGATGGTGCGTTGGGGATCACCGTGTATCACCAGCAACGTAAGGGGAGCGCCTCCTCCACCGATCTCAGCCCGCAGGCCATCGCCCGTACGGTACAAGCGGCGTTGGACATTGCGCGTTATACCTCACCCGATCCCTATGCTGGCCCGGCAGAGGCGGCCTTGTTGGCGTTTGAGGCGCCGGATCTGGATCTGTTCCACCCGGCGGAGCTGGACGCCGAGCGTGCTATCGCTCTGGCCGCAGAGGCGGAGCGGGTGGCCTTGTCCGCCGATGCGCGCATCAGCAACACGGAAGGCGGGAGCTTTAACAGTCACTACGGCATCCGGGTATTCGGTAACAGCCACGGGATGTTGCAAAGCTACTGCTCTAGCCGCCACTCGCTATCGAGCTGTGTCATCGCCGAGCAGGCGGGGGAGATGGAGCGTGACTATGCCTATACCATCGCCCGCGATATGGGGGAGCTGCGTTCGGCGCAGTGGGTCGGCGAGGAGTGCGCGCGCCGTACCCTGGCGCGTTTGGCGCCGCGTCGTCTGCCGACCATGCAGGCACCGGTGATGTTCGCCGCCGAGGTGGCGACCGGGTTGTTTGGCCATCTGGTCGGCGCCATCAGTGGCAGCAGCGTGTACCGTAAGTCTACTTTTTTGCTCGATAGCCTTGGGCAGCAGATCCTACCGTCGTGGTTGACCATCGAGGAGCAGCCGCATCTGTTGCGCGGTTTGGCGTCGACGCCTTTCGACAGCGAAGGGGTGCGAACCACGCCGCGCCATATCGTGCAGGATGGGGTGTTACAGACCTGGCTGTTGACCAGCTATTCGGCGCGTAAGTTGGGGCTGCACAGCACCGGTCATGCCGGCGGTATTCACAACTGGCGCATCGCCGGACGAGGGTTGGATTTCCAGCAGATGGTGCGTGAGATGGGGCGCGGCTTCTTGGTGACCGAACTGATGGGGCAAGGGGTAAGCACGGTGACCGGCGATTACTCGCGCGGCGCGGCGGGTTTTTGGGTTGAGAATGGTGAGATCCAATACCCGGTGAGTGAGGTGACCATCGCCGGTAACCTGCGCGACATGTGGGCCAACATGGTGACCATTGGCGACGATATTGAGACCCGCAGCAACATTCAGTGTGGTTCGGTGCTGCTCGATAGCATGAAGATTGCCGGGGAGTAACGACGCATAGTCAGCGCCGCCCCGCCTGTGCCGGGGGCGGCTATCTCTATCCGACCATCACGGTAGCGCTTGGCGCTCTGCGAGGGCGTACGCCGTCGGCCTCGGCAAACGCATCGGTACGAGCAGGCCTAGCGCTGCGCTCTTCCCGCCGGTGGCGGGCCTGTTTGGGCGTGCTTTCTCCCACCCTAGCCTGCTGTCGGCTATCTTTTCCTTTTCTTCCTGATACCCCGGTGCTAACGCCCGGCGGTATAGCGCTTAGGGCGCCGCCCGCGAGGATACTCGGGGGCGAGAGTCTCATGCGCGCACTGATGATGAGGCAGGCTAGTGGGTCAAACCAGAGGAGGCCGCGCACGGGACAGGGGGGGAGCGCGAGACGACAAAGCCGCGTGGCCGAGGCCACGCGGCGGGAGGGATGCGGGGATCAGCGTGAGCCGATGTTGCGCAGCGGTTTGCCGGCCATCAGGTTGCGTTCGATGTGCTCCAGCGAGATGTTTTTGGTTTCGGGGATCAGCGCCAAGGTGATGAAGATAAAGACCAGGTTTAGCGCGGCGTAGACCCAGAAGGTATGCGCACTGCCCAGGTTATTCAACATGGTTAGGAAGGTGGCGCCGACGATCATGTTGGCGATCCAGTTAGTGGCGGTCGAGCAGGTGATCCCGAAGTCACGCCCTTTCAGCGGCTGGATCTCGGAGCACAGTACCCAGATCAGCGGGCCGGCACTCATGGCGAACCCGACGATAAACATCAACAGCATGAAGATGGCGAAGTATTGCGCCACGCTGGAGGTGATGCCGATATGCATCATGGTGCCGAGGGTTCCCATACCGATGGCCATAACGATAAAGCCGAGGATCAGCGTCGGTTTACGTCCCCAGCGGTCGACCAGGCCGATGGCGATAAAGGTAGCTAACACGTTGACCAGGCCGACGATCACCGTCCCCCACATCTGTTGTTCGGTACTGGCGAAGCCCGCCAGATCGAAAATTTTCGGCGCGTAATACATGATGACGTTCATCCCGGTGAATTGTTGCATCACCTGCAACAGGATCCCCAGATAGACCGCCCGGCGGAAGTTGCTGTTCTGTGTGAAGAGTGCCCAGCCGCTCTGCTTCAGTTTCAAGCTTTCACGGATCTCATTCAGTTCGTCGTGAGCCTGCTTACTGCTATCGCGTAGTTTCTCTAATACAAGACGTGCCTGGTCGTGACGATCGCGTGAGGCTAGCCAGCGTGGGCTGTCCGGTAGGAAGAACACCCCGACCAGCAATACCAAGGCCGGGATAGTGATCACGCCCAGCATCCAGCGCCAAGCGCCGCTGTAACTGAAGGCGGTATCAGACAGATAGGCGCCGAGGATACCGATGGTGATCATCAATTGGTACATCGAGATCATACTGCCGCGAATACGTTCCGGCGCGATCTCGGACAGGTAGATCGGTGCGGTGTAGGAGGCGATACCGACGGCCAACCCCAACAGGATGCGCGACAGGATCAGGATCTCAACGTTCGGGGCGAAGGCGGAGAACAGTGACCCGGCGACGAACAGGATCGCCCCGATCATCAGGCTGTATTTTCTCCCCAGACGATGGTTCATCCAACCGCTACCGATGGCACCGACGGCGGCGCCGAACATCATCGAACTCACGACCCACTCTTGTTGCGAGCTGGTGATACTAAAGGTGTCGGTAATAAAGGGCAGCGCGCCAGCGATGACCCCGATGTCTAGGCCGAACAGTAACCCCGCCAGCGCGGCGAGGAAACAGACGAAGAAGGTCATGCCGGCATTACTGTGGGCATGGGGTGTGGCGGATGTATTGACGGTAGTATTCATACTGCCTCCCAATAAGGCGATGTCTCTGATGCCGTCATGGTAAGAATTGTCCGTTGTTTATAAAGTGCGCATGATCACATAAATGTAATCGTTTACACATACCTTATGAAATAGGCTTTGCTGATATATGTTGTGCTACTGTTAATTTAAGCGTGTTTTTTGGTTGTTATGCAGCGGAAGTAATCTTTTTTTGGTGCGTCATGTCGCTTTTATCAGGGGAATATCTGCGTAAAGATAGGGATAGATAACGGATTAACGTTTAACTTGCGCAGTGGTTGTAATCGTTTTCACTCTGTCTGGTAGACGGTAGACGGTAGACGGTAGACGGTAGACGGTAGACGGTAGACGGTAGACGGTAGACGGTAGACGGTAGACGGTAGACGGTAGACG
>NZ_BAUC01000033.1 GCF_000474215.1 Edwardsiella hoshinae NBRC 105699 = ATCC 33379 | reverse complement strand
CGCCGTGCGCATGGCTTGCGCGCCAAAACGAGAATCCAAATATTCCCCATGAATATCATGACCCTTTTTCATTGTCTCTCTCCCAACCAGTCAATTGAATTGTTAACGACAGGTACAGCGGGGGTAAGCGCGCTCCCCACACATCGCCCCCCTTCTCTTTAAGTGATCGCCAAAATAGGTGAACAGGCAAACTATTGAGAGAGATTATTTATAGGGTGATTAGGATAAAGATTAAATAAATAACGCTAACCAATTAGAAAGTAAGAAATAAAAAATATCAGCGGGAAAACAATGAGGAGAGCGCCCGCCTGGGGCGCTCGGATAGTGCATTAGATACGGAAACGATCGATACTGCCATGCAGCGCCTGAGCATGTCCCGCCAGCGCGCGAGCGCCACCGGCCAACTGTTCAGAAAGCGTGGCGTTCTGGCGAATACTCTCATCCATAAAGGCCACGGCGCTGACGACGCCATCGACCGTCCGCGCCTGTTCGGCGGAGTCGGCGCTGATCAGGTTCACCGCCTGTTTCACCTGCAACATCGCCGCATCGATACGTGCCATGCAGTGGGCCGCGCTATCGACAGAATCGGCATTACGGCGTACCCGTTGTACTGATTTAGCCAACAGTTGGCCGATGTCGCGCGCGGCCAGCGAGGAGCGCTGCGCCAAAGCTCGCACCTCAGAGGCCACCACCGCAAACCCGCGACCCTGACTCCCGGCGCGCGCCGCCTCGACCGCCGCATTCAGCGCCAAGATATTCGTTTGAAAGGCGATAGATTCGATGATCTGGGTGATGTCAGAAATCTCCGCCGAATCCTTAATAATCAATTCCATATCATCCACTACAGTCTGGATAACCCGACTCCCGGCGGATACCTGAACACCAGCATCAGCCACCAGGCTCTCCGCCTGGGCGGCATTCTGCGAGTTACGCTTCACCGCGGCGGCAAACTGCGCAATTGCCGCCGCGGTTTGTTGGATCGAGGCGGATTGGCTATCACTGCGCGCGGCCAACTCCCCACTACCGCTGGTCAATCCCTGACTGACATTAGCCAACTGCTGCTCCGAAGTTTTCACCTGACCCAGTAGGTGGGTCAACGCACACTGCATCGCCTGCGTGGTCGCCAAAATACTGCCCGCAGCCGCCGATGGTGCCAGGCGATACTGCAAATCCCCTTGCGCGATGGCATTAATCAGACGTCGTAACGCCACCGGCTCCGCCCCCAAGGTCACGCGAATCGTGCGCCGGATAGAGCGTGCAATCCATATCACCGTAGCCGCCGCCAGCCCAGCCAGGAGCAGCATCAGAACGCGAAAGTGCTCGGAGACGCCACGCGCCAGTTGTGTCTGTGCGTTGCTGTAGCCCTCTTCGACGCTAATAAAAGCGTTGATCTGCTTGAGCCAGGTGACAAAGTGCGGCCCTGCTTGCTGTAACAGAAGCTGTGCCGCCGCCGCGCGTTGTCCCGCCTCTCGTAGGACGATGATCTGCCGCATCAACGGTAACGTTTGTGACTCCGTCGCGGCCAGCGCATACAACAGCGTCTGCTCCTGGGTGCTCAGCCCCACACGCCCAGCACGCAGTTGCGCCAGATGCTGCCAGGCGCGTTGATAGTCGTCCCCTAAACGCGCAATATCACGCACGACGGCGGGTAACGCCGCGTCATCCACCAATAGCACATCACGCAGTGCAATCGCGCGGTCGTGCACGCTACCGCGTAAATCGACGGCGAGCTGTTGTTTAACATTATTGACGTCATTAATTTGCTCTAGCGAGCTATTTATTTTCTCGACTTGCCAGACACTAACGCCGACCAACAGTAAAACCAGTAGCAACACCAGCGCAAAACAGATAACAATCCTGCCGCCAATGGAGACTCGCTGAAGATAATCGCGCACTGTTGCCAACATGACCTTCCCTCATATAAAACGCCGCCACCCCGGCGGCAAAATAGTGTTGTCGTACTCCCTTCGTTGACTCTCGCAACGGTATCACCCGCAGACCGACATCGTGGCCCGCCATCTCCCTGGATCGTTATCCACGCTGACGCTATCGGCAGGAAAACAAAATAATTCAGACAATTATCGTGAGATATCATCTATCGATAAGATAGGGATGGCGAATGAATGACGCCTCAGCCTGTCTCCTTCGCGTCACGTTATGATGACGCCCCGGATACCGGCGGTCTGGCGTATAAAAGTAGGCACAACGAATTCAGATAGGAAATAATATTTATAATATAATTAAACTGTTCTATTACTCTCACAGAAATGAGGCCACGACTATAATGAAGAAGATGACACGCATCGCCATATTGGGCGCGCTGGCATTCGGTTCCGTCAATCTCGCGTACGCTGCCACGGATACCACCCCACAGCAGATGACCTGTAAAGAGTTCGTCAATCTCAATCCCAAAGCGATGACGCCGGTGGCCTTCTGGGTGATCAACAAAGACACCGATTACCGGGGCGGTGACTATGTCGACTGGCGTGAAGTCGAAACCGTCTCGCTACCGAAGGTACTGAAAGTCTGTAAGCAACATCCCCAGCAAAAGCTCGTCGATCTGAAAGATGACATCAAGCCGGCCGCCAAGGCCACGCACTGACCCCGCTTAATGCCCGACGTCACAGGATGCCGGGCATGCGCCCCCCGCCCGACATGGACAGCCCGTCGCCAGCGCCTACACTTAGTTAGCCCTTGTCACACATTCTGGAGGCGTTATGCGCAGCGTTCCCGTTACTCCATCCCCGCCGACGCGGCGCGTCTATCTCGTCACCCCGAATCCGCTATTCGCCACCGGCCTCGCCGCCTTGCTCACCCCTCATCTCGACACACACTGTTACCCCTCATTAGCCACCTTGCTCAGCCACGCCCCATTGGCTGGCCGCGTTATCGTCTGCCCCGGTCAACTCAACAGCCAGCACTTGGCGGAGCTAAGTCAACAGATGGCGCGCCTGAGGCGACGTTACGCCAGCGCGCTCCCCGTGCTGGCCATCATAGAACCGCAACACGCCGGATTAACGCGTGTATTGTGCGCGCTGGGATTCGATAGCGTCCTCTACGATGCACGCGACCTATCGCGCTGGCTGTGGCAGCTCGCCTGCTGGCTCGATGCTCCGCCCGCCGGCCTCACGGCGACGGTACGCCCCTATCTTACCGAGCGAGAGTTACGGGTATTGAAGTGGAGCGCTCAGGGCCTCTCCCTCGCGCTGATGGCCGAACAGTGCGGCGTCAGCGTCAAATGCTTGTATACCCAGCGACGCACCGCGCTGCATAAGTTGGGCCTGACGCGCACCCGAGAATGGCAGCAACTCGCCACCTCGCTATTACAGTCTCCCACCTTCGCTATCAAGCGGCGCCGCACCGCCTCATTCTGAATCTGCGCTGAAATCAAGCGTCTCGCCCGACGGTACAGTTTCCCCATTCGGCAGAGTTGGTTATCATGCTTTGCTAACGGTTTCCGGCTCTCGCGTCCGAGCGCGGCGGCAAGCTTCCCGCGCCCTTTCCTCCAGGCCGGCATCAATCACACGGATAACGCAGACTCATGACCACCACGGACAACTTTGACGCCCACACCCCGATGATGCAGCAGTATCTCCGCCTTAAGGCGCAGCACCCCGACATTCTGCTGTTTTATCGGATGGGGGACTTCTACGAACTGTTCTATGACGATGCCCGCCGTGCGTCACAGTTGCTGGATATCTCGCTCACCAAGCGCGGCGCCTCCGCCGGAGAGCCGATCCCGATGGCCGGCGTGCCCTACCATGCAGTGGAGAACTATCTCGCCAAGCTGGTGCAACTGGGTGAATCGGTCGCTATCTGTGAGCAGATCGGCGATCCGGCCACCAGCAAGGGACCGGTCGAGCGTAAGGTCGTACGTATCGTCACTCCCGGCACCGTCAGCGACGAGGCGTTGCTCAGCGAGCGCCAGGATAACCTGTTGGCGGCCATCTGGCAGTCCGCCAATGGTTTCGGCTATGCCACGCTAGATATCAGCTCGGGGCGCTTCCAGGCCGCCGAACCGCAAGATGCCGAGAGCATGGCCGCCGAGCTGCAACGGACTAACCCAGCCGAACTGCTCTACCCGGAGGAATTTGCCGCCATGGCGCTGATCGAACAGCGGCGTGGCCTACGCCGCCGTCCGATGTGGGAGTTTGAACTGGAAACCGCCCGCCAGCAGCTCACGCTCCAATTCGGCACCCGCGACTTAAGCGGTTTCGGTGTTGAGCAGGCCCCGTTGGCGCTACGCGCCGCCGGCTGCCTGTTACAGTATGCCAAAGACACTCAGCGCACCCTGTTACCCCATATCCGCGCCATTACCATGGAGCGCCAACAGGATGGCATCATCATGGATGCCGCGACCCGGCGTAACCTGGAGCTGACGCAAAATCTGGCTGGTGGCCAGGAGAACACCCTGGCGGCGGTATTGGACGCCAGCGTCACGGCGATGGGCAGCCGGATGCTGAAGCGTTGGCTGCATATGCCGATCCGCGATCGGCAGATCTTAATACAGCGCCAAGACGCCATCGCGGCGTTACAGCCCATCGTGGCGGAGCTGCAACCCCTGCTACGCCAGGTGGGCGATCTGGAGCGCATCCTGGCGCGTCTGGCGCTACGTAGCGCGCGGCCGCGCGATCTGGCGCGCATGCGCGTCGCCTTTCAACAACTGCCGGCGCTGCAAACGCTACTCGGCGAGCAGGGCGGTGCAGCCTTAGCGCCGTTGGCGCATCAGGCCGGGCGCTTCGATGCCCTGTGTGAACTGTTGGAGCGAGCGCTGGTCGAGACACCGCCGGTGCTGGTGCGTGATGGTGGGGTGATCGCCAGCGGCTACCACGCCGAGTTGGATGAGTGGCGCGCCCTGGCGGACGGCGCCAGCGAC
Source organism: Edwardsiella hoshinae NBRC 105699 = ATCC 33379 (assembly GCF_000474215.1). Lineage (GTDB taxonomy): Bacteria > Pseudomonadota > Gammaproteobacteria > Enterobacterales > Enterobacteriaceae > Edwardsiella > Edwardsiella hoshinae. The sequence goes on along the minus strand of NZ_BAUC01000033.1, from coordinate 69,484 downwards.
TACCTCGAACGACTGGAGATCCGCGAACGCGAAAAGCTCGGGCTGGATACCCTTAAAGTCGGCTTCAACGCCGTCCACGGCTACTACATCCAGGTCAGCCGTGGCCAGAGTCATCTGGTGCCAATCCACTATGTCCGTCGGCAAACACTGAAAAACGCCGAGCGCTATATCATTCCCGAACTGAAAGAGTATGAAGATAAGGTCCTCACCTCCAAGGGAAAAGCGCTGGCGCTAGAAAAACAGCTGTATGATGAGCTGTTCGACCTGCTGCTGCCGCACCTGGCCGAGCTGCAACAGAGTGCGGCGGCCCTGGCCGAGTTGGATGTCCTCAGCAGTTTGGCCGAGCGCGCCGAGCGTTTCGCCTACGTGCGCCCCGAACTGGTCGAGCGCAGCGGCATCCGCATCGACGAGGGGCGTCATCCGGTAGTGGAGCAGGTGCTAAAAGAGCCGTTTATCGCCAACCCGCTGCATCTCTCACCGGCGCGTCGCATGCTGGTGATCACCGGCCCGAACATGGGCGGTAAAAGTACTTACATGCGACAAACGGCGTTGATCGTACTGCTGGCACATATCGGTAGCTTCGTCCCGGCCCAACGCGCTGTCATCGGCCCGGTCGATCGCATCTTTACCCGTGTCGGTGCCGCCGACGATCTCGCCTCCGGCCGCTCGACCTTCATGGTCGAAATGACTGAGACCGCCAACATCCTGCATAACGCCACCGAACATAGCCTGGTGTTGATGGATGAGATCGGTCGGGGCACCTCGACCTATGATGGGCTCTCGCTGGCCTGGGCCTGCGCCGAGAGTCTCGCGAGCCGTATCAAGGCGATGACCCTGTTCGCAACCCATTATTTTGAGCTGACCACGCTGCCGGATCAGTTGGAGGGGGTCTACAACGTGCATCTCGACGCCCTGGAGCACGGTGACACCATCGCCTTCATGCACACGGTGCAAGAGGGGGCGGCCAGCAAGAGCTATGGTTTAGCGGTCGCGGCGCTAGCCGGGGTACCGCGCGACGTCATCAAACGGGCGCGCCAGAAACTACGCGAGCTGGAGGTCTTATCACAACACGGTAGCCATAGCCAAGCCGAACGCGCGCAGTTGCCATTACTGGCCGAAGCCGAGCCGAGTGCGGCCCTGGAGGCGCTGACCACTCTTGAGCCCGACACCCTGACTCCACGTCAGGCCTTGGATTGGTTGTATCGTCTCAAGGGTATGCTGTAAGACGGGCCCTACGGCGCGCTGACAGCGACATAAAAAAACGGTGAAGCCCAAGCTTCACCGTTTTTTTCGTTGCGTTGGCCGCCGCCTAGCGGAACAACGCCTCGATACTCAGCCCCTGCCCTTGTAGGATCTCGCGCAAGCGCCGCAACCCTTCCACTTGGATTTGCCTCACGCGTTCGCGAGTCAGGCCAATCTCCCGGCCGACATCCTCCAACGTGGCGGCTTCATAGCCGAGCAGACCGAAACGCCGCGCCAACACCTCTCGCTGCTTAGCATTCAGTTCAAACAGCCATTTGACGATGCTCTGCTTCATATCGTCATTCTGAGTACAATCCTCCGGGCCGCTCTCATTCTCATCGGTCAAAATATCCAGCAACGCCTTTTCCGAGTCGCCGCCCAGCGGGGTATCGACCGAGGTGATGCGCTCATTGAGACGCAGCATACGACTCACATCATGCACCGGCTTCGCCAATTGCTCGGCGATCTCCTCTGCGCTCGGCTCATGATCCAGCTTATGTGACAATTCGCGCGCGGTGCGCAAATAGACGTTCAGCTCTTTGACGATGTGGATAGGTAGACGAATGGTGCGGGTCTGGTTCATGATGGCCCGTTCGATAGTCTGACGGATCCACCAGGTGGCATAGGTAGAAAAACGAAAGCCGCGCTCAGGGTCAAACTTCTCCACGGCACGAATCAGACCGAGGTTACCCTCTTCGATCAGATCGAGCAGCGCCAGACCGCGGTTACTGTAGCGCCGAGAGATTTTCACCACCAGACGCAGGTTACTTTCGATCATTCGCTTACGCGATGCCTCATCGCCACGCAAGGCGCGGCGGGCGAAAAAGACTTCTTCTTCAGCGGTCAGCAGTGGCGCATAACCGATTTCGCCAAGATAAAGCTGCGTCGCATCGAGGACGCGTTGTGAGACAGTCTGAGACAGCAATTCATCATCGACGAGGTCATTTTCCATGGACTCGTCGACGAGAGCCTTCTCGTCAAACCCATCCTCAACGCCATCCTCCAACTCGATTTCGTCATGTAATTCGTTAACTTTCAGCGTAGTATGACTCATAGCTGTACCCTACCCGTGATTTGCGAGCAGGATACAGCGATCCTGCTCAAACTATCGCTGCGGCAAATATTGCAGCGGGTTTACGGATTTTCCCTTGTAACGAATTTCAAAATGCAATCTTACTGAGCTGGCACCGGTACTGCCCATCGTGGCAATTTTTTGACCCGCCTTCACCTCTTGTTGCTCCCGGACCAGCATGGTGTCGTTATGGGCGTAGGCGCTCAGGTAATCATCATTGTGCTTAATGATGATCAGGTTTCCGTAGCCGCGTAACGCATTCCCGGCGTACACCACCCGCCCATTGGCGGTGGCCAGCACCGGTTGCCCTCGCGAGCCTGCGATATCGATCCCCTTGTTGCCGCCTTCGGCAGACGAGAAGTTTTCGATGATCTTACCGTCAGTCGGCCAACGCCAAGTCCCTACCGGCGCCGAGCTGGATGACGATGCAGAAACCGCCGTCGCGCTGCTTGCCGCGCCGGCTGTAGGCAACATCTTACCTACATTCTGTTTACCCGAAGAATCAGAATACGCGCTGGCTGATTTAGAATCAATATTCACCGATTGAATTTGTGCACTGCTTGGCTGACGGGGAACAATATTATTATTAGCCGCCAACATGCCACCGCCGTTACCGTTACCGTTAATGCGAATCACTTGCCCGACATTCAAGCTATAAGGCGCCTGAATATTATTGCGTGAGGCCAGATCGCGAAAATCGTTACCGGTGATCCAGGCAATATAAAACAGCGTATCGCCGCGCTTGACGGTATAGGTTTCGCCGTTATAGCTTCCCTTAGGAATCGACTGATAACTACGGTTATAAATAATATGCCCACTGGCATCGGTCTGGACCGGCCCCCCCGAAGAGAGCATACGACCGCCGCCGCTTGCGCCATTGACCGAGCTGATCGGCGCAGAATTTTCGTTGCTGCTACACCCCGCCAGCCACATGGTAACCAGCGTACACATCGCCACCCGGCGCCACTTAATCATTGGGCTTCCCGTGCTCATGATTCCCCCATGACAGCATGCTTTTCTTAAAAAGATAATTCATTCGATATACCCGGAAAATGCCGAATTGCGCATAGCTCTAGCCGGCCAAAACCAACGGGTATTCACCGCTTAATACGGTAGCCTATCGCGTAAGAGGATGAATTGGACACTAAAAAGCCCACCGAGGTCAAATCGGGATGCAGTAAACATTCGTCTTACCCTCGCGCTTTCAGACTCTTCCCCCGCCGTCACGCCCCAGCCCATCGCACCGCCCGTCATGCCGCGCATGCCACGTTCGCCACGGCGTGGTGCATGAAGCATAATGGCAATCAGCCAACCCTGCACGGCGGAGTGTGCCATTCCCCTGTCAGGCCAACTCGCCGCTCACCAAGGGTACGAAACGCACCGGCTCGATAGACTCAACCAGATACTCGTCGCCCCGCCGTTGGATACGGCGCAAAAATTGTGGCTGGCCCGGCTCGCCGACGGGTAACACCAGACGCCCGCCCTCGGCCAACTGGTCCAGCAACGCCGGCGGGATCGCCGGGGCGGCCGCAGTGACGATGATGGCATCGAAAGGACCGCGAGAAGCCCAGCCCTGCCAACCATCACCGTGACGAGTCGAGACATTGTGCAGATCCAATTGCTTCAGGCGCCGCTTCGCCTGCCACTGTAGACTCTTGATGCGCTCGACCGAATAGACATGGGGAGCCAGATGCGCCAACACTGCGGTCTGATAGCCGGAGCCTGTGCCGATCTCCAGCACGCGCGAGCTGGGTTGTAAGGCCAATAACTCGGTCATGCGCGCCACCATGTAGGGCTGCGAGATGGTTTGCCCCAGCCCGATCGGCAACGCCGTGTTGTCATACGCCTTATGGGACATCGCCTCATCGATAAAACGCTCGCGCGGCACCTCGGCGATCGCTTTCAGCACCGCCTCGTCGCGGATCCCTTGACGCATCAACTGTTGGATCAGTAACCATATCCGGCGATCTACCATGCCGCACCGCCCTTATCGGCACGCCCCAGCCAATCGCTCAAGCGTTCACGCGCACTGTGCGCCGTGAGATCCACCTGCAATGGCGTCAGCGAGACATAGCCCGCCGCCAATGCGGCGAAATCAGTCTCGTCGCCGGCATCCTGCTTAGCGCCCGGCGGCCCAATCCACATCAGCGGCTTGCCGCGTGGATCCTGCTGATGGATCACCGTCTGCGCCGGCTGACGGCTACCACAACGGGTCACCCGCCATCCCCGGATCGCCTCCAGCGGCAGATCGGGCACGTTGATATTCAAGATGCGCCCGCTGCGCAGCGGTTCGCCCGCTAGCATGCGCAGCAGACGGCAGGTAACCGCCGCCGCCGTCTCATAATGACGTTCGCCATCCAGCGACACGGCCAACGCCGGGAAGCCCAGATGGCGCCCCTCCATCGCCGCCGCCACCGTACCCGAATAGATGACGTCATCCCCCAGATTCGGGCCGGCGTTGATACCGGCGATGACGATATCGGGACGCGGACGCATCAAGGCGTTAACCCCCAGATAGACGCAGTCGGTCGGCGTCCCGTCGATGATGCTGATATCACCGTTCGCCAGCGTCTCACTGCGCAACGGCGACTCCAGCGTCAAGGCGTTCGAAGCCCCGCTGCGGTTACGGTTAGGGGCGACGATCTGCACCTGGGCAAACTCACGCAGGGCGCGGGCCAGCGTCTGAATCCCCGGAGCCCTCACACCATCATCATTACTCAGCAAGATCCGCATCGGAATTTTCCTGACAGAACAATTCACGCACCACGCTGGTGGCGAAACTACCGGCGGGCAGCGCAAACGTCAGCTCGACGGTGGCGTCATCCCACCAGTTCCAGGCCAGCGCCTGCGGCTGCAACAGCATCGCCCGACGAGCCGGCTCGACTCGCTCGCGCACCAAGAGCGCCTGCAAGTCAGGGTAGGTATCGAGAACGCGGCGTTCGAACGCCAATGCCTCACCACAAATGCCCCCATCCGCGTCGCCCGGCAAGGCCGCCGTGATACGCAACTCGCCAGCATCCACGCGTTGCTGTAACGCCGCCAGCTCCGCGGTGGGCGCCACAAACCAGCTACCCCGCCCAGCCAATTGCAACGCATCGCCCTCCAGCACTCGGTCAAAACAGCCGGCGGCCAGTCGCTCGCTCACCAATTGGTTGAATAGCGCGCTGCGCGTAGCGGAGAGGTAGAAGCCGCGCTTGGCACGCTCCTTGACCCGGATCTGATCGGCCGCCCAACGCCGTGCCTGATGTAAATTGTTGCCGGCACGGCCAAAACGCTGCTCGCCGAAATAGTTGGGCACCCCCTGCGCCGCCACCCGGCGTAGACGCTCTTCGACCTCGGCGCTGTCGCTAATCTGGCGCAGTACTAAGCGAAACTGATTACCGCGCAGCGTACCAATACGCAACTTCTTACGATGGCGGGTGACCGCCAAAACCTGGCATCCTTCCAGGATAAACGGGGTAAAGTCTGGCGTATCGCCCCCCGGTAGGTGCAGGCAGAACCATTGCTCCGTTACCGCGTGACGATCTTTCAGCCCGGCGTAACTGACCGAGCGCGGCGAGATGCGGGCAAAGCGCGCCAGGTTTTCCGCCACAAACTGGGTGTTGCAGCCCTCCTTGCGTAGGCGCACCAGCACGTGCTCACCGTCGCCATCGGGGGTGAACCCCAGATCCTCGGCGACAAAGAAATCCTCGGCGAAGGCCTTGACCACGCCGGTCGCCGTCGGGCGGCCATGCAAATACTGTAGCGAGGAAAAATCCATCGATCACTCCTTAACCAACAACGCCACTGCCTCGCAGGCGATTCCCTCGCCCCGTCCGGTAAAGCCCAGCCGCTCGGTGGTGGTCGCCTTGACGTTAACATCGTCGATATGGCAGACCAGATCCTCCGCCAAAAAGACACGCATCTGCGGGATATGCGGTGCCATCTTCGGTGCTTGGGCGATGAGGGTAATATCCAAATTCCCCAGGCGATACCCCTTGGCGCGAATACGACGGTAAGCCTCACGCAACAGCACGCGGCTATCCACCCCCTTATAAGACGGATCGCTATCCGGGAACAGCTGGCCGATATCCCCCAGCGCCGCCGCCCCTAATAGGGCATCCGTCACCGCGTGCAGCGCGACATCACCATCGGAATGGGCCAACAATCCCTGCGGATGCGCGATGCGCACGCCGCCGATAATCAGCGGCCCCTCACCGCCGAAGCGGTGAACATCAAAACCGTGACCAATTCTCATCGGTTATTACTCCTGTCAATGCGCCAAGGAGGTCGAGCGCGCCAGATAGAACTCTGCCAACGCCAAATCTTCTGGACGGGTAACTTTGATATTATCCGCACGCCCATGCACCAATTGCGGATGGTAGCCACAATACTCTAGCGCCGACGCCTCATCGGTCACCGTCGCCCCCTCCGCCAGGGCGCGTTGTAGACACTGCAACAGGAGGGCGCGCGGGAATAGCTGCGGCGTCAAGGCATGCCACAGATCCTGGCGATCAACGGTATGGGCGATCAGCGGACGCCCCGCTTCGGCGCGCTTCATGGTATCGCATACTGGCGCCGCCAGTATCGCCCCCTGATGCGCCGTGCCCACGCAACGCAATAGGCGCGCGAGATCGTCTTCATGCAGACAGGGGCGAGCGGCGTCATGCACCAGAACCCAATCGGCTCGCGAGGCGGCCTGCAATGCGGCAAGTACCGACTCAGCCCGGCTCTCCCCGCCCGCTACGCGGCTGACCCGTGTATCTTGCGCCAAGGCGAGCCCGGTGAAGTGGCGATCCTGCGGGTGCAACGCGACGATCGCCTGTGACACCGAGGGATGGCGGAGCAGCGCCGCGACAGCGTGCTCCAAAATGGTCTTTCCGGCCAGCGCCAGATACTGTTTAGGCGTGACACTTTGCATCCGGCTACCGATTCCAGCGGCCGGCACAATGGCGACGATGGACGGCGTCCTATCTGAATCGTGATCGTTCATCAGCGAGTTTCGTTATTGACTATGAAGGCATGACCGTCGCCATGCAGAGAATTCAGCGATTCGACATCAGCGAAGGGGACGTCGAGTTTGGCTGGGGAGCATTCCCGGCCATGCGGCGTTTGTTCTGATCGGGCACCAAGCGATAGAAAGTTTCTCCCGGCTTGATCATACCCAGCTCACTGCGGGCACGCTCTTCGATCGCCTCCTGTCCACCGTTCAGATCGTCGATCTCGGCAAACAATTGATCGTTGCGCGACTTCAGCTTGGCGTTATTCGCCTGCTGTACCGCCACGTCCTGCTTCACCCGCATGTAATCATGGAGGCCGTTTTTACCGACCCACAGCGAATACTGGAGCCAGCCTAACAACACCATCAATAATAGCGTCAGTTTACCCATTCACGCCCCCTGAAAAACCGCCCAATCATCCCATAACTTCCGCCGGGACTCCATAATAGGCAGCAAAATTCCCCGCGTGTACACGGCATTACATTCCCCCACGGATCAGACCGCCGACGCCGCGCCGCTCTAAGAATGACGCCGTCAAATGGCGCACCTCGGTCGAGGAGTGTGTCGCCACCATGCGGGCGGCCAGCCGCTCGATATCCGCCAGATCCAGATGGCGTAAGAGATACTTGATGCGCGGTACGCTGTGGCCGTTCATGCTCAGTTGGCGAAAGCCCAAGCCAACCAGGAGCAACGCCCCCATCGGATCGCCCGCCATCTCACCACAGACGCTGACCGGCAAGGCGAGCGCATTACACTCGCGCACCACTTGCTGCAACAGGCGCAACATCGCCGGATGCAGCCCGTCATACAACGCCGCCACCCGGGTATTATTCCGATCCACCGCCAGCAAATATTGGGTCAGATCGTTGGTTCCCACAGAGATAAAGTCAACGCGCGCGGCCAGCTCCGGCAACATATAAGCCAGTGCCGGGACTTCCAGCATCACCCCGACCCGCGGACGCGGCAGGGCATAGCCCAACATACTTTCCACCTCGCGTCCGGCGCGCTCGATCAACCGGCGCGCCTCGTCGACCTCCGCCAAAGTGGTCACCATCGGCAACAGAATGCTTAGGTTGCCGCTGGCCGCGTTGGCGCGCAGCATGGCGCGCAACTGCACCAAGAAGATCTCCGGCTGATCGAGGGTGATGCGCACCCCGCGCCACCCCAGGCTAGGGTTCTCTTCACTGATCGGCATATAGGGCAGTTGTTTGTCGGCGCCGATATCCAGGGTACGCAGCACCACCGGCTTCTCGGGATTGATCTGTAACATCCCCTGATACTGGGCGACCTGCTCCTCTTCCGAAGGAAAACCACTCTGCAACATGAAGGGGATCTCGGTACGGTACAGCCCCACCCCGTCGACGCACTCCTCCAAGCGCTGCTCATGCTCTGCACTCAACCCGGCATTCAGCAATACGCTGATGCGTTCGCCGCTGCGCAACTGAGCCGGACGATCCGATTCGGCCTCGGTCTTGCGGCTCAGTGCCTGCTCTTCGCTGATCAGCCGCTGGTATTCCTGCACCAGCACCGGCTCCGGCTCCACCAACACCTCGCCACGGTAGCCATCGATCACCAGCAGCCGCTCATGCAACAGGGCGGGACGGATGTCCGCCCCCATCACCGTGGGCACCCCCATCGCTCGCAGGATGATCGCCGCATGGGAGTTAGAGGCGCCGTCGCGCACCACCACCCCTAATAGGCAAGACTGCGGGATCTCGGCCAGCAGACTCGGCGTCAACTCGTCGGCCACCAGAATAAAGCGCTGCGGCCACGGCGCCGGGCCGATGGCGTTATCATCCAAATGGAACAACAGACGTTGGCCGAGCGCGCGGAGATCGCTGGCGCGCTCACGCATATAGCTATCTTGTAGGCTGGCAAACTGGGCGGCGAAATGCTCCGTCACCTGCTTTACCGCCCACTCGGCTACCGCCCCACCATCCACGTGATGCATCAGTTCGCGCTTGAGCCGGGGATCATTGAGCAGATGGGAGTAGAGATCGAAGATCGCCGCGCTCTCTTTCTGCGCGCTGGCACCGAAGCGTTTGCTGTAACGGCGAAACTCGCTGGCTGCCTCTTCCAAGGCCCGCGCCAGGCGTTCGCGCTCACTCTCCGTGTCCAGAGTCGACGCCTCGTACACATGTTCTAGCGCGGGCTGGCTGATATCCATCCATCCCTTCCCCACGGCGACCCCAGGGGAGGTGGCGATGGCGCGCAGGCGATTCTGGCGTAGGCGCCCAAACAAGCTATTGAGTTGAGTCTGCGACAAGATGCCAGCCAGTTGCGTAGCCAGGGTCACCAAGAAGGACTCCTCGACCTCGTCGAACTGGCGTGAAGCGCGTTGCTGAACCACCAAGACGCCCAACAACTGACGGCGGTAGATCATTGGCACCCCGAGGAAGGCGCGATAACACTCCTCCCGCACCTGAGGCAGATATTTAAAGCTGGGATGTTTCGGTGCATCCGCCAGGTTAACTGGCTCGGCCAAACGGCCAACCAGGCCGACCACGCCCTCATCGAAGGAGAGCGCCACCACCCTGCCACGCGGCTTTTGCAAACCACGGGTAGCCATCAAGTAGTAACACTGGCGATCGTTATCGGCCAAGTAGACCGAACACACCTCCGTCTCCATTGCCCGGCAGGTTTCATCCACCAACACATTCAGCGCTTCATTCAGGCTGGCGGCGGCGGCTACCCTTTCCACGATCTCGCGCAGGCGCGTAAGCATGATAACGGCCACTTAACCTCTTTTACGGCGATAGCCGGGAGCCGCACGCCCCCCCTGGGCTACGCTCTCCTGCAAAGACATCACAACGGATGAGAACTCCTTCATCACCCGGCGGTAGACATCGCGTTTAAACGACACAACCTGACGCACCGGATACCAGTAACTGACCCAACGCCAGCCATCAAATTCCGGTGTGTTACTGCGCTGCATATTGATCTCTGTTTCATTACACTGGAGTTGCAGTAAAAACCAGCGCTGTTTTTGGCCAATACAGACCGGCTTGGTATCCCAACGCACCAAACGTTTTGGTAATTTATAGCGTAACCAGTTACGCGTGGAGGCCAGTATTTTCACATCCTTACGCCCCAGCCCCACCTCTTCGAACAGTTCACGGTACATCGCCTGCTCGGGGGTCTCTCCGGCGTTGATCCCACCTTGTGGGAACTGCCAGGAGTTTTGCCCATAACGGCGCGCCCACAACACCTGTCCTTGACGATTACAAATTACAATACCCACATTCGGGCGGTAGCCATCATCATCGATCACCAGACTACCTCGATAGCAAAATCGCAAGATACCCTGATTGTTTCACACTCCCACCAAGCGGTAAACCACTGGCGCAACGTCAAGATCAGGATCCGGTTAACCGGATAAATTCGGGATAACTCACAGATAAGTGCAAAGTTATAAACACAGGGACAGACTCAACAGCCCGTTTATTCACTTTTTCTGTGGATATAGGTGTGCAGAACTGTCTGGAAAGACGGGTAAAACTTATCAAGTTTACTGAATGGACAAAATGGCAAAAATAAATATTTCAATATAATTCATTATGTTAATGCGTTAATTCGCGTTATCCACGCACCTAAAATGTGATCTAGGCACGCTTAGGATCCCGCGCTGTCTAAAGATCGCACAATGCCGATTTTATCCACAACATATCCGCAAAACTTGCACACTGCGGCAGCAATTTCGCAAAAAACGACGCCAGTCAAGGCTGTAAATCAAACCAGTGCCGACGCTGAGAAGCGGTTATCCAAAATATCTGTGGATAAATAGGTGTAAGATCCTGTTCATTGCCAGTGGCTAGTGGTGCACAATAGAAGCCTATCGCTGAGGCTGATAAAGACACGATGAAAAATCCCATTATGAATCATCGTATTAATCATGCATCATGCCATCAGCGCTTCCCTTGTTGATAAGCGCAAAATGACAGTATATTTTTTGAACAGATGATAAACGATCCCTTTCCGCCTTCGGCGCCTCCCGCCGATCGCCAGGCATTGTTGCGGCGTGCCTGGCGTTTGGCCGGCTATACCTACGCCGAACTGGCTCAACTGGCCGGGCTCCCTCTACCGCACGATCTACGCCGCGACAAGGGCTGGGTCGGCATGCTCTTGGAGCGCTGCCTCGGCGCAAACTCCGGCAGTAAGGCGCAACAGGATTTTCCCGATTTGGCTGTCGAGCTAAAAAGTATTCCGATCGACGCCCACGGACGCCCGCTGGAGACCACTTTTGTCTGTGTCGCCCCATTGACCGGTAATACCGGCGTAACCTGGGAGAGCTGCCACCTGCGGCAAAAATTGCAGTGCGTCTTATGGATCCCGGTGGAGGGCGAACGTCAGATCCCGCTGGCGCAGCGCCGCGTCGGTGCCCCACTCTTGTGGAGCCCCTCGCCGCAAGAGGAGCAGGCGCTGCGGCGCGACTGGGAGGAATTGATGGAGCTGATCGTCTTAGGACGCGTCGACACCATCAGCGCGCGTCATGGCGAGGTGTTGCAATTGCGGCCTAAGGCGGCCAACAGCCGAGCGTTGACCGAAGGGATCGGCCCTCAAGGACAACCGATCATGACGCTGCCGCGCGGTTTTTATCTGAAAAAACATTTTACCGCAGCGCTCCTGGCGCGCCATTTCCTGGTGTAAACACCGATTTCTCCCGCCGTACGCTGCGCGCGGCGGAGCTATCGGTGTATACTGTTCGTTTATGATTCGTTTAGGTATTTATCTCTATGTTTGCGTGGATTGTCGATCCGAATGCCTGGCTCGCACTGGGTACGCTGACGATTCTGGAAATCGTACTGGGCATTGATAACATCATCTTCCTCTCTCTGGTGGTAGCCAAGCTCCCCAAGAAACAACAAAACAAAGCGCGCCGCATCGGCCTGTTGGCGGCGATGGGAATGCGTCTGTGTCTGTTGGCCTCTATCGCCTGGGTGGCTCATCTGGTACACCCGCTGTTCACGATCCTCGACCATCCGGTCTCAGCCCGCGACCTGATCCTACTGCTCGGCGGACTATTCCTGATCTATAAGGCCAGTAAAGAGGTCCATGAAACGATCGAGGGAAATAACGATAACCTCGCCACCCATGTGCACTCTTTTATGGGGGCTATCGTGCAGATCATGATGCTGGACATCATCTTCAGTCTCGACTCGGTGATCACCGCCATCGGCCTGTCCGATCATTTATTCATCATGATGGCAGCCGTAGTCATCGCTGTCGGCGTCATGATGTTCGCCGCCCGCCCAATCGGGGAGTTCGTCGCCCGGCATCCCTCCGTCAAGATGTTGGCGTTGGCGTTCCTGATCCTGGTCGGTTTTACCCTGATCCTGGAAAGCTTTGCCATCCATGTTCCGAAGGGCTATATCTATTTCGCCATGTTCTTCTCTATGGCGGTCGAAAGCCTCAATCTGATCCGCAACAAGAAGAGCAACGACGACGAATAACCTCTGTTCGGCCCGGCTCAACAATGCAGAGGGGGGCTCTCGCCCCCCTCTCGGTTAACTTTTCCCCTACCGCTCACTCGTGCGCCTGCGCAGCGCGATCTGGACAATCCTTACGGTTCAACACCTGAATGCGCTCCTCTTCCTGGACGTGGTACACATACATCACCTTCATCCCGAACTGATTAATTCCCCGTTCATGGCAATGTTGCATAAAGTGATTCAACGCGTGACGATGCAAGCGCGCCTCGCTGGCCTCCTCTCCCGTTAACCGCACCCGATAGACCAGCACCAGGGTACGCCCCTCCAGTCGGACGCGCCGCAAGCGGATCCCCGCCACCTGGGGCGTCTCGCGCCCGACCAGATGCTGGTAATGATCCAACATCTGGCGGCGATACTCGACCCAAAGCAAGGGATTTCCCTGCTGCTTCGCCAATCCGCGCAACGCAAAGCCACTACTCACGCTGCTGATCAACAAGGCCAACAATACCAACAGCGAGATCGGCCGCCAGTCACGCCGCGCCAACCATAGCGTCCGCCGACACGCGCGCTGCGTCGCCGCCACGACCCCCAACAGGAAAAACAGCACGAACAGGAAGCTGATCGCCAGGTTGAAGGCACTCCCCTGATAAAACAGGTACAGCAGTAAGGTATTAAACCCCAGCAGCAACGCCCAACTCGCGCTGCGCGGGAAACGCAGCTTCGCCAGCAATAACAACAGCGTGACCGGCCCCAGATAACCACCGGCCACGTTAAAAGGACGCACCGAAAAATCCTCGGGGAAGAGGACTAGCATCAACAGCGTCAGCAGCACACAGCTCGCCGCCGCCATTACCCCACACAACTGATAAAAACGCAGATGATCATCGGATTCCGCGCTGGGGTCATCATCGGCACCGAGCGAAATGGGATGTTTTATGAGCATATTTGATTAATATATTGAATAAATGCACATAAAACATACCACAAGAATAATAAGTAGGTCACAGATAGTTTTATTATTCATCAAAATGGCAACGGCACAGACCATGCCGTGCCGTTTTTGCCCTGACTGTACTTAACGTCTTATCGCGTTATTCTGCGTTGGCAGCCCCAAGCCCTAAGGCGTCGCGCAGAGTAAAGAACAGATCGGTCTGATCGGTCAGCCCCACGACATTACCCGCATGGGGACCATAGGCGGCGATACGCAGTTGAGCACCGGTATGTTCCTGACTGTCGCTGTCCTCCGCTGTGCCGTAGCTGATGGTCATCGGCGCGCCGTCATGGGTCAGCAAGGTCTGCGTTAGTCCCGGCGCCTTCGCATCATTGGGAATGATCTGGCTGGTATGGGCATGATCGGCCGTCACCACCACCAGCGTATTCCCATCGCGCCGGGCGAAATCCAACGCCGCCTGTACCGCCTCATCCAGATCAACCGTCTCGCCGAACTGGCCGCACGGGTTAGCCGCGTGATCTTGCTTATCGATCGAGGCGCCCTCGACCTGTAAGAAGAAACCATTTGGATTCTTACTCAACAGGGCGATCGCCTTATGCGTCATCTGCGCCAACGTCGGCTGATCGGCGTTACGCTGCGGGTTAGGTTGGCAGGTCACCGGCGCCTGCTGATTGCCATGAAGCGTAGCCTTGGGCCCCAGCCAGCGTACCGGCATGTTGCCGGCGGCGAACAGCCCCAACAGTGGGCGTCGCTGATCTGCCGCCGTGACGGCCTCCATCCCGGCCAGATCAGTGACGATGTGGTAACCCTGGGCTTGAGCCTGTTGCAACAGCGTCTTCCCCTTAAACTCACCCGCGCCCACCGTCTGAGCGAAGCTCTTTGCTCCGCCCCCCAGCGTCACATCGGCGCGCGTCTGTAGCATCTGCTCGGTAATCGATCCGGCACCGCCCTGTTCCAACGCACTCTCCGGGCACTTCTCGCGCGTCTCTTGCGGACCGTAGCATTTACGCCCACTGATATGCGCGAACATCGCCGCTGGTGTGGCATCTTGTAATTCGGCGGTAGAGACGTTGCCGGTCGCCTTGCCGGCGGCGCGTGCCATCTCCAACAGCGTCGGATAAGCCTTCCCCGTCACATCGATGCCCAGCGCGCCATTGTAGGTCTTCACGCCGCTGCTCCACGCGGTGGCCGACGCCGCCGAGTCGGTCACATAGTTGGGCTTATGGGTTTTTCGATCTAAGGCGTAATGGGTGTATTGTCCCGTCAGCGGCAAGGCATCGATGCCGGGTAGCATGCCGCCGGCACCCGCCGCATAGTTACGCGCCGCGGTAATCTCCGCATCCCCCATGCCATCCCCGATCAACAGGATCACATTCTTCGCCGGACGATTGCTTAACGAAGCGCGCAATGCCTCGGTTTGATCGCCCAACAGCCGACGGGCGCCTCCCTGGCGGGTGATATCGCCTTGCGCGGTGCGATCGCGGAGGATACGCTGCGCATCGGCGCTGGACGGGGATGACGGCGCCGCCTGGAGCGGCAGAGCCAACGTCAATGACAACATCAATAGAGAAAGAGAACAACGTGTATCACCGCTCATGACAGAACTCCGTGTCGAAGAAAACATAATCAGTTATTGAATATATTGACCCGGAGTATAAGTAGAGAAGATGTCTATGCGGTGACAGCCCGATGACCGCGCAATGACAACGCGTCGCGGGCCGCACCGCCAAGCCTCAGCGTCGTCCCCAGCGCCACACGGCGGCGATAGCCAGGGCGAATAACAGGCCGAAGCCTGTACCCACCCACACCACCGCGGCTCCACCACGAATGGCGAGCGAGTAGCCGGCTAACATCAGCAACATCGCCATATTCTCTCCAAGGTTTTGCACCGCGATGGCGTGGCCAGCGCCGACGCTCTCCCGCCCACGCTGCTGTAACAGGGCGTTTAGCGGCACCACAAAGAAACCGCCACAGGCACCGACCAGCAGCAATAAGCCATAGGAAAGCGTCAGACTGTGTTGGAGAGAAAACGATAATACCAGCAGGCCGATCAGAATCCCCGCCGGCATACAACGCCCCACCGAGCTCAACGTCACCCATCGTCCCGCGGCGGCGGCACCGACCACAATCCCTACCGCCACCATTGCGTTAAGTAATGTCGGCGTGGTGTTATCCGTCAGCCCTAACACCGTCGGTACCCAGAGCACCAACAGGAAGCGCAACGTCACCCCGGCGCCCCAAAACAGACTGGTGCCCACCAGCGAGAAACGGGCCTCCGTGTTATGCCACAGGGTACGGCAGGCGGCGCTAAATTCCGCCAGCATCTCCCCGGGCCGCCAGCCAGCGATGCCGCGAGCCGGCGCGAGACGGGGAATGGCGATGTTCGCGATCAACGCAGCGGCGTAGATCAACGCACATACCGCCAGCGCCGCCGTCAGATGCCAGTCGGCCAGCATGCCGCCGGCGACTGAGCCGAGAAGGATCGCCGCGATGGTCGATGCCTCCATCAATCCATTAGCCTTCACCAAGTGAGCGCCGCCGGTCAGCTCACCAAGAATGCCGTATTTGGCTGGGGAATAGGCCGCCGCGCCAATACCGACCAGGGTGTAACCGATAAACGGATTAACACCGAGACAAATCAGCAGCGCCCCCAACAGCTTGAGGCCGTTAGCCAGCATCATCACGCGCCCCTTGGCGAAGCCGTCGGCCAGTCGACCGACAAACGGCGCGCAGACGATGTAGGCCGCGACGAACGCTATCTGCAACGCCGGCTGACTCCATAGGGGAAAATGCAATGTCTTCAACAACGCCAGGGTGGCGAAGAGTAAGGCGTTATCGCCAAAGGCCGAACAAAACTGGGCGACGATCACCGCCTTCATGCCACGTCCTGTGATGCCGTCATCGCCGGTCGTCATCTCACGCATCCGCAACCTCCGCCATCCGGCGCAAGGTGACGAAATCAACTTTGCCACTGCCTAACAGCGGTAGCACCTTCAGATAACGAATGTCGCGCGCCACCGCCAACTCGGGGAAGCCCCCCGCGCGGGCCGCCGCCAATAAGTGCTCACGTCTCAGCGTGGCGTCGGTAGTAAACAGAACCAAGGCCTCGCCCTTCTGCCGATCACCACGCGCACTGGCAGCATGTTCCCCTGCGGGGCTCGCCGCCCGCGCCAGTTGTTCCACCAGCTCTAGCGACACCATCTCGCCAGCCAGTTTGGCGAAGCGCTTCAGGCGCCCCTGAAGGGTGCAATAACCCTGGTCGTCTAACGTCACGATATCGCCGGTATCGTACCAGCCAGACTCCATCACCCCGTCGACATTCGCCGCCTGAGGCGGCACCAGCACCCCGGGTGCCTCGGCGCGCAGGTAACCGCGCATGATGTTGGGCCCGCGCAGTTGCAAACAACCGCCCTGGGCGATGCCCGCCACCGGGATCAAGCGCGCCGTCATGCCCGGGAGGATACGCCCCACACTGCCCACCCTGGCAGCCATCGGTACGTTGATCGCCACCACCGGCGCGCACTCGGTGACGCCATATCCCTCTAGGATGCGAATGCCGAACTTCTCGAACCAGATCCGTGCGGTGTCCGGTGCCAGCTTCTCCGCACCGGCCACCACATAACGCAGGCGAGCGAAATCATAGGGATGCGCGAAGCGCGCATAGTGTCCCAAGAAGGTCGAGGTGCCGAACAGCACGCTACAGTTACGGTCGTAGACCATCTCCGGCACCAGACGATAGTGCAACGGGCTAGGGTAGAGGAACACCCGACTGCCGCACAACAGCGGCGTCAACAGGCCGACCGTCAGGCCGAAGGCATGGAACAACGGCAGCGCCGACATGAAACGATCGCGGGGGGTAAAGTCCGCCACGCACCGGATCTGCTCCACGTTGGCCAATAGGCTACGGTGCGAATGCACCACCCCCTTGGGAGTTCCCTCCGAGCCGGAGGTAAACAGGATCAAGGCGGCCTGATCGGGATCACGCGCCAGCATTGCCTGAGCCGGACGCAACAGGTGCCACAGGATCCAGATCTTATCGCGCCAGCTCAGCTGTGTGCGCAGATCCTCCAGATAGATCCAACGCGCCTGCGGCAATTGGCCCGGCAACGCGTCTAACCGTGCCTTGAGCAGAAACTGGCGCGACGTCACGATGGTCGCGATGTTGCCCGCCAATAGCGCGTTGCGTAACCCGCTGGCGCCGGCGGTATAGTTCAGCATCGCCGGTACGCGATTACGTAGTGTCGCCCCCAAGATGGTCGCCGCCGTGATGGTGGCATTGGGCAGCAATAGGCCGACGTGCTCTTCTTCACGGGTGAAACCTTGTAGAATACGGCTCACGGCGAGACTCTTCTTCAACAACCCCCGATAACTGTCTTCGCTTAGGGTGATATCCTCGATGATCTTGCTGCTGGCACCATAACGCCGCATCGCCGCCAGGTAAGCGGCAAACAGTGTGGTCACCGGCTGCGCATCCAAACGTGCGCGCATCATGATGTCGTGCAGACGCTCCCCGGCCAACTGGCGGCGTTCACGCGCCCGCGCGGCTTGCGGCATCGCCAGTTGGGTCACCGGCAGCAGGTGGATCGCCAACGGGGGAAACCAACGCAACGGGAATAGCCCCTTCAATCGGCCAAAATGGCTAAACTCAGCCCCCTCGATGCGTACCGGCATCAGGGTTGCGCCGGATCGCGCCGCCACAAAGGCGGCGCCCTCGTAGACCTTCATCAGCGATCCGGTCACGGTGATACGCCCCTCAGGGAAGATCACCACTGGGCGCCCCTGCTCAACCAGACGGATCAAGCGCTTCACCGCCATCGGCTTACGCGGATCGAGTGCCACGATATCGACGAAACGCCCAACGAGACGCATCAGCCAGCTGTCGGCAATGGAACTGTAGACGGCGAATACGGGACGCACCGGCAGATACAGCGCCAGCAGGACGCCATCAAGAAATGAGACATGATTGGGAACGATCAACAGCTTGGCATAATCAAAACGCTGATCGAAACCACTCAGACGCAGACGAAACAGCCGTTTCAGCAATGCGCCGATAACTCGGTACAGCATGGACATCTCCCTGTGTGCGGCAGAAATGGGGGGCGCAAGCATACTACCCCATGGCCGCAAACGCGCAAACCGCATGGTAGGGAATATCTGCACCGACACACAGTGGACAACGGTAGGCAAAAAAAAACCTACGCATCTGCGTAGGTCGGTGTAATTGTTGGTCGATCTTCCGGCGGGAAGATCCTCACATCACCAATCAATACCTCTGGGATAGACAGTGTAGGGAAATATCAGCCATACTCACCATGAATAATTCCCCCGCTAACGGTAAACAATGAAACAGAATGTAAGCGAGGTTGGCACAGCGTAACCGCTTACCGATCGGCGGCGCAAAACCGGCAAAAAAAAACCTACGCATCCGCGTAGGTCGGTGTAATTTTGTTGGCTTCAGCAACTGAAAACTGAACTCTCACCAATCAATACCTCTGGGACATTCAGCATACGAGGCTTTACGCTCATCCATGAAGCCCCGAATAGCAACATTCGGCGGCAAAATGTAACTAGCAGTGAACTTTGTTGATTTACGCAAATATTAGACGCTCAAACGCGCGCCTCCGCTTGCAGGCTGGACGCTTTTCCGCAACACTGGTGTAAACGTTTACCACTTGCAGTTGGATACTCCCGATCATGGCTACGATCAAAGATGTTGCCAGACTTGCCGGCGTATCGGTCGCCACCGTCTCCCGCGTCATCAATAACTCACCCAAGGCTAGCGACAGCTCGCGCGAGGCGGTACACGCCGCCATGGCGCAACTGTGTTACCACCCCAACGCGAATGCCCGCGCATTGGCGCAGCAGGCCACGGAAACCCTGGGACTGATAGTCTGCGACGTCTCCGATCCCTTCTTCGGCGCCATGGTCAAGGCGGTCGAGCAGGTGGCCTACCAGACCGGTAACTTCCTGCTGATCGGTAACGGCTACCATGAGCCACAAAAAGAGCGCCAGGCCATTGAGCAACTGATCCGCCACCGTTGCGCCGCGCTGGTGGTTCACGCCAAGATGATCCCCGACGACGAGCTGGCCGCCCTGATGCAGCAGATCCCCGGCATGGTGCTGATCAACCGCACGCTGCCCGGATATGAGCAGCGCTGTGTGGCCCTGGACGATCGCCACGGCGGTTGGCTGGCGACGCGCCATCTCATTCAGCAGGGACACCGCCGCATCGCCTGCATCTGCTCCAATCACGCTATCTCCGATGCCCACGATCGGCTGCAAGGCTATCTGGAAGCCATGCACCAGTATCATCTACCGATCGACGAACGTCTGATCGCCTATGCCTCCCCCGATGAGATCGGTGGGGAGCAGGCCATGACCGAGCTGCTAGGTCACGGCAGCGATTTCAGCGCCGTCACCTGTTATAACGATCCGATGGCCGCCGGTGCATTATCGGTACTCAACGATAACGCTATCGATGTGCCGGGGGCCGTCTCGCTGATCGGGTTCGACGACGTGCTCATTGCGCGCTATCTGCGTCCACGTCTCACCACCATCCGCTACCCCGTCACCGCCATGGCGACCCAAGCCGCCGAATTGGCCTTGGCGCTAGCAGCCGGACGCACGCTGCCGCAAATCACGAACATGTTTAATCCGACCCTGGTCTGCCGCCACTCCGTCTCTTCGCGCAAGGCGGTGTGATACACTGTGCGCCATCACCGCCACACGCTGTAATAGAGGAAGGACTATGATCACCATGCTTGACGTCGCACGCCGTGCCGGCGTGTCTAAAGCCACGGTATCGCGCGTGCTCAACGCTACCGGGCAAGTCAAGCAGAGCACCCGTAACGCCGTATTCCACGCCATGGAGGAGTTGGGCTATCGCCCGAACTTGCTGGCGCAGGCGTTGGCTAACCAGACCTCCAATACCCTGGGACTGGTGATCTCTCACTTTGACGGCCCTTACTTTGGTCGGTTGCTACGCCAGGCGGCGAGTCAGTTGGAGGCCAGCGGCAAACAGCTGATCGTCACCGACGGCCACGACACACCCGAAGGCGAACACCAGGCGGTGCAAATGCTGAGCGATCGGCGCTGCGACGCCATCGTGTTGTACACCCGTTTCATGTCTGAAAGCGACCTGATGAGCCTGGTGCGCCAGCATCCCTCGCTGATGGTGATCAACCGTGCCTTACCCCAGGCCCCCGAGCGCTGCGTCTACTTTGAACAGCGCGCCGCCGCGCGCCAGGCGGTCGAATACCTCATCAGCCGTGGCCACCGCCGTATCGGTTGCATTACCCTGACCATCGATACCCCTACCGGCCAAGCCCGCCTGCAAGGTTACCGCGATGCGCTGCTGGCCCAAGGCGTGAACCTCTCGCCGCGCGACATCGCCCATGGCGACAACAGCATCGCCGGTGGCTACCAAGCCTGCCAACGCCTGTTGGCCGACGGTGCCCCCGCCTTCAGCGCCCTCTTTTGCTGCAACGACGACATGGCCATCGGGGCGCTACGCGCGCTCAATCAGGCCGGACTGCGCGTACCGCAGCAGATCTCTCTGTTCGGTTTCGACGATGAGCCCAGCGCCGCCTACCTCACCCCGGCGCTCTCCACCGTTTACCTCCCTATCGACGCCATGATCACTGCCGCGATTCAACAGGCGCTACGCCTCAGTCGGGGCGAAACGGTCGAGGCCCTCGCGCCCTTTAGCGGCGAGATGCGTCTACGAGAGTCCGTCGCCGACCTCATCACGGCGGAGTAACCCGTCGACAAAAGTGTCTACATCCCCTAGCCGATGTCGACACCGTCACTTCATCATCCGTAATGGCGCCTCACAACACACTGTTTTTAATGAAATAAATCACAATAATATAATTGGCATGCTTTGTGCTTTGGTCGGACAGATCTTTTTTGTAGTCTGTCTCTGAGGACATAACATGAACCGCTTTGTGATTGCGGATCCCCGCCTGTGCATCGGGTGCAATACCTGTATGGCCGCCTGCGCGCAAGCGCACCAGGCGCAGGGCCTCCAAGCACAGCCGCGCCTGACGCTGGTCAAGACCAGCCATGAATCGGCGCCCCAGATGTGCCACCACTGCGAAGATGCCCCCTGCGCCTTGGTTTGCCCGGTCAACGCCATTCGCCATCAGGATGGCGCCGTTCAGCTCAATGAAAGCCTGTGCGTCGGCTGTAAGCTGTGCGGCATCGCCTGCCCTTTCGGCGCCATCACCCTGGATGGCAGCAAACCCTTGCACATTCCGGCTAACAGCAATACGCCGTTGGCCCCACCAGCGCCACCGGCTCCCCTCCGCGTCGGCCCTTTCTTAGATTGGTATCCCGGTATCCGTAGCATCGCGGTGAAGTGCGACCTGTGCCAGTTTAGCGAGGCCGGCCCCGCCTGTGTGCGCGCCTGTCCGACCCAGGCCATCATGTTGGTGGATGAACGGCGCCTCGAGGCCTCCAGCGCCGCCAAACGTCTGAATGTTCTCGATGCCCAACGCGCCGATCTGCTGGCGCTGGCCAGCCTATCCGGGGGAAATGACGCCCAATGAGTATTCTGCACCTGTTTAATCTGATGCTGGCGCTGTACCTGATCAGCGCCGTCATCGCGTTGGCGCTCGGCGGCCTCGGCCGTTGCATCGCACGCCTCGCCGCCATCGGTGGGATCTTGGCCGGCCTATGTGGCTGTATCGCGGCCGCCGCACTGCTACGCCAGGCACCGCCACTCTCCCCCAGCGCGCTGTTGCTCGATACGGTACCGCTACTGTTCAGCCCGCTGAATAGCCTGATGCTGCTACTTACCTCGCTACTGAGCCTGCTGAGTGCGTTGTACGCCTTCGGTACGGCACCGCACGCCGCCGGCAAGGCGGCCTGCTATGGCGGCCTGATGAACCTGTTAAGCGCCGCCATCAGCCTACTGGTGGTGTGTAACGACGCACCAACCTTTATGGTGATGCTGGAGTTGATGAGTCTGAGCGCCGCATTGCTGGTCTGGCTGGGGGGCAACGCCAAGGCGCGCCGCGCCGCCGGGCTGTATTGGCTGATGTCTCGCCTCGGGTCCCTGGCGCTGCTGCTCTGTTTCTGGCTCCTATGGCGCGCCAGCGGCACCCTGTTGTTGAGCGAGTTCCATCTGGCTCTACTCAGTCACGGTCAGCAAGCCGTGATCCTGCTGCTCGGTCTGCTCGGCTTCGGCATTGTCACCGGTCTGGTACCACTGCACGGCTGGGTCCCCGAACTGCACGCCAACGCGCCGGCGCCGACGGCAACCCTGTTCGCCAGCGTGATGCTCAAGATCGGTCTGTTCGGTCTGCTTAAGCTCAGCATCGACTGGCTCGGCGTCCCGCCGCTGTGGTGGGGGCTGCTACTACTGATCTGCGGCGCCGTTACCGCTTTCATCGGTGGCCTGTATGCCCTGGCCGAGCACGATCTGCGTCGTCTACTGGCTTATCACACCATCGAAAACAGCGGCATCATTCTGCTCGGTCTGGCGGCCTGCGTCATCGGCCTCAGCCTGGGGAGTCCGTTACTGGCGGTCATGGGCCTACTGGCCGGGCTGTTCCACCTGATCAACCACACGCTGTTCAAGGGCGGGTTATTCTTCGCTGCCGGCACTGTGATGCAGGCCACGGGTCTGCACGACATCGACAAGATGGGCGGCCTACTGCGTCGCATGCCGCTGACCGGTCTCCTGATGCTGCTGGCGCTGATGGCAATGGCCGCACTACCACCGCTCAACGGCTTCGTCAGCGAGTGGTACACCTACCAGTCACTGTTTAGCCTGAGCCAACAAAGCCCTGGTGCGCTGCGCCTCGTGGCCCCCTTGGCCATGGTCGCCCTGGCGATCACCGGCGCGTTAGCGGTAATGTGCGTGGCGAAAATCTTCGCCATGACCTTCCTGGGCGCGCCGCGTAGCGAGGCGGCCGGTAATCCAGGCAGTACCCCCTGGAGCATGCAGTTGCCCACGCTGCTACTCAGCCTGGCCTGTGTCCTGTTCGGGGTCGGTGCGCCGTGGCTCCTGCCTGCCCTGCTACGGCTCAGCGCCCATACGCTGCAACTGGTGATCGGTAACGATGCGCTGACCATGGGCGCCATCATGTCGCCGGGTAGCAGCAATATGACCCTGCTGTCACCGCCGCTGATCGCCCTACTGCTGCTGGCCTTCCCGCTGTTGCCGCTGCTGCTGAGCGCCCTGTATCGCAACAGCCGCCTGCCGGCGCGCCGTCAAGGCGATGCCTGGACCTGCGGCTATGGTCACGAGGCGGGCATGGTGGTCACCGCCGGCGGCTTCGCCCAGCCGCTGCGCGTCCTGTTTGCCCCGCTGTTCGCCCTGCGTCGCGTCTGCAATCCGGCCCCGCTGTGCGGCGGACTGCTAAGCGAGGGTGCCTTGCGTGTCTACCCGGTGCTGGCGCTGTGCGAAATGGCGCTGCTGCTGGTCGCCGTGTTCTCCTGAGGAGATGATGATGAGTTCACTTTCTATTCTACTGCTGGCACTGATCCAGGCGCTGCTTCTGCTGGCGCTGGCACCGCTGGCCTGTGGCATCTCGCGGGTCTTGCGCGCGCGGATGCATAGTCGGCGCGGCCCCGGCATTCTGCAAGAATACCGCGATATCGCCAAGCTACTGCGTCGCCAGAACATGGCGCCACAGTGTAGCGGGGCGCTGTTTCAGATGATGCCCTACGTCATGGTCGGCACCATGCTGACCATCGCCAGCGCCCTGCCGCTGATCACCCGCAGCACCCCGCTGCCAGCGTTGGGCGATGTCGTCACCCTGGTCTATCTGTTCGCCGTCGCCCGCTTCTTCTTCATCTTGGCAGGACTGGATACCGGTAGCCCATTCACAGCCATCGGTGCCAGCCGTGAATCCCTGCTGGGGATCTTGGTCGAGCCGATCCTGATGCTGGCGTTGTGGGTCACCGCGTTGTTGGCCGGCTCCAGCAACCTGGGGCTGATGGGCGAGTATGTCCGCGCCTGGCCGCAGCACGCCTCGTTGGCCCTGGCTCTGGCGTTGCTGGCCTGTGCCTTTGCCACCTTTATCGAGATGGGTAAGCTGCCCTTCGACCTGGCCGAGGCCGAACAGGAGCTCCAGGAGGGGCCGCTGACCGAATACGCCGGCCCGGGACTGGCTATCCTCAAGCTGGGCATCGGCTTGAAACAATTAGTGGTCCTGCAACTGTTTATCGCCGTGTTCTTGCCCTGGGGGCAGAGCGCCACCCTGAGTGCTGGCGCCCTGCTGCTGGCGACAGTGATCGCGTTGGCGAAGCTGCTCGTCGGCATTGTCATCGTCGCTCTGCTGGAAAACAGCATGGCGCGCCTGCGCTTCCTGAAGACCGGTTACACCACCTGGGCCGGTTTTGGCCTGGCTCTGCTGGCCTTCTTCTCTTGGCTGATCGCGTGAGGTGCCCCATGACACACCCTATTCTTCCGGCGACCCGTTTCTCTTTTCATCGTCCTCACTCAGAAGGCCGCAAAGTAAAATGACTCAACACATCGGACAACACTACATTGCGGCGCTACGCCAGCAGTTCCCCCACGCCCTCGTCGACGAGAGCTGGCAGACCGCAACCCAGGCGACCATCACGGTAAAGACCGGCATGTTGCCGGAGGTGGTCGAGTACCTGTACTACCAACAAGGCGGCTGGCTCTCGGTCCTATTTGGCAACGACGAGCGCCCGCTGTGCGGTAGCTACGCGGTCTACTATGTCCTGTCGATGGAGCGCGGTACCAAGTGCTGGATCACCGTCAAGGCTCTGGTCGACGCCAACACCCGTGAATATCCCTCGGTTACGCCGCGTGTCCCCGCCGCCGTGTGGGGCGAACGCGAGGTACGCGACATGTATGGTCTGATCGCCGTCGGCTTGCCAGACGAACGCCGCCTGGTGCTACCGGATGACTGGCCGGACGATCTCTATCCGCTGCGGAAAGACGCCATGGACTATCGCCAGCGTCCGGCACCGACCACCGATCGGGAAACCTACCCCTTCGTTAACGAGAGCGGCAGCGGTAAGATCGTTCCCATCGGCCCGCTGCACATCACCTCCGACGAGCCGGGCCACTTCCGCCTGTTCGTCGACGGCGAAGATATCGTCGATGCCGATTACCGCCTGTTCTATGTCCATCGCGGCATGGAGAAGCTGGCGGAGACCCGCATGGGATATAACGAAGTCACCTTCCTCTCCGATCGCGTCTGTGGCATCTGCGGCTTCGCCCACAGCACCGCCTATACCAGTTCGGTGGAAAACGCGTTGGGTATCGAGGTACCGCTGCGCGCCAAGGCCATCCGCGCCATTCTGCTGGAGATTGAGCGTCTGCACAGCCACCTGCTCAATCTGGGGCTCTCCTGTCACTTTGTCGGTTTTGATTCCGGATTTATGCAATTCTTCCGGGTGCGTGAAAAATCAATGAAGATGGCCGAAATTCTCACCGGCGCGCGTAAGACCTACGGTCTGAACCTGATAGGCGGCATCCGCCGCGACATGCTGAAAGCGGATATGATCGCCACACGCCAACTGGCTGCCGAAATGCGCGCCGAGGTAAAAACGTTAGTCGACATCCTGTTCAGCACCCCCAACATCGAGCAGCGTACCGTCGGTATTGGCCGTCTCGACCCGCAGATCGCACGCGACTTCAGTAATGTCGGCCCGATGGTGCGCGCCAGCGGCCATGCGCGCGACACTCGGGCCGATCATCCGTTTGCCGGCTACGATCTCCTGCCGATGGAGGTACACAGCGAACAGGGATGCGACGTCATCTCTCGCGTCAAGGTGCGCATCAACGAGGTATTCACCGCCCTCAACATGATCGAGTTCGGCCTGGACAACCTGCCGGGTGGCCCGCTGGCCGTCGAAGGCTTCACCTATGTGCCGCAGCGCTTCGCCCTGGGCTTCACCGAGGCCCCGCGCGGCGACGACATCCACTGGTCGATGACCGGTGACAACCAGAAGCTGTACCGCTGGCGCTGCCGGGCGGCGACCTACGCCAACTGGCCGACGCTACGCTACATGCTGCGCGGCAACACCGTGTCCGATGCTCCGCTGATCATCGGCAGCCTCGACCCCTGCTACTCCTGTACCGACCGCGTCACCCTGGTGGACGTCAATCGCCGCAAATCGGTGACGGTGCCCTACAAGGAGATCGAGCGCTACGGACTGGAGCGCAAGGATTCACCGCTGAAGTGATCGCCGGAGACCTGAAATCATGTTGAAACTACTCAAAACCGCGCTACGGCATCGCCATGCCACCGTCGCCTACCCGACGCGGCCGCTGGCGGTCGACCCCAACTTTCGCGGCAAACCACAGTATGACGCCAGCCAGTGTATCGCCTGCGGTGCCTGCACCGCCGCCTGTCCGGCCAACGCGCTGACCATGGAGAACGACGTCGCCAACGGCGTTCGCCGCTGGTCGCTTAACTTGGGGCGCTGCATCTTCTGCGCTCGCTGCGAGGAGGTCTGCCCCACCGCCGCCATCGTGCTGTCGCCGGAGTTTGAGCTGGCGGTGTGGCACAAGGCGGATCTGCAACAGTCCGCCGACTTCGCCATCTGCCGCTGTGTCGAGTGCGGAGCCCCCTACGCCGCCCAAAAAGAGATCGACTACGCCATGGCCCTGCTGGTGCAGGCCGGCCAACTCAGCGCCGAACAGGCCGAGGCGCGCCGCGCCCAGTTCGAAACCTGCCCGGCGTGTAAGCAGAAAAACAACACCATCCCGACGACCCGCATTACCCTGAGCCGTCACCTGATGCCGGAGGCGTCACAATGAGCCACATCATCCCGACCCCGTCCGCCCAAGACAACCTGATCGGCCCACGCGACACCAACGGTCAGCCTATCCCGCTCACCCTGGATGAGCAGGCCGCACGCCTGAAGCAGACCCTGCTCAAGGACATCCGCCGCTCCGCCTATGTCTATCGCGTCGACTGCGGCGGCTGCAACGGCTGCGAAATCGAGATCTTCGCCGCCATCTCGCCGCTATTCGATGCCGAACGCTTCGGCATCAAGGTGGTGGCCTCGCCTCGCCACGCCGACATCTTGCTGTTTACCGGCGCGGTCACCCGCGCGATGCGCGTCCCGGCGCTACGCGCCTACCAATCGACGCCCGATCCCAAGATCGTGATTTCATATGGTGCCTGTGGCTGTAGCGGTGGCATCTTCCACGATCTTTACTGCGTCTGGGGTGGCACCGACAAGATCGTCCCGGTGGATGTCTACATCCCCGGTTGCCCGCCGACACCGGCGGCGACGCTGTATGGCTTCGCCGTCGCCCTCGGCCTGCTGGATCAAAAGCTCAAGGCGGAGCACCATCGACAAGGAGAGGACGAACAGGCCGCCATCCTGCATCCGGCGATCCCGCAGCCGCTCCGGGTGTTGATCGACCGCGAGGCCCGACGCATGTCCGGCTACCGCTATGGCCGCCAGTTAGCCGACAAATTCATGACCCTGTTGGCCAGGCGCGATGCGCTGAGCGTGGAGGAGCGCTTGGCGCGTTTCCTGGCCGACGAAAACGATCCCCGCCTGAGTGAAGTGATGGGCCGCCTGCTACAGGTCTGCAACCAAGCGGGCCAAAACGGAGGCGGACAATGACCGATCGTGCCGCCGCCTACTTCCCCGATCCGACGGTGGTGTTCCACATCCTCAACGCCAAGTTTGTTCAACAGGCCGACGAGGAGGCGGCGACGCCACCAGCGGCGCGCGAGGTGATCTACTACAGCCTGGCCATCGGCCACCACCTGGGGGTGATCGACTGCCTGAAGCCCTGCCTTTCGCTGTCGCTGAGCGACTACCGCGCCTGGATAGGCCAACTGGCGGATGGCGCGGCGCGGCGCAAACTGACGGGGCTGCTGCGTTTCGGCGAGATCACCATCGACAGCAGTCACACCCACCTGTTGGCCTGCGCACTGGATCGCGCGCTGCCGGCAATGAGCGCTCAGCAACAGGCGTGGAGTCACAGTCTGATCGAGACTCTACGACTGATTGAGAATGAACCGACAATCTATCTGATGGTGAAACGACACAATGGCTGACAATCTTATCCTGTGTGTAGGTAACAGCATGATGGGCGACGACGGCGCCGGGCCGCTGCTAGCCGAGAAACTGTGCGGGCACCCGATCCCCGGTTGGCGAGTCATCGATGGCGGCAGTAGCCCGGAGAGTTACGCTCACCAGATCCGTGAACTGCGGCCCGACAAACTGCTGATCGTCGATGCGACGGAGATGGGACTGGAGCCGGGCGAAATGCGCATCATCGACGAGCGCGACATCGCCGAGTTGTTTATCGTCACCACCCATAATCTGCCACTCAGCTACCTGATAGCCCAGTTGCGCGAGGATGTCGCCGACATCACCTTCATCGGCATCCAACCGGCCATCGTCGCCTTCTATGCCCCGATGATGCAGCCGGTGAAAGAGGCGGTCGAAGCCTTGTATCAGCGTCTGCACCACTGGGGGGAGGATGGCGGCATCGCTCGCCTGGCAGTACCGGATGACCAGGTCATCCGCTGAGTCAACCGCCGACGGGGTCGACACTTTTGTCGAGTCCGTCGGCACTTTGATGCGGATCATCACGCGCTTCCCCCGCCTGCCTTTATAGTTCAGGCAATTAAGCCACTTGGCTTGATGGGAAAACCTGGCACGCATCATGCATGTATAAACGGAAGAGCGCGGCGGAAAGGTCACAACGCCGCTCATCACTGGCGGGGAGGCTACGCGATGCGCCCCGGCTCTCTGTAGCATCGTTACATCGGATGGGCCACAGCCCACCGGTGGTCATAATAATAGGAGCAATGTTGATGAAAAAAGTCATCACGGTCTGCCCTTATTGCGCCTCAGGTTGCAAAATCAACCTGGTGGTGGATAACGGCAGGATCATTCGCGCCGAAGGAGCGAATGGCGTGACGAACCAGGGTGAGCTGTGCCTGAAAGGGTATTACGGCTGGGATTTTATCCACGACACCAAGATCCTGACGCCTCGCCTGAAGTCACCGATGATCCGTCGCGAACGCGGCGGCAAACTGGAAGCGGTTTCCTGGGACGAAGCGATCGAGTTCGCCAGCTCCCGGCTATTGGCGATCAAAGCGAAGTACGGCCCCGATGCCATCATGACCACCGGTTCATCGCGCGGTCCCGGCAACGAAGCCAACTACGTGATGCAAAAGTTTGCCCGTGCGACGATCGGTACCAATAATATCGACTGTTGCGCACGCGTCTGACACGGCCCTTCGGTTGCAGGTCTGCAGCGATCGGTCGGCAACGGCGCCATGAGCAACTCCATCGTCGAAATTGAAGATACCGACTGTATTTTTGTCTTCGGCTACAACGCCGCGGACTCTCACCCCATCGTCGCGCGCCGCATCATCAAGGCGAAAGCGAAAGGGGCAAAAATCATTGTCTGCGATCCACGGCGCATCGAAACCGCGCGCATCGCCGATATTCACGTAGCGCTGAAAAACGGCTCTAACATCGCGTTCCTGAACGCCATGGCCCAGGTGATCATCGCCGAAAACCTGCACGACCGCGCGTTCATTGAACAGCATACGGAAGCGTTCGAAACCTTCCGCGATCTGGTCGCCGCCTACACCCCTGAATCGGTGGAAGAGATCACCGGTATCAGCGCGCAGATGATCCGCGAGACGGCGCGTATGTATGCCAAGGCGCCGACCGCCACTATCTTGTGGGGCATGGGGGTCACTCAGTTCTACCAAGGGGTGGAGACCGTCCGCACCCTGACCAGCATCGCGTTGCTGACCGGTAATCTGGGCAAACCCTATGTCGGCGTCGGCCCGGTGCGCGGCCAGAACAACGTGCAGGGGGCCTGCGATATGGGCGCGCTGCCCAACACCTTCCCCGGTTATCAGTACGTCAACCAGCCGGGCGTGTTGGAGAAGTTCGCCCAGGCCTGGGGCGTCGAAAAACTGAACGATAAGATCGGCTACGCCTTGAGCGAGGTGCCGCACAACATCGAACATGGTCTGCTGAAGGCGCACTACGTGATGGGCGAAGATCCGCTGCAAACCGAACCGGATCTGGCCACCATTCGCCGCACTTTCGAGCAGCTCGAACTGTTGATCGTGCAAGATATCTTCATGACCAAGACGGCGGCCATCGCCGACGTGATCTTCCCGGCCACCAGCTGGGGCGAGCATGAAGGGGTCTATACCTCGGCGGATCGCGGCTTCCAGCGCTTCTATAAGGCGGTGGAGCCCGTAGGGGACGTGAAACGCGACTGGGAGATCATCAGCCTGATGTCGACGGCGATGGGTTACCCGATGCATTACAACAACACCCAGGAAATTTGGGATGAGTTGCGCGAGCTGTGCCCGATCTACTACGGCGCCACCTACGAGAAGATGGCGGATCTGGCCTATGTTCAGTGGCCGTGCCCGACCCTGGACAGCCCCGGTACGCAATATCTGTATCAGGGCGGCAAGTTCGATACGCCGAACGGCAAAGGCCAGTTCTTCACCTGCGAATGGCGTCCGCCGATCGATCGCGTCAGCGACGACTATCCGCTGGTACTGGCGACGGTACGTGAAGTCGGTCATTACTCCTGCCGCTCCATGACCGGTAACTGTAAGGCGTTGGCCGCGCTCGCCGACGAGCCGGGTTACGTCCAGATCAACCGCGAGGACGCCAAGACCTTTGGCATCCGCGATCAAGATCTGGTGTGGATCCGCTCACGCCAAGGTAAGGTCATCAGCCGGGCGTCCGTCAGCGAACGCGCCAACCGCGGGGCGGTCTACATGACCTACCAATGGTGGATCGGCGCCTGTAACGAACTGGTCGCCGAGAACCTGAGCCCGATCACCAAGACGCCGGAATACAAGTACTGCGCCGTCACGCTGGAAGCCATCGCCGATCAGTCGGCGGCGGAGGCCTATGTGGTCCGTGAGTACGACAACATCAAGCGTCATCTACGCGAAAGCGCAGAGGGTTGACGGGCCGATGGCTCTCAAAACAATAACGCGCCTTTAAATGACTTATCAACGGGGTATGCGGCACCGTATCAAACTAACACGCCGCGTATCACTTTTGATAATCGCCGCCCGGCGGGAACGGTCTATGTCCCGCCCGTCGGGCGACACGGCGCGACACTATAACGATATCGGGAGTACTTGAATGAATCGGTTTGTCATTGCGGATCCCAAGAAATGCATCGGCTGCCGTACCTGCGAAATCGCCTGCGTCATGGCCCACCGGGACGAGAGCGAGCTGCATAACCTCAGCCGCGACAACTTCACCCCGCGCATTCACGTCATCAAGGGAGACAACATCAGCACGGCCATTCTCTGCCGCCAGTGCGAAGATGCCCCCTGTGCCAACGTCTGCCCCAATGGCGCCATCAGTCGTCAACAGGACTTTATCTGCGTTGACCAGGAGAAATGTATCGGTTGTAAGACCTGCGTGGTCGCCTGCCCCTACGGCACCATGGAGGTGGTCACCACGGCGGTGACGCAACGTTATGGCAGTCAGGGTTGCCTCAGCGGCAGCAAGGCCGAGGCCAATAAGTGCGATCTGTGCCACCAGCGCGCCAATGGCCCCGCCTGCGTGGAGGCCTGCCCCACCGAGGCGCTACGCCTGATCGACCGCAATGCCATGCAGGCGCTGATCCAAGAGCGCCGCCAACGAGCGGCCTTCGACAATCTCGGCGATCTGCTGTAATTGCCGCCTTCCCCGCCGCGCGACGCGTTGCGCGGCGGCGTGGGTTCCTCGCCCCAGGCTAAAGCGCGAGCCATCCCGCAGATATGACATACCGCATTGCATCTTCCCCGGCCCATTTGCGACAATTTATTCACCGTTCGCTTTATTTAACATGGCGCGATTTGCGTGTAGGCTGCCTGCTAGCACGCGGGCAGACCGCCGCCATCGCTAGACGGTCGTCCTCAGCGGCAGGACACCGCGCCGCGCTTCCCGCTCACCTCGCAACCTCGCCAGCCCCACGGCGCGCTGGCACGGAGTTATTTTTTGGAACACAACGCCATCGCACTACGGATAAAAGGAAAGGTTCAGGGGGTCGGCTTTCGCCCCTATGTCTGGCAGATAGCCCACCAGATGGGGCTGCATGGCGAAGTCAGCAACGATGCCGGCGGCGTCTGGTTAGTGGTACGCCTCCCCGTGGATCTCGCGGCGCTCTGCCAACGATTGCATGCCGATTGCCCACCGCTGGCGCGCATCGATAGCATTGAGCCACAGCCCTGGCCGACGTGTCCCGCCGACGGTTTTCGCATCGTCGAAAGCCGACAGGGCGCCATGGATACGCAGATCGTGCCCGACGCTGCCACCTGCCCGCATTGTCTGGCGGAGATGCGCGATCCGCACAATCGGCGTTACGGCTACCCCTTTATCAACTGCACGCATTGCGGCCCACGCTTCACCATCATCCGCCGCATGCCCTACGACCGTCCTTATACCGCCATGGCCGATTTCCCGCTGTGCCCGGCCTGCGCGCGCGAATACGCCGATCCTGCCGATCGCCGCTTTCACGCCCAGCCGACCGCCTGCGCCCTATGCGGCCCGACGCTGTGGAGTTGTGAGGCCGGCGGACAAGCTCGGCTCGACGGCGAGGCAGCCTGGCAGGCCGTCACCCAGGTACTAGAGCATGGAGGTATCGTCGCCATCAAGGGATTAGGCGGCTTTCACCTCGCCTGTGACGCCAGCAATGCCGACGCCATCGCCCGTCTGCGCGCCCGTAAACGACGTCCGACGAAGCCCCTGGCCCTGATGCTGCCCGATACGACGTGGCTGACGCGTTATGCTCGTAACGCGCCAGACGCGGGACTGCTCGCCCTATTGCGCAGCCCCGCGGCCCCCATCGTCCTGATCCCTGCCTCTAGTGCGCTGCCCGCAGGTGTGGCGCCCGGCCTGGACGAAGTCGGTGTGATGCTGCCCAGCACCCCGCTACACCATCTGCTGCTGGCGCGTCTCGACCGTCCGCTGGTAATGACCTCGGGTAATGCCAGCGGTCAACCACCGGCATTGAGCAATGAGCAGGCATTGCACGATCTGGACGGCATCGCCGATCTGTGGCTACTGCATAACCGCGACATCGTGCAACGCGCCGACGATTCGTTGCTGCGCTACCATCCCGACGGCAGCGAAATGCTACGCCGAGCGCGCGGCTACGTGCCGGATACGCTCGATCTCCCCGAGGCCTTTCAGCGGTTGCCCGATGTGGCCGCCGTCGGCGGCGATCTGAAAAATACCTTCTGCCTGCTACACAAGGGGCGCGCCCTACTCAGCCAACACCTCGGTGATTTGGGGGAGGCGCGTATCCAGCAGCAGATGCAACAAACCTGGCAACTGCTGCAACAGATCTACCAGTTCACGCCCCAGGCCATCGCCTGTGACCGCCACCCTGGCTATCACAGTCGCCGCCTGGCACAGCAGTTGGCCGAGCAGCAGGCGCTACCGTTGATCTCGGTGCAACACCACCACGCCCACCTGGTCGCCTGCATGGCCGAGCATGGCATTCTCCCGCAACAGACTCCGCTGATCGGCCTGGCGTTGGACGGCATCGGCTACGGTGAGGCGGGCGAGTTCTGGGGGGGCGAATGCCTGCGCGTCGACTACCGTGGTTATACTCGGCTAGGCGGTCTGCCGGCGGTGGCACTGCCTGGCGGGGATCTGGCCGCCCGCCAGCCCTGGCGTAACCTGTTGGCACAGCTGTTACGCTTCCTCCCCGACTGGCAACGCTACCCGGAGACGCACGGGATACAGCAGAAGAACTGGCCGTTACTGGCTCAGGCGATCGCACGTGGCCTCAACTGTCCGCGCGCCTCCTCCTGCGGCCGCCTGTTCGACGCGGCAGCGGCGGCATTAGGCATCTGCCACGAGGCGATCAGCTTCGAAGGCGAGGCGGCTTGCCGTCTGGAGGCGCAAGCCTGGCAGGCCTGGCCGCAAGCGACGCCTATCACCTTGACGCTCGACGAGCAGGGGGAGTTGGCGATGGGCGCTTTCTGGCACGACTGGCTCAGTTGGCAGGCGCCAGTACCGCTGCGGGCCTTGGCTTTCCACCGCGCGCTGGCCGACGGACTGGCGGCCTTGCTACGCCACCATGCCACGCGGGAAGGCTGCCAAACGCTGGTATTGTCGGGCGGGGTGCTGCACAATCGATTACTGCGCCAGTTGTTGCAGGCGCGCCTGGCGGACTTCCGCCTGTTGCTGCCGCAACGTCTACCCGCCGGCGACGGCGCGTTGGCGCTCGGCCAGGCGATCATCGCCGCTTATCGCCAAAATGATGCGATCTCCGCCGCTAGCGCCCCATCCGGCGGCGAGGAATCGGTGAACTGATGACGCGCATCAAAGTTCAGCCGCCCGCTTTCCCCGAGGATAGGCCGGCACAACAAAAGAAGAACGATCATGCATGAATTATCCCTTTGCCAAAGCGCATTTGACATCATCGAACGCCAGGCGCGCGCCAGCGGCGCCCAGCGCGTCACCGCGGTCTGGCTGGACATCGGCGCGCTCTCTTGCATCGAAGAGAGCGCCTTAACTTTCTGTTTTGACATCGTCTGCCGCGGTACGTTGGCCGAAGGCTGCGCGCTGCATATCAACACCCTCCCGGCACAAGCCTGGTGTTGGAGTTGCAGCCGGCCCATCACGGTGAGTAGCCATGACGCCGGTTGTCCACATTGCCAGAGCCATAATCTGCGTGTCGATGATGGCGATAGCATGCAAATCAAACAGATTGAGATTGAGTAACCTTAACGCTCAGGAGAGCCCTTATGTGTACCACCTGCGGCTGTGCAGCCGGCGAACTGCATATTGAAGGCGATGAACACCATCACGCCCACGCTCACGACGGGCACGCGCATCGCCATGGTCACCACCATGGTCATCATCATGATCATGAGCATCATCACGACCATGAAGGGCAAGCGTCCGCGCGCGTCGTCAACGTCCATCATCATTACCACCACAATGGCGACGTCCATCATCATTACCACTATGTGTTCACTACGCCGGAGCAGGCGCACCAACATGCCCATGAACACGCTCACCCGCACGACCATGCCCACACCCATAGCCATGCTCACGAGCACGAGCACGAGCACGATAGCGCGTTCGTTCCGCATCAACACCACGACGATCTGCACTACGGCCACGGCGAGGCAGGCGCTCACGCGCCAGGCATCAGCCAACGCCGTATGGTGCAGATCGAGCAAGATGTACTGAGCAAGAACAACACACTGGCCGAGCATAACCGTGAGCACTTCACCCAGCAGCACATCGCGGCACTCAACCTGGTCTCCAGCCCCGGCTCCGGTAAGACCACCCTATTGACCGAGACCCTCAAGCGCATCGCCGATCGCATTCCTTGTGCGGTGATCGAGGGGGATCAACAGACCACCAACGATGCCGAACGTATCCGCGCCACTGGCGTCAGCGCCATCCAGGTCAACACCGGCAAAGGGTGCCACCTGGATGCGCAAATGGTACATGACGCCATGCATCGTCTAGCCTTGCCGGATCACAGCCTGCTGTTTATCGAAAACGTCGGCAATCTGGTGTGCCCGGCCAGCTTCGATCTCGGTGAGCGTCACAAAGTCGCGGTGCTGTCCGTCACCGAAGGTGAAGACAAGCCGCTAAAATATCCACATATGTTTGCCGCCTCTAGCCTGATGATCATCAATAAGATCGATCTGCTGCCCTATCTGCAATTCGATGTCGAGGCCTGCATCGCCAACGCGCGCCGCATCAATCCGCAGATCCAGGTGATCCAACTGTCCGCCAGCCGTGGCGATGGGATGGAGGCTTGGTTGGCTTGGCTGGAAACCACGCTGGGAGAGAATCAATAATGTGTCTGGGAATACCGGGAAAAGTGGTCGCCGTAGGCGACGATATCCACCAACTGGCGCAGGTCGATGTCTGCGGCGTCAAGCGCGAGGTCAACATCGCACTGGTGTGTGAAGGCGCACCGAGCGACCTGCTGGGCCAGTGGGTGCTGGTGCATGTCGGCTTCGCCATGAGCATACTGGACGAGCAAGAGGCCCAGGATACCCTGGAGGCCTTACAGGCGATGGAAGCGGTCGAGGCCGACGTAGCGCATTTCATGCGCGGCGGTGCCGCCGCGGCGCGCAGCGGGGAGTGATCGATGCAGTTTGTTGATGAGTTCCGCGATCCCCAACTGGCCGAGGCGCTGTTAACGCGTATCCGCCAGCGGGTCGCCGATCTGCCGGCCGATTGCCGCTTGCCTTTGCAAATCATGGAAGTGTGCGGAGGCCACACCCACGCCATCTTCAAGTTCGGTCTCGACCAACTGCTACCGCCGGAGATCGAGTTCGTCCACGGTCCGGGCTGTCCAGTCTGTGTCTTGCCGATGGGGCGCATCGATCAATGCGTCGAGATCGCTCGCCGTCCGGGTGTGGTGTTCTGTACCTTCGGCGATGCCATGCGCGTCCCCGGACGCAATGGCTCGTTGCTGGACGCCAAACGCCAGGGCGCAGATGTCCGCATCGTCTACTCGCCGCTCGATGCGCTGAATCTGGCGCAACAGTTGCCCGATCGCGAAGTGGTGTTCTTCGGCCTCGGCTTCGAAACCACCATGCCCAGCACCGCGGTCACCCTGCAACAGGCGCGTCGCCAGGACGTGCGCAACTTTAGCGTGTTCTGCCAGCACATCACCATCACGCCGACCCTGCGTAGCCTGCTGCAACAGCCCGATGTGCGCATCGATGGCTTTATCGCGCCGGGACACGTCAGCATGGTGATCGGCGCTCATCCCTACACCTTCATCTGTGATGAGTTCCACAAACCATTGGTGATCACCGGCTTCGAGCCGCTGGATATTCTCCAGTCGCTGGACATGTTGCTGGCGCAACTGTGCCAGGGGCGCTGCGAGGTGGAAAACCAATATCGCCGCATCGTGCCAGATCAGGGCAATACCTTGGCACAACACGCGTTAGACGAGGTCTTCGTCACCCGTGAGCGCAGCGAATGGCGCGGCCTGGGTGAGATCGAGCACTCCGGGGTCGCCCTGAGTCCGGCCTATGCCGAGTTCGACGCCGAACGGCGTTTCCAACCGCAAAGCCAACACGTTGCCGATGACCCTCAAGCACGTTGCGGCGACGTGCTGACCGGGCGGTGTAAACCGGCGGACTGCCCACTGTTTGGCACTCGCTGTAACCCACAGAATGCGTTCGGCGCACTGATGGTCTCTTCGGAAGGGGCCTGTGCGGCGTTCTACCAATATCGTCGAGGAATGGAGCAATAACCGTGAGTAGTAAATGGTCTGAAGACGATGTGATTACCATGGCGCACGGCAGTGGCGGCCTGGCAATGCAACAATTGCTGGAGAGTCTGTTTCTGCCGTTGTTTGATAATCCGGCGCTCAATGCGCGCGAAGACCAAGCTCGTCTAGCGCTGAGTACCTTTAACCAGCAAGGCGACCGCCTGGCCTTTACCACCGACAGCTATGTGATCGATCCGCTCTTCTTCCCCGGCGGTAACATCGGTAAACTGGCGGTCTGTGGCACCGCCAATGACCTAGCGGTCAGCGGCGCCCATCCCAAATACCTCTCCTGCGGCTTCATCCTGGAAGAGGGGCTGCCCCTGCGCGATCTGGAGCAGATCGTGCAGAGTATGGCGCAAACCGCGCGCGAAGCCGGTATCCAGATCGTTACCGGTGATACCAAGGTAGTACAACGCGGCGCGGCGGATAAGCTCTTTATCAACACCGCCGGCATCGGCGCTATTCCGGCGGATATTCGTTGGGCGGCCAGCGAGATCCAACCGGGCGATCGCCTGATCGTGAGTGGTACGCTGGGGGATCACGGCGCAACCATCCTCAATCTGCGGGAAAAACTGGGCCTAGAAGCGCAACTCACCAGCGACTGTGCCGTGCTGGCACCGTTGATCGCGCCGTTGCGTAATATCCCTGGGGTACGCGCCCTGCGCGACGCCACGCGCGGTGGGGTCACCGCCATCCTGCATGAATTTGCCCAAGCCAGCGGCTGTGGTATGGATGTCAACGAGAAGCAGCTACCGGTGAAGGATGCGGTTCGTGGGATCTGTGAACTGCTTGGTCTGGAGCCGCTCAACTTCGCCAACGAAGGCAAGCTGGTGCTGGCCGTCGCGCCGGAAGCGGAGCAAGCGGTGTTGGATTGTCTGCACGCACACCCGCTAGGTGCCGATGCGGCGACCATCGGGGTCGCCACCGATCTGCGCCAGGTACGCCTGGTCGGCCTGTTTGGCGCCGCGCGCCTGCTCGATCTACCGCACAGCGAACCGCTGCCACGCATCTGCTAACCGCGCACACACCTTGGCCGGGCGCAACGGCGCCCGGTCGATTTTCCCCGCCCCGTCACGCCTGACGACACCATCAGGCCGGCATGCGGTGCCGACGCACGTAAGCGAGGACACTCAAGCGGTGGTCATCGCGCCCCAACGCGCTAACAGCACCTCATTCAGCGGACGGGTATCCTGCATCGCATGGTACAGGGTGTCATACAGCGACTGGATTTTCTCCAGATAATGCTCCAATACCCCTTCCCGATCGCGATTATTAACCCGCCCATCCAACATCCCGTCCTCATCGAAGCTGGCGCGTCCCAACTCGACGAAACGCGACTCGTCACCCGTATCCAGACGCAGGCCATACTGGATAGTCTTACTGTAAAACTCGCCCGCCAGACGGATCTCCACCATAAAGTGGTCGAAGACCGTGAAGTTGACGCTATCGCCATCACCGCAGCTGAACTCATGGAAAATCTTCAGCCGGGAAGAGGTGGTCGCCTTAATTAGGCTGCTCTTATAGGTCGCCCACTGCGCCATCAGTTTTTCATTTTTATTATGGATAAATAGCGACTTCTCGGTTAGTTCGCTGACCTTCATAGTAATTACTCCACCATACTCCTAAAGATTGTACGCATCGCGATGTGATGCGCCGCACACCAGACGGAGACATGTATCGCTGCCGCTGTGGTAATAAACAAGCAGGATACGTGCCAGCTTTAATTATTAATTATTTGTATGATGTTTTACAGGAAATTAGTAACTTTAATAATTAATTTCAGCGAGGATGGCGACTTTCTCGCCGAAGCACGGCGTGAATGCTCAACGCGGCGAGTGGCGTCGACATTACTGTCGACGCCGTCAGACAAGGTTGACATCACGCAGTGAGATCGTGGGCGGAAATGCCTAGGCGCTGCATGCGCGAGATCAAGGTGGTACGCTTCAATCCCAGACGCGTCGCCGCCCCTCGTGGGCCGGCGACGATGCCATTGCACTCGCGTAATACTTGTAGGATACGTTCGCGTTCGTTCAACGCCGTCTCCGCCGGAGCGGCAGCGGGCATGGCCGGCAACGGCTCCAACCCCGTCGGCGCACGGTTGGCCAGCGGCGGCGAGAGGTGATACTGCAATTCGTTCATCGGTAGGGTGAGTACCGGGCCACGGCTAAGGATCACCGCGCGCTCGATAATATTCTCTAACTCGCGCACGTTGCCCGGCCAGGGTAACTGGCTCAACATGCGAATGGTCTCCGTCGGAATGCTGTCGATGGTACGATTCATCCGCTTGGCGATCTTGCGGGTGAAGAACTTGATCAACAGCGGAATGTCTTGCGGCCGTTCCCGTAACGGCGGGATCACGATGGGAAAGACATTCAGGCGGTAGTAAAGGTCGCTGCGGTATTGACGATCCTGCACCATCTGCTTGAGATCGCGATTGGTGGCGGCGATCAGGCGCACATCGACTGGGATCACCTTGTTGCCACCCACTCGTTCGATCTCCCGCTCCTGCAAGACGCGCAGCAACTTTGGCTGCAACTCCAGTGGGATATCGCCGACCTCATCCAAAAACAGGGTGCCATGATTAGCCAGTTCGAAACGCCCCATACGTTGGGCGCTGGCACCGGTAAAAGCCCCCTTCTCATGGCCGAACAGATCGCTTTCGAGCAGCCCGCTGGGAATAGCGGCGCAGTTCATCTTCACCATGCGTTTCTGGTTGCGCAGGCTAAGATTGTGGATAGCCTGGGCGATCAACTCCTTACCGGTGCCCGTTTCCCCCAGGATCAATACGCTACAGTCGCTGGCGGCCACCATCTCCACCTGCTCCAGTACGCTGCGCATCGCCTCGCTCTGGCCGACGATCTCGCCGAAATCGCCCTCCTGGCGAATACACTCGGTCAGATAGCGGTTCTCATGCACCAGGCTGTCCTTCAGGCGCGAGATCTCGCCGTAGGCTAACGCATTGTCGACGGCGATGGCGATACGCGCGGCGATCTGGCGCAAGAGCTTGAGGTTACGCGGCGTGAAGATCCCTGGCTGGCATTGTGCCAATTTCAAGACCCCCAGCACCTTGCTGCCGAAGATCAGTGGCAACTGGCAGATGGTGCGATGGCCGAAGCTGAGCATCTGAGCCAATTGACGATCTTGTGGCGCCAGCCGTGCCGAATCCGAGAGATCCATCAGTAACATGCTCTTGTCGCGGATCACTTGCTGGGCCAGGGAGCCGGCCAGCGGCAACAGCTTCTGCTCACGCAGCACCGACTTTCCGTCTTGATAACCGGTGATATAGGAGCGTAAGCGATCGTCATACTGTTCCAGCAGCGATAGACCGATATAGTCGATGCCAAAGAAGCGATGGATCTCTTTCGACACTTCCGCCGCCAGCGCGTCCAGCTCCAGTTTGGAGGTCACCGCGTTCGTCACATCGACCAGAATGCGAAAGTGATCGCGCTCGCGCCGCAGTTGCTCCTCTTGCTGCTGAAACTGCTCCCGTTCGAGCAACCGTTCAAAGATCTGCGCCACCACCTCGGCCAGCGAAGTCGCCAGCGCCACTTCGCTCTCGCTGAAGGCATCAGCCTGTTCTTTAATCAGTTCGAGACCGCCCAGGCGTTGTTGTTCCGTGGTCAACGGCATCTGACAATACGCGCCGATGGCGGCGTAATGCGGTAATGCAGCCAAGGCGGCGAAATCGTGGCGAAAGCGCTCCCCCGAGCAATAAAACGGGCATTGCTCGGCCCAGACGCGCCCGCCGGGACCATCGGCCAGCAGCACATCGTTGTCCTGCGCGACGCAATCCCTTTGCGGATCATAGCGATACAGGGTAAGGCGATTATGCAGCGGATCCAGCCGCAGAATATTGACGCGATCGAAGCGGATCACCGAGAAGGAGAGCTGGTGCAAGGCCCGCATCAGCCCTGGCAAGCTACGCTGGGCCAGTAGACTACGCGTCGCCTGATGCAGCACATCTCGCCAGACCGGCTCCATACGCGACAAGGAACAGGTTGCTTTACTATTCATAACCAAACCAATTACGCGGTAAGAAGTCAGGCTGCTGAGTCTAGGCGATCCGGGTCTGGCTAAATATGATCTAATTAGTTAAATAAGGTTATTGTTGGCCTGAGAAACATAAGGCAACAATTTAATTTGACTAATTATGACCCGATCCACCTAACAAGGTGTGCTCACCATTATAGCTGCTCTAAGGCGAATAATTCATCCATACGCTGACGGCGGCGGATTAATTGTACCCCTTGCGCCGTCACCAACACCTCCGGCAACAGTGGCCGGCTGTTGTAATTCGATGACATCGACGCCCCATAGGCGCCAGTATCATGAAAAAGTAACCAATCGCCGACCTGTGCCGCCGGCAGGGCACATGAGGTGACCGTTCCCCCCTCATGTTGGGTAAACACATCGCCCGACTCGCACAGTGGCCCACCGACCACCGTCTCGATGAGCGGTGCGCTCAGCTCACGTCCATCCCGCGGCAACAGCGAGATGTGGTGATGGCTGCCATACATCGCCGGACGCATTAAATCGTTGAAACCGGCATCTGCCAGGACGAAATGGCGTTGTCCCATCGCTTTCACCGCGCGAACCTGCGCCAACAGCATCCCGGCCTGCGCCACCAGGTAGCGTCCAGGCTCAATCTCCAGACGCACCGGATGCCCCAAATGCGCGGCGATACGCTGCCGTGCGGCGTCCCACAGGCCAAAATAGTGGGCGACATCGACCGCTTGCTCGTCGGCACGGTAGGGAATACTCAAACCGCCGCCGGCCGAAATCGCCCGGATATCACGCCCCAGGGCGATCGCCTGGTTCGCCAGCGTGTCGCACACACGCGCCAGGTGATCGTAATCCACCCCCGAGCCGATATGCATGTGTAAGCCCACGAGACGCAACGCATAGGCATCGATCAACGCCAGCGCCTGATCCAGATCCTGATACCAAATGCCATGCTTGCTGTTCTCGCCGCCGGTATTGGTCTTCTGGCTATGGCCATGGCCGAAGCCGGGATTGATGCGCAGCCAGACCGGATGACCGGGAGCGCGCTCGCCCAACTGACGCAACATGTCACATGAACCGGCATTGACTGGGATCGCGAGGGCACACACCCGATCCAAGGTCGCCTCATCGATCACATCGGCGGTAAAAACGATCTCATCGTCCTCGCCTCCCGGCTGAAACCCCGCCAACAGCGCGCGCTCGATCTCTCCCAGCGAAACCGCGTCTACCCTGACGCCCGCCTGATGCATCAGGCGCAGAATATGCAGATTGGAGCAGGCCTTCTGGGCGAAGCGAATGGTGTCAAACTGACGCAGGGTTTCGATCTGTCGCGCGATCAACGCGGCATCGTAGATCCATAGCGGCGTGCCGAACTGTGCTGGCAGGGCACCGAGCAGGGTGTCATTTAAGGCGTAACCGGCCTGATTGAGGGGATAAGGCATAACGCAAGGCTCCTGAAAAAATCTACCGTTGCGTTATATGTAACAGCCTCGGGAAGAGGACAAAAATATCTATTTGTTGCCAGTCTATTCATTTATGATATGGATTCTATACCTTGCCGCGATGACTCGTGCCAACGGAGGCCGCCATGCGCCGCGTTTCCCTACGTCAGATAGAGATATTTCACGCCGTCATGACCAGCGGTAGCCTGACTGAGGCGGCGGCACTCTTACAGACCTCACAACCCACCGTCAGCCGCGAGCTCGCCCAATTGGAACGCGTGTTGGCGCTGAAGCTCTTCGATCGTGTGCGAGGCCGCTTACGTCCCACGGTGCAAGGTCGCCAGCTGTTCGAGGAGGTTCAACGCGCTTATCATGGTTTGGAACGCATCGTGGATGCCGCCAGCCAGATCCGCCAGTTTCGCCGGGCAAGTCTCAGTATCGCTTGTCTACCCGCTTTCGCCCAGTCCCTGCTGCCCTTAGTCTGCCGCCGCTTTCTCAACCAATACCCCGATGTCAGTCTGACTATCACGCCACAGGAGTCCCCGCTGTTGGAGGAGTGGCTCGCGGCACAACGTTACGATCTCGGACTGACGGAAGAAAGCCGCACCCCGCCGGGCTGCCAACGCCATACGCTGGCGATCATGAATGAGCTCTGCGTACTGCCCGCCGGGCATCCCCTGCTACGCCACAGCTGTCTGACACCTGCGCATTTCGCTGACCAGCCCTATATCAGTTTGGCGGCGGACGACAGCTATCGCCACACATTGGATGCGCTATTTCTCCAAGCCGGTGTGCAGCGCCGCATGATCGCCGAAACCCATAGCGCCGCCGCCGTCTGTGCCTTGGTACGCCAAGGCGTGGGCCTATCTATCGTCAACCCGCTCACCGCGCTCGACTTTGCCGAACAAGGAGTGGCTTGGCGCCCCTTCAGCATCGCCGTTCCCTTTACCTTAAGCCTCATTCGCCCCCAACATCGCCCCGGCTCAGCGCCGGTCGATGCCTTTATCAAAGCGCTGCGCAGCGAAGTCGCCGCGCTCACACAACGCTTAAACAGCGCCAACACGAAAGACAATGAAACCTAATGGCCGATTTTTTATACACAACAGCCGGACGATAGCGCTTTCGTTTTAAATTTGTTAAAACAAAAACTCGCTAATCACATAATTTATAATTACTTGTCTATTAATCACCCACCTTTCGAACGCGGTGGCGCGCGCACCATCCGTCTCCCCATCCC
The DNA here is from genome assembly GCF_000474215.1 of Edwardsiella hoshinae NBRC 105699 = ATCC 33379. GTDB lineage: Bacteria > Pseudomonadota > Gammaproteobacteria > Enterobacterales > Enterobacteriaceae > Edwardsiella > Edwardsiella hoshinae. The sequence continues at coordinate 24,915 of NZ_BAUC01000033.1, read as the reverse complement.
CATCCCCCCGCGCCGCCATAACACGGAAATGCTATTGTGAATGCGCCGCCATTACCGAACTCACCATCGGCTATAACCCTATGAATAATAGGACGACAAATCATCCCCCCTGTTAACTCCCTCACAGTTTTCCCTCTCTCATCTCCCTCGCTAGCCAAGGACAGAGCCGATTTAGTGTGATCCCGCTTCTATTTCCAAAATTTTCGTTGATTTATGATTTGAGCTGCACAAAAAGTATAAATAAGATGTGTAAAAACCATTCGAAAGAAAACGCAAAGAATAAGAAGGGGGGTAAATGTCCGTTACTCGCAGAAGCTTTCTGAAAGGGTTGGCAGCCGGAGGCGCCGCCATCTCGGCGCCAGCGACCCTCGCCGCCACACTAGGGAACACACAGTGCCAAGATAACCAAAACCGGCCCAAGGATGCACCGAACCTGCTGATCGTCTTTCCCGATGAGTTCCGCGCACAGGCATTGCAGTTTATGGGGCAGGATCCCTCCTTGACCCCAAACTTGAACGCCTTCGCCAAACAATCTCGGGTGATGCGCCAGGCCGTCTCTAACTACCCGTTGTGTACGCCATTTCGCGGTATGCTGATGACCGGGCAATACCCGATCCGTAACGGCATCACCGGTAACGCGCACGACTTCGGCGGCAAGGTCGGTATTGAGCTGTCGCGCTATGCCCAGTGTTGGTCCGACGTACTGAAGAAACTGGATTACAGCACCGGCTACATCGGTAAGTGGCATCTGGATGCCCCACACGCCCCCTTCATCGAGAGTTACAACAACCCGATGGAAGGCCGTTACTGGAACGAATGGACCGCACCGGATCGCCGCCACGGCTTTGACTTCTGGTACTCCTACGGCACCTATGATCTGCATATGCGCCCGATGTACTGGGGTAACACTACCCCGCGTGAAAAGCCGATGTTCGTCGATCAGTGGAGCGCCGAGCATGAGGCCGATATGGCCATCAAATTCCTGCGTAACGACGATGGTAATTTCCGCGCCGCCGACAAGCCGTTTGCATTAGTGGTGTCCATGAATCCGCCCCACTCGCCTTACGACCAGGTGCCGCAAAAATATCTGGACCGCTACGCCGGTAAAACATCGCGCGATCTGAATACACGCCCCAATGTCGATTGGCAGGCCAATTACCAAGAAGGCTACGGCCCGCAATACTTCAAAGAGTATATGGCGATGGTCAATGGCGTCGATGAACAGTTTGGCCGTATTCTGGCTGAATTGGATAAACAAGGGCTGGCGGATAACACCCTGGTGGTGTTCTTCTCCGACCATGGCTGCTGCCTGGGTGCCAACGGCCAGCCGACCAAGAACGTCGCCTATGAAGAGGCGATGCGAATTCCGATGATGTTCCGTTTGCCGGGTAAGATCACGCCGGGCAGCGACGACGCGTTGATGTCGGCACCGGACATCTATCCGACCATCCTCGGTCTGATGGGGTTGGAACAGTGGATCCCGGGAACCGTCGAGGGCAGTAACTTGGCCGAGCGGATCACCAGCGGTAAGGGGGAAACCGCCAGTTCACAACTGTACTTGTTCGTTCCCTACGGCGAACCCTCCTTCGGCCGCCGCGGTGTACGCACCGCCAGCCATACCCTGGTCATCGATCGCCAAGATGGCCAACCGCTGAAATATACCCTATACGACAATATTAACGATCCCTACCAGATGAAGAATATTGCTGCGGGTAACGATGCCCTAATTAAAAAACTCACGGATGAAGAACTGATCCCCTGGTTGGAAAAAACCGGCGACTCCTGGCGTCCGGTTGAATTCACTACGGCGACCACCAATAAACTAAATAAGAAAGTGGCCGAGTGCGCCCAAGCGAGCTAACCGCCACACTCCGTACGTCATGACCCTACCGCTCCTTACTAACGTCTTCGGCGCTAGTAAGGATGCCGTTCGGCCTGCGTGCAAATCATAACCATAACAAAATAAATAACAGCATTAATGCATCACGATTATTATCGTAAGGAATGCTATGAACAAGAATAACCAGCTATTTCTGGGCTCTCTGCTCGCGCTCTCATTGACCTCATTGAGTGTGCAAGCTGCCAATATCAATACCGTTTTCTCCTGGGAAACCGCCGATTACGATACACCGGCCAACTATTCCGGCTATCGTCTCGACATCAACATTAACCCGACAAAGTCTAACTGGTACTTCGACGCCGGTCTGCGTCAGCGTGAGGCCGATAATAATAGCCGCTATCAACGTCTGGATCTCCAAGCCGGCTACCGCTACAAGATCAATAATGGCTGGATCCAACCCAGCTTCAAGGTCCGTCAAGATATTACCACCTATGAGAATGGCAACCGCCTCACCGTCGATTTCTATAGTACCAAGACCTCCTATTACTACAACCTCTCCAATAGCTGGGCGCTGGCCGGTAGCGGTATGTTTAGTATCGAAAAGAAAGAAGACCTGAATCAAAAAAAAGGCCTGACGACCAACACCGACTATCTCTCATGGGAATTTGAACCAGGCATCCGTTACTTTATTACACCCAATATCAACACCACCCTGGCCTACTTCCAAAGCGGTAAACACGCCAATAAACAAGATGCGTTTGATAACCGTGAACTTCAACGCAACCAGCAGGTACGTTTATATCTGAACTGGAACACCCCTATTGGTCTTGTCATCTCACCGTCTACCCGTCAATCGGTATTTGGCGAAATTACCGAACGTAATGCCCAGGGTGAGATCATCAAGAAAGATATGTCACGTTACACCCTGCAACTGGCTTATCCGATTAATAATCAGTGGCGTCTTATGACTGAATATTATCACGAAAAAATCAAAACCAAAGATAGCGATAAGAAAACCGCCTACGACTACTTCAAGGTTTCTGTCCGCGCGAGTTTCTAACGTATCAATAAAAATTGCCAACGCCGAGGTTATCACGTGAATAAATACCAGCACCTTTTCCTTTATACCGCCATTGTCTCTGCCCTCTATAATACTGCCTGGGCAGCAGAAGTTTGCGATCCAACTAATGACATTTGCACTTCGCTTGAAGTAACAAATAGCAACAAAAACATTGGCAAAAACATCATAATCAGCCAAGCGGATGCTGCTGCCATTCATGTTAAGGATGGCACCTCATTAACAGGAAGCATAAATATAAATGGAAAAAAAATAATAAACAATCAAGGCACAGCTATTAAGATAGATGGTGGATTTAGCAATGGCTACCTTGTCCTCAAGAATAACGCCACCGTACGAGGAAATGGTATTGCCATGGACTTCAGTCAAGCCGATTCTGCAATACGACTTGATGTCGAAAACAGTTATATTTATGGTGATATTATTGGCCAAGGTAAAACCAATAACTCTAGCAAAATAAATTTCGCATTAAATGGAAGCAGTGCATATTTTGATGGCTATAGAATCCTTGACTTCAAAGAAATATTTAATGATGGGACATTAACGATCGTTGGAAAAGATCGAACAATCATTTTCAACACTCTAGTGACCAACAAAACAAACAGCACTTTAATATTTAAGATTGGCGATGATGTTAATTTAGATAACTCCATATTAAAGGCTGATAGCATTTCATTTAAAGGAAACAACACAATCAAGCTACACTATGTAGGCACTAACATATCTAACATTATAGATCGAGATATTGTGCTCATTGAATCAGGCACTGCGTTATCAAAAGATGATATCAAAAATATTAACTATCATCTTCATGAAGACCCAAACAATACAAAATTCAGTGATTACTCACCATTATTAACTCAAACCAACTCATGGGTCGAAGAAACACCTGCGCTCGACGGTAGCGCTACTGGTGGACATAAAGTTATTGTTAATTATGGCATAGGATATGGTGGTGCTAGCAATTTCTCTGCTTTGGCTGAACAAGGCGGTGCCTCAGCAAATGCCCTGCTCGCCACAAAATTTATCGTTCCTAAAGTACTCAATGACTTTAATCAGAGTCGCAGCGCCGCCTCCGATCAAGCCTTGGCGCTGCTGATTTCCGCCGGCAACAATGCGAGCGCCATCGCCAACCTGGCCAATCAGATGACGCCGAACAGCGACGGCAGCGAACTACGCGCCGCCAATCAACTGGTCGGCGACATGCGCAACCATATCGCACAGCGCCAGCTCGGCTACCTGGGGCAACTGCCCGCGCAAGAACGCGACAGCGGCTGGAACCTGTGGGTCAATACCCTGTACGGCCACGGTTCGCAGAGCGGCAACGACTATGCCAATGGGTTTAATATGAACCGCTATGGCATCAGCCTCGGCGCCGATCAGGAGATCGATGATAGCGCGATGCTCGGCTTTGCCCTGGGCTACAGCCACAACCAGGCCGACAGCCGCGGCGTCGATCAAAGCAAACGCATCGATACCGTCGAGTTGATGCCCTACCTCGGTTGGCGCAGCGGTATGCTGTTCGCCGAGGGTAACCTCAACATCGGTTACTTGCGCGTTAAGAGCGAACGCAAGATCGACGGCGGCAACGGCTGGCAGGGCGAGAGCCAGGCCAATGGCGATTACACCGGGATGCAGGCGGGCTATCAGCTCAACGCCGGTCTGAACCTGGAGTTAGCCGGCCTACACCTGCGCCCGATGCTGACCTACCAATATCAGTGGGTCAACCTAAACTCCTGGCACGAAAGCGGTTCGGTGCTGGCGCTGAGCAGCAGCAGCCAGAAGTATAGCCTGAACCACCTGGGTGGCGGCGTAAGCGCCTGGACCCAACTGGCTACCGGCTGGGGCACGCTAACGCCCTCACTGCAAGCCAGCTACCTGCATGATCTCGATGGCGAGCGCCGTATCCGCCAACGCCATGCCCTGGTCTCGATCAATAACGCCGGTTCAACGTTCGAAACCATCGGCGCTCGAGTCGGCGGTAATCAAGTTCGTGTCGATGCCAATGCACGCTTGGACATCAGCGACTCACTCAATCTGGGCATCGGCGTAGGCTACAACCGTGACGATCGCTACGGTGAAGGCGTTATCGGCCTGACCCTGGGCAACCGTTTCTAATCGGGCTACGGAGAAAGGGAATTTATCATGTCATCCATGCATCGCACCCTGCTGGCGGCCTCGATTGCCGCCCTGCTGCTCAACGCCCCACTCTCTGCGGCGCCGAACGACGCCGCCGCCCAGCGTGCCGCGCTCATGCGCGCACAGATCTACAGTTTCGATCAACCCGGCGATCTCGCCGACATTACGACGACGGCGGGCTCACGCGTCGCCCTAAGCGATAAACGCGCCATCATGGGCGAACGCGCACTGGTCTGGGACTGGCAGCGCGGCGCCAGCCTGTTACTGCGCCACGCCATGGACATTCCGACAGATGCCCAGGTCTCTAAAGCCTGGGGACGTGCCGCCACGCCGGTGCTCTCTTTCTGGATCTACAACGAGAAACCGATCGACGATGTACTGACCGTCGATCTCGGCAATGGCCTTAACGGCAACAATGAGGCCGACGCCGGCACCCAGGTCAAACTGAACTTCCAGGGTTGGCGCGCCGTCGGCGTCTCGTTGAATAACGACCTGGTCAATCGAGAGATGAGCGGCGTCGGTGTACGCAGCGACGAAGATGCGGGCGAGCCCAGCGTTAGCCGCCCGCTCGGCGGGCATATCGATACCATCCGCTTCCGCGCCCCCTCCAGCGAGAAGTCTGGCCGTCTGTTCATCGATCGCGTGATGATCTCGGTCGATGATGCCCGTTATCAATGGTCGGATTACCACGTCAAAACACGCTACAACGAGCCGGAGATCAGCTTTCACCACGCCAAGCCCACGCTGGCGCTCACCGCGGCTAACCAAGCCGGCGTCGAACAGATCCGCCAACGGTTGATCGAGGAGTTCGTCAACGGCCCACAAGATAGCAACCTGAAGGCCGAAGCCGACCTGAGCAAGCTGCGCACCGCCTTCCAGGCATTACAGATCCGCGTCGCGGCCGATGGCACCCTCAGCGGTCGCCACCTGATCACCGACAAACAGAAAGTACTCTATCAACCGGAATTCTTGAGCGCACAAGACAAGGCGAAGTTTGATCACTACGTCATCCTGGGGGATTACACCACGCTGATGTACAACATCAGTCACGCCTACCGCCAGAGTCACGACGCGGCGGTGCGCAAAGAATTGGCCGACATGTATCTGCTGATGACCCGCCACCTGCTCGATCAGGGCTTCACTAAAGGCAGTGGTCTGGTCACCACCCACCACTGGGGGTACAGTGCCCGCTGGTGGTACATCTCGGCGCTGTTGATGAATCCGGTGTTGGATCAGGCCAAACTGACGCAACAAGTCTATGATGCACTGCTGTGGTATTCGCGCGAATTTAAAGCCAGCTTCGACATGAAAGTCGGTCCGCAGAGCAGCAACCTGGACTACTTCAATACCCTGTCGCGCCAGCATCTCGCCCTGCTGCTGCTGGAGCCCAACCCGCAACAGCGTATCGATCTGCTGAATACTTTCAGCCATTACATCAGCGATGCCTTGGCGCAGACACCGCCGGGCAGTAACGACGGCTTACGTCCTGACGGCACCGCCTGGCGTCATGAAGGGAACTATCCGGGCTACTCCTTCCCGGCCTTCAAGAACGCCGCCCAGTTGGCCTACCTGCTGCGTGACACCCCCTTCGCCCTACAGCGCGCAGGGCTGGATAAGCTTAAGCAGGCAATGGTCGCCGCCTGGATCTACAGTAATCCGCAGACCGGGATCTCGCTGGCCGGACGCCATCCGTTTAACTCGCCGTCGCTCGCCAGCCTGACCAACGCCTATTACTGGCTGGCGATGGCCTACGGCAAGCAGCCCGATCCGACCCTGGCGGCCATCTACCTCCGCCTGGCGGGGAAGAGCGAGGCCGATGCCAAGGCGCTGTTCGGTAGCGCCATCCCGCCGGCGGACTTACCGCAGGGCTTCTACGCCTTTAATGGCGGTGCCTTCGGCATCCACCGTTGGCACGATAAGATGGTGACGTTGAAGGCCTTTAACAGCAACGTCTGGTCCTCGGAGATCTACTTGAAAGATAACCGTTATGGCCGCTATCAGAGCCATGGTGTGGTCCAGATCGTCGCTCACGGTGCCCAGGAGGATCAGGGCTATCAACAGGCGGGCTGGGACTGGAACCGCATGCCCGGCGCCACCACCCTGCATCTGCCGTTAGCAGCACTCAATAGCCCCAATCGCCACACCCTGATGCTACGTGGCGAGCACCCCTTCAGCGGCGCCTCATCGTTGGAGGGCCGCTATGGCATGCTCGCCTTCGATCTGCGGCCTGCGCGTGAGCAGCCCAGTTTCGATCAGGCGCTACGCGCGCTGAAAAGCGTCCTGGCCGTCGATGATCGTCTGATCATGGTCGGCAGCGATCTCCATAGCAGCGACAGCAAACATGCCTTGGAGACCACCTTGTTCCAACTGGCTAACCAGCCAGGGAAGGAGAGCGCCATCTGGGTCAACGGGCAGCGCATCGATGCCGCCAGTTGGCAGGGCAGCCTGCACAACGGTGACTGGCTGATCGACGCCAACGGCAACGGTTATCTGCTGGTACAGGGGCCGACGGCGGAAGTTCGCCGCCAGCGACAACACTCTGCTGACAATAAGAGCATGGCGCCGACGGAGGGAGAGTTCAGCGTCGCTTGGCTCGATCATGGCAAGGCGGTCAAAAATGGCGCCTACCAATATCTGGTGGTGCTCGACGCTACGCCGCAACGCATGAACCAACTGGCTCAACAGCTGAAGCAGGGTAAAGCCCCATTCACCGTCCTGCGCAGTAACGACGGGGTTCACGTCATCCGCGACAATCTCAGTCAGGTGACGGGGTATGTCTTCTACCGGACTCAACGCCTCAGCGAAGGGCCGGTGATCGGCGTGAACCGCCCTGCCATCGTGATGACCCGCCCGCAGGACGGCGGCCTGGTACTCAGCGCGGTGACGCCGGATCTCAACATGACTCGCCAAAAGGCGGCGAAGCCAGTCACCATCGACGTCACCCTGCGCGGGCGTTGGCAACCGGCAACGCCGGAGCAAGGCATCGACTGCGCAACCAGCGGCGACGAGACACGGCTGCGTTTCCACATCGACTTCGGCATTCCCCAGCAGATTGCCCTGAAGAAAATGCCCTAAACGCTGTGCGGGCGGGGGTTCCCCCGCCCGCCTTGTTCACGTTTGACTATGGAATACCCGCCCATGCAAAACCATCACGGTATCAATCTCATTACCCTCGGCGTGCTGGCCTGCCTGTCGGCCCCCTTGGCCGCCGCCCTTCCCTCGGTCAGTATGGAGCCGAGCGGTAATGCGGTCTATCTATTCGAACAAACGCTACCGGATTCGCTAAGCAGCCACAAAGGGGTCATCAGCATCAGCGATCTGCGCGCCAAAGATGGGACTCACGCCCTGAAGTGGCGTTATGAACCGGCCGCCACCCTGACCATCCAGTCACCGATCATCTACCGCGACACACCCGATAGCGCCACGCCCCTCACCTTTATGGCTTGGATCTACAACGAGCGCCCCGTGAACGATGTGCTGACCTTCCGTTTCGCCCAAGGTGAGCGCACGACGGCCCATTTTCAGGCCAAGCTGGACTTCAGCGGTTGGCGCGGCATTGCCGTACCTTACCGTGACATGCAGGGCAAGCCCGCCGCCCAGATGGATCGCCTGACCATCACCGCGCCGGCCCAAGCTGGCACGCTCTATCTCGATCAGATCATGTTAGGGGTACCGGTCGATAACCGTTGGCCTCTGCCTGACTACACCACGCCGTTCGCCAATACCGCCGTCAACCAGATGGTGAGCAAAAACTGGAGTGCGTTGTTGATGTATGACGCAATGTTGAGCCAACACGTCCCCACGCTCAACTTCGCCGTCCCCTTCGACGATCGTAGTGGCCCCAGTGCCCCGATCTATCGTCGCTTCGACGACTATCATGGCATTCGGAGCGACAGTCCGGTCAGCGCCGAGCAGGTAGCGCAGAACCTGGCGGCCTATCGTCAATTAGCCATCCATCCGCTGGCTGACGGCACCATCGGCGGACGCCCGCTCGACCACCCCAACCGTCAGCACTTCATGAAAGTCAATGGGGTGTTTAGCCCGCAGACGCTTGCCGCCTTAACCGACGCCAACCCGATCCGGAATGTCGGTAAGATCCTGTTGCAAACTGCCCGTTATCTACGGAGCGACACCCTGACCGCCCAACAGCGCGAAGCGCTGCAACGCCAATTCCTCGACACCACCCGCTATGTCCTCGACCAGGGATTTGCAGGCGGTAGCGGTTACCAGATCATCACCCACGTCGGCTACCAGACACGCGAGCTGTTCGATGCCTGGTTTATCCAGCGCAACCTGTTGGCGCAACACCACTTACTGGCGCCGACCCAACAGGCAATGATGTGGTACAACGCCACCGGACGCATCTTCGAGCCCGACGATCAGATCGTCGATGCCAACGTGGATATCCTCAACACCCAACTGCAATGGATGGTGAAGAGCATCCTGATGCTGCCCGATCCGGCCCAACGCGACGCGTTGCTCAACCAAACCAGCCAATGGCTGGCGAAGACGGTCCTGCGCTCCCAGGGTGTCGGCGGCGGTTTCAAGCCCGATGGCGCTATCTTCCATCACTCGCAACACTACCCGGCCTATGCCAAGGACGCCTTCGGCGGACTGGCACCGACGGTCTACGCCTTAAGCGCCTCACCGTTCCGTCTCCCGACGGCGGCCCATCAACGCCTGAAAGAGGTGCTGCTGAAGATGCGCATCTATACCAAGGAAACCCAGATCCCACTAACGCTCAGCGGCCGCCACCCTACCGGGCTACACGCCATCACCATCGCCCCGTTTAAATGGATGGCGCTAGCCGGTTCGCCGGACGGCAGCCAAGCCGTCGACCCCGAGCTGGCCGCCGCTTACGCTCGACTCGCCGGCGAGACTCGCTTTGCCGATGTTCCCGCCGAGGCTGAGCCTAGCGGCGCATGGGCGATGAACTACGCGGCGATGGCGATCCAACGTCGCGCCGGGCAACAGGAAGCGGGACGCTCTTGGCTGGCCATCGCCCGCGGCTTCAGCCGTTATCTGGTGGGTAACGAGAGCTACCAGAAGAACAACCGTTATGGGCGCTATCTTCAGTATGGGCAGTTAGAGATCATTCCGGCCGATGCTAAACGCCAAGGCTTCAGCCATGCGGGCTGGGACTGGAACCGTTATCCGGGTACCACCAGTGTGATCCTGCCCTATCCCCTGCTCAAGGCGCAGCTTAACCAGTTGCCGGGAGCCGGGATCGAGGAGATGCTGCTGTCGACGGAACGCTACGTCGGTGCCAACGCCCTGGATGGCAACAGTATGTTTGCCATGAAACTGCACGGTCACAGTAAGTATGGTCAAGAGAGCCTGCGCGCCAACAAGTCCTACTTCCTGTTTGACAACCGGGTGATCGCCCTCGGCTCGGGGATCAGCAATGATGATCGCCGCCACCCGACAGAGACGACGCTGTTCCAATTCGCCGTCCCGCAGCAACAAGCCATTCAGGTCAACGGGAAAAGCCTCAACCAAATCGGTAGTCAGCAGGTGTTGCAAGGCGCCAGCCATCTCGTCGACCCGGCGGGTAACAGTTACTGGCTACCGGCGGGCCAACAACTCCGCGTCAGCTACCAGCGGCAACACTCGGTCGATGACCGCAACGATGCACCGACTGAAGGGGTCTTCGCCGTCGCCAGCCTGCTGCATGGTAACGCACCACAGCAACAGGGGTATGAATATGCCATCGCCATCGATGCGCCCCAGGCCCAAGCGCCGGATTACCGCGTATTGCAGAAAGACAACCGCCTGCACGCCGTGCGCGATCAGCTCAGCGGTCAAGAGGGATACGCCTTCTTCCAAGCCACGCAGCATCACGGTGACGGCCTGCTACTGGCCAGCGATACCCCGGTGATGGCGCTACTCGCTGCGCACGGGGATACGTTACGCCTCAGCGTCGTCAACCCGGATTTGGCGTTATACACGGGGCAAGATCCCGACCAGATCGGTGCCGACGGCAAACAGCGCGAGGTCAGCATCTATTCCCGCCCTTGGCGTAGCAACGCGTCGACGCCGCAGCAGGCTCAACTGACCTTAAAAGGGCAGTGGCAACTGGCGCAGCCGAATGCCGCCGTCAGCCTGAGCCACCAGGACGGCAATACACGGCTACGCGTGACGACGGTGGCGGCCCAGCCACTCGCGCTCACGCTAACACGCCGTTAAGCATCGCAACGGCCCCGTCTGGGGCCGTTCTGCGTAGCGAGAACGGTTAGCGACGCAATCAAATAACGCCCAGCGCTTAAATAGATTTAATAAATAACCTGAACAAGAATATTGTCGTTATGGGGAATGCTCTTAATCGTGCGCCCCCGTCCAAATAGCGCTTGCGAAAAGTCCGGCCCCATGAGTTAATGCCATCACTGGTTTGACCAATAAGGCAACCCTAACGCAGCCATTCACCTGTTCAGCATCTTCCGCCTTCCGTGATCGGCCTCCACTTGCCGGGCCGCTGTTCTCCGAATGAAAATAGGACACTGCCGAACAAGCGAGCATTGACGCACGATCCAGGCGTGCCAGGGCTCCATACGTACGTACGCACTCGCCCGCAAGCATCCGAGTTCACTCGCGAGTCTCTGCGCAGGGCGAGCGCACACACGCCGGCGAGCGGAATGTTAGGGCTCACAGTGCCTTCGCCAGGACGTCTTATTTATATTAAAAAATAATGTCAAAGCCTCATGACCGTCGTTACCGCGACAAGCGCGAAGGCCGCGATAACATAATTTATGCATGACTATCAGGAAACAATGAAAAAAACCTTTCACTTCCGCCGGGCATTTTTACACCCTCGTTATTTTATGCTGTGGTTAGGTATCGGTTTACTCTATCTGTTGGTACAGATGCCCTACCGCTGGATCTGTGCGCTAGGTAGCCTGCTCGGTCTATGCGCCATGCGCCTGATGGCGCGGCGTGCCTCCATCGCTCGCCAGAATCTCACGCTGTGCTTCCCGGAGAAAAGCCCGGAACAGATAGCCCAGATCGTGCGGGAAAACTTCAAATCCTTAGGGATCGCCCTATTCGAGCTCGGCATCGCCTGGTTCTGGTCGGATCGCCGCATCCGGCGTTGGTTCGAGGTCTCCGGCCTGACGCACATGCAGGCGGCACGGCAAAAAGGGAAAGGGGTGTTAGTCGTCGGTGTTCACTTCATGTCGCTCGACCTCGGTGGACGCGTAATGGGACTGTGTAACCCCATGATGGCCGTCTACCGCCCGCACAATAACCCGGTGTTAGAGTATCTCCAAACCCGGGGACGCTCGCGAGGCAATAAGCAGATGCTGGATCGTAAGAATCTGAAAGGCATCGTCGGCGCCCTGAAAAGCGGGGAAGCGGTCTGGTTCGCGCCCGATCAGGATTATGGCCCGCGCGGCAGCTCCTTCGCACCGTTCTTTGCCGTCAGCAGCGCCGCCACTACCAACGGCACCGCCACACTGGCACGCTTGTCCAACGCCGTCATGCTGACCACCGTGCTGATCCGTAAACCCGGAGCCCAAGGCTATCAGTTGATCATCGAGCCGGAACTGGATGGCTATCCAGCACACGATATGGTACAGGCCGCCACCTTCATGAACCGTATCGTCGAACGCGAGATCCTGCGCGCCCCGGAACAATACCTGTGGCTACACCGCCGCTTCAAAACGCGTCCGGCGGGCATGCCATCGCTCTATACCCGCTAACGTAACTGCACAGCACGGTCATGCTCTCCACATCACCGTGCTGCCCTTCTCTCTCCTCAGCCTCGACAAATCTGCCACGGCCAGTCGCCTCATTTCCCCCATCCACTCTCCTCCGCCGCACTTCCCGTGAATGCCTTATCTTACTCAACAGTAAACAACCATAAGTAATACAATTGGAATAGCGCCATAACACTGAACTAATAAAACAATAAAATCACCACAATCTCTGTGCTTATTTTCGGCAAAATACAGCCTCATCTTGATTACCATCAAATAACTTAACGTTTTATGCGACAAGGTGAAAACACGATAAATACATTAATTGATTTTATCTATCAGCCTATCAGCGAATTAAGTAGGCAAACCAACACCAACTAGCAGCAGTTAATGACGCACTAAGTCAAATGTTAAGTTATTTATACATTCAAATAAAGCCGACACCTGGTTTACAGCATTAGGCATCAAGCATAGAATCGCCGCCAGAAAATAAAACCGTCTAGGTCGTTAAATGCAACATACTGTTTTTTAGCGAGTTATGATGCGATTTCCATCTAATATATAAGCAAGCCAATCAGCCTTAAAATAAATCCGCGCTACGAATCCAATGGCACTAGAGCGCTTCACGCGCTACCCACACATACGCTGTTCTAATTATTGGGTGATGATGTTCCGCCGCGGCATATTATGCCGCCATGCGTTTTTTGACAGAAAATGGTATCTTAAATGAAATTGAAAACTTCCTGTGCACTACTGACTTTCTCCTCTTTATTGCTGTCTGGTTGTATGAATAATGCTGATCAATATGCTGCCGATGTCTATAACCCTACTCAGCTGAATCAAAAGCAGGAAAGTAAGACCGTTAATCTTATTTCCATACTCCCCGCCAAAGTCGCCGTCGATAATAAAGAAAATAAAGAGATGGCGCAGACCGTCGGCGCCATCCTGGGTAGTGTCGCCGGGGCAGCCGGCGGCTACAACCTGGGACATGGTTCACGGGCCGGCGCCGTGGCCGGTGGGGCCGCCGGTGCCGCGACAGGCGCCGCGGCGGGCTCACTGGTAAAAGACAAGGTGCTGGTACATGGCGTCTCCTTAACATACAAGGAGGGCAGCAAGATTTATACCTCTACCCAAGTTGGGGAAACCTGTCAGTTCCAACCGGGCATTGCGCTGGTGATCGCCACGGAAAAGGGAGAGACTCGCATCCAGCCAAACGCGACCTGCCCTAAAAAAGCCTAAGCGGAGCCTACCATGCGCAAGCCATTACTCGCCCTGCTGTTAGCCGTACCGGCGCTCGCCGGCGCCACTCCGCTCTCATCCCAACTGAGCGCGGTCGCCGCCGCAGAACAGCAAGGAGCGCAAGAGGAAGCCCAGCGACAGGCCCAGGCCAACGCCGCCCACCAGGCGCGCCTGCGTCACGAGCAAGCCGTCGCGGCACAACGCCAGCGTACCGCTGAACAGGCACGCGTCAAACGCGAGCAGCAACAATTGGCCGCGCAACGCGAAGCCCATGAGGAACGGATGGCCGATAAGCAGCGTGAGCAAGCCTACCAGGATCAACTGCGCCAGATGGAGCTGGAGAACATGAAGATGGAGATGGATGCCCGCCGTTCCGAGCTCGAACTCTCTAAAGCACGCAACCACGCCCGTAGCAAGCTGGCGGATGAGGAGCAGAAGAACCAGATGCAACTGGATGCGGCGGAGCGCCGTGCTGAAATCAGCAACAAGTCCGCCGTCGGCGACGCCATCCGCAACGAAAGCGAGGGCGATAAACACCTCAAAGAGCGAATGGGGAGCGGTATCGAGAATGCTGGTAAGGCAGCAGCCGATAAGGCCAGCGGATGGTTTAACTGATCCACGCTCGATAACTTAGGACAGGCCTCGGCCTGTTCTTTTTTACCTCGCGATCGCGCTGTCCACAACGTGATTTCCCCACGCTTCTCGCTGAAAACAGCGTCTGGCTCAACTGGCCTACCCACTCTTTTCCCACATTGTCCGGCGGTATACGCGCCATGGCAAAGCCCCACAATACCGAAACACGAATTACGTTTGCACAGAACCAAGCAAAAACCGCCACCCACACCGGCCAACGCCACCGAAACAGGGGATGCCGGCAAGCTGACGAGGAAATTTGCCGCGCTGGGGATTCTTCGCTTGCAGTGGCATTTTTCTCCTGACACCAAAAACCCCCCTGACGGGGGTGATTTTTTCGCAGATCTTGCCGCCGCGCGACTATATTCACCGCCTTTCCCCTACTGGGCTTATCCCGCTAACGATGCATCATCCTCTGGCATTAAGCCGATTGAGCTGAAAATATAATGGAGAAATCCTCCCCAATCATTTTGATTTTTTATCAAAAAACAGGCGATTCACCGTTATATAGTCCGCTATTTTGCTCCACGCGCTCAGTGACTCCCCGTCCCGCTCCACGGTATCCCATTGCTGGCGAGCATAACGCGATTACGACGCCATTAACGTCAAACCATACCCTACACGCGATACGAGGCGGGGTCAGTTAATCGCTTTTCTTTATCTCAACGACCTCTATCTTTTTTTATTATTTAATTTCCGTGATTATTAGTTTTTCCGTTATCACTAATCTCCAGTGCTAATTAACGGAAGCTGGCTTTATATTTTGTGGTAATTTATTTAGAGTATTTCTGTTATTTTGATTTTTATTATTTTCTTTTTTTAGCGTTGATCTAAAAGCACTATTTTTTAATGAGAAAAATAAACGAATGTTTGGCAAAAGGCTATATAGACGATCTTTTGATCTATGCCAACAATCAAAGTCAGAGCTTATGTCCAAAATATTCAACATGCGCAGTATCATAAACCAAATTATCGCCATAGCTTCGACATAAAAGATCGCATATATCGCTTTTTTCAGATTAAACACTTGGCTAGAATATTCTCGATTTGTTAGAGGAAGATAATTTCTCTGCCCATACTGTTTCCTGATGAATAGCGTCGGCAGGGGACGGGGCGACGTTATCGCTCGCGCACATTGCGCCAGCCACAGTCATTGTGGCGATGGCATGTCGCCTAGAACCATCAACAACCAATGAGAGCGCTATGTTAGATTCTGTATTGCATCGCCAACATACCAGAAAAAACCACTGGCTTCTGGCGGCATGCTTGACTTTAAGCGGCGTGCCGCTGGTGAGCCCTGCCGCGCCAGAGCCCAAGATTGAACAAAACACGCAAGAGTTTGGGGTTAAATTGGGCGCGACGCGGGTTATCTATGCGCCAGATTCCATGGGACAAACCCTGTCCGTCAGCAACCCGCAAAACTACCCGATGCTGGTTCAATCGCGGGTATATGCCGAGGATATGCAAAGCAAGGCACCCTTTGTGGTGACGCCGCCCTTGTTTCGTCTGGATGGGTTGCAACAGAGTAATCTGCGCATCGTCCGTACTGGCGGGACGTTCGCCAACGACCGCGAGTCGCTCCAATGGTTATGCGTAAAAGGCATTCCCCCTAAGGCGGATGACCTGTGGGCTAAAGATAAAACGGGACGGTCGGCGGTAAACAAAAACATTTCCTTGAACCTCCAGCTGTCTATCAATAGTTGCATCAAGCTATTTGTGCGCCCCGACAGCCTAAAGGGACATCCTGAGGATGTGGCGTCATCGCTGACCTGGTCGCGCCAGGGCAAGCAGTTACAGGCGGTCAATGACACGCCGTTCTATATGAATTTGGCGTCGTTGAAGGTCGGCAGTGCCGCGGTTGCTGATTTGCACTATGTGCCGCCGTTTTCATCGTCCACCTTTCCTTTCCCCAACGGGGCCTCCGGGAAGGTTACCTGGAGCGTGGTCACCGATTACGGTGGTGTGAGCCCGGTGTATCAGGCCGAGATTAAATCATCATCTCGACAGTAAAATAAAATCGTAAGAACCACGCAATAACCAATCAGGAAAAAGCCCCGGCGCTAAAAATTAACGGTAGAAATAAACACTAAAAACCAATACCGAAATTAACACTAAAAATAAACGCGCACGAAGCGGTGAGTTTAATCAGTCCACGTCATTGCATTGCCGAAAGCCATGCAGGCATCGCCGTGTATTGCGCCCGCTCGGCTGCATAGTCTGAGCGGCGAAATAGCCAGGGCGACATTAGGATGGAAAAATAAAATGGCAGGTCGTTTGATGAAAAAGCCCCTCCTAAAAAAACACGCGGGAGGTCACGGGAAATATCGCCCAGTCGCCCTGGCGATTAGCCTGGTATTGTTCAATGGACTGTACAGCGCGGGGGCGCAAGCCCGTTATTACACCTTCGACGCGGCTCAGTTGGATGGCGGTGATAACGTCGATATTTCCTTGCTTGAGCAAGGCGTCCAGTTGCCCGGCACTTATCCAGTCGATGTGATGCTCAATGGCGAGCGCGTTGACTCTCGTGAGATGGTCTTCCACCTTGAAAAGGACGCCGAGGGGCAGCCTTTTTTACAAACCTGTTTAACGCGGGCGCAGCTCGTTCGTTATGGCATTAAGGTGGACGATTATCCGGGACTGTTTCCGGCCCGCAAGGGGAATAATAACCCGGGGGCACCTCAGGCCGCGCGTTGTGCGCAGCTAGCGGCTATCCCCCACGCTCAGGCGACCTTTCTGTTCAACCGCCAACAATTGCAGTTGAGTATCCCGCAGATTGCGCTGCGCCCCCATTATTCGGGTATCGCGCCGCAGGCGTTGTGGAATGAGGGCATTCCGGCGTTTTTAGTGAATTACCAGGCGAGCACGTTTCGCTCCGCATATCGCGCTAACGGCATCACATCCCGTAGCAACAGTATGGATGCTCAATTAGAGCCCGGGGTGAATTGGGGAGCCTGGCGGGTGCGTAACCTAACCACCTGGCAGAAACAGGGGGCCCAGAAGGGCGAGTGGCAGACCGCATACACCTATGCTGAGCGGGGACTGTACGCGATAAAGAGCCGTTTAACCCTGGGGGAGCGGTTCACCCCCTCCGATGTGTTCGACAGTGTGCCGTTTCGCGGCGGGATGGTGGGCTCCGATGATGCCATGGTGCCCTATAGCCAACGCGCGTTTGCCCCCGTCGTGCAAGGGATTGCCCAGACACAGGCGCGTATTGAGGTGAAACAGAATGGCTATGTCATTTATAACACCACGGTAGCCCCGGGCCCCTTTGCCTTGACCAGCCTTCCGGCCGTTGGCGGGGGTGGGGATTTACAGGTGACGGTGTTTGAGGCGGACGGTAGCCGCCAGCAGTTTAGTGTGCCCTATACCACCCCGGCGATTGCGCTACGCCAGGGCTACCTGAAATACAACCTCATGCTGGGGCAATACCGTGCGGCCGATTCGGCGGTCGTCAAGGCGCCCGTGGGACAGGCCACCCTCATGTACGGTTTACCTTGGAACTTAACCGTTTACGGTGGGGGACAATGGGCGGAGCACTATCAGGCCGGTGCCGTGGGGCTGGGGATGTCGCTGGGAGATTGGGGGGCGGTATCGCTAGATAGTACCTTATCCCGGGGACAGAAGCGGCATCAGGCGACACAAACGGGGCAGACCTGGCGCGTGCGCTACAGTAAGTCATTTGAACGTACCCAGACCGGGTTTACCTTGGCCAGTTACCAGTATGCCTCGTCAGGCTATAACTCGCTGTCAGAGGTGCTCGATAGTTATCGTTCAGGTGAGGGGGAGGATGCGAGGGATGCCTGGTATCTCGGGCCGGGTTATCCGGGCTCCTGGTATGACAATAATTTTGCCGATAAACGGAAATCACGCACCAGCGTCACCCTGAGTCAACCGCTGGGCGCATGGGGCGCCCTGTATTTGAGCGGGAGCCGGGAAAACTACTGGAATCGCTCACAGAGCCAAAACGACCTCTCGTTGCGTTACTCGGGCCCGACGCTAGCCGGTATCTCCTGGTCGTTGGACTGGACGCAGCGCCAATGGGATTGGGCCGGCTATCCTGGCGCTAGCCACAATCAGAGCGAGCGCGCGCTTAACCTGTGGATTAGCGTGCCGCTCAATCGCTGGCTGGGGGGAAATAGCACTATCTCCTACCAGATGCAAAACCGAACAGACCAGGGCGCGTTACATAGCGTGGGCGTCAATGGCGCGGCCTTTGACCAGCGCTTGTTCTGGAATGTGAATGAGCAGATAGCCCAGGGCGCTACGGGCGGCAACCGGCATAGCAGCGACCTGAACTTACGCTGGAGCGGCACCTACGGCGAAATCAGCGGCGGGTACGGTTACCGTAAAAACGGCAACCAGATGAACGCCGGCGTTCAGGGCGCGATGGTTATCCACCGGCGGGGGGTGACGTTTGGGCAACGGTTGGGGAATACCGCCGCCCTGATTGAAGCGCCCGACGCCAGCGGTGTCGCGGTGATGAATGCGCCCGGGGTAAGAACAGACTTTCGTGGCTATACCCTGTTAGGTAACTTGGCGCCGTATCAAGAGAACAGCGTGAGCGTAAACCCGGTAACCCTGCCGGCAAATGTGGCGATAGCGCAGACTGACACCAAGGTGGTGCCGACTGAAGGGGCGATTATTCCGGCGGTGTTTACCACGCGGGTTGGCGGACGCGCGCTGATTAGGCTGACGCAAGCGAATGGTCAACCGGTGCCCTTTGGCGCCATCGCCAATCTCATGGGACAGGGTGAACAACAGAGCGGCGTAGGGATTGTCGGGGATAGCGGGGAGGTCTATATGACCGGTTTACCCGAAGCGGGGCGGCTGCAAGTGCAATGGGGTAAAGGACAACGGCAACGCTGCCGCGCGGATTTCCAGTGGTTGGCAGGTCATGACATCGCCGGGGTATCCAACCTGCACGCATTATGTCAGCCAGTGAACGGGAGCGAACTAAAATGACGCGACGTAAAATAAAAAGTCTCTTCGCCGTATGCATGATTCTGGCGAGCATGCAGGCTCATGCCGACGATAATGTCGACATCACCTTAAACAGTGTGGCGAATTTAAGCCCGCAACTTCGCGATGGTCAACGTATTGGCCAGGGGCAGATTCAAACCCAGCAGGCGCACCGCGGGTTTCAGGTCTGGCTGGAGGCACCAAGGAGCAGCGAGGCGCCGAATCGCTATATCCTGATGGGGAAAAACAATCGACAACATAAGTTATTTGTCATTATCGGTCAGGCGGGCTGGCAGCCAGACAGCCAGGGCGGATTGGGCATAATAAAACTAACCCGTGATAGGCAAGCGCGATTTGATATTGTGGTGAATGGCGGTCAATACGCGCCAATCGATACCTATACCGTTACGGTGCAGGGCCGCTATCTTGAGCCGTAATGGCATTCGCCACCTGTCGCATTAAATATGGGCTTTGCCTGATTAACGCCAGAATAAGCGACCTGGCAAGACACTATTTATAATTATTGTCTGGAGAAGCCTGGTAAAACCAACGCGTCCCCGACAGACATCCTACGGCTCTATGCGCTGAATTTATTTTTAGTGCCAATGCGCTATAGCCAAAGAAACGACTTATCTTAATACAGTAACGGAGAGGTATTATGCACGCCATATGGATGCCCATATATTGTTCGCACCAACACAGCCCCTGGACAGGTTTAATGACTATTGCGAGTGACGGAGTCTTAACCAATATCCGGATGTTCGCTTTATCGAAAAAGGAACATGTTGCCAGGCGCGACGGGGCACCGCTGCGAATGAACACGGGGCCGCCGCGGTGGTTCCGGGTATATTAAGGCATCATCGGAAACGGGGTCTGCACTTACTCAATAAACTGGTCAATAGGGCTCAGTATAACAAGCCTATATTGACGGTGCGGGTCTACCTGACCTGGTGATTTATATGTATAAGACAAACAAGGTCACGGCATAAATAAAATTCCACCAAGCGAATTTTATCTTGTCCGAGAAAACAAAGAGCAATGAGGTTAATTATGTTGACAAAGAACGGGCTGATCGGATTGGGATTACTGGCAGCACTGCCAATGGCCAGCAGCTATGCAGCAGATACCGCGAGCGCAACGGCAGAGTTCACGCTCACTAACGATGTGGGTATCACCATGACCGCGGGACCTGCGAAGACGATGCCTGCGAGTGTCGTAAAAGCAGGGACGACAGTCGCAACATTTACCGTAAGAAATACTAGTGGTTCAAATCTGAAGTACCATTTATGGGCTAATAAATCTTCAGGCAGTGGTAATCAATGGTTTCTAGATGATTCTAATTTAGATCACTATACGGCTGGTTTAATCTTTGATCTAAAAGCCAACTCTTCATTTCCTACAACGATGACTACCATTGCAGGACACAAAGGATATACAAGAAATACTGAAATGCTCCCCAATTCGAGCGATACTCTAGAGATTGTAATGGCTACTCCTTTGACGTCCTTAACTAACCCAATTCTTTTCAAGACTCATAGGATCACCCTCAACGCTACTGTGATCACTAGCTAATTAAAAAGTAAACTATCCACCGGTCCCGTTCGCATTGTGAGGTTAGCGCTCGGGACTATCTCACTCCAGTTTTATCGGATAAAACATAAAATGGCAAAACTAACCATGCTAATAAAAAAAATGGTAATCGGTCTGGCTATACTAATAAGTATGGGCACAAACTGCATCGCTGCGCTGGAAAGCCAGGCCGAAGCCACTTGGACGGTAAAAGATGTGGCATCAATACAAATAACCGCTGGGCCAGCAGCAACTAATCTCACTACAGCAACTGCAAGTGTAGGTACAAAATTAACATCTTTCACTGTTACATCGATGAATACTGCGGGGTTTCAGTATAAAGTATGTGCTCCAAGCAAGGCATACAATAGGGTTGGCTACTGGGCTGCGACGTTCAAATCTGATAGCTCAGAATTGCTTGTCTTCCCACGCTCGACGAGTGGAAATATCGCTGTATTGGACGTCAATGGATGTAATGGTTTTATAGAGCCTACCATATTACCTGGTAACGGTACGAAAACATACGATCTAGTGAAGGCGGACAACGCTCCCATGCGACCGGGAGAATACAGCTTAACACTCACAGCCTATGTAGTGAGTAACTGATCGAAAAATGGGTGTATTCTCTCCCCAACCTCGCTCTCGTTTTTAACCAGAAGAATGGGGAATATATCATTCTGGCGTGGTACAAATTTGCGCAATCATTGGTATAGCGCTTCTAAGGAGAATATCTCTGAAGTGCGGCAAGACGCGCCGGGTCGCGTTCACCTTCGGGCCTGGCGAGTTCCTGTTCCAGCGCCAGCCTGGCGGCCGTGGCCTCCCTGGCACGGTTGTTGAGGAAAGTGCCCGTTTCCCGCTGTAGGGCACCGACAATCTCGAAGCCCGCCTTGATTTCCTGCTCATTGAAGATGGGCTTGAGCGCGTTGGCGCCCGCCCGACCGGTGAACACGTCGCGGTTGAGGCTGGCAACGGTTTCGTCCACGCGCTTACCCGTCGAGGCTTGTTGAGCGGTGGGGTCGCGGATTTCGATGACGCCCCCACTGATGCCGCTACGGGTGGGTGTCGTCGCCGGACGCTAGGGCCAGGTGCTCACCGGCGCTGACCTGGGTGTTGCTCCAGGTGACTTCCTTATAACCATCAACGATCACTTTGCTTATATTAAATCTTTCAGGTAACTCACCTTTTGCCAGCTTATCCAGCCCCGCCTGCTTCTATTCCGGAGTGAGATTCTTGGCATCAGCAGACTGATTCCAGGAAGCAACCAGCTGACCATAACTCATCATTCCTTATGGCAGGCTGAGCGGATTATTCTCCACAACAACTCTTTCCAACGCAGGTTGCTGTGATAAAACCAGTTTTTCCCTGTGCTTTCCGTGAGTTACAACCGTTTTCCCTGCTGTACTTCCGGCGCGGCAACTTTTTGCGCTGTTAAGCGTTTTTGGCCCCGCAGACGCTACCGCCCGGCCGGTAACACTAGGTCTGCTACCCCACCATCATATCAGTATGAAGACGTGATGCCACGACACACACTTCAGCGGCGTCTGTAAGTGGCTGTTCAGGTTATTAAGGGATTATGCGGGAGTCAGCGGGATAATATGCTGTTCAGGCTCAGCTCTGGCTGTAGCGGCTGGCTATCTTGCGGGCGGTGTGAAGCACGCGCAGGATGCGCACGTTATTATTTTCGGTAGCATAGACGATGATGAACGGGAAGTGAGGCACCACAAGCTTGCGCTGACGCTCTGTACGTCCGGCTTTTACTCCGGCAAGCGGGTTTTCTGCAAGGATGGCCGCCATGCCTGCCAGCCGCTCATCGGCTGCGATGGCGACCAGTGCGCTGGCTTCCCGATTCAGGTACAGGAAGATATTCTCCCTGTCATGCTGTGCGCGTTTTTCCCATTCAACACTGACCTTCACAGTGTACCTCGCGCGGCCCGTTGTTTCAGCGCCTTCATCCGGTTTTCCATTTCGTCGTTGCTGATGTACTCACCTTCGCCAGCTTCATAACGGCTGAACGCCTGCGCTATCTGCGCTTCCAGCCAGCCTTCATGCTCGCTGTTCTGATGCCGGCGCTCTTCGGCTGCCAGTTCTTCGGCACGCTGGCGCATCAGCTCCGTCAGGCTCATCTGCTGGCGCTTTGCCGCCTGCATTGCCAGCCGTTTGGTTTCTTCGTCGATACGGAAGTGGATAGTACTGCTCATTGTCATAACCTCACGTGGTGTCATTTGTGTTGTCATTATGATGCTCATCCTCTGTATTGTCATCCCGGATGTGTACTTCACGCTCTGCCGGGTGGGTCGTGGCATGAACCGCCTGCAACGCCCGCACCGACACCTGAGTATATATCTGCGTGCTCTCCATGCTACGGTGCCCCAGCATCGCCTGTATCCACCGCAGGTCGGCTCCGTTCTCCAGCATCTGGGTCGCCATCGCATGGCGGAACAGGTGGCAACTCCCGTGTGCAACCACCCCGGAGGCTTTCATCCAGTGGCTGACCGTACTGGTGATGCCGTTTGGCCCCACTCCCTCCACACCATCCAGCGCCACGAACAGCGCCTTACAGTGCGGAGCTTCTGTTCCGGAGTGAGATTCTTGGCATCAGCATACTGATTCCAGGAAGCAACCAGTTGACCATAACTCATCATTCCTTATGGCAAGCTGAGCGCATTATTCTCAACAACAATCCCAGCTAACTTTATAAAAGTCTCACTTATTTCTTCTCTCTTGCAACCAAATTTTTACCCATAACCCCACACCTAAAATAATCCCTCCTACATATCCAGAACTGAGAAATGATGCAAAAACACCCTCCCACCTAAATATAAAAGCACCAGTTTTAAAGAAAACTATTAATGATGCAACAAGCATCGCAATAATATCAAGAAATAAAAATAAAATTATACAAGAAACTATAAGATACAGAAGCCGATAAAAACTATTTTCTAACATTTTTCTTATCTTTTTCATTAAGTGTATCCTTTACAAAATCTCCTGCCTTTTCATTTAGATAGGCTCCACTAGTTGCGCCAATTAAATCAGACAAACTATCTTTAGCAACTGTCGACACCGCTCCTTTTATAACTGTTCCACCAATACCACCAGAAACAGAGCCTACACCAGCACCAATTGCAGCATTAGTTAGATCCTCCCCTTTAATCGCACTACTAATCGCAGCACCTCCCATATTGATAGCTGCTGATGCCTGCCAGCCTTTACCTGTTGTGGCTGCCGCTGTTACTCCAGCCATAATGGCATCAACGTAACTGAAAGGATCATCCCCGCCAAATTGTACGCCCGTATTTACGACCACACCGATTGCCGCATTAAGCGCCATACCTTCTTTTATGGTAGTGCCCAGCACGCTGCTCCCAAACATCAGCGGTGCATCGCCTATGCTGGCATTTGATTTATGGTAGCCCCAGGTATTCATAATACTCTGAGCTTTAGCCATGGCCTCAGAGTCTGGGTTACGTTTCATGTAATCCTGTCCCGAGAGCAGACCGTTCACTAATTCCTGAGAAACTGCCGGGCCGTACTCCTTCTCCATTTCAGACGCATAAATACGCAAATACCCCGCCAGTTCAGCCCGTTCACTGCGGGTCAGTTGCGCAGGATCTTTAATAAACTTAGAAACCAGTGCATCACTGCGCTTGTCGGCGTTTTCCAGCTTAATAAGCTCATTCGCCGTGGCTAATGACTTATCGCCATTCATTATTTTTTCAACGGCTTTATCCAGCTTATCGGATGATGTTGCTCCAAGGAAATTATTC
>NZ_BAUC01000034.1 GCF_000474215.1 Edwardsiella hoshinae NBRC 105699 = ATCC 33379 | reverse complement strand
TATCAAGCAATAAGTGAGCCGCCATACGCTGGGTAACGTGGTTTTTCCGCTAATACGCATCGCGGGGAGCGTGACTCCCCGCGTACAGAGAGGGACGGATTATGAGTACTTCTGGCAAGAATAAGATGGGTGTGGTGCAACTCACCATACTGACGGCGGTGAACATGATGGGCTCCGGCATCATCATGCTGCCGACCAAGCTGGCGGAGGTGGGCACCATCTCCATCGTCTCCTGGTTGGTGACCGCCGTTGGTTCAATGGCGCTGGCCTACGCCTTCGCTAAGTGTGGGATGTATAGTCGCAAGTCTGGCGGAATGGGCGGCTACGCCGAGTATGCCTTCGGCAAGTCCGGCAACTTTATGGCCAACTATACCTACGGCGTTTCGCTGCTGATCGCCAATGTGGCCATCGCCATCTCCGCCGTCGGTTACGGTACGGAGCTTATCGGTGCGTCGTTGAGCCCGCTGGGGATCTGCCTGGCGACCATCGGAGTCCTGTGGCTGTGTACCGCCGCCAACTTCGGGGGAGCGCGTATCACCGGACGCATCAGCAGCGTGACGGTGTGGGGGGTGATCATTCCGGTGGTTGGTATCTCGCTGATCGGCTGGTTCTGGTTCAGCCCCACACTGTACGTTGACTCCTGGAACCCGCATCACCTGCCGACCTTTGAGGCCATCGGTTCTTCCATTGCCATGACCTTATGGGCCTTCCTGGGATTGGAGTCGGCCTGTGCCAATACCGACGTGGTGGATAATCCAGAACGCAACGTCCCGATTGCCGTACTGGGGGGAACTCTAGGCGCGGCGGTGATCTACATTGTCTCGACCAACGTGATCGCCGGTATCGTGCCGAATATGGATTTGGCCAACTCTACCGCGCCGTTCGGCATGGCGTTTGCTCAAATGTTTGACCCAACGGTGGGCAAGATCATCATGGCGCTGATGGTGATGTCTTGCTGCGGCTCCTTGCTGGGCTGGCAGTTCACTATTGCCCAGGTATTTAAGTCTTCCGCTGATGAGGGCTATTTCCCGGCGATCTTCCGCAGGGTCACCCAGTCCGGCGCGCCGGTGAAAGGGATGTTGACCATTGTGGCGATCCAGACTGTGCTGTCGCTGATGACCATCAGTCCATCGCTCAATGCGCAGTTTAATGTGCTGGTTAACCTGGCGGTGGTCACCAACCTGATCCCTTATATTCTCTCCATGGCGGCGGTGTTGATCATCCAGCGCATCGCGGGGATCGAGCCGGCCAAGGCACGTCTGCCCAATATCCTGGCCTTGGTCGGCGCAGTGTACAGTTTCTATGCGCTCTACTCCTCCGGCGAGCAGGCGATGATGTGGGGGGCGATCGCCACCTTCCTCGGTTGGACACTGTACGGTTTTGTCTCCCCACGCTTTGAGATGCGCGACAAGCAGGCGTGAGCCGCGATGCCTGTGCCGAGAGATCGTTCTTTCCGACCGGTGCCGCGCGCTGCGCGCGCCGGTTTTTTCATGGCGGGATCTTTGTCATACTGCATGTCATTCACCCGTGACAGGAGCAGCATGATGCAACGCGTAACTCTTTCTCTCGACGACGATCTGATGGCTGAGATCGACGCCATCATCAAGGCGCGCAACTACCAGAATCGTTCCGAGGCGATCCGTGACCTGGCGCGCGCCGGACTACAGAGTATGACGGATGTGCCGGCGCAGAGCGCTAATTGTGTGGCGGCGTTGTTCTACGTCTACGATCATGAGTCACGCGAGCTCTCGAAACGCCTGACTCGCACCTTCCATGATCACCATGATCTGTCCCTGGCCAGCCTGCATGTCCATCTGGATCATGGTCGCTGCCTAGAGGTCTCGCTGCTGAAGGGGGCGGGTACTGAGGTTATGCGTTTCGCCGAGCAGGTGATCGCCGAGCGGGGTGTGCGTCATGGCAAGTTGGTGGTGGTGCCGGGTGATGAGGGTGAGGGGCATGACCACGCTCACCCTCATCACCCTTCGCACGACTGAAGAAGGGGGATGCGCTACCGTCAGCGGATGCGACGGTAGTTCTTCTGCGTGTTGTTGACCTTGTACAGATAACGGCGCGACTCCGCTGAAGGGTGGCGCTGGGTCAACGCTTCATATACATCGCCGGGCGACATCTGGTTGATGATGTTGACCGCTTGTCCCTTATCACTGGAGAAGATGCGCAGTACGCTGCCCGCTCCGCCGTTGTAGGCGGTGATCACAGCATAGCGGCGAGAGGTCGGATTCTGAATGCCGCCCAGGTAGTTATTCTGCAAGATCGCCAGGTAGGCGGTGCCGGTATCGATGTTCTTCTCTGGATCGAACAGGTAGCTACGACTCGGGGTGCCCCATTTCCCTTTCGAGACGAAGACATCCTTGCCGGCGGTATGTTGCATCACCTGCATTAATCCCAGGGCATCGGAACGACTGACGGCGTAGGGGTTGAAGCTGGACTCGGTCTGCATGATCGCCAAGATCAGCGATTCGTCGACGCCATAGCGCTCTGAGGCGCGGCGCACCATGCCCAAGTATTTGTGGGCGCGTTTATCCAGGTGGTTGGGTACCAACTGAATGGTGACCGAGTAGATGACGTGCAGCCCGGAGCTGCGTTTCATCAGCTTGTGCTGCAACAGATAGTTGGCGAAGTTATTGGCGCGCCCAGACCAACGGATAGGTTGTCCGGTGTTGTCCAGCACTTGACCGTAGAGGAACGGTTCACGGCTCGGTTTGATGTCGTTGGCATCGGAGTAGAGATCGATGGCACTGGGGTCGTCGCCCATCAGCAAGGTGGTGACGATAGCCTGACGCAGACTCTCTGCCGGATCGAGCGTCGCGATGGTCTCGATGGTGATCTGGCCGGTTTCAAAGTTAATGTGGCTACGGGTCAGATACTGATCGCTATATTTCACATAGTCCTTGGGACCGGCGATCAACACCTCGTTAATTCCCCAGATATTCTCGATGTTATGGGCGAACTGTCCCATCAGAATATCGAACCCGTTGGTGTCTTTAATATATGCTTCGCTGTCGCGCTCTGGCTTCTTGCTGGAGCACGAGATCAGCAACGGGGCGATTAACGCCAGCGCAAGGACTTTCTTCATGGTAACAGCCATATCTGAATGACATCAGGGCGCACGTGCGCCCGGTTTTACTGATTCGGCGGCGTGTAGCCTTCGATGTGGACGTCGTGGCCTTCGAACAGGAACTTCTCCATCTCCCGGGCCAGCAGATTCCGGTCGTCCGGGTTCATCATATTCAATTTCTTTTCATTGATCAGCATGGTCTGCTTGGCCATCCATTGCCCCCACGCTTCCTTGGAGATGTGGTCATAGATGCGCTTGCCCAGATCGCCGGGATAACTCTGAAAATCCAGTCCCTCGGCCTCACGATTTAAGAAAGTACAAAATACAGTTCTGCTCATGCTTACTCCTCATGCTGCGCATCAGCGCGCCGACCCGCGGCCAGCGGCTGTAGTGGCAGTTGCTGTAAAAGGCGCTCGGTAGGCGCCGCCAGCCCGACGGAGGGCGGCTGCGCTAAGTTATACCAGAGTCCCGCACCTTCATCCATGCAGCTCGTTGCCGGGGCGTAGTGCGACCATACCGGGATGATATCCAAATGAAAATGGCTAAACGTGTGGCGGAATGCCGTTAGGACTTGCGCCGCCGCGGGATCTAGCCCTAATTGGCGCAGATGCGCGTGCAGCATTGCCTCGTTGTCGAATTGCGGAAAACAGAATAGCCCGCCCCATAGGCCGCTGGCCGGGCGCTGTTGTAGCCAGACCTGGCGTTCGTGTTGCAGTAGTAACAGGTAGGCCTGGCGTTCGGGTAGGGTCTGCTTGGGTTTTTTCCCCGGGTAGGCGGCCCAATCGCCGTTGGCGTAGGCCAGACAGCCAGCGTTGAGCGGACACAGCTCGCATTTGGGGCGGCTACGGGTACAGACCAGGGCGCCGAGATCCATCATCGCCTGGTTAAACTGGCTGACGCCGTCGGAGGGGGTTACCTGAGCGCTGAGTTGCCACAGGCGCTGTTCGACCGCTTTCTTCCCCGGCCAACCGGCGACGGCATAGCAGCGTGCCAGTACCCGTTTAACGTTGCCGTCCAGGATCGGATGGTGCTGGCCGAGAGAGAGCGACAGAATGGCTCCGGCGGTCGAACGGCCAATCCCCGGTAAGGTGGCCACCTGCTCGAACTGGCGGGGAAACTCGCCGCCATATTGGGCAACGATGATTTGGGCGGCTTTGTGCAGGTTACGTGCGCGGGCGTAGTAGCCTAGCCCGGTCCACAGGTGCAAGACTTCATCCAACGGTGCCGCGGCCAAGGCCTGCACATCGGGAAAGCGTTGGGTAAAGCGTTGGAAATAGGGGAGCACCGTTGCAACCTGGGTCTGTTGCAGCATCACTTCGGAAAGCCATACCCGATAGGGGGTCTTGGGATTTTGCCACGGCAGTGTCTTACGTCCGAAGCATGCATACCAGGCTAGCACGGCCTGGGCGAAGGATTGCGCCTGCATCATAAACCAGTCATGTCCTCACTCTGTTCGGTTGCGCCGCAGCGCGGGACGGAATTGCAGCACAGCCGGACCGACCTGTAAACCGGATCTTTACCGGCAGGAGTACTCGATGGACGTATGAGATAAACGACAGATAGTATAAATTTTTACTATAGGTAGTGCGATTTTCCCCGTAGTCTGTGGCTTGCTGGTAAAATCAGCGCTTGTGTAAATGGGGTAACTTTGCATAATGCCCTGACTTTGATTATCCAGGTAGATGAAAACGCGACATGAATGAAGTGATCACAGCGGAATTTGATGAAAACGGCCGCGCCATACGCCGGATTCGTAGCTTTGTACGCCGTCAGGGGCGCCTGACCAAAGGGCAGCAACTGGCGCTGGAACAGTACTGGCCGCTGATGGGTGTCGAGTTTACGCCCGAAGCGCTGGATCTGCCGGCGTTGTTCGGCCGCCAGGCGCCGGTGGTGCTGGAGATTGGTTTCGGTATGGGCGCCTCGCTGGTCACCATGGCGCAGCAACACCCGGAGCGCGACTTCCTCGGTATCGAGGTGCATTCCCCGGGCGTGGGCGCCTGCCTGGCGGCGGCACATGAGGCCGGGGTAAACAACCTGCGTGTGATGTGCCACGATGCGGTCGAAGTATTAGAGCGAATGATCCCTGACGCCTCGCTGGATATGGTGCAGCTGTTTTTCCCCGATCCGTGGCATAAGGCGCGTCATCATAAGCGCCGCATCGTGCAGCCGGCTTTCGCCGAACGTATCCGCGGCAAGCTGAAGGTCGGCGGTGTGTTCCACATGGCGACCGATTGGGAAAACTATGCCGAGCATATGCTGGAAGTAATGAATCATGCGCCGGGCTATCGCAACCTGTCCGACGATAATACCTATGTCCCGCGTCCTGACTCGCGTCCAGTCACGAAGTTTGAGCTACGCGGTCAGCGTTTGGGGCATGGCAACTGGGACCTGATGTTTGAGAGGGTAGAGTAATGGCGAAAAATCGTAGTCGTCGTCTGCGCAAAAAGCTGCACATTGACGAGTTTCAGGAAGTGGGCTTCAGCGTTAGTTGGCGTTTTGCCGAGGGTACGCCGGTCGAGACGGTCGATGCCGTACTCGATCGCCTGATCGACGAGGTGATCGAACCGCAAGGGTTAGCCTTCGACGGCAGTGGCTATCTCCGCTGGGAAGGGTTGATCTGCCTGCAACAGATCGGTCGTTGCAGCGATGAGCAGCGCCAGTTGATTAAAGACTGGCTGGAAAGCCAGGGGATGCTGGACGTCGTCGTCAGCGAGTTGTTTGATGTGTGGTGGGAGTAATTCCCTCACGCTGGCGCCGCCTGCGCGGTGGCGCCATGCCTCTTCTGTATTCCGCTCATCGTTGATGCCTCTCTGTCATCCTGAATATTGCCACAATCATGCCGGCAGGGGTAACTTGGCCTCCCGATGAGCGTGCGTCTGTCATAACCTAAAGCGTGATGGCACAGCTTGTGCCCCATGGAGTCGATAGTCTCGCCATGCAAACTGAATTAAGCGATCAACTCTTAGCAGAGATCTTGGATCAGGTTCGTCCGTTGCTGGGGCGAGGGCGGGTGGCCGACTATATTCCGGCGTTGGCCGAGGTGCCGGCGGATCGGTTGGGGATCGCGGTGTGTCGCGTCGACGGACAGATGTTTTGCGCCGGTGACGCCGCCGAGCGCTTCTCCATCCAATCGATCTCCAAGGTATTGAGCCTGACGCTGGCGATGCACCGTTACAGCGAGGCGGAGATCTGGCAACGGGTCGGCAAAGAGCCCTCTGGTCAGCCTTTTAACTCACTGGTCCAGTTGGAGCTGGAGCAGGGTAAGCCACGCAATCCTTTTATTAATGCGGGAGCGTTGGTGGTATGCGACATGTTGCAGACCCGGCTGAGTGCGCCGCGTCAACGCATGCTGGAGGTGGTACGTGCGCTGAGTGGCAGCGCCGACATCTGCTACGACGCCCGGGTGGCGCGATCTGAGTTCGAGCACTCGGATCGTAATGCGGCCATCGCTTATCTGATGAAGTCGTTCGGCAACTTCGATAACGATGTAATCACCGTGCTGCACAACTACTTCCACTACTGTGCTTTAAGAATGAACTGTATGGAACTGGCGCGCACTTTTGTTTATCTTGCCAATCGGGGGCGAGCCCTAGGGCTAGCGGAGCCGATGATCGGTGAGCGTCAGGCGCGTCAGATCAATGCTTTGATGGTGACCAGCGGGCTGTATGATGGGGCTGGCGAGTTCGCTTATCGCGTCGGTATGCCGGGGAAGTCTGGCGTCGGCGGCGGTATCATTGCTGTGGTGCCACGCGAGATGAGTATTGCCGTCTGGAGTCCGCAGCTGGATAGTTGCGGTAATTCACTGGCTGGCGTCGCGGCGCTGGAGTGTTTAGCCCAGCGACTGGGCCGCTCAATATTTTAACGAGGTCATGATGGGTAAATGGGGATGTTCCTTGCTGTTGTTGCTGGCGGCGACACAGGCGCAGGCTGCTTGGCAATGTCAGGTCAAACCGCAGGATGACATTATTATCAGTGCGCAGCAGGTGCAGATCGTCGGTGCCAGCGGCAACCTACAGATTGCCCGCGATGGAGCGGTAACACGCGATGGCCGGCCATTGACGCTCAGCGCCGACGCCCGCCGCCAAGCTGAGATGCTCCAGCGCGATCTGCGTCGCGACGTACCGTGGATCGATCAGGGGATCCAGACGCGCTTGGATCGTGCCCGTGGTGCACTGGATAGCATCATCGTCGAGCAGTTGGGTAGCGATAGTCATGTGCGCCAACGCCTGGCGACGTTAGACACCCAGCTTAAAGTGCAGATGAATCGGGTACTGGAGAAACGCAACGACGGTTACGCCTTCCATCATCAGGCGATCGCCCAGGTAGAGAAAGAGGGGCAGACGCTGGTGAACCAGACGTTGGGCGGCGTATTGCAGGACAGCATCAACGAGATGGGTGCCAAGGGGTTGCTGCAAGCCGGCAAGTCGGAGAACCCGTTACAGGCGGTACTGGGTAACCTCGGCGGTCTGCAACAGGCCATCCGTAGCGAGTGGGATAAACAGGATAACGATCTGCGAGCCTTCGGTCAGCAGGCTTGCGCGCGCGTGCAGTCGCTGGACAGTCAGCGTAAAGCGTTGTTGCAGGCATTACCCGCCTCCTAACAGTGATATATATCACATAATATGACCCGGCCAGCGCGCCGGGTTTTTTTGTGCCATTTTTTGCCCTGCCCTACGTTGGGTTTTGCTGTTTTAATGTTGACCATGTCAGCCAAGGAGGGTAACTATATGAAATTAAAATATAATTATTTTATGCGATATGTTTTTTTTATGCTGGCCGTCGGATTGAGCCTCCCCGGCGCGTCGCACGCCGCCGTGGTACCCGAGGGGGAGAGGTTGGCCGCTAACCAGGTGCTGACGCGCAATAACGGTAGCGAGCCGGCGTCCCTCGACCCACACAAGTCGGAGAGCGATGTCGAATTCAATATCATCCGTGATTTCTTTGAGGGGCTGTTGACTCTCGACGGCGATGGAAAATTGCGTCCAGGCTTGGCCGAGCACTGGCAAAGCGAGGCGCAGGGACGGGTATGGACGTTCTCGTTGCGTCCCAATCTGCACTGGTCTAATGGCGAGGCGCTGACGGCGCAGGATCTGGTGTTTAGCTGGCAGCGGCTGATCGATCCGGCTACCGCCTCTCCCTACGCCACCTTCCTGGTCAACATGGGAATGAAGAACGCCGCGGCGATCCAGGATGGCAAGCTACCGCCCAGTGCGTTAGGTGTCACGGCGCCGAATGCGCGCACGCTACGCGTCACGCTGGATCAGCCGTTGTCGACCTTCCTGTCGATGATGGTGCACCCGACATTGGTGCCGCTCAACGCGCGGGTGCTTGCCCGTTATGGCGACAAATGGACCCAGCCGGGTAACTTCGTCGGTAACGGTGCCTATACCCTCAGCGACTGGATCGTGAATGAGCGGGTAAGCGGAGTGCGCAACCCGCGTTACTGGGACGATGCTCATACGGTGATCGAGCGAGTGATTTACCTGCCGATCTCCTCGGAGACCGCCGGATTTAACCGTTATCGCTCCGGAGAGCTCGACATTAGCAGTATCCCCAACCCTCAGTTCGCCGCCCTGCGTAAGACGTTGGGCGACGAGATCCGTATCGCCGACAAACTCGGCACCTATTATTACCACTTTAACACTCGCAAGGCGCCGTTCGACGATGCACGAGTGCGCTTGGCGCTCAATCTGGGGTTGGACAAGGCGGTCATCGCCGAAAAGGTGCTGGGTCAGGGGCAGCGCCCCGCCTGGCTGGTCAGCGCCGAGCACATCGGCGGAATGACGTTCCACGGCCCGGATTACGCCAACTGGCCGCGTGAGAAACGCTTCGCGCGCGCCAAGGCATTGCTGACCGAGGCGGGGTTCGGGCCGGATAATCCGTTGCGCTTCTCGCTGCTGTATAACACCTCCGAGGGGCACCAACGCATCGCCATCGCCGCCGCCTCGATGTGGAAGAAGAATCTGGGCGTTGAGGCCACGCTAAATAATCAAGAGTGGAAGACTATGCTGGATACCATGCGTAACGGCAACTTTGAGCTGGTACGATCCGCCTGGATCGCCGACTACGACGATCCGGCGTCGATGCTGAGTGGTTTTCGCAGCGGCGATAGCAACAACACCCCGCAGTACAGTAACCCCCGTTTCGATGCATTGCTGACGCAGGCGGCGGCCAGTCAGGATCAGGCGGAGCGTCAGCGGTTGTTCCAACAGGCCGAGGCGATCCTGGCTGAGGATGTTCCGGCGATCCCTCTCTATCACTACGTCAGCGTGCGGCTGGTGAAGCCTTATGTCGGCGGGTTTAATCCCGGCAATATGGATTATATCTACAGTAAGGATATGTATATCCGCGCCCACTGAGGGTGAGGGCGGCGGCCCGGTGTATGACGGGGCCGCCGGCAGAGAGGATGCTTAGAGGAACAGTTCCAGCAGTGAGTTGAGGAACAGCTTACCATGCGGCGTGATTTGCCAGTGATGGGGGCTTTCAGTGATGTAGCCCTGCGCCAGCGCTGCTTCCAACTGCGGGCGGATGGTCGTTTCGTCCACACCGGTATAGGCGGTAAAGTCGGCGCGCGGTGCCGGCTCCAGCAGACGGAAACGGTTCATGAAAAACTCGAATGGCCGATCCGCTAGCGCCACCTGCTGCTGCTGATCCAGGTAGTTGCCCTGCATATAGCCGCGCGGGTGGCGCGTCTTGGCGCGCCGCTCGATACGTCCATCGGCGAAAGTCAGCTTGCCGTGCGCTCCGCAGCCGATCCCCAGATAGTCGCCGAAGCGCCAGTAGTTGAGGTTATGCTGGCACTGGCGTCCCGCTAAGGCATAGGCCGAGGTTTCATACTGGTGGTAACCGGACTCACGCAGCAGACGATCGCCTTGCTCGAAGATCGCCCACAGGGCATCGTCGTCTGGTAGACGCGGCGGGCGCGAGCCGAATAGGGTATTCGGCTCGATGGTCAGTTGATACCAGGACAGATGCGGCGGATTCAGGGCGATGGCCTGGCGCAGATCGTCCAGCGCCTCCGCTTGGCTCTGGTGTGGCAGGCCATGCATCAGATCCAGGTTAAAGCTGCGTAGCCCCAGCTCGGCCGCCAGTCGGGCTGCGGCGATGGCTTCCTGCGGGCCGTGGATACGTCCCAGACGTTGGAGCTTGTCGGCACTGAAGCTCTGTACGCCGATGGAGATAC
Source organism: Edwardsiella hoshinae NBRC 105699 = ATCC 33379 (assembly GCF_000474215.1). GTDB lineage: Bacteria > Pseudomonadota > Gammaproteobacteria > Enterobacterales > Enterobacteriaceae > Edwardsiella > Edwardsiella hoshinae. The sequence goes on along the minus strand of NZ_BAUC01000034.1, from coordinate 55,580 downwards.
GGTTGACCCCGGCGCGCTGATAGGCGCTGAAACGCTCGGACTCCACCGTGCCCGGATTGGCCTCTAGGGTGATCTCGGCATCGATCGCCAGGGGCAGGCGCGCGCGCACTCCGTCTAGTAGCTGTTGCAGTGCCGCACCGCTGAACAGGCTGGGAGTGCCGCCGCCGATGAACACACTGCGCAGAGTGCGTCCGGCGACGCGCGGCAACTCCTGATCCAGATCGGCCAGCAGGTGCTCGATATAAGCCTGTTGAGGGATCGTCCCTTTCTGCGCATGGGAGTTAAAGTCACAGTAGGGGCACTTCTGCACGCACCAGGGGATATGGATATACAGACTGAGCGGCGGCAGCTTAAGCATGGCGCATTTGATCCAGCAACTGTTGCAGCGCCTGGCCACGGTGTGAGATGGCCTGCTTTTGCTCGCGGCTCAGCTGAGCCGCGGTGCAGCTCAGGGCTGGGATGAAGAAGATAGGATCGTAGCCGAAGCCGCCTTCGCCGTAGGGCGCCGCCGCGATCTCGCCCTGCCAGACGCCATGACACACCAGCGGGGTGGGATCGTCGGCGTGGCGCAGGTAGACCAGCACACAGTGAAAGCGTGCTTGGCGCTGGCCGGCGGGGATGTCGCGCAGGGCGTGCAACAGTTTCTCCACGTTGGCGCGGTCGTTGGCATCTTCACCGGCGTAACGGGCGGAGTAGATCCCCGGCGCCCCTCCGAGGGCGTCTACCGCCAGGCCGGAGTCGTCGGCGATCGCCGCACATCCACTGATCCGGGCGGCATGGCGTGCCTTAAGGATGGCGTTTTCAATAAAAGTCAGCCCGGTCTCGTCGGCGCTGTCGATACCCAATTCGCTCTGGGCGACGATGTTCAGACCAAAGTCAGCCAGCAAGGAGGCCAGTTCACGGACTTTACCGGCGTTACCGGTGGCGAGTACCACGTGTTGCATGATTCGGATCCTATTGAGGACAACGGCAGGCCGAGGAGGCCTGCCGTTGTATCGTATCAATGTGCGGCGAGGGTGTTTCCCGCCTTTACTCGAGCGCTGCCGCCACCGCGTCGGGGATCTGTTGCGGTTGGTGGATGCGCAGCTGTTTATGGCGCCCCAACTCCCCCTTCTCGATGGTGATTAGGCTCTTGGCGACGCGAAATTGTTTAGCGATGAATTTTAGCAGGTGGGCGTTAGCCTGACCATCGACCGGCGGTGCGGTGATCGCCACCTTCAGCTCATCGCCGTGCAGGCCGACGATCTGATCACGACTGGCCTTGGGCTGGATATACAGCCGTAGGATCCAGTCATCCCCTTCACGGCTGACTGCACTCACAGCAGGAACCACAGCTGGCCGAATAGATCGATGCCCAAATAGTTGAGCAGGTACAGCACCAGAATCACCACCATGGCGGAGAAATCCAGCCCCCCCATTGCCGGGATGATGCGGCGGATCGGCGCCATCATCGGCTCGGTCAACTGATAGAGCACATAGTCCATCGGGCTGCGCCCCTGGCTAATCCAGCTCATGATGGAGCGGATGATGATCACCCAGAACACCAGATAACCGGCGGACTTGACCACCGAGATCAGGCCGAATAGGAGGTTATAGGGACTGAGAGAGAGCGAACCGCTCTGGATCAGTAATAGCAGCGGATACTTGACGGTCATCAGGATGAACGCCAACAGCAGCGAGGCAGAGTCGATCGGCCCCAGCGGCGGCAAGATGCGACGCAGCGGCGCTACCACAGGTTGGGTCAACTTGACGATAAATTGCGAAAGCGGATTGTAGAAGTCGCTACGCGCCCACTGCATCCAGATGCGCAGCAGTAGCACCATGACATACAGATCGAGCAGGGTTTTGACCAGAAACGTCAGTGTTAGCATGAAAAGCCCTTTTTCCGTCGGTAGTAAAGCTTACCCGCCGGGGCGGTGCGCCGGGCGGGGTGATAAAACAGGCTGTCGTTGGCAGCCTGACGTCGCCGTGAGCTAGGCGTTGCCGTAGTCACGGGCGCCGAAAATCGCGGTGCCGATGCGCACCAAGGTGCTGCCGGCGGCGATGGCGGCCTCCATGTCGTGGGTCATCCCCAGCGACAGAGTATCCAGCAGTGGGTAACGCTGTTGGAGGGTTTGCAGCGCCTGTGCCATACGACGGCAGACAGCCAATTGTCGTGCCGGATCGTCCTCGGGTGCCGGGATGGCCATCAGGCCACGTAGGCGTAGGTTAGGCAGTTGACTGATGGCGTCCGCCAGAGCCTCGACCTGCTCCAGGGTGACCCCGGACTTGCTCTGTTCGTCGCTGATATTCACCTGGATCAACACGTTGAGCGGCGGCAGCGTCGCCGGGCGCTGCTCGTTGAGGCGTTGGGCGATTTTTACACGATCGATAGTATGGATCCAATCGAAATGCTCGGCGACCAGGCGGCTCTTGTTGGACTGGAGCGGCCCGATGAAGTGCCAAGTTAATGTGTTGCCACCGGGGTGTTGGCGGTAATGCTGGATCTTACTGACCCCTTCCTGCACATAGTTCTCGCCGAAGGCACGTTGGCCAGCGGCAATCGCGGCGTCGATGTCGGCGATAGGCTTGGTTTTGCTGACCGCCAGTAGCGTGATCGCGTGCGGATCGCGTCCGCACTGGGCGGCCGCCTGGGCGATACGCTGACGGACTGCGTTGAGCTGGTGTTCAATGGTACTGTTCATGATGCCTCGTCCCGGGGAGTGGGAAATCGTGCCGGCCGCGCTAAGCGCCGGTAACCCTCGCGTAGTGTAAAGCAAAACGGCGCCGCGCTGCACGTTTCGCGCCGTTGCCGGATGTGGCGACCCATCGTTCATAATAGATGGGGACGGTGTAGCGAGAGTCAATCCCTGGGCGCGCGGCGCGGCAGCGGTGGCGTTTAGCCGACGTGATTGTCGAACCAGCTTTCGAGGATCAGCGCGGCAGAGGCGGCATCGACCCGCCCCTTCTCCAGGGCGCGGTAGCCCCCGCCGGCGAACAGGTGGGCGCGGGCTTCTACCGTGCTTAGGCGCTCGTCATGCAGGGCTATCTGTACGCCGAAGCGGCCATGCAGCCGGTTGGCGAACTTACGCGCCAGTTGCGTTAGCGCTTGTTCGCTGCCATCCATGTTCAGCGGCAGGCCGACTACCACCAGATCCGGTTGCCATTCACGCAGCACCTTTTCTATCTGCTGCCAGTCGGGAATGCCGTCGTTGGCTTTAAAGGATTGCAGCGGGCGGGCGCTACCGGTCAGCTCTTGGCCGATGGCGCAGCCGATGCTACGAGTGCCAAAGTCGAAGGCGAGTATGGTACGGGGATTCATCAGGCGTGTCCTGCATTGCAAGGCATATTACGGATATCCACGCCCAGCTTTTTCGCCGCACAGATCCAGCGGTCTGCCAGCGGGGTGTGGAAGAGGATCTGGCTGTCGGCTTCCACCGTCAGCCAGGCGTTATCGAGCAGTTCCTGCTCCAACTGCCCCTTGCCCCAGCTACAGTAGCCTAGGGTGACCAGGATCTCCTCAGGTTGGCGATCGGTGCCTAGGGTCTCCAGCACGTCGCGTGAGGTGGTCAGCATACAACCGGGGCCGATGTCGGCACTGGAGCCGAAAGCATCGCTCGGACTGTGCAGGACGAAGCCACGATCTTCTGCCAGCGGGCCGCCGGCCAGTACCGGTTTATCCAGGCGGATGGCGGCATCGCGCGGGGTGGGCTCGATGTCGAGTTTCTCCAGCAAGGTGGCGAGGGTGAGCTGCTCCAGGGGTTTATTAATGATCATGCCCATGGCGCCATCCTCATTGTGCTCGCACACATAGATGACGGTGCGTTTGAAGCGACTGTCCTGCATGGAAGGCATAGCAATCAGAAAATGGTGCGCTAGTTTCATGGTGATATTTTCAACTCGCTGTTTTTGTAGGCGTCAGTATGCGAATTTTTGCCGCGCAAGTCACGGGGGGAGCGGCGGGTATTCGATGCCGCGCATGCTATCGGGTGCGGAGCGGCAGTACGCTGATGCGGGGCGAGGCGAGAATGAGATAATGGCAAGAGATCGGGACGAGCGACTCACTCGCCCCGAACGGCCCCACAGGGAGCTAGGATCAGCGCGTCGCCAGACGTGCCTCGATGGCGTCCATTAGCATGCCGGTGATAGAGACCGGGAAGACTGCTTCGATCTCGCGGGCGCAGGTCGGGCTGGTGACGTTGATCTCGGTTAGACGGTCGCCGATGATGTCCAAGCCGACGAAGATCAGCCCCTTTTCCTTGAGGATCGGCGCGACCTTACGCGCGATAGCCCAGTCGCTCTCGCTCAGGGGACGTGCCTCGCCATGGCCGCCAGCCGCGAGGTTGCCGCGTGTCTCGCCGAGCTTCGGAATGCGCGCCAGGCAGTAGGGCACCGGCTCGCCATCCACCACTAAGACGCGCTTGTCGCCTTCTTTGATGGCCGGCAGGTAGTTTTGTGCCATGCAGAAACGCTGGCCGTGTTCGGTGAGGGTTTCGATGATCACCGACACGTTGGCATCATCCGGCTTGATCCGGAAGATCGATGCTCCCCCCATGCCATCCAACGGCTTGAGAATGATGTCGCCGTGGCGAGTATGGAAGTCGCGTAACTGATCGGCGCGGCGGGTGACCAGCGTGTCCGGCGTTAGGTCGGCGAACCAGGCGGTGAACAGCTTTTCATTGCAGTCCCGTAGGCTTTGCGGTTTGTTGACGATCAGCGTGCCGAAGGCTTCGGCACGCTCCAGAATATAGGTGGCGTAGATAAACTCGGTATCGAACGGCGGATCCTTGCGCATTAGGATCACATCGAGCTCGGCCAGGGCGATATCCTGTTCGCTGTCGAAACGATACCAGTTGGCCTTGTCATCGTTGACGCTGAGCAGACGGGTCTGCGCCCGCGCCTCCCCCTGGTGTAAGTAGAGATCGGCCATCTCCATGTAGTGCAGTTGGTAGCCGCGGCGCTGTGCCTCTAGCAACATGGCGAAGCTGGTGTCTTTCTTGATGTTAATGGATGCGATGGGATCCATCACAATACCGAGCTTAATCATACTATTCTCCTGTCTCCTTCGCGGATTCTGCCTCAGCCTAAGTCGCCAAAGCGGACCTGAAGTGCGGTAATGGCGGTTAACGCCGTCGTCTCGGTGCGCAGAACGCGCGGCCCCAATAGAATATCAGTAAAGTGGTAGTCGGCGGTCATGGCAATCTCATCCGCCGACAGGCCGCCTTCCGGGCCGATCAGCAAACGTACCCGGTTGAGGGAGTGCGGTAGGGTGTTGATGCTGGCGCTAGCGCGCGGGTGCAGGTTGAGCCGTAGGCCATCGTCTGGCTCGGCACACCACGCCTCCAGCGTCATTGCTGGGCGGATCTGCGGCAGGCTATTGCGCCCGCACTGCTCGCAGGCGGCGATGGCGATCTTTTGCCATTGCTGTTGCTTTTTAGCTAGACGCTCCGCGTCCAGCCGAACCCCACAGCGTTCGGAAATCAGCGGGGTAATGACGTTGACCCCCAACTCGATCGACTTCTGGATAGTGAACTCCATTTTTTCGCCGCGTGACATCACCTGTCCCAGATGCAGGTGCAGCGGCGACTCACGGCTCTCCTCATGCACCGCCGTCAGGCGTACGCGCACGCTCTTCTTATCGGCGCTGACGATCTCGGCGTCGAAGACCCGGTTGCTGCCATCGAACAGCTGTAGGGCGTGACCGGGCCCCATGCGCAAGACGCGGCCAACATGGTTGGCGGCATCGTCGCATAGGCTGACTTCGCCGGGAATGCTCAGGGGCTGCGGGTGGTAAATACGGGGAATGCGCATGCAGGATCCTCAGACAGGGTAAAAAGGGCGTGCCTTGGCACGCCATTCACGACTGAGCGTGATTATATACCCGTCATGCGCCGAGTGGCAGCGCTGGCGCGGACGATCACGGTTTGCTTGCGGCGCAAGCTTGTTGGACATAAGGGTTCGGGTTGCCCTGCACTTTGGCGATGCGCGCCTCACGCTCACACTCCCAGGTGCTGACCGGGTATTGGCGGTTCCATACCTCGAATAGATGAGTCTGCTGCGCGGAGAGCCGGATATGGTAGCGATCGCGCATATAGAAGTAGGTTCGGGCGATGGCGCCGCGCGCGCGTTCCGGCGGCTCAGCCTGCTTGTTTTTAAAGTCGACCTTCATCGTACACTGGCCGTACTGCCCCTCGCCACCTCGCCACTGGCTGAAGGCGAAGTTGCTGCGATCGCCGTTGACTTCACCGATGGCGGGTTGCAGGTTATGCAGGTCGGTTTCGATGCGCACATAGTCTGGATTCTTGGCGCAGTTTTTTCGTCCTCCCTGCTGCCAGCACTGAAGTTGGTGGCCAAATTGCCAGGCGGGCATCACATGTTCCCATTCGATGCGCTCGGCTCGGTGGGCATTTTTCCGCACCTGGTAGCCGCAACTAGCCAGATCGGGTGTACCTTTTTTGCCCTGCCATTCGATACGGCAACCGCAGTAGAAGGTGCCGGGCGCATCATGGTTGATTTTGGCGGCGACGGCCTTGGCCTGAGTGAAGTTGTTGATCTTGTCCGTCTGAGCTTGGCTGCCCAGTGGTAGCAGCACGGCACCCAGCAGGGCGGCGAGAGAGAGTAGGGTTTTGCCTGACATCTTCTAAAATCTTGTCACAGTGAGAAAGTCAGCAGGGTAGACAATACAAGACGCTCGGGCAACCCTTTGCGCCTACTGCCCTCGATTTTGGAAAAGTACGGGAAAGTTTTTGGCGTGATTCAGCGTGAAACGGGAGTCGGGCTCCAGCGCAGGGTCTCACCACATTGGCGGCACTGGTAACGGGATTCGCCGCGCTGGACGCGGTTATGGCGGCGCAGCGTCAGTTGATGTAATTGGCAGCGACAACGGTAAGGGAACGTCGGCCCACGCACCGAGTCGACGGTGAAGCGATGGGTGCGGCGCGGCTCGGCATCGAGGATCTCGGCCATCATCCAGCGCCATGCCTTGCCATGCGGCGCTACGCGGCCAAATTGGCGATACACCAGCAGATGGGCGAGTTCGTGCGGGATCACCTCGGCGATGAAGCTATGGCCATTTTCCAGCAGCAACACCGGGTTGAGGCGGATTTCCCATTGTTGGGGCCAGGCGCTGCCGGCGCTGGTACCACGTTGACGGTAGTTGACGCTGGGTAAAGGCCATGCGGCGTCTAGCCGTTGTTCGGCGAGAGCCAATTTGCTGCGCAGAGTGTGCATGACCGATTGCTGTAGGGCGATGGGAATACGCGCGTTGTTCATGGCGGCCAGCATAACGGCAGCAACGGGGATGTTCAAGCCTGGCGCGTGGTCTCTTATTGGCGACGGATAGATTAATTAAATTAAAGTATTCGTCTGCGTCGAGCTTACTCCCCCTCACGAATATTAATCTTTTAGCAATATCGCGAGAGAGCAGAGTGAGTGGGTAAATATTATCTCAATGATTATAAAGTATATTTATTTCCATAAAATATCCAAGGGTATTTTCAAATGTAACAATATGAATTTTAAATAAAAAAAGGCGAGTAAATTTATTGTTTCTAACGGGAAAATATTACTTCCTTTTCTATAATTATCAGCGGAGCCTGGCGGTTTGCTGACGCGCGCTCCAGTGGGCCAATGTCATGTATGGCCAATCATCATCACAGGGGAGCGCAGACTATGGCTTCTGCAAAAAAAATTGGGCTTATCGCCTGTACCGGGGTGGTTGCCGGCAACATGATGGGCAGCGGCATCGCGTTGTTGCCCGCGAACCTGGCAAGTCTCGGGTCAATCGCAGTATGGGGCTGGTTGATCGCGCTGGTTGGCGCTATCTCGCTGGCTTATGTCTATGCCCGTTTGGCGACCAAGAACCCGCAGGAGGGGGGGCCGGTGGCCTACGCTGGTGAGGTCGGCGCGGCATTCGGTTTTCAGACCGGGGTGTTGTATTACCACGCCAACTGGATCGGTAACTTGGCGATCGGCATTACCGCCGTCTCCTATCTTTCGACCTTCTTTCCCGTACTGAACCAGCCGATCCCGGCGGGGATCGCCTGTATCGCCATCGTCTGGATTTTCACTTTCGTCAATATGCTGGGCGGTGCTTGGGTGAGTCGCTTGACCACTCTCGGCCTGGTGTTGGTGCTGATCCCGGTTATCGCTACCGGGATCGCCGGCTGGTTCTGGTTCGAGCCGAGCACCTACATGGCAAACTGGAACACCTCCGGCGGCACCGACTACCATGCGGTCATCAAGAGTATCCTGTTGTGCCTGTGGGCGTTTATCGGGGTAGAATCTGCGTCCGTCAGTACCGGGATGGTCAAGGACCCGCAGCGTAACGTTCCGCTGGCGACCATGATGGGGACTTTCCTGGCCGGGGTGGTCTACATTGCGGCTACCCAGGCGATCGCCGGGATGTATCCGGCACATGAGATGGCAGCCTCTGGCGCTCCCTTTGCCATTAGCGCCTCCACCATGGTAGGCAGTTGGGCCGGTCCGTTGGTCTCTGCCTTTACCGCTTTCGCCTGCCTGACGTCGCTCGGTTCTTGGATGATGCTGGTCGGCCAAGCGGGCGCGCGTGCGGCCCATGATGGCAACTTCCCTAAGATCTATGGCGAGTTGGATAAGAATGGCTTGCCGAAGAAGGGGCTGTTCCTGGCCGCGATCAAGATGACCATCCTGATGGTGCTGATCACCGTGATGAACGCCAGCGGCGGTAAGGCCTCCGATCTGTTCGGTGAGTTGACCGGTATCGCGGTGCTGTTGACCATGTTGCCCTACTTCTACTCCTGTATCGACTTGATCCGTTTCGATGGTGCCAATATCAAGAACGTTCTCAGCCTGTTGGCCTCGATTCTTGGTTGTGTGTTCTGTTTTATCGCCCTGATGGGGGCCAACTCGATCGAGCTGTCCGGTACCTTTATCGTCAGCCTGATCATCCTGATGTTCTACTCACGCAAGCTGGGCTCCGCGCAGGAGAAGGATATCGCCCCGCGTAGCTAGACGTGACCGTTGTTAACCGACCGGCGGCGAGGAGGTCGCCGGTATTGCCAGTCAATTGGCCAGGAGAGTTCACATGAATATCATCGCCATAATGAATGACATGAGCGTGTATTTTAAGGAAGAGCCGCTGCGTGAGTTGCAATTGGAGTTGGAGAAGGCCGGTTTTCGCATCGCCTACCCGCATGATCGTAATGATTTACTCAAACTGATCGAAAATAACGCCCGCCTATGCGGGGTGATCTTCGACTGGGATAAATACAACTTGGCGTTGTGCGAGGAGATCAGTGCACTGAACAAGATGCTACCGATCTACGCCTTCGCCAATACCTACTCGACGTTGGACGTGAGCATGAGTGACTTGCGTCTCAATGTGCGTTTCTTCGAGTACACCTTGGGCAGCGCGCAAGACATTGCGCTCAAGATCCGCCAAAGTACCGATCAGTACATCGATGCCATCATGCCGCCGTTGACCAAGGCGTTGTTTAAGTATGTCCATGAGGAGAAGTACACCTTCTGTACGCCGGGGCACATGGGCGGTACCGCGTTCGAGAAAAGCCCAGTGGGCACCCTGTTCTACGATTTCTACGGTGAGAATACCTTACGCTCCGATATCTCCATCTCGGTGGCCGAGTTAGGCTCGCTGTTGGATCACAGCGGCCCGCATCGCGAGGCAGAGGAGTATATCGCCCGCACCTTTAATGCCGATCGTAGCTATATCGTCACCAACGGCACCTCGACGGCCAACAAGATCGTCGGGATGTACTCTTCACCGGCCGGCGCCTCGATCCTTATCGATCGTAACTGCCATAAATCGCTGACCCATCTGATGATGATGAGTAACGTGGTACCGCTGTACCTGCGCCCGACGCGTAACGCCTACGGTATTCTGGGGGGGATTCCGCGCCAGGAATTTAGCCGTGAGGCCATCGAAGAGAAGGTACGTAATACGCCTAATGCCAGTTGGCCGGTGCATGCGGTGGTCACTAACTCCACCTATGACGGCCTGTTCTATAACACCGACTATATCAAGCAGACACTGGATGTGAAGTCGATCCACTTCGACTCCGCCTGGGTTCCCTACACCAACTTCCATCCCATCTATCAGGGTAAGGCTGGGATGAGTGGTGAGCGGGTGCCGGGCAAGGTGATCTATGAAACCCAGTCCACCCACAAGTTGCTGGCGGCTTTCTCCCAGGCCTCGATGATCCATGTGAAGGGGATCATCAATGAGGAGACGTTTAACGAAGCTTACATGATGCACACCTCCACCTCGCCGCACTATGGCATCGTGGCCTCGGCCGAGATGTCGGCGGCGATGATGAAGGGTAACACCGGTAAGCGCCTGATCGCCAATTCCATCGAGCGCGCTATTCGTTTCCGTAAAGAAATTAAGCGACTAAGAACCGAGTCCGAAGGATGGTTCTTCGACGTGTGGCAACCGGATAACATCGATGAGGTCGCCTGCTGGCCGCTGAACGCGCGCAACGACTGGCACGGTTTCAAGAATATCGATGATGACCACATGTTCTTGGACCCGATCAAGGTGACCTTGCTGACCCCTGGGATGAAAGCGGATGGCACCATGGATAGCTGGGGGATCCCGGCATCGATCGTCGCTAAGTACTTAGACGAACATGGCATCATCGTCGAGAAAACTGGGCCGTATAACCTGTTGTTCTTGTTTAGCATTGGCATTGATAAGACCAAGGCCCTTAGCCTGCTGCGTGCCTTGACTGACTTCAAACGCGTCTACGATCTTAACCTGCGGGTGAAGAATGTGTTGCCGTCGTTGTACCAGGAGGCGCCGGAGTTCTATGAGAACATACGCATTCAGGAGTTGGCGCAAGGGATCCATACCCTGACCAGTGACTCCCATTTGCCGGATCTGATGTACAGCGCTTTCGACGTGCTGCCGACCTTGGTATTGACGCCGCATGACGCTTTCCAGGAGGAAGTGCGCGGCAACATCGAAAGCTGTCCGTTACAGCAGATGATCGGTCGGGTCAGCGCCAACATGATCCTGCCGTATCCGCCGGGCGTTCCCTTGATCATGCCGGGTGAGATGATCACCGAGGCCAGTAAGCCGGTGTTGGATTTCCTGCAACTGTTGTGTGACATTGGCGCTCACTATCCCGGCTTCGAGACCGATATTCATGGCGTACAGTGCAACGGGCGGGGAGAATATGAAGTGGTGGTACTGAAGAATTACGGCGACAAGACGTAAAGGTCGGCCAATACCAGAGAAAGCGAAGGCACCGCCCGCCGGCGGTGCCTTTTTTATTACCGTCTATCTCATCGCGGTAGGTGGGCGAGGCGCTCCCGTAGGGAAGCGCCTGTTAGTCCAGGATGATATGTGGGTAGTAACGCGACAGATCCTGCGTGATGCGGCTATGATCTTCACGCAGACCGATCCCCGCCGGGCTGTCGTTGACCAGCCAGCTACCGATCAGGGTGTAGCTGTCCCCGAACTTGGGCAGCGGGTGATACTGCTGCACAATCATCCCCTCTTCGCCATAGGGGCCATCGACACGCTCGATCTCTTGGCCGTTTTCGATGATGCGGATGTTGGCGCCTTCGCGGGAGAACAGTGGTTTCACCACATAGCGATCCATCGGCGGCTGGCTGCCGTCGGCGAAGTAGGCCGGCAGCAGGTTGGGGTGGTTGGGGAACATTTCCCACAACATCGGTAGCAGAGCCTTGTTGGAGAGAATGCTCTTCCATGCCGGCTCCAACCAGCGCACTCCAGCATCCTCCAGCTTGGTCGAGAACATCTCGCGTAGCATGAATTCCCAGGGATAGAGCTTGAACAAGTTACTGATCACGTGATCCTGGCCGTCGGTAAACTGCCCTTTCTCCCCGAGGCCGATCTCATCCATATACAGGAACTCGGTGGCCAATCCGGCCTCCGCGGCGCAATCTTGCAGGTATTGCACCGTGCCACGATCCTCTTCGCTATCCTGGCAGCAAGCCATGTGCAGCAACTGGAAGCCGTAGTTGGCCTTCAGCTCGGCGAAGCGGGCGATCAGCTGTTCTTGCAGGCTGTTGAATTGGTCGGCATTGGCGGGTAGCTTGCCGGCGCGGATCTGATCTTCTAGCCAGATCCACTGGAAGAAGGCGGACTCATACAGCGAAGTCGGCGTGTCGGCGTTATTCTCTAGCAGCTTGGCCGGTCCTTGACCGTCATAGGCCAAGTCGAGGCGTGAATAGAGTGATGGCTGGCCCGAGCGCCAGGAGGCGCGTACGAAGTCCCAGGTGTGTTTGGGGATCTGGAAGCGGGTCAGTAACGCTTCGCTGTCGACCACGCGCTCCACGACCTGGAGGCACATCTGGTGCAGTTCGGCGGTGGTCTCCTCCAGCGTCTCGATCTGTGCCAGGGTGAACTGGTAGTAGGCATCCTCGCACCAGTAGGGTTCGCCATACAGGGTGTGGAACTGAAAACCGAATTCGTTAGCTTTGGCGCGCCAGTCTGGGCGCTCGCTGATGGCAATGCGTTTCATCGATTAACCGCCCATGCTGCGTGAGCCGGTGCTGCTGGCACTGCTGCGTTGCAGGCTGTTTTGCTTAGCGACGGTTTCACCGAAGCCGCCACGAGTGATGGTGGTGGTGGTCGCCGGCTTCGGCGCCATGGCGGTCTTCGGCACCGTCATGGTGCGTCCGCCGGCGGTAGCCGGGCCATAGCTTTTGCCACTGGCGTCGACGAACTGGCCGTTAGCTGGGCTGGCGGCGCTGCGCGGGGTGAACAGTGGTTGTTGGTTGAAGCCTCCGCCCATTAGACGACCCATCATATAGCCCGCCATCAGCGGCATCCAGAAGCTGCCACTGCTCTGTGCCGCTTCGGCATTGTTGCCATTGCTGGTTGGTGCCATGCCGGCCTGTGCCGGTGCCTGGGTGCATTGCCCCTCGCCGAATTCGGCGATGCAATCCTCACGGCTAGCATACTTCGGCGCGGTCTTTGCCGCCTCCTTCAATGCGTTGTCGTAGGACTCCTTGCACTGCGCGCTCATTGACGGATTAGCCTTGCTACAGTCGTCGGCGTTTTGATACAGCGACACCGTCTCATCGCTCTTCTCGCAACCGGCCAACAAGAAGACCGCGCTGACGGCCAGCGCCAGCGGTGCCATGCGCCAGTGTTTGCGGAAGGCGCCGCGGTTAATGTGTTTGGTCCGTTTCATGGTGTGGTTCTCCGTTGCGGGCTAAGCAAAAGCCATGCCCGTATTACCCAGATTGCCGATAGCATAGGTGAAAGCTGGTTATATTTAAAGCGCGCGGCGGCGCGCGGGCGCGGATTTACATACTCTGAAGCGAGAATGTGCCGTGGCTCGCGCTTTATACTGGGCTTGGGGGGCGGTACGCGGCGTTGTTTCCCATGCCTGGCCGATTCAGGCACGGCTATCGTCGCCCGGCCGCTCACCATCTTGGGTGTCGGAGATCACCTGGGCGACCTCATCCAAGGTGCCTATCTGGATCTCGCCGGCGCGGTTGAACTTGCTCTTATCGATTAGCAGCAGCGATTGGGCGGCGCGTTTAAGTAGCAACGCCTTGAAGTCGGCGTTGTAGGCGTTGGATTCCCACAGTCCGCCGCGTCCATCGATCCCTTCGCAGGAAAAGATAAACAGATCGATCTCCAATGACTTGAGCTGGGAGAGGATCGCCGGGTTGACGTAGCAGGCGTACTTGCGTTGCAACAGGCCGCCGGAACTGATCAACTGGATATGTTGGCGCTTGGCTAACTCCTGGCAGATGCGCAGGCTATTGGTGAATACGGTGATGTCGATATCGGGCAATTGGCGGGCCAGATAGTAGCAGGTGGAGCTGGCGTCGAGAGCCAGGGTCATGCCTTCGTCGATCCACTCCAGCGCCTGGCGGGCGATCTCCGCCTTGCCGGAGAGGTGACTCTTTAGCCGAGCATTGAACGGGTCGCCGCTGTCCTGGGTTTCCCCTCCTAGGCTGGTGGCGCGTCCGTGGCGGCGCACGATCTTGCCTTGTTGCTGGAGGGTGTTTAAGTCGCGACGAATGGTTTCGCGGCTAACCTCCAGTTGTTGGGCCAGTGCCTCGGTACTCAGCGTACCGTATTGGGCCACCAGTTGAATGATGGCTTGATGACGATCGTATTTCATCTTCGACTCCCGAATGAGGCCGCCCCGGTGCTCCGGGGCGGCGACGGGGAGAGATTACGGGGTCACGCCCTTTTTTAACAGGATATTGCCGTACTTGGCGCGCTCTCCTGTGATAACGATCGCAAACGCTTGCTGCGCGCGTTGATAGAAGGCGAAGCGATCGATGCGTGTCACTGGTTGTGGTGGCGTATCACCGAACAGGGCCGCCAGATAGCGCGCCTCGACGCGCGGATCGAGGGTGTCGCCCTCGACCGCCGCCATCATCACCAGTGGTGGCGCATAGCTGTCCAGTTCGAACAGCGGAATGATCGCCGCCAACAGATCGCTGACGCTCAAGCCGTCGGCACGGATCACCTGCGGCCCCATGGCGTGGGCCGGGAAGTGGGCGTCGGCGAAGATGATCTCATCGCCGTGGCCCATTTCGGCCAGGGTTTTTAGCAGTGACGGCGAGATCAGCGGAGAGATGTTTTTCAGCATGGATGACTCCTGGTGGGCGAGGAGGCGATCTGCGATTGGTAGTACGCGCGCTGTTCGCCCGGAATGTAATCGTGATAGGTCAAGGTGACGGCGGCGCGTGCCTGTTCCGCCGAGGCGTAGTAACCGGCACCACGCCAGGCGAATAGGGCGGCGCCGAGGACAGTGGTTTCGGCGTTGGCCAGCACACGGACCGGCATATCGAGGATATCGGCCTTGATCTGGTTCCACAGGGCGTTGCGGCTGCCGCCGCCGACCAACAGCAGGCTTTGCGCTTGGAAGCCACCCAGTGTTTGTAGGGTATGTAGGTTGTGACGTAATTGCCAACCGAGGCTCTCTAGCGCGGCACGGTAGAAGTGGCCGCGGCCGCTATGGAGACTCACCCCCCGCCAACCGGCCTGGCCGTCGGCTTGGAGCAGGTGGCTATTCATGCGTACTCCGTCGCAACCGGGGGCGACGGCGGCCGCCTCGGCGATCATCTGGGCATAGGCCTCTTGGCGCGGCACCTCATGCCAGTAGAGTTGGCGGATCCACTCCAGTACTCCAGAGGCCAACCATTGCAGACCAGGGTTGAACAGGCCAGGGCAACTGTCCAGTTCGCAAGTGGAGCCGGCGTGACGCGGCAGCAGGGCGGTATTGACCTGAGGGGTACGTACCATCAAGATTTCCCAGGTGCCGGAGGAGAGCACCGGTTGCTCCAGCCCCGCGCCGGAGCCGAACAGGGCGAATTGGGTGTCGTGCCCGGCGGCGATCACCGGGATACCCGCCGGTAGGCCGAGCCGTTGCGCCATGCTCGGCAGCAGGAGACCTATACGCTCGCCGGCGGCGACCATGCGTGGAAACAGATCGGTGCGTAGTCCGGTACGGCGCAGGATGGTGTCGCTAAACACCTCTTGGCGCACATCCAGCAACTGGCTGGTGCCTGCCATGGTGCGGTCAGTGGTGAATTCGCCGGTCAGGCGCTGGTTGATCAGCGAGGAGATAAACAGCCAGGCGTGCGCCTTTTCCAGTAGTGCCGGGTGATGGTGTTTGAACCACAGTAGTTTGTACAGCGTATTAAAACTGAATTGACCGATGCCGGAGAGGGTCTGTAATTCTTCCGGCGAGATGTAGCGCTCAATGCCCGCCATCTCTTCGGCGGTGCGTGGGCATTTCCAACTGATCACCGGGTAAAGCAGCGCGCCGTGGCGATCGACCAGGGCACCGTCGACGCCGAAGGTGGTGACGGTCAGCGCCTGGATGCGCGTCTGAGCCAGTTGGGGGGCGATCTGGCGGCAGCAATCGGCGAAGCGTTGCAGAATGGCTTCCAGCGACCAGACATGCCAACGCGCGTCCTCATCGCCGACTTGGCTGGCGTTAGCCTGTGAGGCTTGGGCCACCACCTTGCCCTGGGGATCGACGGCGATGGCGCGCACATTGGTGGCACCGCAGTCCAGGACCAAAACAACATCATGAGTCATACCGCCTCCTTGGCAAAAGGTGGGCGGCATGATGCCGCCCGGTTGCATTAGGCGCGCTTGTACAGCGGGCCGTAGTTCTGGCAGGCGCGGTAGTCCTGGCCTTCGCTGTCCATGCCGTGGGCGGCCCAGGCTGAGGGACGGTAGATGGCGTCGTCGGCGACGTTGTGCATGCATACCGGGATGCGCAGCATCGAGGCCAGGGTGATTAGATCGGCCCCGACGTGGCCGATGGTCAACACCCCATGGTTGGCGCCCCAGTTAGCCATCACCGAGTAGACATCCTTGAATGGTCCCTCACCGGTTAGGCGCGGCACGAACCAGGTGGTCGGCCAGGTGGCGTTGGTGCGATTGTCGAGGATGTCATGCATCTCCGCCGGCAGCTCGACACTCCAGCCTTCGGCGATCTGTAATACTGGGCCGACACCTTTGATCAGGTTGACGCGGCTCATGGTGAACGGCACACCGCCGCGGGTGAGGAAGCGCGAGGAGAAACCGCCGCCGCGGAAGTATTCATGGATCGCCGGACACCATTCGGTGGCCGCCAGGCAGGCGTCAGCTTCTTGCTGGCTGATCTGCCAATGTGGTTTGATGGTGGGGTGTCCCGCGGCATCCTGTTGGCGACAAGTGCCATCGAGTGCGGCGGAGCCAGAGTTGATCAGGTGGATGATGCCGTGCTCGGCCAGACCCTGTAGCGGTTGGCCGGTGACGCGCTCGACTGCCTGCGGCGACCAGTAGGTGCGGACGTCGGCGAAGACCTGGGCGGTGCCGGTCAGCATGTGACCGAACAACATCGCTACACCGTTGAGGCTGTCGTTTTCGGTGGCCACCACCAGCGGACGACGTACGCCGTTCCAGTCGAAGGCGCTGTTGAGCAACGCCTCGGCGGTGTCGCCGTTAGGGTATTGATCGGTCCAGTGACGTTGGCCCTGGAAACCGGCGGCCACGGCGTTATAGCCCAGCGCCTCCTCCTGCCAGCCCAGCTCGGCCAGCTTCGGGTTGCCCTGCATCATGTCACGGATGCAGATGGCCATCAGTAGGCTTTCACGCAGTACACGGCGGCTATCCTCGGGGGAGCGGCGATACTGTTCGGCGTTGAGATCCGGGCCATAGCGGAAGTGATGGTCGGCCCAGTCGAGCGCTAGCGCCAGCTCTTCCGGGTCGTAGATTTGATTATCGATGCGGCGGCGCAGCTCGGTCATATCGACGGCCTGTACCTTCATGCCCAGCCAGGATTCAAAGAAGTCGTGATCGACGATGGAGCCGGCGATGCCCATCGACACGCCGCCCAGTGACAGATAGCTCTTACCCTTGATCCCGGCGACAGCCAAGCCGGCGCGGGCGAAGCGCAACAATTTCTCCTGCACGTCGGCCGGGATGCCTTCGTCGTCGCTATCTTGCACGTCATGACCATAGATGGAGAAGGCGGGGATCCCTTTCTGGCTGTGGGCGGCCAGGGCGGCGGCCAGATAGACGGCACCCGGGCGTTCGGTGCCGTTGAAGCCCCAGATGGCCTTCGGCCGCAGCGGATCCATGTCGATGGTCTCGCTGCCATAGCACCAGCAGGGGGTGACGGTAATGGTCAGACCGACGTTATGGCGGCTGAACTTCGCGTCACAGGCGGCGGCTTCAGCCATGCCGGCGATGCAGGTATCGGCGATCACGCATTCGACCTCGGCACCACATGGATGGCGCAGTTGCTCACTGAGTAGACGGGCGGTGGCCTGTGCCATCGCCATGGTCTGCGCCTCAAGGGATTCGCGGACGCCCATGCGGCGGCCATCGATGGCCGGACGAATACCAATCTTAGGCAGGGTATGTTGCTGGTTCATGCTGTTACCTCGTAGTAATCGGTTAATGCGCAATATCGGGGCGGCACCGCCGTGGGGATGCCAGCCGAGCCAATGTGCTGGACTTAGGCCTTATGGCCTTTAAAACCAAAGTGAATCAAATAGATGAAGCCAAGCAGCGGGATGAGGAAGGCCATGCGGATACCGGCCATGTCGGAGATCTGGCCCATCAGGGCGGTCAACACTGCGCCGCCGAGGATGGCCATGATCAGGCAGCTGCCACCGAATTGGGTGTCTTTACCCAGACCATGCACCGACAAACCGAAGATGGTCGGGAACATCAGCGACATGCAAGCGGAGACCGCCACCAGGCCATAGACCCCGGTGAGGCCACCGACGAACATCACCAGCAGCAGGCTGACGGAGGCCAGGCTAGCCAGCAGACCGAGCAAGATAGCCGGCGAGACGAACTTCATCATGGCGGTACAGACGAAACGGAAGGCGGAGAACAGCACGATGGAGAGCAGCAGGTAGCTGGAAGCCTCGGCCTCGTTGCCGCCGACCTCGGCCATCACATAGCGGATAGTGTAGGACCAGCAACCGATTTGGGCACCGACATAGAAAAACTGGCCGATCACGCCGCGTACAAAGTACCCCTTACTGAGCAGTCGGCTAAAGCTCTCCTTTAATGATCCATCGCTGGCGCTGCTGTCGTGGGCGACGGGCATGCGGGTAAAGGCGATGGCTAACCAGACCATGATGATCACCAGGGCGACCACCACATAGGGGCCCATCACGGCGGAGAGTTCGGCGGATTGGATGGTAGCCAGCGCGTCGGGATCCATGATGGCGCGCTCGGCGTCGCTGGCCGGGTTGAGTTGCGCCAGGATGTAGAACTTGCCGATCAACACGCCGGTGATGGAGCCGATGGGATTAAAGGATTGTGCCAGGTTGAGGCGACGAGTCGCTGTCTCTTGCGGTCCCATCGCGATGATATAGGGGTTGGCGCTGGTCTCCAGAATAGACAACCCGCCGGCCAGAATGAACAGGGCCATCAGAAAGGGGCCGTAGGCCATGATCTGGCTGGCGGGGTAAAACAGCAATGCACCGCTACAGAACAAACCGAGGCCGAGTAGCACGCCCGCCTTGTAGCTGAAACGTTTGATGAATAGGGCGGCGGGTAGCGCCAGACAGAAGTAGGCCCCGTAGAAAGCGGTTTGCACCAGGCCGGATTGCATATCGGTGAGGGTAAAGACCTTACGGAACTGTGCGATCAGCACATCCGTCATATTATTGGCTAGCCCCCATAGCGCGAAGCAGCTGGTTAAGAGAATAAAGGGAAATAAGATAGTCTTAGGCACGACGGCGATGCGGGTGGCCGTCGAGGCAATGTTTGTTGCGCTAGTACTCTTGGTCGTAATATCGGACATGACTAACACTCCACATTTGTATCGGATAGGGATGTTTTAATTATTCGGCGGCGATGAGGTTAATCGTCCGCTGTGGTGTAATCGGTAGTATTGCGCCCCGCTGGAATCAGGCGGGCGCTGTGGCTTAAGCAACGCTTATCTATGATGCCGCGTAGTGGCGAAATAGTGAGGCGTGCTATGGCCGTGACCAGAAAAGAGATGGTTTTTTCGCCAAATATATTCATGGCAGCTCGGCATGCATTTAGTAAATTAAAGTACAAGCGTGTGCCGGCGATATTATTTCTCCGCTTATCCTGAGAGAAAGCACCAAGGTTAGAAATAAAGGAAATAATATGCGCGCTTATCAGTGATGGACTATGGCGTGGCGCGTAGCTCCCTGGGGGGAGAGGGAAACGCACGCTGATTCTATAATTTACTGATAATAAATCGCGTATACTCATCTCATCCTCGTCTGTTCTGGCGGGGAAGTGGGTTCTTCTCTGCCATCTGCACCGTTCATGGGTAGGCGGTATCCATCCGCTGACAAATGCGCCCACATCATGCCCTGTTGCCGTAACGCAATGCTATTCTCAAAATAAAAAAGCGCCGAAAATATGAAACCAATCACATTTAATTCGCCTGGCGGGGGAAGTGTGAAGCCAGTCACCCTATCGCGATTAAATAGATGACCGTTTGTGCTGGTATTTAATTTAAATACACAGGGAGAATGACCGAATAGGCATTTTTTATTTAAAACGGGCAATTGTTAATAAATCAATCGGCTTGCCCGTTTAGTCCATGAATCGCTGAAACGGACATTTTTTCATGACTTATTTGTCGTGAATTTCGCTGTGAGCAGGGAATAGTCTTGAAGCCGGTCACAAAATAATACCTAGCGGTTTCCCGCACCGATATTCAGGAGAAATATGGGTGGCAGATATTAAGAGAAATTAGTGCGACAGTCACAGCGGCCTGCGTATCGAACGGGCAGGCTCGGGCAACAGATCTGTTCGCTATCACCCTGAGAGAGGTTAACCATGGAAAGAGAAACACTGGCGCGTGCCATTATCGATACCTGCCTGGAGATGACGCGTCTTGGGCTGAATCAGGGCACGGCGGGTAACGTCAGCGTGCGCTATCGTGACGGCATGCTGATTACCCCGACCGGTATTCCTTATGAACAGCTGCGTAGCGAGCAAATCGTCTATGTCGATGGGGCGGGACGCCATGAAGAGGGCAAACTCCCCTCCAGCGAATGGCGTTTCCATTTGGCCGCCTATCAGGCGCGCCCGGATGCCAATGCGGTGGTACATAATCATGCCATCCACTGTACCGCCGTCTCGATCCTGAACCGTCCTATCCCGGCGATCCACTATATGATCGCCGCCGCCGGGGGAAATACCATCCCTTGCGCTCCCTATGCCACCTTCGGCACTCAGGCCCTATCAGAATATGTCACCGAGGCGTTGAAGTACCGTAAGGCGACGCTGCTACAGCACCATGGTTTGATCGCCTGCGGCGAAAACTTGCAAAAGGCATTGTGGTTGGCTCATGAAGTCGAGGTATTAGCCCAGTTGTATCTTACCACCTTGGCGATCGCCGATCCGGTGCCGGTACTGTCTGACGAAGAGATCGCGGTGGTCTTGGAGAAGTTTAAAACGTACGGCTTACGCATCGAAGAGTGAGGGAACGGACATGGCACATCGCATGATCTTGAACGAGACCGCTTGGTTTGGCCGCGGCGCCATCGCCGAATTACCCAGAGAGATCCTACGCCGTGGTTACCGTAAGGCGTTGATCGTCACCGATCGTACTCTGGTCGCCTGTGGTGCCGTCGCCCGCGTTACCGCTCATCTGGACCGCGCCGGTTTGCCCTATGCGTTGTTCGACGGAGTGGTGCCCAATCCGACCATCCGGGTAGTGCAGCAGGGCTTGGCGGTATTCCGTGAGTGTGATGCCGACTATCTGATCGCCATCGGCGGTGGTTCGCCGCAGGATACCTGCAAGGCGATCGGTATCATCAGCAATAACCCTGCCTTTGAGGATGTGCGTAGCCTGGAGGGGCTATCACCGACTACGCGGCCGAGCGTGCCGATCCTGGCGATACCGACTACCGCCGGCACCGCCGCCGAGGTAACTATTAACTACGTCATTACCGATGAGGAACAACGGCGTAAGTTTGTCTGTGTCGATCCGCACGATATTCCGCAGGCGGCATTTATCGACGCCGATATGATGGACGGCATGCCGCCAGCATTGAAGGCGGCGACCGGGGTCGATGCTCTGACTCATGCCATCGAGGGGTATCTTACTCGCGGTGCCTGGGCGTTGACCGATGCCCTACATCTCAAGGCTATCGAACTGATCGGCGGTGCTTTGCGCGATTCGGTGCGCGGCGATGCCGAGGCCGGCGCAACGATGGCTCTGGGGCAGTATGTGGCGGGAATGGGCTTCTCCAACGTCGGCCTCGGACTGGTACACGGCATGGCGCATCCGTTGGGGGCGTTCTATAACACGCCGCATGGTGTGGCTAACGCTATCCTGTTGCCGCATGTGATGCGTTATAACGCTGCCGCCTGTGGCGAGAAATTCCGCGATATCGCTCGGGCGTTAGGTGTCGCCTGTGATGGGCTGAGCCTGGAGCAGGCACAGAGGGCGGCGGTCGAGGCGGTCGAGGCATTGAATCGCGAGGTGGGCATTCCCCCCGCGCTGCGTGAGGTCGGGGTGTGTGAGGAGGATATTGCGCAATTGGCCGCGGCGGCGCTGGCCGATGTGTGCACCGGGGGCAATCCGCGTAGCGCGACGCTTCAGGATATTGAGCAACTCTATCGCCAAGCTTATTAAGTTTATACCTAGCAATGAAACGGGGCGCCTTAGGGCGCCCCGTCGTCGTGTCTGTCGAGCGTTAACGTGCCTTCAGCATCTGGGCGACCTGGAACAGGCTAAAGGAGCTGAACAACATCTCAATGCCGACGATCATGGTTACCAGCAGGATGGAATCTTGAGGTCCGGCGCTGATCAGCATCCAGGCGATAATCAGATCCAGCAAACCGATGACAACCTGTAGCCAACCGCCGCTGGCGCCTTTGAGTTTAAAGCCGGCCACCAGGCGGGCGATCCCCCCCAGAGCGAACAGCGTGGCGACCAGTACGGCGACGGTGAACAGGCCGATCTGTGGGCTACGGATAAAAATGAAGCCCATCACCAAATAGGCGATCCCCATCAATACACCGCCGACCATCGGCCAGAAGTTATTGGCGCGGTTGGCAACCATGCCGATGATCAGGCCGACGCCACTCAACATCATCAAGATACCCAGTATGGCACTTAGGGCATCGCCGGAGGTGAGCGGGCGAAACAGGCAGAACAAGCCGCCGAGCAGCAACAGCAGCGAAAGGATCACTAACGCGATGCGTTGTTGTTTGAGAAAGCGTGGATCCAGTTGCAATAGATGGTTGCGATCGAAGTAAATCATGGTAACTCCCTAACCCGTCGAGCGGGCGTTCCTAAGCACGGGGACGCGGCGCCGCGCGTAATTTACCTGACATCGTCCCAGCGACGACGGCAGGGTGACTCGATTTCCACTCCCTGGCGTGCGGCATCGATTGTCGCTGCACCTCAGGACTCTACCTAGTAATAATCCATGATCGGAATCACTGCAAAAAATGGCTGTGATTAGTGAGGCCGAGTGTTGTAACGCTAGCTGAGCGCCTCGCTTTGTGCGGGGGGAACTGTGCAAAGTGGATGACTGGCAAGCATGCTTTCCAGCGGGAGATGGCCGATAAAACGCCGCTTTTCCTCTGTTTTACCGGCAGATGGCGCTTTTTTGCCCGAGCGGGGAGACGAGGCGCGGCTAACGGTTGCTGCCGTGATGATCACAGGCGTACACTGGCGCGCCGCCGCCCCGTACCGCGCAGGGACGACGACCGTAGGGATGTTCCCCCGTCATGTGCGCGGTGTCGTTTTTCCGAGTAATTCAGTATGATCGTTAGACCCCCGCAACACTGGTTCCGGCGCTTGTTCGTCTGGCATGGTTCGGTGTTGCCGAATATTCTTTTCCGACTCAGTCTTAATTTCATCGTCTCTTGCCTGGCGGTGTTGTGCTACCACTGGCATGAGGATTTCAACGTCAATCTGACCTTGGGGCCTTTTAGCCTGCTGGGGGTGGCGATTGCCATCTTCCTCGGTTTTCGCAACAACGCCAGTTATGCCCGCTTCATTGAGGCGCGGGTATTGTGGGGCTCGTTGCTGATCACTACCCGTTCGTTGATGCGCCAAGCTATTAGTCTGATGCCGCATCCCGGCGGAGAGCATCGCCGATTCGCTATGTTGCTGACCGCCTTTACCTATGCGCTGAAACACCATCTACGCCACGAACCGATGGCGATGGAGCTAACCCGGCTGTTGCCCGCCCAAGACAAGGCGGCGGTACTGACGAGTTACTCCCCCTGTAACCGCCTGTTGCAACTGATGGGACAGTGGCTGGGGGAGCAGCGCCGGCGCGGTTACTTGAGTGATATCGACTTCCAGACCATCGATACCAATCTCAACCAGCTATCGGTGATTTTAGGTGGCTGTGAGCGTATCTCGAATACGCCGATCCCCTTCGCCTATAGTCTGATCGTCCATCGCACCGTCTATGTCTTCTGTGCGCTGCTCCCTTTCGCGCTGGTTACCGATCTGCACTATATGACGCCCTTGGTTTCGGTCTTTATCTCTTACACCTTTATCGCCCTGGATGCCCTGGCGGAAGAGCTGGAGGATCCGTTCGGTACCGAGGCTAATGATCTACCGTTAAACGCCATGGCCCATACGGTAGAGTCCAATCTGCGCGATATGATCAACGATCATACCCATCTGGCGCGCGTCTGCCCCGACAGCCACTGTCGCCTCGACTGAGGGGGGAAGTTCGTTAGCGACGTGCCTGGCATGAGCGGCTGGGCACGAAGCAGGCTCACTTTTTCCGGGTGATGAAGTTTTCCCCGCTATTTTCGGCGCAGTGGCTCTACCCGCAAGCTCGCCAGCTAAGCGCATGAGAAATAAAAAAACGGGCAGAATAATCTGCCCGAAATGGTTTTTTATAATTTTTTATAATGATATCGCTGGTGTTGCTGAATCTTTCCTCGCCTCACTTGCGCTCCCTGCGGCGGCGTCGAGCCGTACCAGGGCCAACAGTAATTGGCTCAGTGCGGCATACAAGCCGAAGGGATCGTGCTGGCGACACAACTCATCGAACTCCGGTAACCAGGTGAGCAGCAGCGTCAGCGTGCGCTGCCGCAATGGCTCGCCTTGCGCTGGCGACGCCTCTGCTGGCGTCAGGCTGGCGAAGTGCAGATGGCTGAGTAACTCCAGGAAGATGGCCAGGTGATCCTCAGGCTCGGGAAAGTCGGCGCTGAGCTGCATTCCCGCTTGGCTCAGCAGGCGATGCATCTCATCACAGGCCGATTGGCAGAAACGCGCCCTCTCGCCTTGATAGCAGGAGGCGTAGGGCAACGCCGCCCGCTTCTGCGACAGTAGGAACAGACCGGCGAAGTCCGCTGCCAGTTCGAGGCGGGCATCGGGGCGATGGGCCAGCGCGTTTAGCGCTTGGCGCAGCGCGTTTACCGCTGGCGCGAGCGTCGGCTGTTGCGCCAGCATGGCGAGCCAGTCGCGCGTCTCGGATGACTGGAGATGCGCTAACTGAGTCTCATCCTGCTCGCGGGCGAACAGCCCCGCCAGCCAGGCATACAGGCAGGCATAGTGCTGGGCAGTCAGCGGGGTGGCGACGTTCATGCTTGGCTCTCCGCCGGCATCGGCACGTAGTGGCATTGCGCCACCATCTCCTGGGGTCCATTAAAGGCGCTGACCGGCTCCAGCGGGCCACGGTACTTCTCGATTTCGACGATGGCGGTGTGGGCGCTGGTGGCTTGCGCCAGGCGTGAAGAACCGATGTCCAGTGTCAGCACGTTGGGGTTGCCATACTTACACAGCGCCCCGGCTACGCCACCGCGATCCGGATCGTACCACGCGCCCTCGTGGATGCGGATCACCCCTGGAACATAGCGGTCGGAAACCACGGCACCGGCCAGCACTTGGCCACGATCGTTGAATACCCGGACTACGTCGCCGTTGCGGATCCCGCGTGCTTGGGCGTCCTGTGGGCTGATGAATACCGGCTCTCGTCCCGCCACGCTGTAGTGCGCGCGCAACGTTTCCGATTCACACAGTTGTGAGTGCAGGCGGAAGTCGGGGTGTACCGATTGTAGGTGTAACGGGAAACGGGCCGAGCCGGGACCGCCGTGGGAGCGTTCCACCTTTTCGAACCACATCGGGTGGCCTTGGCAGTCACGGTAATGCAGGTCGGCGATACTCTTGGAGTAGATCTCGATTAATCCGCTTGGGGTACCGAGCGGCTCCAGATCCGGATCGTCGCGGAATGCCTGATGGCGTACGAACAGCTGCGGATCGCCGAACTCCACGTAGCCGCTCTGGTTCCAGAAGGTGTCGAACGCCGGCAAGTGAATGCCACGCCCTTTCCCTTGTTGTGCTCCCTCCTGATAGATGCGCTTGATCCAGCCCATCTCATCCAGCCCTTCGCTGAAGGCCTGTTCACGGTTAAAACGCCGGCAGAGATCACGGAAGATGTCGAAGTCATTACGCGCTTCGAACTGCGGCGGAACCAGTTGCTTCATCGCCAGGATGCCGCGATTAGAATGGTTGCCGTACTGATCCAGATCGTTGCGCTCGAACTGGGTGGTCGCCGGCAATACGATGTCGGCGAAGCGGCAGGTGGCGGTCCATTGGTTGTCAATCGCCACCACCGTCTCCAGCGTCTGCCAGCCAGCGATCATCCGGTTGATCTGCTGATGGCGATGGAACGGGTTGGTGCCGGCGAAAACACACATCTTCAACGGCGGTAGTTTCACCTGCTTGCCATTCCAGTCGATGGTTTTGCCTGGCTCCAGCATGGCGTCGATAAAGCGTGCGATGGGAATGGTGCTGCTGTAGCCACGGTAGTCGCTGTTATTATGCAGCGGCGGCGTGTTGGTAGCGCCGGAGAAGCCGCTAAGGATGACCCCTTTACGGCTTGGGGTGCCAGCGCCGTTGTAGTGCCAACCGAAACCGAATCCGCCCCCCGGTAGGCCGATCTGGCCCAGCATGGCGGCCAACACCACGATCATCCAGGCCCATTGTTCGCCGTGTTGCATGCGTTGGACGCACCAGCCGGCGATGATCTGAGTCCGCCCCGCGGCCATCTGGCGTGCCAGGGCGCGAATGGTCTCGGCATCGATACCGGTCAGTTTGGCGGCCCATTCGGCATCCTTTGGCTGGCCGTCCTGCGTCCCTAACAGATAGGGCAGGAACTGGTCGAAGCCGACGGTATAGTTATCCAGGAAATGGGCATCGTACAGTTTTTCGGTATACAGGGTATGGGCTAGCGCCAGCTGCAACGGTACGTCGGTCTGCGGATTGACGGCGATGTGCTGCACCTTGTCGCGTCCCAGGTAGTCGTGAGTGGAGGAGACGACCGTATCGATGCTGATCACCCGGATGGCGCCGTTGGCGACCTTCTCTTTCAACTGAGCATAGTATTGGTAGACGTCGTGATCCGGGCACCACCAGTTAGCCTGCTGGTTCTTCACCAGATCGGAGCCCCACAGTACGATAGTCTGGCTGTTTTCCAGCACCAACGGCCAGGAGGTTTGCTGTTCGTAGACCTCCATCGAACCGACCACCCGTGGCAGGATTACTTGCGCCGCACCGGTGGAGTAGTCTCCGCCGGTCGAGACGGAGTTGCCGTGCAGCGCCAGCGCACGCCCCATCATGCCGGCGGCATTGTGGAACATGCCGGTGGACTGCCAGCCGCTGCCGCTCAGTAGGGCGCTGGGGCCGTACGTGGTCTGGATACGCTCCAACTCTTGGTAGAACAGATCTAACGCCTCATCCCAACTGACACGTACGAAGCGGTTGTCGCCGCGTTGGCGCGTATCGCTGAGGTGGCGCTTGCGCATCCAGTCGATGCGTACCATCGGGTAGCGGATGCGGGCGGTGTTATGCACATGGTCCGGCAGCCCCGCTACCATTTTGGAGGGGTATTTATCCAGTTCGAAAGGCTTGGCGGCGACGAAGCGCCCATCCACCACCGTAGCGCGGATGGCGCCCCAGTGGGAGCCGGTCAGTATCCCCTCCTGGGAGCCAGAGGCGGCGCCCGCGGTGGTCGCCCGCGCATCGCGGGCGACCAGCAGGGAGGGACCTAACAGGCCGATGGCGGTCAGACCGCCCAGCTGTGACAGAAAACGGCGGCGCGATACGCTGACACTTTCATTCTTGTTCATCGAGTCTCTCTCCCTTAGTGTTTCTGATCGGCGCCGCCGGTATCTGAGGCGTTCATTTGCAGATATTTGAGCAGGGTACGCTCTTCACGTTTATCCAAGCTGGTGAAGCCGATCATGCCGTTGAGGGTGCCGATCCAGCCGTTGGCGTCGAAATGCGACTTATCCGGCGCGCCATGACATTGGTTACAGGTGCCGTTGTACAACGCGTCGGCATAGGCCCAGATCGGCTTGATGTTGTTGACCAGATCGCCCTTCTGTACCCAGGCAGTGGTTTGCAGCTTGCTCCACTCTACGCCGGTGGCGGCGACGGTGGTCTTCTCCAGCGTTTTAGCGCGTTTTTGCACCTGATCGCGGATGGAGGAGACGAAGATGCGCTTGCCCGGCAGTAGCGACAGAACACGTTGGCGGCCGTTGGTTTCGGTCCAACCCTCGATCTGCACCTGGAGCCAATCGCCGTCACGCTTCAGTACGGTGACTTCGGAGGCGGGCAGCAGAGAGCCGGCTGGCTCTTTGTCGCCTTTCGCGGCGTAGATCGGCTTCATGTCCAGGGTGTACAAGGTGTTGCCTTCGTCGCTGGCATTCTGGCGCAGTTCGGCGAACTGTTTACGGAAACCACTGCTCATGTCCGGCAGTTGATGGGCGATGCCCTTGTGGCAATCGATGCAGGACTGGTTATCCTTGGCGGCGATGGCCATTTGTTTGGCGGCTTCTGGATGCTGCTTGGCGTGATCCATCGCGTCATAGTTATGGCAGGAGCGGCAGGTGGCCGAGTTGTTCTCTTTCATTCGCTTCCATTCGCGCTCTGCCAGTTCGGCGCGTTTGGCCTCGAACTTCTCCGGCGTGTCGATCGAATGGGCGATGAAGGTTTGGTAGATGTCGTTGCTGGCTTCCAGCTTACGTTTCACCATTCCGGGGATGTCGGGGGGAATATGACAGTCGTGGCATTCGGCGCGTACGCCGGAGGCATTCTTGAAGTGAACGGACTGCTTATATTCTTGGTAGACCGGCTGCATGCTATGGCAGCTGACGCAGAATTCAGTGCTGCTGGTCATCTTGATGCCGACGTGCGGCAGGATGATCAACGCCAGGCCGATGACGATGCCCAGTACCAGCAACGCCAGTACCGACCAGCGCGTACTAGGGCGGTTCAGCCTGTTCCAGAGTTTTTTCATCGCAATATCCTGTCATGATGAGGAAAGGAGGGTCATGCGCGATCTTATTGATTAAATATGAACAGGGTCACTGGTCAGCATGAACGCGATACGTCAGAATATGAACAGATATGAACAGATAACGGTGAGCCGTGGCGATGACACACCACATTGTGATTGTTGAAGATGAACCGGTGACCCAGACGCGGTTACGCGATTATTTCGTCCAAGAGGGGTATCAGGTTTCGGTGACCGCCAGTGGCGCAGGGTTACGCGAGCTAATGCTACTGCAACCGGTGGATGTGATCCTGCTGGATATTAACCTGCCCGATGAGAATGGCTTGATGCTGACGCGCGCGCTGCGTGAGCGTTCGACGGTGGGGATCATCCTGGTGACCGGACGCTGCGATCAGATCGACCGTATCGTCGGGTTGGAGATGGGCGCGGATGACTATGTCACCAAGCCGTTGGAGCTGCGTGAGCTCGTGGTGCGGGTGAAGAACCTACTGTGGCGCATCGATCTGGCTCGCCAGGCACAACCCGCGGCGGATAACTGCTACCTGTTTGCCGACTACTGCCTGAATGTATCGCGTCATACGCTAGAGCGCGCTGGCGAACCGATCCGCCTGACCCGCGCGGAATATGAGATGTTACTGGCTTTTGTCACTAACCCCGGCGCGATTCTGAGCCGCGAGCGTCTACTGCGCACGCTCTCATCGCATCGTGTCGATAACCCTGACTTACGCACGGTGGACGTGTTGATCCGCCGGCTGCGCGCCAAACTTAGCCCCGAGCTCTTCGTCACGCAACATGGCGAGGGATACTTTCTGGCGGCTGAGGTAAGTTAGCCGGCGCCATTACCCTGCCGGGGGGAGGCGGGCTGGTACAGATAGACCGGGCGGAAGCCGAGCGGTGAGAGGGAGCGGCGCACTAACTGACGGCTGACGTTATGCTGGGTGAGCAGCAAGATAGGCGGGCTGATGTTATCCGGTACCGGTTGTCCTCGCAAGACACGCAACGCCTGTTCGACGGCCAGCTCACCCTGCCATACCATCTGGTCGCTGGCGGCGGCTAAGATGCGTCCGCGCTTCAGTCCACGATAGACCTGATGTGACAGGTAGAAGGAGACGATGGTTAGCGGTGTGGCACGGTTACGCCGCTCACCCATCGCTACTTCGGCGGCGATGGCGGTGCCGGCGACGACATCAATGTCGGGATGGTGTTCCAGCATGTCTTGCAGTAGGTTGCGTTGTACCTCGATATCATTGTCGCCATAAGCGACATCCACGATCTCCAATCGGCTGCCCGCCAGGGCGGCGCGAAAACCGGCGCTCATCTCACGGCTACCACCTGCGTCGCGGGGACCGGGCATTAGCAGCACTTTCAGTGGTCGTTGCCCCAGTTGGCGTACCAGATAACGGCCCGGCTGATAGCCCATCTGAAACCAGGGAACGCCGACCCGGGTACGGATGGCGCGATCATGCAG
Organism: Edwardsiella hoshinae NBRC 105699 = ATCC 33379; assembly: GCF_000474215.1. Taxonomy (GTDB): domain Bacteria; phylum Pseudomonadota; class Gammaproteobacteria; order Enterobacterales; family Enterobacteriaceae; genus Edwardsiella; species Edwardsiella hoshinae. The sequence goes on along the minus strand of NZ_BAUC01000034.1, from coordinate 25,411 downwards.
AGCGTTGACCACCTCGATCAACGGCGTCTCTCCCGCCAGCGTCGCCAAATCGGGGAAGTGCTCGACGCTGCTGCCGAGCAAGATGGCATCGGCTCCCCAGTCGCGGCATAGGGCTATCTGTTCACGCTGTGCCGCCAACTGGCGGTAGCCGCTGGCCTCGAATACTTTCAGGGTGACGCCGAGGCGCGCTGCCGCGCGCGCCATGCCGTCGTTGATCGATAACCAGTAGGCATCCTTCAGGCTGGGGTAGAGCGCGCAGAGCTTGGGCGTTGTCATGGCGGGGGGCGCGGATAACGCCGCTTGCCGGATCGCGTCGGCCTGACGTTCGTTGCGCCAGTGGCGTAGGGTGTCGTCGGCCCGCGCGTTGGCGAGGGGCAGGCAGAGCAATGCGAGGATCAGGGATCGCCGTAGGGACATAATGGCCTCATACTGGGTAAGTCTTTATGCTAGAGCCATCTCGGCGATGAACTCAATGTTTTTTACGACGTGGAAACGTGATGGGCAATCCTTCTCTTACCCGCCGGCTCTGGCTGGCCTTTGCGTTGATGGCGGCGCTGACGTTGGGCAGTGGACTGGTCGGTTGGTTCAGTTTGCGCTATGTCGGCCAAGTCGAACGCGCCAATACCCAGGCGCTGTTACCGACCATGAACATGGCTCGTCAGTTGAGCGAGGCCGGGGCCTATGAACTTTTTTCCGCGCAGAGCCTCGGTAATGCGGACAGCGAGAGTGAGTGGTTGGCACAAGGGCGGATGCTCACGGCGCAGAGCTTGAAGATCAGCGATCTCTTGGAGCAGTTGCGCGTGCAGGGGTTTGACACCAGTGCCATCGCCCAGCAAGAAATGGCGATCACGCAGTCGTTGGGGGAGCAGGGGGAATTGGTGGGACAGCGCCTGCAATTACGTGCGCGCCAGCGCCAGCTCAGCATGCAAATCGCCGCGGCTGCCGGGCAGATCGCCGACTTAGCCAAGGGGCAGGCGAGTAACGCCGCCACGGCAGCGGGTGCGACTCAGGCCGGGATTTACGATCTGATCGAGCAGCATCGTCAACAGGCGGCGGAGCGGGCGCTGGATCGCCTGATCGACATCGATCTGGAATACCTCAACCAAATGAGTGAGCTACGCTTGAGCGCGTTGCGCGTGCAGCAGATGATCATGGCGCTAGAGAGCGAGAGTGGCCGTTTGGCCTTGACGGTGCAGGAGGATCGTCTGGCTCAGGCGCTGCGCATCCTCCAGCGCCGCCAACAGCGCGTTGAGGATCCGCGTATTCGGGCGCAGATCGCCCAAGCGCTGACTCAGGTCGCGCACTATCCCACCTTGGTAGCGTTATATCGCCAGGAAAATGACATTCAGGCCCGGCTTCAGGCGTTGTCCCAGAACAATCTGGATCTCTTTACCCACTTTAGCGCGGAGATCGGCCGCCAGGTCAGCGACATCGAGCAGCGTAACGCCGACTCGTTGGCGCGACTCCAACAGGCACGTCGTCTGGGATTGACGTGGTTGACGCTGTTGGGGGGAGCGGCGTTGTTGGCGCTGTGTCTGATACTATGGCGAGTGGTCTATCGTTCGGTCTCGCGGCCGTTGGCGCGCCAAACGGCGGCGTTGCAGCGGCTATTGGATGGCGATGTTGACTCGCCGTTCCCTAATCGTACCGGGGTGCGTGAACTGGATACCATTGGGCGCTTGATGGAGGCGTTTCGCACCAGCGTGCAGGCGCTACGCCATCAACGTCAGCATCTGGCCGATCAGGTACAGAGGCGAACCGCTGAGTTACAGGCGCTGGTGGTCGAACACCGGCAGGCGCGGGCCGCGGCGGAGCAGGCGGACAGCGCTAAGTCGGCCTTTCTGGCGGCGATGAGTCATGAGATCCGCACACCGCTGCATGGTATTCTCGGCACCGCTCAACTGTTAGCCGGGCAGTCGCTCTCCCCGCGTTGTCGGGACTATGTGCAGGCGATCAACGACTCTGGCGAATCGTTGCTGGCGGTGTTGAACGATGTACTGGATTACTCGGCAATCGAGGCTGGCAGCCATAGCGTGGCGTTGAGCGATGAGCCCTTTGCGCCGCGTCAGTTACTGGATAGTGTGTTGCGTTTGGTCGAGGGGCGAGTGCAGCAGCGGCCACTGCGCTTGGAGCATGACTACGCCGACGCGTTGCCGGCATGGTTGCAGGGCGATCCGCGTCGCATCCGCCAGATCGTCATGAATCTGCTAAATAACGCCTTACGTTTTACCGAGCATGGCGTGATCGCGCTTCAGAGTGGTTGCGATCAGACACACTGGTGGATCGCGGTGCAGGACAGTGGCTGCGGTATTGCGCCGGCACAACAGGCCGCCATTTTCCAACCGTTTGTGCAATTGAGTGCCCGGCGTGGCGGCACCGGCTTGGGACTGGCTATTTGCCGAGGCCTAGCCCAGGCGATGGCGGGCAGCCTAACGGTGAGCAGTGCTCCCGGCGAGGGGAGTCGCTTTTGTCTTACGCTACCGCTGCGCCGGGCGGCGCGTCCACCGCAGAGTGATGCGGCGCGCTCATGGTCATTACGAGGACGGCGCATATTATTGATCGAGGATAACCCGCTTAGCCAACGTATCAGCGCTGAAATGTTGCAGAGCGCCGATGTTCAGGTCACGGTCGCCGCCAGCGCGGGCCAGGCGTTGGCGATATTGGCGCGGGATGCCGCCTTTGATGCGGCGCTGGTGGACTTTGACCTGCCGGATAGTGATGGCCCGACATTGGCGCAGCAGATGGTAGCCGAGTATCCTAAATTGAAGCGTATCGGCTTTAGCGCTCATGTGTTAGATGAGGCACAGCGACGGCGGATCCTGCCGCTGTTCTGTGGGTTGATTCAGAAACCGGTACCGTGTGCCGAATTGTGCCGCCTGCTGGCTCATTATCTGGCGGGGGATGACCCCTCTGCACCGAGCGACACGACGCAAGTGTCGGGGCAGCCCGACGAGCCGGTACTGGCCTTGGCGCAGCTGGCGCAGGATGTGGCCGCGTTTGGCCGGGAACGCCTGGAAGAGTGGCTAACGTTGTTCCGTGAACATTCGCTCCCCCTGCTGGCACAGATAGTCATGGCGCGTGAAGGTGGGGACAGCGAGCAGGTCGCCCGTCTGGCACATCGTCTGAAAGGGAGCTGCGCCAGCTTAGGCATGAACCAGGCCGCCGAGGCGTGTTTGGCGTTGGAGCAAGCCCCGTTGACGGCGTCGTTACCGGACTTGGCGGTGCAGCACGGTTTGGCGGCGCTGGCGGTATGGTTAAATGAAATATCAGAACAGGATGGCAGTAATTCGGCATAATAGAACCTATTTTTAACATTCAAGGGTGGCGAATCAGACACCGGTACTGCATATCACCGAGTGATGTCGTCAAGGAGTGACGACGAGCGATGTGCGGATAAGAGGAAAGGAGCCAGTGATGTGGCAGGCAAAAGCGCGGGACGTCGCCTCGACGACGAGGCGGTGGCGACTCAAGCTAGGATGGGTGATTTTTTTCTTGTTGTTACTCGGAGGGGCGGCATTGGGCGGTATGTTGCTGTTGATCGCACAGGCGTTGTAACAGCGTAGTAAACTTAGGCCGGCGGTAACGCCGGCCTATATCGTTTGGCTTGTCGCCTTATCGTTGGCGGCCAGCCAAGGTTACCCTGCGTGCGCCTTGGCAACCGTGATAGTCAGCGCGATATTTAGCCGGCGTGGTCGTGGTATAGCGACGCCATGGCGTGATGCATCTTCTCGGCTAGTGGAGGGGCAACATACTCGCCGGTGATCACCTCGATATAAGCCCCCCGGTCACATTGTTCGGCGTGGCGAATTGCCTCATCCAACGCTTCACAGGTAGTGACCCGCGCGCAGAACCATCCTTGACACCCCAACGCTTGGGGAAGTTGCGCGTACTGCCAGGGTACCAGATTGTTATAGCCAGCCTCCCCATCTTGACATAGCAGGCGTTCGATCAGATAGCCATCGTTGTTCAAGATGAAGATGATCGGTTTTACCCCGTGGCGGGCGAATTGGCTGATCTCTTGTACCGTTAACTGATGCGCGCCTTCACCGCTGAGCAGGAGAGTGCGTTGCGTCGGCGAGGCGAGGGCGCAACCAAGGGCCGCCGGTGTCGCCCAACCGATGGCACCCCAGAGTGTCTGATTATGGAAGCTCGCTCCAGGCGGCAGCAGCGCAAAGCTGAGCCCCATAGAGACCGTCCCGGTTTCCGCTACCACGATGTCATGGGGACGCAGCATCTGTTGCCAGCGGGCATAGAGGTAGGACGCATTGATGGCGCCGCTGGCGTTGACTGCTGCCAGAGGCTGTGGCTGCGGTGCTTCCGTTGGGCGAGGCAACGGGCTGACCTGCTGGACGACGGCATTCAGAACATCCTCCATTCGAACCTGGAGGTATTCGGTGGCGCCGATGCGCACCGACTCTGGCATGAGTGTGATGCAGCGCGTAGGATCGAGGCGAGCGGTAAAGCCCCCGCTGTTGAAGTCGGATAGCAAGGTACCCATCAGCAACACGCAGTCGCAACTTTCTACGAAATCGCGTACCTCTGGGTTGAGTAGCTGGCCGTTATACATGCCAATGTAGTTTGGGTGTGATTCATCCAGCACGCCTTTGTCCATAATCATGGTCGCGAAGCAGAGATTTGCTGCCTCAATCAGGTTTTGCGCCGCTTGGCGTACCTGATGACGGGTAAGGTAGATCCCGGGTAATGCGCAGGCCTGCTGGCTCTGCTTGAGCCGCTCGACGATCCGTGCACTCACCTCGGCCAGTACCTGAGGATCGCTATGCAGCGGCGTGCTGAGAGGAACGGTGCTGGTGTTAATCGGCATGACGGCATAGTCGCAGGGAATGCCGATATAAACCGGTTTACGGTAGCGGAGCGCGGCGTCGATTAGGCGAGCGAGCTCCACGACGCAGTTTTCCGGCGTCAGAATGGCGCTGGCGCAGACGAAGGCCGCACTGGCGTGCGCGAAATGGCTAAAGTCTCCGTCGCCGAGCGTGTGGTGCACTAATTTTCCCGCCGCTTGTACTGCGCTCGCTGGCATACCGACCAGATGAAATAGAGGGAGTGATTCGGCGTAGGCACCGGCAATGCCATTAAGGGCGCTGAGCTCTCCTACCCCGAAGGTGGTGCTTAGGGCCGCCATACCCTGGATCCGCGCATAACCATCCGCCGCATAGGCGGCATTCAATTCGTTGCAGTTTCCGACCCAGCGCAGGCGGGGATCGGCACAGACGGCATCCTCAATCGGAAAGGCATAGTCGCCGGGAACGCCGAAAATATCTCGAATACCTAAGTCGTATAACCGTGAGAGCACATACTCAACCACACTTGTCATGATCCTGTCCTATAACGGAGAAGCCCTATAGTGAGTGTAGTCACAGTATTTGGCGAACGGCGGGTTAATGGCAAACGGCATATCGCCTATGGACGCGTTCTGTTACGTTATTCGGCGCAGGGTTTACAACGGAAAAATAATCCATAAATAAACTCAGACTATTTTTGTCAGGATATGATCGGCGGCAGAGCGCGTGATAGGCCTTCGCCTACTGAACTCGTGACATTACAGACCAGACGGATATGGAATGAATATTATATAAAATCATCAAGATCATATCCTGGATGGGGTATTCATGGCACATTATGACGCGGCTTATCTGCGCGATATGATCCATGGCAAATGGTTGATCATCGCTTTAACTGATGGCTGACGTCGGAAGTAATTGATAGCATGTCAATGTGCCATCTTTCGCCATTGATGCGCGTAGCTGTTGTTGACGGGACTTCTCCAGACTGTCGCGCTCAATGCGTTAAGTAGAATTTTACTGGTTAGCGCATCTCTTGCTGGCGTGCACTGATATCGCTGATTCTAGCCATCTGGTTAGCATTCTATGTTGTTATTTTACCAATGGTAGATATTTCCTGCTGGTAACGGAGGATTCCGCTGACCAGCAGGTCGCCGCATCACAGGTTTTCTTTTTTACTAACGACACTATTAAAATTAAATAAAAGATTTAGAACGATAGCCAGGACAAAGGTTACTATCACCCCTTGGGAAAGAATAATCTGTAATGTTTTCGGTAACTGAGCCAGAGCTTCACCTTGCCCATTAAACATCAGTCCAACACTGACGGAAATTCCCACTACCATCATATTGCCCATTTTGCTCATATCGACAGATTTTGCGAGTGTGTCTATCCCCGCCACCGTAATAAAAGCAAAAATAACCAGTGTCGCCCCGCCGAAAACGGATGCAGGGATCATCGTGGCAATCGCAGAAAATTTTGGAATAATACTGAGAATGATTAGAATAATGCCACTGCACGCAGTTACATAGCGGCTACGCACACCAGAAATAATAATCACTCCGGCGTTGTTAATAAAAGATGTCAGCGGCGTACAGTTAAATAGTCCGGAAACTGTCACTGCGACCCCCTCGCCACGCATGGGAGCGTTCAGTGCATTACCTTCCATAGAGCGATTACATAGGCGCCCGACTGTAGAGAAGGTACCGACAGAATCCAATGTTGCCATAAAAGTACCGAGGAACATCAGAATAATGGCCGTCAGGTCAAAGTGAATACCGTAATGTGCAGGACGGACGAACGAAAACCAACTGGCATTACTCAGCGGGCCGAAATTGACCATATCCATTCCTACCGCAACCAGTGTGGCTACGATCAGGCCGATAAGAATCGACATCTCCCGCAAAGCACCTTTCCCAAAACGATTCAACAACACAATTAATGCAATGGTGAGTACACCGAGAAAAATACCAGCCGGATCGCCGTAGGAGGCTTCGCCAGGATAACCGACAATGCCGGAAAAAGAGACCGGCAGCAATGAAACGCCGAGCATAATAAGATAGCAACCGATGACTATTGGTTTGAATAAAAACGCGATTTTTCCGTATAGTGGCGCGAGGAAAAACAGGAGTATCCCGGAGACGAGTGTCCCGCCGAAAACATAAGATAGCGATTCAATCCCGCCACCAAACTGTGAAGCGATAATAAAAACCGGGGGCATTGCCACAAATGAGGTGCCGAGGATTAGCGGGAGACTGACACCGACATATTTGGTGATGCTAAGTGATTGTATCAGGGTCCCGACACCGGAGACAAATATTGCGGCGGCAATCAGTAGAGTGGTGTCTTCCTGCGACAGTTTTAAAACTTGAGATATTACTATTGGTACAGCAATGGTACCGGTAAACATGGCGAAAATGTGCTGAACCGCATAGGGGAACAGTTTTCGCATCGGCATCATTTCATTGACTTCATCATTTTTTGTATTTGTTTTCATAGTGTAATCTCTTTGACCTGTTTTGTTTTTTATCTGAATAATCACGCAATCGGTTACGCAGAATAAAAAAAGCAAGAAATGTGCCAGCGAATAAGCATTATTCACTGAGATAAAGCGTGAGTGTGTTCACAAAGTATTCTGAAAATGATGAGGTAGGACATATCATTGATGATAATGATACGAAGTGATTGTATAGCGTGAGAATAGAAAGTGCGGATATGATTGCTACCGAGCTTTTAACTTAGCAAGAACGAATGGGCGTTGACCTGGCGAGCCCTTGTCTGGTTGGTCGCGTACTTGCGGAGCGAGGAAAGTGGAGCAAAACTGAGGAGCTCGTGGATGTCATCATTGAGCAGGATAATGATGACTCAGACGTAGAACGCATGAAAATGCGGCGCCATGACCGATGAGGCGGAAACGTAAGCAGAAATCTACCGTAACCAGAAAAGCGAAAACCCCGCCATCAGGCAGGGTTTTCAGAATAAATGGTGCCCGGACTCGGAATCGAACCAAGGACACGGGGATTTTCAATCCCCTGCTCTACCGACTGAGCTATCCGGGCAACGGGGCGCATTAAACCGTATTGCGTCCGGTACGTCAACGATTTTATCGCGTATTCGCGTTGGATGGAGAGAAAAGCAGCAATGCCGGGTCCTGAGCGCCGCTTCGCTAGGCTCATATGGATCTAGCGAAGTGGTTTGGCGCAGAGGATGGCGACGTTCCTGTTGCCTCGTTGGCGCTAACCGCGGCTTCTTGGTATCTGAAGAGGGCCGAGAGCGTTATTTAGTTAAATTCAGTAATAAATAACGCATTAAAAAATAGTGAGTTAGCGTGCTATGTAATGAAGATTAAATTTCACCAAGGCCATGTACGCGCAAGAAAACAGAGAGTGTGGCGTTTTTTTGCCGCTGAGTGTTGGCGTCAGGAGTGGAATTGACATGATCCCGGTGAAGTCTATAACTAAATGGGTCAGCGGGAGGAATGCGTAGACCCCCTCCGCTGTAATGAATGATTCAACCAGTATGGGATAAACGGGCCAAGATTATGAAACGTATTTTGACAGCAACAGCACTTTCTCTGGCGATGTTTTCAACCTTTACCTGGGCTGCCGATGCCGCACCTGCTGCGCCGGCTAGTACCACCGCTGCGGCAGCCGGTCTGTCCGCCCAGCAGGTGCAGGATGTAGCGAAAGTAGCACAACAGGGCTTTACGGCGATGCGTGATATGCAGTATGCGCGTGTGGCGCTGTTCCGTGGCTATCCGGATGTTGCGACGAAGCTGACCAATCAAGCCGCTGGCTTGTTGGCCGACGATAGCACCGATTGGAAAGCCTTTATTAAGAGTGATAAGAAGGCGCCGTTAGCCGGTGATAATTATGTGATCATTAATGCCTCTATTGCCCTGGCTGAGGATTTCGTGGCGACGCCGGAGAAACAGAAGGCCATCGCCAAAGCGAACGAAAAACTGAGCAAAGGTGATCGTAAAGGGGCGTTAGACGAGTTGCGTCTGGCTGGGGTCGGTATCACTGAAACCCAGTATTTGATGCCGCTGAAACAGACCCGCCAGGCCGTCGCTCATGCACAAAGTCTGCTGAAGGCCGGCAAATACTATGAAGCGAACTTGGCGCTGAAAGGGGCTGAAGAGGGTGTCGTGACCGATAGCGTAACGTTGGTTAACGGCAACTGATAGTCGCCAGCGCGCTGCGCTTCTGGCGCGGGTTGTCTCAGCCACCTCCTCGGAGGTGGCTTTTTATTGCGGTTTAACCGAGCGCGTCGTGTCGACGACAGTGGGCGATGTGTAGGATGTCTTGTGCCAATTGCCGGGCGATGTCGATATCTTGTCGCAGGTGACTGAGCAGCAGTCGGCTCAGGCAGCCCTCTTGTACCAGTTCTATTTGCTGGGCAAGCAGGGGGGCGTCATCGATGTCGCTCTCCTGTAGTAAGCGCAGAGTAAAGTCGAACGAGGCCTGTTTTTGCCAGGCGGCTAATTGATGAAGTGGATGATCGCCGTGCGGGTAGTGGATGCAGGCGGCGATAAACAGGCACCCGGGAAAGCGCCCCTGGTCGGCATACTCCGCCAGTACGGGATAGCGGGCCAGGATCTTATCGTCATTGCTGAGTTGCTCATCTAACGCGATCCGGCGTCGCCAGGCATCAATCTGCTGGCCATGAAAGCGTAGGCAGTCGTACAGCAGCGCCTCATCATCGGGCCAGTAGCGCCGCGCCAGCTCCAGGGGGAGCGTCGCCTGGTCGATCAGATTCTCTAAGGTGGCACCCGCTAGCCCGTGCTGTTCTAGGCGTTGTAGTGCCAGAGTCAGGATCTGTTCCCGTGCTATCATCGTCTCCTCCGTCATCGCCCTTTTTGCGGCAACTGCCGCAAATGGGCGAGGAAGCGTTCGGCATCCATAAAACCTGTCACCCGGGCCTGATCTAGCGGTTGTCCATCGGCCGTGAAGAACAGGATTGAGGGTAGCCCTAACACATTAAGCTGTTGCAGCAGCGCATTATGTTGCGCCGTGTTAGCGGTCACGTTCGCCTGCAATAGCAGTGTACCGGCCAGTTGTTTGCGCACCGCCTCATCGCTGAAGGTGTACTTCTCGAACTCTTTACAGGCGGAGCACCAGTCGGCATAGAAGTCCAGCATCACCGGTTGCTCGTTCGCCTTAGCCCGAGCCAGGGCGCTGGCCAGCTGTTCCGGGCTATCGATGGCCTGAAACGCCAAGGCTTGCGCGGGGGAATTAGCGCTCTGCGGCGAGGAGGCGAAAGCCCACTCTTGCAAGGGGCGGGCGATGACTAGCGCGGCGCCGAGCAGCACGATTTGCCACAGGCGGACACCCCGTCGCTGACTGTGTAGCGTCAGTGTGAAGCCCCACAGCAAGAAGGCGATGCCAAGCAGGCTCCACAAGCGCCAGCCCCAGACATCACCCAATACCCGCTCCAGCAGGAATACTGGCAGCGCTAGGATGACGAAGCCAAAACCTTCTTTGACGTGTTGCATCCACGGCCCGCTGCGTGGCAGTAGGCGGTTGCCAAACAGGGTGATGGCGATCAGTGGGATCCCCATCCCCAGCGCATACAGGTAGAGCGTACCACCACCGATCCACAGATTACCGCTCTGGGCGATATACAGCAGGATAGCGCTGAGTGGCGCGCTGGTGCAGGGGGAGCAGATCAGGCCGGCTAAGGCACCCATGACGAAAACGCCCAGCAGCGAGCCTGCGCGTTGGCGATTACTCCATAGCGTCAGGCGTGTCTGTATGGCCGAAGGCAGTTGTAGGGTGAAGGCCCCGAACATCGAGAGTGCCAGTAAAATGAACAGGAGTGATAAGCCAACCAGTACATAGGGATGCTGGAAGGCGGCCTGGAATTGCAGCCCCGCCGCTGCGACGATCATCCCAAGCAGAGTATAAGTAATCGCCATACCCTGTACATACACTAGCGCCAGCAAGGCGGTATGCCCCCAGCTGTGGCGCTGTTTCTGTCCCAGAATTAACGCTGAGATCAACGGGTACATCGGCAGCACACAGGGGGTGAACGCAATGCCGATACCGATCAGGAGCGCCCACAGCGCGGGGAAGGGCAGCGTGGGTACACTTGGTGCCGCGGCCGGATCTGCCGCTTGGCTGCTGGGTGGCGATATGCTATCCGCCGGTGCGGATGTGTGAGTGGCGCTGACAGTATTGAGTGGAATACGCCGTGTTTCCGGGGGGTAACAGAAGCCAGCGGCGGCGCACCCTTGGTAGGTTACACTGATCTCGGCACCGGATGTGGCGCTGAGCAGCGGCAATGTGAGATCGAGTCGCTCGCGGAAGATGGCAGTTTCGCCCTGAAACTCGTCGTGATGCGGGGTCCCTGCGGGCAATTGCCAGGCTCCCAATTGCGCCTGATGAGGGGTGATATGGATCTGTTGGCGATAGAGGTAATAGCCGGGTTGGATCTGCCAGTGTAGGGTCAGGCGAGCGCCTTGTTGCTGAAAATTAAAGGCGAAAGCCTGATCCACCGGAACAAAGCGTGGCTGCCCGCCAAACAGAGAGGCTTGGGCTGGCAACTGGGTGAGAATAAATAGCGCAATCAGCGCAAGGATGCGTTGAGCCATAATAGATAGTCTTGCTCTCCTGCCAACACGGGAATGACCAGCAACTCCGGTGTTTGGTAGGGGTGATGGTGTTTCAGAAAGGCGAGCAAGGCGTGCTGGTGACGCCGTTTGCTCTTGATGATCATCTGTACCTCGTACTCCTGTTCGAGCTTGCCCTCCCAGTGGTACATCGAGGTGGCGCCAGGCAGGATGGTGACACAGGCGGCTAACTTTTCTCCGAGGAGGTTGGCGGCAAGCTCCTGTGCGCAGGCTTCATCCGGCGCGGTGCTGAGCACCACGATAGCATCGCAGTGCTCAGCAGGAACCACCGCAGAGGCGGTAAGGGGAGTTACGGTCTGGGACATAACGAACCTCGAGGCATTGCCGGTTGATGATGATTTCGACACTATACCGTGAGGGGGGCGGGCTTGTCAGGGGCAAAAATGACAACGGGGCGCAGTGCGCCCCGTTAACGTGATGTGGTGAATAATTACAGCATCACGCTACCCAGTACGAAGCCGAAGCAGACTGACAGGGCAACACCCAGGGTCCCCGGAATGAAGAACGGGTGGTTGAAGACCAGTTTACCGATGCGCGTAGTACCAGTGTCATCCATCTGTACCGCAGCAACCAGTGTCGGGTAGGTTGGCAGGATGAACAGGCCAGATACGGCGGCGAAAGAGGCCACGGCGGTCAGAGGAGAGACGTTCAGTGCCAGAGCCATCGGCATCAATGCCTTAGCAGTGGCGGCCTGAGAGTACAGCAGCGCGGAAGCGAAGAAGAAGATCACCGCCAGCAGCCACGGATGGTTCTGGATAACCGTACCGGCAGTCTCTTTGATCCAATCGATGTTAGCGGAAACGAAAGTATCACCCAGCCATGCGACACCCAGGATACAGATACAGGCGCTCATACCGGCCTTGAAGGTGCTGGAGTTCAGCACGTTATCGGTATCAACGCGGCAGATGATGGTGGTCAGGGTAGCCACGCTCAGCATGATGATCAGGATAGCGTTGGTGGTATTCATCAGCGGTTTTTCCACCAGACCCAGGCTCGGGCTGTTGACGATGGCATAAACCACGACGGCGATAACGCCCAGCAGGAACAACCAGACGGAGGTCTGAGCCCCTTTCTTGATCTCAATCTGCTTGTCGCCACGCAGCGTGATCAGACCTTCTTCCAGACGCTTGCGGTAGATTGGGTCGTTAGACAGTTTGGAGTCGAAGCACCAGGAGATGATCAGAGACATGACCAGTACCGCCAGGAAGGTGGACGGTAGGACGACCATCAGCAGATGCAGGTAGCTGACACCATGGCCTTCCATGACGGAAGACATGTACACCACGGCGGCGGAGATCGGTGAGGCAGTAATCGCGATCTGAGCGGAGACCACTGCGGTAGACAGCGGACGGCATGGCTTAATGCCTTGCTCTTTGGCAACTTCGGCAATAACCGGCAGTGCGGACAGAGAGATGTTACCTGTACCGGCGAAGATGGTCAGCAGGTAGGTGACAACTGGCGCCAGAATGGTGATGTGTTTCGGGTTTTTACGCAGAACTTTTTCGGTCTGATGGACCAGATAGTCCATACCACCGGCTACTTGCATCGCGGAGATGGCGGCGATAACGGCCATGATGATGGAAATAACGTCGAACGGAATTTTACCTGGGGCAACGCCGATGGCGGCGAGCACTAAGACCCCGAGACCGCCGGCGAAGCCGATCCCGATCCCTCCTAGTCTGGCCCCCAAGAAAATCGCCAGCAGAACAATCACCAGTTCTAGAACTAGCATAGTGTTTCTCCTTAAAGTGTAATGATAATAATTCTTATTTTTTCTCTACAATAACAATAAAAAGGCACGACTGACCAGGGGACCAGACGTGCCTACAATAAGCGATACGTTAATTATTTTTCGCTTTCGTCGGTGTAGCGCTTAGCTTTGTATGCCGGGTGCATCAGGTTCTCAACAGAGAAGATGTCGTCCAGCTGCGCTTCAGTCAGCAGGCCGCGCTCCAGCACGACTTCGCGTACACTCTTACCGGTTTCGGCACAGATCTTACCTACGATGTCGCCGTTGTGGTGACCGATGAACGGGTTCAGATAGGTAACGATACCGATAGAGTTGAAGACGAATTTTTCGCACGTTTCTTTGTTGGCGGTGATGCCGTCGATGCATTTCTCACGCAGGTTGTAGCAACCGTTGGTCAGCAGAGAGATGGATTCGAACATGGCCTGACCGATAACCGGCTCCATTACGTTCAGCTGTAGCTGACCAGCTTCAGCGGCCATGGTAACGCAGGTATCGTTACCGATGACTTTGAAGCACAGCTGGTTAACGACTTCCGGTACCACCGGGTTAACTTTAGCCGGCATGATGGAGGAGCCTGCTTGCAGTTCCGGCAGGTTGATTTCGTTCAAGCCAGCACGCGGACCAGAGGAGAGCAGACGCAGGTCGTTACAGATCTTAGACAGTTTGACCGCGGTACGCTTCAGGGCGCCGTGAACCATGACGTAAGAACCACAGTCAGAGGTGGCTTCGATCAGGTCTTCGGCCGGGACACACGGCAGACCGCTGACTTCGGCCAGTTTCTGTACGGCCAGTTTCTGGTAGCCTTCCGGCGTGTTCAGACCGGTACCGATAGCGGTAGCACCCAGGTTGATTTCCAGCAGCAGTTCAGCGGTACGATGTAGGTTTTTCACTTCTTCGTTCAGCAGAACGCTGAATGCGTGGAATTCCTGACCCAAGGTCATCGGTACAGCGTCTTGCAGCTGAGTACGGCCCATCTTCAGGATGTTTTTGAACTCTTCGGCCTTACGGTCAACGCCTTCACGCAGGTTGGTGATCGCGTCGATCAGCTTCATGATGGAAGCGTAAACGGCGATGCGGAAACCGGTCGGGTAAGCGTCGTTGGTGGACTGGCACTTGTTCAGATGGTCGTTCGGGTTCAGGTACTGGTATTCACCTTTCTTGTGACCCATCAGCTCCAGACCGATGTTAGCCAGGACTTCGTTGGTGTTCATGTTGACAGAAGTACCAGCACCGCCCTGGAATACATCTACCGGGAACTGATCCATGCACTTGCCGTTATTCAGAACTTCGTCACAGGCCTGGATAATGGTGTCAGCAATTTTACGCGGAATAGTTTGCAGTTCGCGGTTAGCCATCGCTGCCGCTTTTTTAACCATAACCATACCACGAACAAATTCAGGAATATCGCTGATTTTGTTGTTGCTGATATAGAAGTTTTCCATCGCACGTAGGGTGTGGACGCCATAATAAGCGTCAGCAGGAACTTCACGGGTGCCTAATAGATCTTCTTCAATACGGATGTTATTTGACATGAGAACCTTCTTTCATTGATGCCGAATAGTAAATTAGCTAATAAATTAATTTTCTTTAAGGAACAACAGAGAGAATTCACCGTTCTCTCTTTTATGAACACGATCATATGCTGCCGGGAGGGAAAAGTATGAACCTAGATCACTATATGGTGCATCTTATCCCTTTGATTATCATATCTGTGATAATACTCACAGTTAATGTAAATAACCCACACGAGTTAGGGGGTGTCTGGTGATGAAAATAACATCATACAAATTATATTGACGCTTTTTTTGACGCCAATATAATTTTATTTTTAAAGTAGTCGTTTTTTATTTACATTCGTGTAGATAGTGAAACAGTCGTTTAATTAGGAGACATCCTTTGCGCTGGTTGCCTTTCATACTGGTATTTTTATATGTCTATATAGAAATATCGATCTTCATCAAAGTTGCGGCTGTTTTTGGGGTCGCGTTGACACTCTTGCTGGTGATCTTGACTTCGTGCCTCGGGGCCTCGCTGGTGCGTAATCAAGGCATGAAGACCCTGATGCAGATCCAGCAGAAGTTGGCACAAGGGGAGAGTCCCGCCGCCGAGATGATCAAGAGTGTGTCGCTGGTGATGGCGGGCTTATTGTTGCTCGTTCCTGGATTCTTTACCGACTTCCTCGGGCTGCTCTTGATGTTGCCGCCGGTGCAGAAGCATCTGGTGCTGAAACTGTTGCCTTATTTTCGTTTCTATCGTGGCGGCGGTGGCCCGGGAGAGGGCGGCGGTGGCTTCGGCGGCGGACAGACCTTCGACGGTGAGTTCGAACGCAAAGATGACGATCACCGTCATCTGGATCATAAGTAAGCCTCGCTAGACGTGCCCGCCATCCTCGGCGATTACCTCTCCGGCCTGTCATCGTGACAGGCTGTCATCACGCCACGGTTGCATCTTTGACCTTCGCAGGTTAAAAAAAAGCGAATTTTTTTGCCATTGCCCCCTTGAAGGTGGAAAACGGCGCCCCAATCTAGCAAAACATGAGTCCGAAGCGCGGTGTAAATCCCCGTGCCCGGCTTTCAACCCTAAAACGATATGGACTTTCTCAAAGGAGAGCTATCAATGAAAATTCGTCCATTGCACGACCGTGTGATCGTCAAGCGTAAAGAAGTTGAGTCTAAGTCTGCTGGCGGTATTGTTCTGACCGGTTCCGCAGCGGGCAAATCCACGCGCGGTGAGGTGATCGCCGTGGGTCATGGTCGCATTCTGGAGAATGGCGATGTGAAACCGCTGGACGTGAAGGTCGGTGATACCGTGATTTTCAACGATGGTTATGGCGTGAAGGCCGAGAAGATCGACAATGAAGAAGTGTTGATCATGTCCGAAAGCGACATCCTGGCCATCGTCGAAGCGTAATCGCCGCATTGGCAAGCGCTCGCACTATCACTATCCAATTTGAACGAATTTAAGGGACAAAGATAATGGCAGCTAAAGACGTAAAATTTGGTAACGACGCCCGTGTAAAAATGTTGCGTGGCGTGAACGTACTGGCAGACGCAGTAAAGGTCACCCTGGGGCCGAAAGGTCGTAACGTTGTTCTGGACAAGTCCTTTGGTTCTCCGACCATCACCAAAGACGGTGTATCCGTTGCGCGTGAGATCGAGCTGGAAGACAAGTTCGAGAACATGGGGGCCCAGATGGTGAAAGAAGTGGCTTCCAAGGCGAACGATGCTGCGGGTGACGGTACCACCACCGCTACCGTACTGGCACAAGCCATCGTTAACGAAGGCCTGAAAGCCGTTGCCGCCGGTATGAACCCGATGGATCTGAAGCGTGGTATCGACAAAGCGGTTAGCGCCGCCGTTGAAGAGCTGAAAGCGCTGTCCGTACCGTGCTCTGATTCCAAAGCGATCGCTCAGGTCGGTACCATCTCTGCTAACGCAGATGATACCGTCGGTCAGCTGATCGCCGAAGCGATGGAAAAAGTCGGTAAAGAAGGCGTCATCACCGTTGAAGAAGGCACCGGTTTGCAGGATGAGCTGGATGTGGTTGAAGGTATGCAGTTCGACCGCGGTTACCTGTCTCCGTACTTCATCAACAAGCCGGAAACTGGCGCTGTAGAGCTGGAAAGCCCGTTCATCCTGCTGGCTGACAAGAAGATCTCCAACATCCGTGAGATGCTGCCGGTGCTGGAAGCCGTGGCTAAAGCAGGCAAACCGCTGCTGATCATCGCTGAAGACGTTGAAGGTGAAGCCCTGGCTACCCTGGTGGTCAACAACATGCGCGGCATCGTAAAAGTGGCTGCGGTGAAAGCACCGGGCTTCGGCGATCGTCGTAAGGCGATGTTGCAGGATATCGCTACCCTGACTGCCGGTACCGTGATCTCTGAAGAGATCGGCATGGAGCTGGAAAAAGCGACTCTGGAAGATTTGGGTCAGGCAAAACGCGTTGTCATCAACAAAGACACTACCACTATCATTGATGGCGTGGGCGAAGAAGCGGCTATCCAGGGCCGTGTGGCTCAGATCCGTCAGCAGATCGAAGAAGCTACTTCCGATTATGATCGTGAAAAACTCCAGGAGCGTGTGGCTAAACTGGCAGGCGGCGTAGCCGTCATCAAAGTTGGCGCCGCAACTGAAGTTGAAATGAAAGAGAAGAAAGCACGCGTTGAAGATGCCCTGCACGCGACTCGCGCCGCGGTAGAAGAAGGCGTCGTTGCCGGTGGTGGTGTTGCCCTGGTACGCGTAGCCGCTAAACTGGTTGATCTGAAAGGCATCAACGAAGAGCAGAACGTCGGTATCAAGGTCGCTCTGCGCGCTATGGAAGCTCCGCTGCGTCAGATCGTGGCCAACGCCGGTGAAGAGCCGTCAGTGGTTACCAACAACGTCAAAGGCGGCGAAGGTAACTACGGTTACAACGCGGCGACTGAGCAGTATGGCGACATGATCGAGATGGGTATCCTGGATCCGACCAAGGTAACCCGTTCTGCGTTGCAGTATGCCTCTTCCGTAGCCGGTCTGATGATCACCACCGAGTGCATGGTGACCGACCTGCCGAAAGAAGAGAAAGCTGACTTAGGTGCAGCCGGCATGGGCGGCATGGGCGGCATGGGCGGCATGATGTAATCCCGCTAGCGACGCCGTTGATTAACGACCCCCGCTTTGCGGG
The DNA here is from genome assembly GCF_000474215.1 of Edwardsiella hoshinae NBRC 105699 = ATCC 33379. Taxonomy (GTDB): domain Bacteria; phylum Pseudomonadota; class Gammaproteobacteria; order Enterobacterales; family Enterobacteriaceae; genus Edwardsiella; species Edwardsiella hoshinae. Next base: position 7,569 of record NZ_BAUC01000034.1, on the reverse strand, counting down.
GGTTTTTTCTATCTGGCGTATGATATGGCACGAAATTTTGTCATATCATTGTGGCCTAAGCGCGTGGGTATACACTACTATGCAGTGGCATACCGGGATCCCTAAGGGTGTCTTAACCCACCAGCGTAGCCGCGCAACACATTCATTAAGTGTTGGCAACGGATTCTGGTATTATTCGGATAACATTTACACATCAAATGGGGAATAAGATGCGGATTAAAGGGTTACTGGGTCTGGCAGCCGTCATGCTGCTGGCTGGGTGCAGTTCCATGACTCAGCTGTCTTCCGCCGGCCAGCAGGTAAAATTCACCGATACCAAGCCGGGTGCCGAATGCCAACTGCTGGGTGAGGCAACGGGGACGCAGAGTAACTGGTTGTCCGGTCAGGGGGGCGAAACGAGCTCGATGCGTGCCGCCGCTAACGATCTGCGTAACAAAGCCGCCGCGATGGGCGGGAATGTGATCTACGGGGCTGTTAGTCCCAGCGAAGGTTTCTGGTCCAGCTTCGCGCCGCTGGATAGCAAGATGAGCGGCCAGGTCTATAAGTGCCCGAACTGAGTCATCGGGTAGCTCGAAGAGTTTAAGCCGCAGCCTGAGAGCTGCGGCTTTTTTGTCGCTGCCATCCTCCTCGGCATAGCCGAGAGGGATGGCAGGCATGGGCGCATGACGGAGGCGTGGTTAACAGTCGTCGATGATCAGGTAGGCGGCATTGATCGGACCGTGTACGCCGACTACTTTAATCAGCTCGATATCGGCGGTCGAGCTAGGGCCACCGATCAGGTTGATGCACGATGGCATACGTTCCCCGCGTAGGGCTTGCTGGTGCAGCTGGCTGGCCAGTTGCGCGACGCGCGGCAGGATAGTGCTCTGGCGCAGGACAAAGATCGACGATTCCGGCAGCAGGCTGAGGGCGCGTCCGCGTTGTGCGGAGGAGAACAACACGACGCCACCGGATTCGGCCAGGCCGTATTCTGCGAAGACGATGCCGACTTTGGCCTGCTCTGCCAGACGGAGATTCTCCACCCCATTGACGGGGTCCCAGAGCGTCGCGGGGCACTCACGCAGCAAGTATTCACGGATTCCCAATTGAGCTAAGCGCTCATCCCCGCTGACGATGGCCGGAGTGCGGCCATAACGCTCGCAGAGGCGCAATGCAGCCTGAGGGGCTTCGCTTGCGCTACAGCGTTCGCAGTGCGCCAGCATGACATGGCTGGCGACCTCGATAAAGGTATCGCGGCGTTGTGCCAGTGTCAGCTCCGTCAAGCGAGTTTGGGCATAATCGTTGATCGGTTGTGGGCGAGGCTGCGGGGTGTGGCGCACCTCGCGTCCGAGCTGGCTCGCGATGTTTGCCAGGAATGTGTCGCGGTTATTCATTATTTCTTCTCCTGCGCCTGATGCTGCTTAAACCAACTACGGAAGCTCTCGCCATCGGCTTGCGGCAGATCGCGCGCCTCGGTCCACTCGGCCAGAGCACCGACATTGATCGGCGCTTTGCCGCCTTTGATAAACCAACTGGCGGCATGTGCTCCGGCAATCATGCCGACCTTCCAGATGGCGGGGTGACTATTGGCGTAAGTGAACAACCGAGTAGCGCGTTGTTCGGCGCGCGGGGGCAGGCCCGCTTCCACCATGGTGCGGCGGTGGCGCAAGATCAGTTGAGAGAGGGGGATCTTCACTGGGCAGACGCTGTCGCAGGCGGTGCAGAGCGAGCAGGCGTAAGGCAGATCCTTGAAAGCGGCATAGCCGCCAAGCAACGGTGAGATCACTGCACCGATCGGGCCGGGGTAGATCGAACCATAGCCGTGTCCGCCGATGTGACGATAGGCCGGACAGGTGTTCATGCAGGCGCCACAGCGAATGCAGCGTAGCACCGAGCGGAAGGGAGAGCCAAGCACCGCCGAGCGACCATTGTCGACGATTACCAAGTGAAACTCTTGCGGGCCGTCGAGCTCATCATCCAGGCGTGGCCCAGTCAGCCAGGTATTGTAGCCAGTTAACCGGGCACCGACTGCGCTGCGCGCCAGCAGGGTGATCAACACATCCACCTCTTCAAAGGTCGGTGCGATACGCTCCATTCCCATCACGGCGATATGGGTCGGTGGCAGGGTGGTACACATCCTGGCGTTACCCTCGTTGGTTACCAGGCAGACCGAGCCCGTTTCGGCGACAGCGAAGTTACAGCCAGTGACGCCGATCTCGGCGCTGAGGAAGTCTTGACGGATCTTCTGGCGGATGAAGAGTGTCATCGCCTCTGGCGTTTCCGGGCCGTCATAACCCAGTCGTTCATGTAGTACCCGGCGGATCTGGTGACGATCCTTGTGGATCGCCGGCACCACCACATGAGAGGGCGGATCCTGATCGAGCTGGAGGATATATTCGCCGAGATCGGTTTCCACCACCTGAATACCCGCCTCTTGTAGCACAGCGTTCATGCCGATCTCTTCGGTGACCATCGACTTGGCCTTGACCACTTTCTTGGCATTTTTCGCTTGGGCGACGTGTAAGATGTAGCTTGTGGCATCTTCTTTCGTCTTGGCGAAGTAGACATGACCGCCGTTGGCCTGTACCTTTTCTGCGAGCTGATACAGGTAGGCATCGAGGTTGTCCAGAACATGGTCTCGGATCTGTTCTGCGCGTTCGCGCCATGCCTCCCAGTGGCCAAGCTCATCCACCATTTTCTGTCGGTTGGCGCCGATACGCGCCTGGGCGTTGGCCACCGCCTTGCGCATCACGCTATCGTCCAGTTGGACGCGGATGCGCTCCTTAAATTTCATTGCGCTGGTTTGTAGCGACATAGCATCCTCCTTAACGGCACATCAAGACTTCGGCGATGTGCATCACCTTGACCGGCAAGCCTTCGCGCTGCATGCGGCCGCCAATGTTGATCAGGCAGCTGATATCCGCGCCGATCAGGTAGTCCGGTTGGGCCGTCATCATATGGCTGACCTTCTCCTTCACCATCTCGCCGGAGATCTCGGCCATCTTGATGGAGAAAGTGCCGCCGAAACCGCAACAGGTCTCGGCATCGGGGAAGGGTTGCAGCTCCAACCCTTGCACATGCTTGAGCAGGATCAACGGCTCATCGCGCACTTTCATCTTACGTAGCAGACTACAGGAGGGATGGTAGACCGCCCGTCCCGGTAGGCGGGCACCCACATCCTGGATGCCCAGGGTATTCACGATGAAGGAGGTTAGATCCACCATCCGATTAGCGACCCGCTCGGCACGTAACGCCCATTCGGGCTCGGCGCTCAGGTAGCTGGGGTAGCTTTTGACGGCGTAGGTGCAAGAGCCCGCTGGCGAGATGATCGGATCGTCATTCTCTTCCAGCGCGCGGATCAGGTTTTTCATCCCGGGGATGGCGTCGGCGACATAGCCACCGTTGATGGCTGGTTGGCCGCAGCATCCCTGTTTTTCTGGGAAATGCACCGTACAACCCAACTGCTCCAGCAGCAGCACCGAGTCGCGCGCCATGCGCGACTTGAGGACATCGCCCAGACAGGTGACAAAGAAGTTAACGTTCACGACGAAGGCTCTCCATTGTGTAATAGTAAAACATTTAAATTCAATAAATTAAGCCATGAAAAAGTAGTAAACCAAGCCGATCTTCACCCCGAGGATCACGATGTAGGCGCAGCAATACTTCAGGGTACCGGACATGATGGCGCTGCCTTGTCCCTCCATACGGGTGGCCGAAACGGCGATGGCGATGCTTTGCGGCGAGATCATCTTGCCGCCGGTTGCGCCGGAGGTATTGGCCGCTGCCAGCCATAACGGATCGACGTGTAGCCGCTCGGCCGCCATGGTTTGTAGTTTGCCGAACAGTACGTTGGAGTTGGTGTCGCTGCCGGTGACGAAGGTGCCCAAAGCGCCGATGATCGGGGCGATGAACAGGTAGCCGCCGCCGGTGACGTCAACCAGGGTCTGTGCCAAGGTGGCGATCAGGCCACTGACGTCCATAACCGTCGCCATGGCGACGATGGCGCAGATGGCGATGATCGAATTCTTCAGTTGCTTCACGGTGGCGACGAAGACATGCAACATCTGGCCAATGGTGGCCCTCTGTATGAGGCCACCGAGCAGGGTGGCGATGATGATCAGCACGCCCGGGGTGGCGATCCAGTCGATTTTTAGGCGCAATGCTTGGCCATCGGCTAACGGGAAGCTGATCACGCTGGCGACTTGGGCGACCGTCGCACGTAGGGTTGGCAACAGTGGTGAGCAGAGCAGAATGAAGATAAAGATCAGGATATAGATGGCACAGGCGCGTAGCAGCTGCACGGTGGAGTAATGGCACTCCCCAGACAGATGCGTGCTATCGATGCGGTACTCGGCAGCAGTCTCAGCACGCCGGGCTTTGGCCATCAGGGTAACGGCGATCAGGCTGACCAGGCTGCCGGCGAAAGCGGGCAGCTCGGCACCCAGCTTGATGGCCACGATATACTGAGGAACTAAGGTGGCGATGCCACACACCAGCGTTAGGCCAACCATACCACGCAGTGCGCGGATCCCGCCGCCGATGATGGCGACGATGACGAAGGGCAGCAGGATGTTAAACAACGCTAACTGAGCGATGATGGTCGCGCTGAGGGCGGTGACGGGCAGATTGACCTGTTCGGCCAGGATCGATACTGGGATGCCGACGGCACCGAAGGCGGTGGGCACCGTGTTGGCGACCAGGGAAGCGATGGCGGCCTTGAGCGGGTTAAAGCCGAGTGCGATCAGGATACCGATGGGGATGGCGACGGCGGTGCCATAGCCCGCAGCGGCCTCGAGAAAACCGCCGAAGCACCAGGCTATCAGGAGCACTTGGATACGCTTATCGTCGCTGACTGTGGCTAATACATGACGCAGGACATCCATGCTACCGGTCTTCAGCATCAGGTTGTAGCTGTAGATGGCACCGAGGATCACGATGATGATCGGCCACAACCCCTTCAAGGCACCATAGAGTACTGCCGAGCCGAGTGTTTGTAACGGTGTATGCCAATACAGCCCGGTGACCAGCAGCGTCAGCGCCAGGGTGAGTAGCACGGCGTAGTGAATGGGGGTTTTGATTTTGAGGATCAGAATAATCATAACGACGAGAGGTAAGATCCCCAACAGGAATGGTAGGTAAGCAGGCATAAATTTCCCTATCTAACTCAGGTTACTATTATTGGTATGATGATTTACTGCGCTGTGTTTATAACGTAAATAACTGGTTAATGCACGTAGCTGGATCGCTTCAATTTAAATAAAGGTTAAAAGTTATCGCGATATTGGTAGATTTATGTGGTGAGTTTAGGGTTTATTGTTATTCGATGGATTAAGGCGAGAGAAAAGACGCAGCAGCCCGCATCAAGCGCGGCGGGCTAGATCAGCAGGTGAGCGGTCGGCGCATAATGCCGGGCTCGATTGCGGGGGGATTAGCGTTGACGCAGGTGCAAATCAAGCTGGGTTTTGCTCGGTTCACCACCGATTTCGCGCGTTAGGCGCGGAACCAGGTAACCCGAGACCCGGGCCAGTAATCCCCGCATCAGGACGCGAGCTTCGTCGTCCGGAACCATAAAGTGAGCCCCTCCCTGTACCCGGTCCAGTACATGCAGGTAATAGGGCAGGATACCGGCGTCGAACAGCGCATTGCTCAGCGCGGCCAAGGTCTCGGCATGGTCGTTGACACCCCGCAACAGTACGCTCTGGTTTAACAACGTCACCCCCGCCTGTTTCAGGCTCCCCATAGCGGTGCGTAACTCATCATCGATCTCGTTGGCGTGGTTGATATGTGTGACCAGCAGCATCTGGAGCGGAGAATCGGCCATGCGCTGACACAGTGCCTCGGTGATACGCGCCGGGATCACTACCGGTAGGCGGCTGTGAATGCGTAACCGCTTGAGGTGCGGCAATGACTCCAGTTGTGTGAACAACCAGTCGAGTTCATGATCCTTGGCCATCAGCGGATCACCGCCGGAAAAGATGATCTCATCCAATTCCGGGTGCTCGCGGAGGTACTCTAGCGCACGTTGCCAGTTGGCGCGCGTCCCTTGATTCTCCTGGTAGGGGAAGTGACGACGGAAGCAGTAACGGCAGTTAACGGCGCAGCCTCCTTTAACTAGCAACAGGGCTCGGTTGTGGTATTTATGCAACAGGCCGGGCACCACGCTATGCTGCTCTTCCAGCGGATCGGTCGAGAAACCGGGGGTTTCGATAAACTCGGCGGCATCACTCATCACCTGGCGCAATAGGGGATCCCGGGGATCGCCATGACGCATGCGGCGGATGAAGGCGCGTGGTACCCGCAAAGGAAACAGACGGCGTGCCTCACAGCCCGCGCGCCATTCTGGGTGGTCGGCGAGGCCCAGTTGAGCCAGTAAGTCGGCGGGGTCGGTGACAACGTCGGCAAGTTGTTGCAGCCAATCTTCTCTCGGCTGCCCTTTTTGGGTTACAATATGTGCCATTTTTTTGGCTAAGCTACCAAGTAAATTATTCAGAGGGCCTTTATGGCAACGTATTCTAGCAACGATTTCCGCTCCGGTCTTAAAATCATGATGGACGGCGAACCTTACGCCGTCGAATCCAGCGAGTTCGTCAAACCGGGTAAAGGCCAGGCCTTTGCGCGCGTTAAGCTGCGCCGCCTGCTGACCGGCAAGCTGATCGAGAAGACCTTCAAGTCTACCGATAGTGCTGAGGGGGCTGACGTCATGGACGTGAACCTGACTTACCTGTACAACGACGGTGAGTTCTGGCACTTCATGAACAACGATACCTTTGAGCAGCTGGCTGCCGATGCCAAAGCGGTTGGCGATAACGCCAAGTGGCTGCTGGATCAGGCCGAGTGCGTGGTTACCCTGTGGAACGGCCAACCGATCGCCGTCACTCCGCCGAACTTCGTCGAACTGGAGATCGTCGATACCGATCCGGGTCTGAAGGGCGATACCGCGGGGACTGGCGGTAAGCCGGCGACCCTGAGCACCGGCGCGGTGGTTAAAGTGCCGTTGTTTGTTCAGATCGGGGAAGTGATCAAGGTGGATACACGCTCTGGCGAATATGTTTCCCGCGTGAAGTAACTTCGCGTCACGACAAAAACCGCGCCTGGCGCGGTTTTTTTTCGCCCCCGGCCTGCGGGGGCTTGGTTTTATCTCAAGGGCGGGGTAGGCTCGCTGAGCCATTTACGGCTCCTTCTGTCACGGGACGTCCCGTGCAGACCACGCCTCTCAGGGACGTCCCGGGTATTCGTTGGATCTTATCATGTCTTGGGTAGTGTTGTTGCTCGCCGGCCTATTAGAGGTCGTGTGGGCGCTCAGCCTGAAGTATTCACATGGATTCACCCGCTTGTGGCCCAGTCTCGTCACCGTAGTGGCGATGGTGACCAGTGTGCTGCTGTTGGCGCATGCGATGAAAACCTTACCCGCCGGTACGGCGTATGCCGTTTGGATCGGTATCGGTGCCGTCGGTACGGCGATGATGGGGATGATCCTCTTGGGGGAGTCGGCCAGCCTGTTACGCTTACTGAGCCTGGGATTGATTGTCTGTGGCATGTTGGGATTGAAGCTGAGTAACGTCTGAACGCGCCATAAAAAAGCCTCCCGGA